>NZ_JBFTPE010000005.1:0-728338 GCF_056398325.1 Paenibacillus sp. 01T443
CGCCGCCAGCGTTCGTCCTGAGCCAGGATCAAACTCTCCAAATTGGTGTTTGAAATGCTCATTACTTTTTTATCGCTTTTCTAACGATCCGTTAGGATCGTAAGGGCAGTTATTACTCGTTGTTCAGTTTTCAAAGAGCAATCTTTTTTCTTTCGTTCCGGTGTGTTTCTTGGCCGGAATAAGAATATACCATGGACAAGACTAGTAATGCAAGTGTTTTTTTAAAATAAATAATAATAGCTTTAAAAGCTCTATGTTTCATGTTTATACAGAATAGAAGAGCAATCATGATAGACCGATCCTTATGATTCACTAGATATCGAAAAGCCTGCCGCCTGCCGCTTCATATAAACGCGAATACATTTTCAAAGCATAGGTATCCGTCATCCCAGCTATGTAATCGCAAACTAACCTTGCGTTCCGCTTGTCGGAGGTTTTACTCCAGCTTGCCTTTTCATCCTCGGGCAGCAGATTTTTATCGTTCAGCATCGCATCGAACAGCTTTTCGATAATTTTGCCTCCTCGCCATTCGAAGGTTTGCACCTTCTGCGAGAAAATGACATGATCCACGACGAGTGTTTTCAAATCCTCCAGCAGCTGCATAGCTTCTTCGGCGATGACCGCCTTATACCGCAGTCTATTAGAAGAAAAGGCCGGCTGCGCATCCTTTATCGTAATTTCATGAATAAAGCCGGATACTAAATCAGCAAAGAAACGCTTTGTCTGCTTGTTTTTATCGCTGTCCTTATCCAAGAAAATCCGCAGCGATTCGGCTATCCGCTCCGATGAAATCGATTTATGCCGCTCGACCACCTCGCATAGATCATCCCTTTTGATCAAATTTAGCTTAAAGGCATCCTCTAAATCATAGGTAGCATAAGCAATATCGTCAGCCAGCTCAATGATCGAGCATTCAAAGGTTTTGTTTATCGTTTTTCTATGCTTTCCGGCCTGCGGCTCGGATATTTGTGTGAAATACGCCTTCTCCTCTGGCGAAAATGCTTCCAGCACCCATTCAAACACAGGCTCATCCTCTTCAAATATGCTGCTTTTGGGCGGTTTGCCTGCTACATCCGGATTATTTACCCGATTCATGCTGGCAGGATATTTTAGAATGGACAATAAAGAAGCCCTGGTTAGATCAAGTCCCGCTTCCCTATCCCCTTCTCTGCTGGTCAATAATCGAAACGTATGCGCATTCCCTTCAAAATTAAGATCAAAGGCTCTCATGCATTTGTTCAACGCGCGCTCGCCTTGGTGACCAAACGGCGGATGGCCCAAATCATGGGCCAACGCGGCTGCTTCTATAAGAGAGGTATCTATTTTGCTATCCGCATCATTAAAGATATTGTTCTTTTCATTTAACGTTGTGGCAATTCCTCTGGCAATTTGAGATACTTCAAGGGAATGGGTGAGGCGCGTGCGATGAAAATCTCCTTCGGTGATTCCGATGACCTGTGTCTTGGATTGCAAACGGCGAAACGCCGCCGAATGGATGACCCTGCCGAAATCGCGCTCAAAGTCGTCCCGGATCGAAACCCGCTGCTTCGCATTTTCTGTATTGATATGCCGCTCTATATCTTTTTCATTATAGAATGGGTTAAAAGGATGATTAGTTAGAATCATAGGCTCGCTCCCAGCTGAATTCGTTTAGAGCCATTTTAGCAATATATGGTCTTTATTGTAAGCAAATGTTGAAGAGATAATAAAGGAGAGCTAGAGCTTGGGAAATATATTCGCATTTTATGGACCGTCCGCGTCAGGAAAGTCCGAAATTCAAAAAGAGCTGGCAAACAGCGGCTATCCAAAAATCATTACAGCTACGACAAGATCCCCGAGACCGCATGAGGAAAACGGGGTCCATTATATTTTCATGACGACTGCCCAATTCGAGCAAGAGCTTGAGGCCGGCTCCTTTATCGAGTGGACCAATTACAACGGGCATTATTACGGCACTTTAAAATCCAGCATCGAAGAGGTGTTGAGTCAAAATGGCAAGGCTCATATCGTTCTGGATTTGGCCGGCGTGCTCGCTCTCAAACAGCTGTACAGCGGTACCGTTGCCATATACATAGGAGCTGACATTGAAACAATTACGAGAAGGCTTACGCTTAGAGGAAGCCTGACGGAAGAAACGGTTAACCGAATACAAAGAGCTGAGCAGGTCGAATTAAGCAGCGCCTATACGCAGCATGCCGATGAAATCGTTTGGAATCATGACTGTGTTGATTTTAATGATACGATGCTGCGAATACAGGAAATCATAGCAGCCGATCAATCGCAATAATTGCAAAGAAAGAGCTCTCCTGCCCGAAATGGACAAGAGAGCTCTTTCTATTAACTGCATTTACTGTTCAACTTGAACCCAGCGCTCTTCTTTATGGCTCTTTAGGATGGCTTCCATTATGCACATAGAAACATGCCCGTCTTCGAAGGTCGCGAAATTCGCCTTATCCTTGAGAGGATCTTTGCCTTCTCGTATGAAGGTGTAATATTTCAGCATCATATTTTTCACCGAATCCGGCCAGCCTTCCGTATGCCCGCCCGGATGATGGATTGACGGTCTCGCTTTTTCGAGAAACAAAGCCGGATCGGCCATCAATACCTCATTCGAGCGATCGCGGTGACCAATCCACAGCTTGGCCGGCTCCTCCTGCTTCCAATAGGCGGATTTGCAGCTGCCGTTCAATTCAAAGCTAAGCGCGTTTTTCCGGCCGGCACTGACTTGCGAAACCGTAAAGGCACCCTTGCTGCCATCGTCGAAACGTATAAGCACCGATGCATAATCCTCCGTATGGATAGGAATGTCCTCGTACTCCTCATCTGCCTGATCCTCATCGCTTCCGCTGAATGTATCCGCATGGGATATGGGCTTTTTTCGATGGGGATGGACAGTCCATAAGTCGGCGAACACTTGCGAGATCTTCTTGCCCGTCACATATTGGACGGTGTCGCACCAATGCGATCCGATATCCGCAACAGCCCGCGACCTGCCTCCCGTCTTATCCTCCAAACGCCAATTGTAATCCGTCTCGTAAAGCAGCCAATCTTGAAGATAGCTCCCATGAACCATATTGATCCTGCCGAATTCATTTTGCTTCACCATCTCCGATAGCTGCTTCATCATCGGAAACTGGCGGTAGTTAAAATTAACGCCGTGCACGATACCATGCTTACGTGCCAATGCCAGAAGTTCCCTGGATTCGGCGCTCGACATCGCCAAAGGCTTTTCCGATAGTACATGCTTTCCAGCCTCGATGATCTCACGGTTAATCTGAACATGCAAATGATTCGGCGTACAGTTGTGTACCACATCAATGTCCGGATTGCGGAGCATTTCCCTATAATCGCCGTAGGCAAGCGGCACGCCAAGCTCCTCCGCTTTCTTGTCAGCTCTTTCTTGGCCGCGCCGGGCCACAGCAATGACTTCTACGAATTCAAGCCTGCGTACAGCCTCAATATGTGCGGGTCCGATAAAACCGGTTCCGATAATGCCTGCTTTGATTTTCGTTTCCAATACTTTCACCGCCTTCTAGAAGTGCCGTTCACTTCGATCTCGCTTTGTTCGTATTTACCCATTTGTAAGCTATGTTAAACGCTGTGTAACCGACGTGCCGCAGAGCATGATGCGATACACCATTCGGAGCGAGTGTGGTTGGGCAACGCGAACAAGAGGCAACCGTATTGGCTGCCTCTTGTTTACATCAGTGAGCACATGGCTGCAAGCTCGCCTCGCGTTAAGCAGTGGACGGTTTAAGCTCTAGGTAAGCAAATGAAGCAGCAAAGCTTTCTGCACATGCATACGGTTCTCCGCTTGCTGATAGATAATGGAACGTTCCGACTCCACAAGCTCCGCTTCAATCTCAAAGCCGGGATGTATAGGCATATCATGCATGATATAGGGCGTGTGTCCCGCGAGGTTGTTGCGATTCAACTGAAAAGGCAGCATCGTCTCTAATCGCCGGTTTTTCTCCTCTTCATAGTGTTTTTCATGGAAAAACTCCATATCGATCCAAGTATCCGTGTAGACAAAATCCGATTGCGATACCGCTTCTGTTAGGCTGTCTGCCTGCTCTATGAATCCGCTGCGATATGCCTGCCGCATGAGCTCCTCATCCCAGGATGGGGGATTTATAATCGGCGTAACCAATAGAAGCTTAACTCCTAGCGTCATGCAGCCTGCAACCAATGAGTTGGCTACATTGTTATGAATGCCGACATACGTGAGCGTAATTCCCTTAAACGTTCCAGTAACCTCGTAAATGGTCATAAGATCCGCTAACGCCTGGCATGGATGATATTTTTCACAGCAGCCATTGATGACAGGTACCTCGGAGTATTTAGCTAATTCGAGCACATCCGAGTGCTTCTTGAGTCTAGCCATGATCACATCGCTATTTCTCGAAGCATATTGTGCTTCATATTGAATAGGAGAAAGGCTGAAATTGCTTGCATCCCAGTCCATCACGACCGCGTAACCGCCCATTTGGTTTATGCCGGATTGAAAGGATAGGTTGGTCCTTGTCGATGTTTTCTGAAAAAGCATGAGAAGTCCCTTTCTCTCGGCTGCATGGTAAAAGCGTTCCGGGCTGCTCTTTATCGCAATTCCCTGCTCAATGATGGAATGAATCGCAGCCGCATCCCATTCTTTTAATGATATTAAATGGTTCATCGTTTCACCTCAATTGAATATTCATACAACATAATGAATTAATATTCAATTTAAGGTGAGGGAGGGTATTTGTCAACCGTAATAGAAAAAAGCCCTATAGAATCATCTACAGAGCTAGCTTGGAAGGAGTGAGGAAAAGAAGTTATCGATCCGCTCAAGATCTGACGGATTCATATCAAAAGCCCCAGAAACGAGTCGCTTCGATGATAAATGTTCGAGATAGACATGCTTGGACAGTAAATATTCCAGCACGAAATCCCCTTTTCGGTTCACGCACTGAATCGTAAGGCTAAATTCCTGAGGGCTCATCCCCGCAAGCGGCGCTGAACCTTTGCGCTCAAGGTTTATTTTCTTAACGGCATAAATAAAGGACCGTACATCGCGCGCCTCCACCCACACCTGCGGATTCACGCCGCTATATTCGTTATCTCTTATATTAATCGAGAAACAAATGCCGGGGAGAAGATGCTGCTGCGATTCCACAAATTCAAACGTTATGCTGGATCGCTTATCCGTTGATTCTATTCGCACGGAGCGTCACCTCTGATTTATAGCTTTGAGCTAAAATGGCTTTCGATCAGCCCATTTTCTTCGCGGTATGCTTTTTTTCCTTCCGCTGCTGCTGAATCTCGTCCAGGTACAAGGTAAACTTCGAATCTCCGCTGTAGGAAATAAACAGCCAATCCAGTGCGCGAGTCAAGGCCATATAGAAGAGTGATACCTCACGCTCCTCAGCCTCCTCCAGCGAGAACGGCATATTCTCCGTGTTGACTATGAATACCGCGCGAAAATCGAGTCCCCTTGCGCCATCGACGGTCGATATTTGGATAGCATCGCTGGCTCGTTCGGACGGTTGTTCTGAATCGGTATCTACCGTTAACACGATATACGGGAGGCCTTGCCGTTCCAACTCCTTACGGATCATATCGATATAAGATAGATAATAATTATTTTTTACGCGATGCAAAATGACCATTTCGGCGTACGGTACCTTTTTCTCGTCATGCAGGTATTGGATACGCTTCACGACAGCCGCCAGTTCTTCTTGAAAGCTGCTGCAGCGCAAAATCGCAGGCTCCGGCCCTTTTCGCCGTGTGCTCTGGGGTGGGATGATCTCGACACCGTCGATCGAGCCCTCCTGTACTTTGTTCTGAAGCGGCGAATGCTGCTGATAGAAGTTCCACGCAAATTGAACGATTTGGGCCGTATTGCGATAATTAATGGATAGGATGCGTGAGCGATCTCTAGAATCTTGCGGTTGATTTTGCGTGCTGGGACTCAGCATGTGGTTTAGCAGCCTCAGCCACTCCGCGTCAAACTCCTGACCCTTGTCGATGAGAATGGCGTCGTAGGATGGAAGGATCGCTTCCTTCTTCTCCAGCTTCGCGATAAGACCGGGAATATCCGTTTCCCTAGCATTCAACACCTTCGCCAACCACTCATGAAAATGATAAACCGCAACGTTATGCTCACGGATCTTGTTATCCTTTTGCTCCTCCAGCATCATCCAATCAAAAAGATCCTCAGGCTCATCCATTAATTCATCAATCATTTGCCGAAGGCTTATCGATAAGGAACGGCTATGGCTTAGGACAAGCATTTTCCAATCCGGATTTTGTTTGGCCAATATTTTGGCGCGGCTTGCAAGGATAACTGTTTTCTCGCTAGCGGCCTTTCCGAGCATTAATCGATGCCGGTCCTCGAGCTGCTTCGCCATATTTTCCGGATGCAAATCCGCTGCCTTAATCGAATGCAGCGACAGCAGGAGCTGATCCTGCTCATTCGTGTGCTGGCGGAATTCTGCGCCGATACGCGCCTCAGGGAATAGATGATAACGAATCGACTGTATATCTTCCTTCGTTAATAGGTACCTGCTTCGGCTCCAGGTTGCGAACATGCCATGAATTTTTTCGATAAACAGATCGGCAGAGAAGCCTTCATCCTCCGGATCCATCTCATCACGGCAAAGCACAAACTGCGGGGAAATAACGTCGTATAGGTTGTACTTGTCGAAATCCACCTGCTTCATCCGCGTAAAGACGGTGCCGAAGCCGTAAGGGAATTTTAGTGCGACTTGAAGGCCGCCTCCCTGCTGGATAAGCTGCGGGTCTTTCTTGAGATGGTTCACCACAAGACGCGCGATGTCCCTCACTTGCTTATATGGATTTTCCACAACTTCCAACCGTCCCGCAGACGTATAAAGCTGCCACTCATCATGATCAATTTGAAACAATGCCGACGGGGTATAGTCCTTTACTTCGAGAACTACAATCCCCAAATCGGGTCCTATAATGACAAAATCAGGCCGGCTCCCTTCGATTTCCGGTTCGTAATACACCACGTAGTCATCCGCTAAATACGCCTTCAGCGTCCGAAACAGCAGCCGCTCGCCCGCAGTCGCACTCGTCCGTATCACCTCGGGAACCATGTACGCCATCCTTTGTCACCTCTCGTTCGATTTTCTAGTTGATGCTAGTATAAAGCCTATTTTGCTGGATGTGTAGCCAAAAACGTTGGAAGAGCTGTATTGCGCATTTTTCCGCCATACGGGTGTCTGGTTAATTTAGATGGAATTTCTCCTTCTAAAATGATTGAACTAGCCGGTTTTGATCCATTAGATGGAATTTCTCCAGTTATATTTTAGATTCCAACGGGATTATCGGAAAATCGGAGAATTAACGTGAGAAATTCCATCTATTTTTAAAAATCGAACGGGCTCGGATCATTTACATGGAGAAATTCCATCTAATGCTGACTAGATTTGAATATGGCGAGCCTTTCTGATCAGAAAGAGCATATCGAGCTGCGCGGCTCCTTTCTAGTGAAATGGAGCAGCCTTGCTCCTTTCTAGAGAGAAGGAGCACAGAGAGCAGCAGTTCGGCGCTCCATAATAGCGTTTAGCTAATTTAGATGGAATTTCTCCTTCTAAATTGACCGAATCCACCGGAATTGATCAATTAGATGGAATTTCTCCCGTTATATTTGAGATTCCAGCGAAATTCTCGGATAAAACGGAGAATTAACGTGAGAAATTCCATCTATTTTTAGAAATCGAACGAGCCTGGTTCATTTACATGGAAAAATTCCATCTAAAGTTGGCCAGATTTGAATATGGCGGCTCCTATTTTGTGAGATGGAGCAGCGCTGCTCGCTCCCTGCTCTTTTAGCGCTCCGCCGTCGCCGCGAAATAAATAGGCAGCATTCCGAGCGTCAATGAGTCAGCGAAGGTATGCAGCTGAGCAGCCTGAAAGCCTTGGGCTTCCAGCAGCCTGATCAGCTGTTTTTTCCTGAAAAAGTTCGCTTGCGTGCGATGGATCGTAGGATCGGCCGTATGCGAACGAAGCAGCTTCTTCCTGACAAACTGGACCGCTTTTTTTCTGAAAATGCCCTTTCTAGCGAAGAGGTAATTGCCTATATAGCCTGAGCCATGCACGAGTAGAAACACCTTGCCTCCCGGGGAAAGCACCCGGTACATCTCCTTCAGCGCTTGTTCCGCGTTCAAATATTGCAGCGCCACTCTGCATACAACAAAATCAACGGAATGATCCGCGAGCGGGATCCGGTGCGCATCAGCAGCCTTCGCAATAACCGTACAGCTCCGATTGCTTTGTTCTAGCAACAGCTCAACAGAATGACCCGCTAGCGGAATCCGGTGCGCATCAGCAGCCTTCGCAATAAAAGTACTGCTCCGATTGTTTTGTTCTAGCAACAGCTCAACAGAATGATCCGCTAGCGGAATCTGATGCGCGTCCGCAGCCTTCGTAATAACCGTACTGCTCCGATTGTTTTGTTCTAGCAGCAGCGCTTTCAACAGCTCAATCTGGCTCGCATTAGCATCAAAGCCATATATAATGTCCGGATCGCTATCGAGCAAGGAGAATATCGTCGCTCCTGCTCCGCAGCATAAATCTAGTATTCTTTTGCGGTTGCTGGCCTCTTTTTGCAGAAGGAGATCGAAGGAATCAGGCTCATAAACCTGCCTATAATGCTCGTAGCAGGCATATCCAAACTCTTTATCCAAGAGCTTTAAATCGCTGGACAGCACAGCTTTTGAAATCAACGCTGCCTTGATGGCTTCTGTCGGCTGCTTCCTATTCCTTCTGTTGAAGCCATTTTCTCTGCCAAAAAAATACGCGGCACCAGCCAGCAAATCCCGGTTAAGAACAATTTCTGATTTTACGCTCACTCTGCGCCTCTCCCCCGATCTGAGGGTAATATCGGTTTAACGACATACAGCTATAATCGGCCAAAAGCATTTTCAGCTTGTGATACGTGGCTTCTAAACCATAATAACGTCTAATGCCATTAAGCTTCGAAGTGTTGAAAATACGAGGCTGATACTGATCCAAATCATAGGGATGGATATAAAAAACGAACGAGTCCCGCTTTCTTATGATGCTGCTTGCCCCTAAGCTAAATAAACGATAAGGATAGATGCGAAAATAACCTCCGCCGCCCCAAGGAATATTTAACCCGCTTAAAGGATAAATCGGCAGAGGGATCTCCCAAAGGCCTTCCCTGATTTTAAAAGGAAAAGAGTTAGACGCCGGTAAATTAAACTTAGAGTATAGCTTGTTAAAGGTATTGGGAATTAGGCTTGAATCATAAGTAAAACCTTCTTCTATTAATAGATCGAGTCCCCAATCCGTTATGGAAAAACACGGAGCGCGATAACCATGCACTTTTGAGCCTATTATATTTTCTAAAATGTCCTTGGACATTCGGATGTCTTGCTTGAACTCTTGGGGGGACTGTTGATAGACTAATCGATGGGAATATCCGTGGGAAGCGATTTCATGACCTCTGCGATGTATTTCTTTAATTAAGTCAGGTCGTCTCTCCGCAATCCAGCCTAGGGCAAAAAAAGTGCCAGTCGCCGCATTTTCGTCCAGTAAATCTAGGATTTGATGGACCGGCTTCTCCAGCCTTAATTCATAGCCCGCCCATTCCGAGAGCGATAAATCCGGGCTGCAAAACCAGTCTTCCACATCGACCGTAAAAGCCATTCTCATGACGATCCCACCCTTCTCCCCTATTATTCCTCATACGTCGAACGATGGCAACATTTGTATGCGTTAGAATGATTTTGGATGGGTGGGAAGAACGATTACATCTGCTAGACTAAGCTTTGTTGAAGTGCTTGATGACCACATTTTCAAAGACCGCGGTGCCGCCTTCCGAAAAAAGACTAATGGCTTTATCGTTCAATTCCGGAAAAATTTCATTGGAAAAAGCGATTTTACCCTCATCAATAAATACCTCGATGCTTGTTTTATCAATTAGGATCTTTAAGTGAACTTTCTTCTTCCTCACATCAAATGGCGCTCTGCTTTCAAGATATCTATTACTCGTGTCGGGCTGCCCTGTAAAAGCTCGATTGACGTAAGCGTATTGGCCTTCTACAAAAACTCCGACATCTACATGGCGGGTTTTGTCTGTTGATTCACGAAGCCTTAATCCGATATTGTTAATCTCCGACCAAGAGATATCGGCGTCAAGCTGGTACGTATCGCCTGTTACCGGAAGCGTCGCAGAGCCGTCAACTTTTATTCGTTTAAAGGAATCAACCTTGCTCATCCATTGATCTAATGCATCAATTGGCTGTGATACCAAGCTGTACGCGTGATCCCCGACTTGTTTTAATTTAATTTGACGAACAATGGAATCCGTACCATTAAAGCCTTCTTTCAGCGTTGGCGTATTGTGGGGGTAATCCCAATTATTCATCCAGGCCAAAGCATAACGATAATTGTATTTATCGCTGCCTTTTCCCTCTTCAAACGTTACAGCGCCATACCAATCGAAGCCATAATCTAACCACTGAGGTTCTTTGTGATCCGCGGAAAATTCCTTCCCGTTGAAGCTGCCCGTCCAGTAAGCGTAGGTGTTTGGTTTTCCTATCGATTTTCCATTTGCGCTGGCACCCAGAATCCATTTCAAGCTGCCGTCATCCGCCCGCATCAAATAAAGATCGGGGCACTCCACAATGCCGATATTTTCCGTGAAAAAACCGCTTGTATATTGCCAATCTTTTAAATTATGAGACTCGTAAAAACCTATCTTCGTTCCTTCCGCCATGGCCATCACCCATTTATGGGCTTGTTCGTCCCAGATCACTTTTGGATCTCTAAAATCTGCCGTGCCCGGATTTGGCATAATCGGATCATCGCGATAGGATTTAAACGTTTTGCCTTTGTCCGTACTGTACCATAGATATTGTTCCTGTTTCCCGCCATCTGCAGAGGGCTGGGTTACAATCGCGACAAGAGCTCCTTTTCCAAAGCCAGCCGTATTATTATCGTCCACAACGACGGATCCCGACCACGGATCGCCGTTTTTGTTTGTGTATTTAGGAATGGCCACCCCTTCATCCTGCCAAGACATCAAATCCGTTGAGGTGGCATGCCGCCATTCCGTCCCGTTTCCATCTGGATAATCACGATTATAGAGATAATAGTAATGATATTTTCCATCCAAATAAATCGGCCGCTGCGGGTCGTTTTTCCACTTGTCGGGTGCTGTGAAATGATAGGCAGCCCGATAAGTCGGCTTAGGATAAGAATCGTTGGATTCCTTCTTCTTGTTTTTTCCTAAGTCATAGGCTACTGAAACTATCGCGACCAAACCGATTATACAGATGATGAATACAACGATTCTTATAACGACCTTCTTATTATTGTTCAAATCGACACCTCGCTTTTCATGCTGCTGTACCCTGAACAAGCGTAAACGGCTGTCGCCGTCCTCTGTGGCAAAAACAGTCGTTTCGCGGAGATATATAAGCACATTTATATGTGAAAACATATAAATTCTTATATATTAAAAAAAAGAAAACGCCAATGAAAAATTGACATTTTCTTCTTTTGTTATTGAGGAGGCTTGTTAATTGTTAATCGTTAATTGCCCTTGTTCCAGGATGCTGTTTTTCACAACGGAAGTCTTGGAGCCTTTAATGTTCATCACGAAGCTTGGGGCAAAAGTAGAATGATGATCCTCAAAGTAGCCTCTATTCGTCATGTAGCTTGTGATGACTACATTATTGCCTTTCACTTGCGGAATCGCAAAGTGAGCGTAGCTCCATGTAATATCATAAGGATTAAGATCTTGATGAAGGACAAGTCCTGTGTCGTTCAATGGTTTGTACGGACCGTTCAAGTCATTTGAAACGTAACCAAACATGTAGATGTCTTCTTTATCGATTCCATCAATGTACATTTTCGCTCCTCTTGAGCTTGTGAACAAATACCATTTGCCATTCAGTTCAAATACGTTAGCACGTTCAATCTCATCGGTTACGGTATTCGATGCGATCAGCGGCTTCATTTCTTTTTTGAACGTATAATCGTCATTTAATTCAATGATACCGAGTGCGCCATTCGCAATTTCCGCATAAGGTTTGTTCGGGCTTTGCAGCAGATTGTTTTTCTCCGCTTCGAAGAACGCCTTGTTTCCGCCATAGTATGCTTTATTAAATAAGGACTCTGCTCCTTGGTAACCTGTTTCTGACCCAGTATTCGCTTCAAAAACAAGGTATTTACGGCCGTTCTCCTCTACATAGTGAGGATCTCTTAAGGTATGGTTATCGTTATAATCGCCCTTACTGAAACCAGTGGTATCAACAGTTTGATAAAGCTTGCCTTCTTTGCCGTCATAGATCGATTTGAAATCTTCTACGCCATCCACGTTCAGCGTATCGCCATTCGGCTGAGACACATTGATTTGAGCCGTTGTTAACGTTTGTTTCCCGTAAAATCCACGAGCCGGATCCCAAGGGTGACGATTGGTATAGAACAAGCGAACTTTGCCGTCGGAAGTCATCGTTGCGGAACCCGACCATTCTTCGGCTTGATTGTTTAGAATCGCGTCATTCGGTACGAATTTGTCGCTATCCTTAAATACCCGGCCGGCATTCTTCCAGCTGCTAAGGGATGTATCTCCAGCTTTCTTATAGAACAAATAGATAAACGTGTCCGAACCTCGTTTAGGGTCTCCCGCCAAACCAAATACGATTTGGTAGCCGTTATAGTTTGCCACGGTTCCATCCGCATTTTGAAGCGGCCAAGTATCCCAAACATCCATTTCGATTTTGTTGCCATTCTCATCGTACTTGATTGCCGAAGGAATGTTCTTAATCGTTGAAGCATCGAACGCGGGCACTTTGAATTTTTCATTGTTCTGCTGCTCAGGTACTTTCAACATGTCAGCGCGTGTGATGTGGGAAAAACCATAGCTTTCATTAAAATCGCTGCTGTTGTCTTTTGCAAATGCCTGCGTTCCGCCTCCTGCCAGTAATACGGCGGTGAAGGTTACTGCTGTCGCTTGTTTCATCATTCTTTTGAAATTCATAATCTAACTCCTCTATAATTTGTATTTGGTTTTCTCAAGACCAGATGTAAACCTCTGATAATGGTCTACCTCTCTCCCCCCTTGTTCTGTGCTACTCATATTTTAATAAAGACGAACCGTTGTGGACATGTTGTACATTGATGTATCTACGGGCTTATATTGATCCTACTCTTGCATATCACTCTGTTCCCATAAATTTTGGAGCTTCTGCAGCAGCTGATCGCGGCTAAACTGGTTACCTACATAAGCTTGCGTGACATAGCCAAGCTCCTCTCTTACCCTCGTAGGAAATTTAAACCAATTCCAGGACAACGTTTTATTCTCATCGGTGTAACGAATAAGATCCTTCACGAGCGCTCCTGAATCGTTCGTTTCTATATTTTTAAAAGCGGAAATAAACTGAAATTGTTCTTTCATAAACGTCTTTCCTTGTTCCGAAGAAACCATCCAGTTTAAAAATTTCTTAGCTTCCTTCTTTTTCTCTGGCGAAGATGCTTTATTTACGGCCCAGTTATTGGAAACACCTATCGGCAGGGCATCGTTTCCGGCATCATCATTAATCGGCATAGGTAAAAAACCGATGTTCATATTCGGTGTGATTTGATCAATCTTGGATTGTACCCAGTTTCCTTGCTTCAGAATGGCCGCTTCCCCTGTTGCAAACAACTCAACTTCCGTATTATAGTCTGTCGTCAGATAATCTTTATTGCCGTATTGAACCGTCAAATCCACCATCCGAATGACATCTTCGAACTTTTTGTTGCCTACGATGGTTTCCGTCCCTTCTTTTAATCCATGAATAAAAGCGTCCGGATCATCCTGCTGGGCAAAAGCAATATTGAGCAGCAGAACGAAGAACCAGCTATCCGAATAGCCGACCGCGAACGGGGTAATTCCTGCGGCATGCAGTTTTTCCACGGCTGCCTTTAATCCGGTAAACGTTTTTGGCGGCGTATCGATCCCAGCCTTAGCGAATAAGTCCTTATTATAAATAAAGCCATAGCCTTCAAAATTGATAGGCATCCCGTATGTTTTCCCATCCAGCCTCATCGGCTCAAGCGCCGCATCATAAGTATTTTTCACCCATGGTTGATCGGACAAATCCTCCAGGTACCTTTTCCACATGACCGCTTCTTCATAGCCGCCGTTAGGAAAGATATCCGGACCTTTGTTTGCCGCAAATCTCGCTTTCAATTCGACAAGGTAGTTTGCGCCGCCGCCAAAGGTTAACACATTCAGTTTGACGTTCGGATTTTCTTTCTCGTATTGCCTCGCCATTTGCTCGAACTGTGTGGAAATCTCTACTTTAGGATTAAGCACCTCCAAAGTGATGGTCTGATCCGCAGTTATAACATCCTCTTCCTTGACCATAGGCTTGTCCGCCCCGCAGGCAGCAAGCGATAAAGTCAGCAGCACGGCTAACATCCATTGGAAAACCTTGGTTTTCATGATTTCCCCCCTTTTCTATGAACGACATTAATGAAGCTGCTCCACATTCGTTATTCGCTGATTTTCTTCATCATTCCGATATTCAAGCGGCGTCATGCCGACGTTTTTCTTAAACAGCCTCGAGAAATAATTCTCATCCTGGTACCCGAGCTTTAGCGCAATCGAGTACATCTTCTCATCCGTTTCGCTTAACCACCGTTTGGCTTGATTAATTCGCAATTGAATGATGTAGCTGGACAGGGTCATCCCCATTTCTTGCTTGAATCGGCGCGAGATATGTTCACGGCTTAAGAAGAACCGAGTCGATAATTTGTCCAAGCTTAACTCTTCCATATAATGCTCATCTACAAAAGCGACAATGTCATGCATGCGCCTCGCATCATCCAAATCCGCCAAACGATGGATCGCTCTGAACCTTTGTTCGGCCATTGCCTGTTGTGCAGCTTGAAAAGCTTGAGGGAGCTCTTCCAACGATTCGATTGGAGGGCAGCTAACGAGACGAACAGGAATATCAAAGTGCAGAGTAATCCATTCCTCTACCTTGAAGAACTGGCCGTGACTAGACAGGATCACACAGACATTAGGGTCGTTCTGAAGGGCATAAGCATTTCCCCACTCCCGCGTAACTAGTTCATCAGACAAAAGCTGAAGATAGGGACCCGAGTGATGGGTTTGGTAGAAATACATCATCGTAAGCTCGTAAGCATCCGCTTGTGGCAGAGACAAGGCAATTTCCTCGGAATCAAAAAGTTCACCTTTGCTGGCAGAGGTTATTTCCCTATTTAAGCGAAACGTCTTAACCTCTTCATAGAAACCCGATTCCGAATTACGGCGTTCTTCCTCACCTTTTTCCCAGGCTAGAACCGCTCCCGCCAAGGTTTCATTCAGCATTTCTTCTTCGATCGGTTTCATCAAATAATCAAAGCATCCGTGCTTGAACGCTGTACGCATGAAAGCATAATCGTCAAACCCTGAAATCATAATTACTTTTCCCGGGTAATCGTTCGCATCCAACCATTCGATCAATTCAATTCCGCTATTTTTGGGCATTTTCACATCTGTCATGATGATTTCCGGACATTCCCGTTCAATCAGTTCTTTAGCCTCTACACCATTTTTGGCTTCCAGAACCTCGGTAATTCCGTGTTCTTCCCACTGTCCCAAAAAACGAATTATTTTTCTAACATTGGACTCATCATCCACAATAAGAGCTTTCATAATGTCAGTCCTCCTTAAAGTAGAGTGGAATGACCAGCCGCACGGAGAACCCTTGCCCCTGCATCGTTTCCAGTTCAATTCCCGCTGTTTGATCATAATGAAGAACCAAGCGATCATGAATATTTTTCAGGCCGATATGCTCGAGTGAATAGCTTCCTTCGTTCACCGGCGCGTAGATTTTATTTTTTAATGCCGTCAGCTCATCATCCGTCATGCTGGTTCCGTTATTTTCCACGACCAGATTCATATAATCGCCACGTATTTCACCGTAAATTCGCAAGGCGGCCTGCTCGCAGCCCTCGTCATAACAGTGTTTAAAGAAGTTCTCAACGAGCGGCTGCAAAATCATACTCGGAACCGGAATAGCAAGAATCGCCTTCGGTAAATCGATGGAATAGCTGAAATCGGTTTGAAACCGTTCCTCTTGCAGGTTCAAATACGCTTTGACATAATCCGCTTCACTCCGAACCGTCGCCTGTTGATCCACACGAATGGAGTAGCGCATCATTTTGGACAAGGAGGTAATCAGTTTATATACTTTTGGAGATTCTGAGAATAGGGCCACCGCAGCAATCGATTGCAGGGAGTTGAATAGAAAGTGCGGGTTGATCTGGGACTTTAGCGCCCTGTGCTGGTTCTTCCTGTTCTCGATCTCAAGCTTGTACTCCCGGTCGATGTGACGGGTGATCCGATTCATCATTTCCTTGATATGCCTTTCCAGACTGCCGATCTCGTCCTCCCGCTTATCGTCAAACGGGGCATTCAGATTCCCGCCTTCAATGCTAAGCACTTTACGGCTAAGCAGCTTGATGGGACGTGTAATTTTGTATGAAATAATAGCGATCATTAACAAACCAAGGACGACCACAATGACACCAACGATGATGTTCGTGTAGGCGGTTTTCCTCACGTTTTCAAACAAAAATTTGCTTGAGGTGATCTTCACAAAATGCCAGTCCTTTATCGGCTCATGCAGCGTTCTGGAGAAGATGATATCGCCATCAGGAGAAATTGCGCCTTCGGCCGACACATTTATTTTCTTCTGTAATTCGGCCGGAACGGCCTTGCCGATCAGCGCTTCATTGCTTGCATAAATAACTTGACCATCCGAATCGGATAGCCATACGGTTTCTTTATTTTTTTGAAGAAAATGATCCGCTATGCGAGCGATTTTGCTCAAATCAATGTCTATCGTGATGACACCAAGAAATTCATTCGATAGTGTATCCATGAGTTTGTGATGAACCGTCAACACAACCGTTTTATCCGATTGGGGTAAGTTCGATGTATTGTTATAATTTTCAATCCGATGAGGCGGTTCAACCAGATAGTTCATTTCAGAGTTTACGAGCTTCTGAATAGCCGCTTGCTTCATGAAATCCGGTTTAAGCTTCCGGGAGCTTAACAACGTATTATAGACGGTAAACGTGCTGTTTCCTTCGTCGATGTAGAACCGGACCTGCCGAATCTCGCTCCTCATCAGATAAAAGGTTGTCATATCCTTATAGATTTCAAGCTGGTTGAAATAGTGAGATTTATCAAAGCCCTGTTCAAAAACTCTGAATAAGTCTGGATTTCGATATAAGATATACGGAAGATTAACGATGTCGTCCAAATATTGCTCCAGTTCTTCGGACGCCTGCTGCATTTGTTCGCTGCTGTTCTCAAGCTCATGCCGTTCCACATTCTCTTTCGTTTGCCAATAGATCAACAGCACGGATAAAAAATACGGAACAATGATAAAAAGAAGCAGCATGATTATTAAGCGGGTTTGAATGCTTTTCACAAAAATGCTCCTTTGTTTCATGATAGCTTATCTATCATTATAACTTTCTTGTATGGCAAATGGTTTCACCAATAGCTGGTAAACACTATTCGCAATAGCCGAACAAAATGAAGGGGCTGTCCTCTAAGTAGATGATTCTACTTTAAAGGCAGCCCCTAAATGTACAGGAAATCGTTATTCGTTTATACGGTTAAGTATCAGACGACCCAAAATATCTGTCAATATTATAAAAAGAGTAGAAATTAGCTTCATGTATATTTTCTTAGTACTTCCTCAAATGTTATAACTGAAATTGTTTGTTCATCATTAAGATATCTCCAGTTTATGTTATCGTAGCGACTATCACTTTCGATTCCATACAAAATATACATGCAATTGCTTTTCGTATCGGGAAATTTTAAGAATTTCAACTTATCTAATGTTGATATTTGAGGTCCATTATTAATTTTAAATAACCTAATCACTTTTTGATCCCATTTACTTAGCAAAAGAACATGACTTGCCATAAATAATAATGGATTGATAACCATATCCCCGTTTTGAATATTCATATCAGAAGCAAATGTTTTAGTTTCTATGATCCAATTCAATATATCTTCACTTTCAATTGTTGCTACTACAATGTTTGTCTCAGCAATTGGGATTTGTCTCTCTGAAGAATTCTGTTTTCTTTCTGGAAGTTCAGCAAAAATATTCTCTCCCACGAATGAATTCTGAATTTTATAATTATTAAATGACAATCGCTCTCTCTTAGAGGAACGATTACAAAGATGTCCAACTACTTTATCTAGAAACTCAGATAATCCACTAAGGCCGACTGCTTCACCTGTTTTTCCCGGAGTAATTGCAAATGCTCCCACTCCTGGTAATATTTCATGGTACCCAGACCAAGTCTTATCTTGGGTACCCGGATACAATACATAAGCCCCTTCAGAGCGTTTGATTGCATCTCGGTATGAATGCATTTTGAGCAGGTCTGCTCTTTTATATATTCCTACCCTTTGTCTTTCTTTTTCATCGTCTAAATTTTCATCATTTCTCCCAAAAAGCCCTTCAATATTATCAACTTTATATTTTGCATCAAAATGAATATGAACCATAAGTTCTTGTCTTTCTGCTTCTATTGAAGAAAATTCTGCTGGCCAAAAACTCAAAGTGTAATCGGGTCTCATTTGTTGAGTCCAAGATCCTTGCTCACCTCTATGACTGGTCCAATTAAAAGTTTTGTTATAAGAAAATTGAATACGGAGGTTTCTGCCCTTGTTATTATAAATTCCATCAATTACAAGTTGTTTCCCTGACTTCAGTTTCAAGTTAAACCCATCAGATGTCATCTCTATCAACTTCTTTACAGGTGGTTCAGTTAAACTAAACTTTTTCGACACTACCTGAAGCAATTGAAAAAATAACCAGTATTCATAAAGAAGCGGCAGATCACGCTTACCAGAGCCGAAAACATCATCGCTACCTTCCCATATGAGATTTGCTGCTAATTGAAATCTCAACCAAGCCTGCATTAATTCACGATATCCTGCTTTCCTCTGTAAAACTGTACTACCAAGGGGAATGTAGGTAGGTTCTGGTAAACCTCTAAAAAAATCTACAGATAAAGTTTCATATAGATATTCGTTTAACCTTTTCACATCTTTTAACAATCTTTTATCAGCAAGGTTCTTTTTTGACGACAAAATCTTTTCAATTTTACTTAAGAAATCAGCGTATACTTGCAATGTGTACTTTATAAATCGATTTTCTGGAGTATCATTAACCTCAGTCTTTTTAGTTACTGTTAAAAACGTTGGAATAGATGGATTTCTTACACCTCTGGCACTTAGTAGGCCATGAAGTCCATGAGTTGATGGTATTGACATTCTTTTTTGACTTTGAGCAATTTGTTTTAATGTATTAGAGTCAGCCCTAATATTTTTTCTAATATCTTGCCGAATTCTCTCATCGATTAAATCTTTGTGTCCAATAGAAGTTATTCTATTTAATGCATCCTTAAATTCTCTAGAATCAAGAACTGACTTTAAAAATGCAAATCTTTGTTGAATTGTATCCGGATCTTTACTAGAATCAGAAACAAGTTTTAGTTGTGTTGGAGATTTAATATCTAAAAGAAGATCATTGCATTTTTCCCCAATGTACTCAAGCATCCTACGATAATCTTCTCTATAGTTAACCTTCGTTGATCGTATTTCGATGGTTGCATGACCATAAATAGTTCCATATTGGTCTTCTAAAAATAATGGTAAAAGCCCGTTGAAAGAACCTATTTCAATTCTTCCTTTTCGAATTGAATCATTAATACGACTGGGTATAACCACTGGATTATCTTTAATATTCAAACCTGTACCGACATCGATTAATTCATACTCATAAATTCCATTTTCCACTAGTTGAACTGGTTCTTCGTTATAAAGTCGCTCTTCTATAGAGTTTAAAATAAATAGAGTATTTTTTCTTTCTGCAAATATCCTAATTTTCCCTCTTATTCGTTTTAAATCGTTTATAAATTGTACATCTGTCACATCGACCATCTCCATATGTATCAGGCCTCCGCGAAACTAGTAAACCCATTTTGTTCTAGTTGTTTTAACATCCTAACAATTTTTTTATAACTTAAGTAATAAAACGCGTTTTCTGGTTTTTTCAATAAGTCACCATCTTCGTCAAGTGCCAGAGGGTGTTCTTCATAATTCTCCATTAATGCACTCTTATGAGCCATGTTCAAAATAAGTTCTTTGTTTGCGAGAGTGACAACATTATTAAATATTTCATACTGGTGGTCGGTATAACAAAGTGTTGCTAAAGCACATAGTAATGGCTCCAATTTCTTTCTTGAGCCATGTAATTTAGGTAGGATCTTTTGTAATACTTGGACATCCATAGATAGGTCAGACATTGCTCCATTAGGAGAAATTAACTCATAATAGAAAGTAAATCTTGCCATTTCCTTAACTGTTCTAAAACCAAATTCAGAACCATATTCACTTAAGATGTCAAAAAACAATAAAATATTTTCTTTTAGTTTGCTTTGGGTCGAACTATCTAATTCTGGTTCTTGTCTGGACATTGCAACAAAGGCCGAGGCATACTTTTCCCCTTTTCCATCCAACTCTTTTATTCGTATTTGGTATGGGCTGTCCAAAAATGCTCCTATGTCTTCACGGCTGACAGTAAATTCAATTACGTTTGATCTGTCAAGGACTTTTGGCGAAAACATATATGTTGTTTCATCAATATTAACTGTGCCAATAATAAAAAGATTAGGCGGTAATTGATCAATGAAAGGTGGTACATTATCTCTAGATATTAAGTCACTATGCAAGTATAACTGCTCGTTGGATTCGATCGCAGAAAGAATATCAGCGAAATATCTTTCAACATGTGATAAGTTCATTTCATCAAGAACCAAAAAATAAGGATTCATTATATCATTTGTTGCCTCTAGAATAATATTTAACGCTTGTGTCTTGACGTATTTGTTTGTATCCAAAGCATCAGCATACCCAAGTATGTTATCCCTGCTTGTCCAGTCAGCACCTACAGACACTAATTCAAAATTCTTTGAACTTTCTGCCCTGTTTGGAGATATCCATCTCGCAAAAGCCTGTGATAATTTCGTTTTCCCGGAGCCTGAAAGACCGGTGAAAATTACAAACGGTTTCGCTAGGCAACTTGCAATAAACCGCGAGACGAAATTAATATGATAATTTAGTCCCGCGGCAGACAGATCTTTATGAAATGCAGTTACTATATCACTTATAGGTGCTGTATCATATTCATTAGTTAGTGCAGCATCTCCGATATAATAAGCAAACCAATCCTCTTCATCTTGTGCATCATAATATCTAGGCGGGTTTTGTAAAATTTCTTTTATTAGTGGTAATGCACCACCAGTTAAATGACGAAAGCCCTCACTATCAACACTTTGACTTATAATAAGTCCTCCCCAACCTGCAAACGAATACCATGGTGCTATTCTTGCAGGTGGTTGATCTGTGTGAACCGGCTCACCCAATAACTCTATTAAGTCACTTTCATCGCCCTCGGAATAATTATCCAGTTGTTGTCTTGCGTATTTTATCTTTTGTATTGCTTCTTCAAGATCTCTCATCTTCATTGTCCTTAGAATGGACCTGTTCATCTCTTCGTGATGTAGTTTCCCGTCTAATTCGTACATTGCCTTCCAAATACAAATACATGGTAAAACATCGCAATCGATTGGTAAGTCATAATTATCTGAGGGATTTCGTAATTGATAACGAGATAAAATGCTGATTGCAGTTTTGGTTACATGTGAAAAGATTTTATCCCTTTCCTCTGTTAAATCAGACTCCATTTCATGTATACCAACGCCTAACCGAGATAACCTTAACTTATTATCTTGATCCTTAAAAATTAGACCTAGTTTCTCATATAACTTTCGATAAGATCTGATTCTTTGGTCTGTTACACCCCATTTTGTGGCTTCCGCTTGACCTCTATAGTCATTCCACTCTTGACCATCAAGTTGAATGAACTTCTGTAAGTGATCTCGTAAATTGGAGGAAATTTTTATGTCAAGAGTTGGGAATTCTGTTGTATCTCTTATGCCACTAGGCCAATGTTGCATGCTTACTCTCCGTCCATTAAAAGAATATCTTTAATTTGTGTTGCTATGGCTTTTGCCAACATAGGAGGTACAGCATTTCCTATCTGTTTTGCGATCTGGACTTTTGACCCATGAAAAACAAATTCATCAGGAAATGTTTGTAAGCGTGCTCCTTCTCTTAATGTAATTGTTCTATCAAGTACCGGATGACCAAATCTTCCTCTTGAAAAACTATCAAAACGCGCAGTAATCGTTGAACTTGGCTTGTCCCATGCCATTCTACCATAGACATCTAAATGTCTATGGCTACTGTTGTTTTTGTGACAATCTAATTGTAAATGTTCTGGAAGGGAATCCCTTCCTTGACCTTCGGATATAGACCTAATTCTTTCTAAATTAATGGGAGATAGTCTATCGGCCTTATGATTATAAATATCATCTTCAGTTTTTTCCATCAAATCTGAGATTGCTTCTTTTACAGTAGAAGGAGCATCCAACGAAGGTCTGTTAGGTTCAGGAAATACAAACTTCGCTAAAGGGCCTTCTATTTTTTCGCCAACAATAAAAACACGTTTTCTAATTTGAGGAACCCCGAAGTCAAAAGCGTTTAATTTTTGTGTATGAATTATATATCCAGCGGCTTCACATTTCTCTGCCAACTGTTTAAGAACAGGTTTTCCTCTTGTTGATAGTAAACCCGCAACATTCTCCATAACAAAGAATTTGGGTTTAATCTCCAACACTAAACGGATATATTCCATTACCAATTGATTACGCGGGTCGTTGTCCTCCCCTCGCCTCTGAACACTAAATCCTTGGCAGGGAGGACCACCAAATATGACATCAAGATCTTTAGTCTTATCTTGTATGGAGTTTTCAATTACATCTTTATTGATCTCATAGATATCACCAACATGACCATGATTACCAAAGTAATTATTATATGTTTGAATACATGCTGCATCGTTATCGAGTGCGTACATAATCTTAAATCCAGCCATTGAAAACCCAAGGGACATTCCACCCGCCCCAGAGAATAGATCAATGGATGTTAGTTTTTTCGTTCTGCCCATTTCGTCCTCCAGATATACTGCATTTAATTTCTTTCTTGCTTCAAATGAGCAATTACACTGCTATATGATTGAAAGAACGGCTGATTAATACTCTCGTCATCTTCATTACGATTTTGGCCTGCCATCATAGTTAAAATATGAGCGGCCAAATGTGTTGAAAATATTGGAGGAACAGCGTTTCCTATTTGTTTATACTTATCATCAAAAGGGCCTTCAAAAATAAAATCAGAAGGGAATCCTTGCAAGAGACCAGCTTCTCTTATAGATAGTCCTCTATCTTGTTCCGGGTGTGTAAATCTTCCACAAGAAGGAGTCCTGCACCTAGCGGTGATTGTAATTGCTGGCCTATTCCATCGGAGTCGTCCATATACATCGTAAAAACCTTTGACTTTATCTAAACATGCAGGGCCCACTCCTTGTGGACGGGATCCCCCATCCTTAGGAACCTGTTTTAAAATCTCAATCGTTTCTTTTCTGTGGTTCGAAGTTTTATGCATTGGATCGTCTTTATTTGCCTCGCCTGCATTTAAAGGAGGAAGATGCCCAATAGCATCCTTTACTGTTCTAAATACATTTCTTTCAAATACTGGTGCTGGTACTGTAGGAATGTAATGTTTAGATGCTAAAACAACTGCTCTATGTCTTTCTTGTGGTACTCCAAACTCTGCCATATTCACAATACTTGAAGTCACATAGTATCCCTTCTCTTCAAGTACTGTTTTAAAGGTATTAAAATGGTGCCAATGCTTTTTCGCTAATAAATCTGGCACATTTTCCATCACTATAAAATCAGCGTTCAAACCAACAGCAATTTCGGCAAATCTACCAACCAAAGAATTTCTGGAATCTTTTCGTGGATCTTTTTTTCTGTGAGAAGAAAAGCCTTGACAAGGTGCGCATCCAATAACAATGAGTGGATTATTTTTATTTCTTCTAACTGCTAAGATATTCTCGATATCTTCAACATCAGCGTTACCTAAATCTAATTGGTTTGATTCAATTCCAAAGTTTCTTTCGTACGTCATGTTTGCATGTTTATCAAAGTCAAAAGCACCGATGTTCCGGAAATAACCCGTCTCTTCTCCTACTTTATGAAATCCATATGACATTCCACCAGCGCCTGCAAAGAAATCCACAAAATCGAAGGTAGTTTGTTTAAGATCTTTTCGAATTCCAAGCCAATCTATATAATTCAGGTCATTTCTTAATACACTAGTATCAGTTGTATTATCTGCAATAGTCATTGCCACTCTATATCATTCCTTTTGTAAAAATTTAGAAATATACTGTTTCTCGACTAACAGTATTTCGAATACGTTTTCTTTGGTGACAGTCTCGCTGACTCCAACTCCTGAGTTCAAAGTCATTCACAAAGAAAAGTTTTGCATAGCTTTGTCAATCATGTCGTCAGTAATTCCAATATACCTAATGGTAACGGATTGCGATGAATGTCCAAATATTTGTTGAAGTAAAGCTAGATCTTTATGCTTTTGGTAAAAGTGATACCCAAAAGTCTTTCTCATACTATGCGTCCCTATCGAATCTTGGATACCTGCGTCACGTGCTGCAGCATTGAGTATGTTCCATGCTTGTACTCGGCTAATCGGCTTATCTCCTTTTCGAGAAGGAAACAAATAATCAGAATCATTCAGATAATGACAGTACTTTTCAATTTCGTTCCTGAGTGTATTTGTAATTAATATACGACGGATGTTACCTGTTTTTTTCTCGCGCACCTTAAGATGTGTAGCTGCCTTGACCTCACTTACTCTTAATGACAAGATATCACTAATCCGTAGACCCGAATTAATCCCCATAAAAAACATAAAATAATCCCGGTAAGATCTGTGTATCAGCAGCTCCTTTATCTGACGGATCTTCTCCAAGTCCCGAATGGGTTGAACTGAATTCGCCCCCAGAGATGACTTCAAACATTCACCTACTCCCAAATCAAAATGTTAGTATCAATTATACATCGTATTCAAAATGTTAAATACATTTTTTAAAAAATTCCAAAAAAATATTTATTGAAAACCACTTTTCATGTACCCAACAACCATATTTCAAATACTACAAATTGTGCTTTTTGTTATTATATATGTTTCTGATCTGTGGTAGCTGACTGAACTTCGCTTGAACACAAAAAAGAGGTTCCGAGGTTGCTCTCCCGTGGAACCTTTTCACCGATGCTTTCGGATTCTAACTATTTTTAACACGCATCAACTTACTTTGAAAACATTTCCTAAAATCTATTAAACCACCATCATTCTTCAGCGATAGCATACTCAATAATGTTATTTACTCGTCAGGTGTAGAATTTTAAAACAAAAAAGTTTCAGTTTCTTACATCGCGTAATTTATCTTCTGCACTTAAAGACCTGCTATCTCAAATGACTGATTAACGTCGTTTCTTTTTTCAGATTTACATAGCTATTTGATTAAAGAAATTGCTTTTATATCAGAATGTGATATAATCTCAGGAAGATATATCGCAATCAGATAAGGTGGTGATTTATTTGGTATCATCAACGGTTCCACAAATGTATATTGACCGGTGTAACGAGATGACCAACATCATTTCTCACATCTGGTCCCAACCGATGTATGTATTTGAAGACTTGCTCCCAAGTAAATTGGAGAAGTCAGGCGCTGTTTATATCATTGGTATGCGCTCGAATGATGATATACTCTACGTAGGTCGGACTAAAGATTTACGTAGAAGGTTGTATACGAACCATCTCATGGGCAACGAGAGTACGGCACGTTTGAAAAAGTACCTAACGAAAGATGAACTTCTCAGGCAATTTGTTAATGACATGAACGTCGTCTATCCAGACATCTATGATCCGGAACAAAAGAAAGAAGCATATATGTATGCGAAAAATTTCATACGTCAGCAGTGCTACTTCAAGTTTTTGAAACTGGATGAATCTCGAATACGTGGCTTGATTGAAGCTGGACTCGCGTATGCTCTTAACACCAGGTTTGTTAAAGAGGAGCATTAAAAGAGAACTTCGGACATGAGTGAACTTCGAACAATACGCTTAGCGGATATGTCTGCCGTCCCATTGTTACCGGTAGTCTTATTTTTATGTTTATTGAGCTCTAGTTCCCGTTCCTTGGTTATAAGGGTTTATCACATATATACAGTGTCAGTGTCGATTACATCACAATAGTCTCTCCGATGTAATCGACAATGTATATATTTTTCATTATTGATTATCCCCTCTTCACAAACCAATGGTTCTTTTTACGACCTTGATAGCTTCTTAAGTCTGGAAATCCCTTTTGAACAATTTCTGTACATTTCAATAAGAATATATAGTCCACTCATTAATCGGAACCATCACAATATATTTAAAACCCTTTCACTCATCTTAATTCAATCGGACTATTCTCCACCAACTACCTTTCCCAAAGACTCCATCATTGTCTTACCTGAAAAATCCAGCGGCAATTTCAAACCCTGTACGTTAATAATTAGTCTTCCTTTCTTTTTTTTAAACTATTCCTTTTGATTTCAATTCCTACTTACTCGGAATCGCAGTATTCAGCGGGAAGACAAAAAACTCAGCCGGTTTTCAAGCTGAGTATTACAAGTTATAAATGAGTGAAGACACGACTTTTCCCGCCTATTTAAACTCTGCCCGCTAGCGCTAGTCATATTGGATCTCCATCAGTCCATCGTACTTCTTCTACATGTATGGTAAATGGCTCTGTGCCGCCGATAACTTTGTCTTAACTTATGAAGTTTGGAGCGCTGTTCTTCTTTGTCAGATTTAATTGATCAATTGGAATTAGCACCTTGTCCTGCCCTGAACTGTGACCCATTCATAAAGGATACTTTCTTTTCAAACAACAAGGACTCTTTTATTAACTATTTCGAATTTCAACGATGAATCCTGGAGAACCCTGTATCGACACGGTTACGCTCTTGGAAATAACTATAGTTTTCCTCTCAGATAACAAGTAACCCTTTGCTTCTTCTTTATAAAAAGGAGCATATATTTCATTGGTTATTCTTAAATAATACATGCCATCCTCCCTTTTAGACTTAATAAGAATATCCTCTATCTCTTCATCAGATAAATTCTCAATTTCGACAGATAACCGCCCCGATTCAATCTGTAATAAGTTATTATCAAAACCAACCCACAAATGCCTTTCTGTCTCAATTGAATTTAATGAATCTATTAAAGATCTTAACTTTTCCTTACTAACTTCATCCTCTTGATACAAAAATACTGAATCAAACTTAATCCCATAGACTAAACTATTTATGGTTACACCTTCATTAGTCAAATTCTTTATTACATTAAGTAATCTCAAAATCTTATTATTTTCTTTGAATGTAATAGTTTCAACTAAAAAACCCTTATAAGAAAAGTAATTTAATAGATAAGGCTCAAATGCCTTTTTAAAACTATTCGCTATACTTTTAAATTCAGACTCTTCCTTCTTTGCAACAATTTGAATTGGTACGTTAACCCTCAAAGTATAAGTTTTCGTTTCCATTTCGTATTGGTTATTTGTCTTATCCAATTTACCATTTGCAAGTTGAAGGTACGGATCCTCATTCAACATTTGTTCTACTTTGTTATAAATAATAATTTTATTCTTATTAAGAATTTCACTTGAATTAATGTAACTGTTTAGTTCTTTAAATTTTATTTGTTTATATCTGAATAAAAGCTGCTCCTTTAGTTGGTTCAGCTCGAATATTGTTGAATCATTGTCACCTTGGTTGTAGCTGAAAAATTCTTTAAAGTTCAAATAATCATTAATTAGTTGTTCAGTGAATATGAATTCTTTTAAATTACTATTAAGAAATGGAAATACCTCACTCTCATTAAGGATATCTTCTGGAATATTGTCTATGTTAAAAGTTTCAGAGGAGCAATTGAAGAATAAGAAAAATTCCCTAACAACACTATCCATCATCAACCATTTGGCTTGCTCATTGTCCATTCTTTCCCATCGTGAGAGTTCTCTTTTTATTTCAAAATAGTGCGTCCACATAGTAGTAAATGAAAAATATGTATCCTTCCAAAAAGATCTCACTAATACGCCGAACTCTTTTAGGTGAGATTTTTCTTCAGATGGTATAGATTCCTTAAATATTAAGTAGTATAAATAAATAGTTATCTTTAACATAATTACTTTATGATCTACTTTATCAGAAAGAAGATAATTACTCTCTGAAAGCTTTTTAATAACTTCTCTAAAAATTAATATGTCTAATCTATCGATCGTCGCTTTCAGTATGTTTGCTAAGATATTCTCAAGCAGCTTTACTTTTTCCCTATCTTGATCAAAGCCATCGCTAAGACTTAAATAAAAGCAATTAGTAATAAAATATGAGATAAATTTGACTTTCTCATCATCACTTAGATGTCTATTTTTTGAAATTACTACATAGTACCTACTAAATAAATAAACTATATCATTATCATAGTAACGTCCCTGATACTCCCCTGTGTTCTGGAACAAATCCATTAATAAGCCAATAAAAGAAATATCTTTAACTGAGTTGAAACTTTTTAGTTCAGAGTGCACAGAAAAAAGGCTATCTAATAATTTTTCAAAATAGAGACTTGTTACAGAGCTTTGACCTTCGACTTTATAAAAACCTCTTACCAGTTCTACCGCATACTCTTGATAACCAGCTTCGACTAACTTCTCTGCAATACTATCAATATAACCAACTAAGGTCTTCAATAAAGTTGATTCAATAGGGCTCTTACTTTCCTTTAAAATCTCAGCAAAAATCTCTAAAAAGAATTCGATATTTCCTCTTACTTCGTTCATATCTTTCTTTTCAACATAAGATAAAGTATGGGTATAAAGATTATTTAGTATTTTATCCATTTGTATTTTCCTCTACTGTTTTGTTTTCCATTTTTATGCTATCCTTGCATTTGTCTAACAAGTACTTCTTGATCTCGGATGAGACCATTTCCTCAAACAATATTATTTTAAGACTACAATGCAACATGTGAATAATTATTATCACACTTATAGTAAAGATTAGCACTACAGCAGCAAGCGCTAAATATGCCACAAAAAAGTACTGCAATACTATAAGTAGAATGATTATTACTAATTCGTCGTGAAATTTATAAATCTTTCTATTATATATTAGTAGATAATCCAATACCTTTACACCATACTTTTTCTGCTGATTAAATCCAATTATTAATGCTAAAATCGCGATACTCAGTGTAGTAACCCCTGCATGCACTTGCCAAATAGTATTTATTAAAACGCTACTATCCTTCTGACTTACTGTTAGAAGCTCCTTCAAGGAGCTCTTAGACTCTCCTTCAAAATATAATGTCAGGAAATATCCCAACAAACTAATTAAAACCATCGTTACAGCAATTTTAAAAATTGAGTATATTTTCATTTATAACACCCTTCGACATTTTGAAGTACCCAGTAATTTGGAATCAACAATCAGTATACTCCGAACTACCAAAATTAACTATATTATTTGATATATTCCTCTGCTAGCTGTTGTTGTTCTGTTACTTGGTCAGCGTAAAGATTGTAATTATCCATCACATTTTTTAAGTCAGCTATTAGCTTATCGTCATCCGGTATAATATTTCGGTCACAGTGTATAATCGCTACGGTAGAAACTTGGTAATTCGACCTAATCCACTGAAGGTTAGATGAATATTAGCATCCTTGTGTGGGTATTAAAGCGGCAAGAGCGCTCTCATTTCCTGCACTTTTTACTCCAAATAGCGATAACCATCTCTTATTCCACGTTCTCTTGTAGGAACGGTGACTCCTTAATCCAAAGATCAATAGGTCACGGCCACTGGGCCAATATTCCTTGGATTGCTATTCTTGATAAGCGTATTACGACAACTACACAGTATGTTGAGTACGTTGTTTATTTGTTGGCAGATGATATGTGTGCGGTCTATTTGACTCTTGCTTGCCCCGATTTAGTGTCAATGTACGTATTTAGACTCTGTAAAAATAGACTCCTGCAGTGATATTGTTGATCAATTGGTATTATAGTTCGCTAATTCAGTGTGAGCATAATCCCTTAATTCGGCTAAGACATAGTCATTCATTTTATCCTATATATATATGGTTTGAAGGTAATGGACTCAGGTGTTGCTTCCAAAATGGAGGATAAAGCTACACCATTCATGCTGTTATCCTGGTAATACGTTAAAAACCGCTCAGCCACTTGGTTGAGCGGTAACCTTCGATTAAAAGACTCTTTATATTCATCAAGAATAGATAGAATTTATTTTGTAGGACTTTTGTCGGCTCCGGAGAATCGAAGCAAGCTCTTGTGGCAATGTCATATTATTTCGCTCCAAACTATCAGATAGACTTTTTTGCTTTTTCTATATGTTCAGCTCTAATTGTGGGGTCAGTGATATTTGCTTTGGCTATTATATCTTTAATAGCCTTAACTTCCTCACTATTAAACCGCGGGGACTGTAGCTCTGCTTTTAATCTAGCTAATTTTCGTTGTATAAACTCAGATAGCTCTACATCATAGACAATTAACTCATCCGAGCCAATCTTTCTAAGCTCAGGATCAATGCTGAATCTACATCTCATTGTAAAGGAAATCATAGATATGTATTTCACATTATTGAAATCAGTGAGCAGCAGCTCTACCGCTTTAATATGTCCATAGTTTTGCATCAAAGGATTATACATTTTAAAGCGATTGCTTACGTTCCAATACTTGTCCTTACGAGCGCCCTTTATCTCACCGTAGTAATTCTTAGTTTCTATAACAAAAAGACCATATGGTGAAATGACAAGATGATCGACCTGAGAATAACCAGAGCGTGATTTAGGATTAGGGATGAGAAGATCGTTTAAATGCTGGAACTCCTTTGACAATTGATCCAACTGGATGTTTATTTTATGTTCGCCTAACTCTCCGATACGTGTTGGCTCAACTCTGGGTTTAGAAAGTTTTTTGCTCATAACTTTTGTGGGTTGTGGCTTTTGTGCAGGTTTAAAACTGAATAGTGATAATAGTTTCTTTAACATGTGGGAGCTCCTTGGTGTTTATCATTTTTGTTCTGGTATTATTCGTCAAAATAGTTCAATAGTCCTTCTTAGTAGTAGATTATACGAAACTAGTTCATAAAATGAGATGGCGGAGTCATTTATTGTTATGTAGTATTTGTGTGAACAGCATTAAAAGGGCGACCAGCAAGTCGCCCTTTTAAGTTGTATTTATTTAAACATGTATATACAAACGTTTCATATTCACTTTATACATTATTGCTCCACATTCCACATGCACCGTATGCGGGTTACGATCTCCTTAGTCTAGTTTCTGTTATAGACCGGAAAACCCTATAGATATTGGGCTTTTCTGTTCCCGTCCTATTCCTTTAGGATATAACAAGTGCATTAGTGTTTAATTTTTACATCAGATTTACATCAATAAATCATTTGCCTTCTGGAGGTAAGTCGTCAAATACACCGATAAACGGGGGATTTCTCTCTTAATCCGTCTCAAGCTCATAAAGCTTGGTAGCTACTTTATCTCAATTCTTAATCTCTCTTCTCCCAGTTAGTAATCATTGATTGTTCAAACAATAAGGAGATCTTCCAGGCTCATTCCTCTTAAAACGGATCAAAACTGGTCGCTTCCTCATGAATAAACACCAGCAAATCCTTCTCAAAATCAAATGCATTGCTCTTGATATCCAGCACCAGACTCCTGTCCGCCGCGGTCACCAGATACATGCTCAGAAAACGCTCGATAAACACCTGCATCCCGCCTTCCGCGTACTCCTCCAGGATCGGCCGGAAATCTTCGATCCGCCCGAGCTTGTCTAGCTGCATCCCAGCTTTTGAGAATGCGATCGTCACGTAAGGAATCAGCTCCTCCTCCGTAAGCGTCACGAAGCGAAAATCGTTCGTCGGTAATGTCACTGGTAGGCTGCGGTTGTATTTGTAGCCGAGACTGGCGCAGAACATGAACGTCTGCGCGTTCTGGGGGAAGATCCCCTTGTCTCGCAACGTATGGTAAATACCCTCATATTTCTTGCTCCAATTCAAACGGGGGTCGCCCGTGTATGATATAACTCGCATGATCCTGTCTCCTCCCCGTGTTATCTGTCCGGTTGAAAGCCAAGTACGCTTTCGCGGATGACTTCTGTTTTGCCTGCCTCCGGAATGTGCAGTCGGTGCGCCTCGCCCCAGCGGCCGGTTTTGCGCAGCTCGGCGCATTCAACTCGGGTAAACTCGGTATCAGTCGCAAGCAGGATCCACTGCGGCGTCATGTCCGGGATCAGCCGGAGCAGATTATCGCGGTTTTCCCCGGAAATCCGGCCGAACGGCGTATCCATGAACAGCGGGATTTCGAGCGTTTTGTCGGTGCCGCCGGAAATACTGAGCAGAGAAATAATAAAAGAGAGCGACAAAATCTGGCGCTGACCCGACGACAGGTTCGGCAGGAAGTTGGCGCCGTTCCATGCGAGCACCTGGAGTGAGAAGTCCTTCTCGATCTTCACTTCACGCAGGTTCTGCCGGCTGTCTTCATCGATGAATTTGCGGAAGTTCGTGGTGGTGAGCTGCTCCACTTCCCGCGAAATTTCGTCCACGAAATTGGTTTGGATCGACTTCAACGCGTCTTTGGTAGCACCCGCGATGTCTTTCATTTTGACCTTAATGTCCTTCTGAGTTTCTTTCTTTTCCAGCTCTTTGATGATGAGGTCGATTTCGCGCTTCTCCGTTTTCAGGCGGTTCAGCTCGTCCCCGCCGCCGTTCAGCTGCAGCCGAAGTTCCTGGATCCGCTCGGATAGGTTGTTACGCGCCGTCTGTAGGTTGCGGAAGTCGGTGTTCGGGCTTTGGCCGATGCCTTCACTGATATCGTCGATCGCTTTTTGCAGCTTTTTGATCTCTTTGTTGATCACGTTATAGCCTTGCAGAAGCTCGCCGCTTCTTTCGCTTGTAGTCTTGTTGCGCTCGATCATGGAGCGGACTTCTTCCTTCAGGTCCAGGAGCTCCCGAGTATGAGATCCCTCTTGATGCTGCTCGATGAGCAGCTGGACGGCCTTGTGCTGCTTGCTGTCCGGGGTCACGTCAGAGTCACAGATGACGCATTTCCGATCCGCCAATATCTTCTGCAGTAACTCTTTCGCAATGTCGTACGGGTTGCTGAGATTAGACCGGGTATGCTCCAGCTCACTGTAAAATCGCGTATACTCATCCTTCATCAGCAGGTTGAAACCGTGCTTCGTGAACTCACGGATTTTGGCGAGCTGCACCGATTTGCGCGCGGTTAAGTCCTTAAGCTGCCCAGTCAGGTGCTCACGGCGGATGACCTTTTCGCTGATTTCCTGAAAGCCTTTGAGTTGATCGTCGATCTGCGCGATCTGCGTTTCCTTGAGCTCGAGCTCGGCGCGCCAGCCATCTACATTCTCCTCCAGCTTCGCGATCGCCTGCTCTTTCGCCTGCTGCTCGGCCAGCTTGGTGCGGTATTCGCCGCTCGCGGCTTTTTGGACTTCCTGGTGGTAATTCGTGTACAGCTTGGTCACGACCTGCAGCGATTCGTCCAGCGCGTCGAGCTTGAGCAGGTTTTTGATGCCTTTGGCGACTTCCTTCTTCTGGCTCTGCTCGTCTCGCATCAGGTGCTCGATCCGCTCGCCGTCGAACAGGAAATAATCCTTCATCCGCCGGTCAAATATCCGGTTCACGATCCCGGCAATATCGTCCTCCCGGTCGTACGTATGCGCCCGTCCCTCGCGGTCAATGTGGAGGAGGCTAGCCGACAGGAAATCCTCCTGCACCTGGTTGTCGTCGAACAACTGGGACACTAGCATCCGCTCCAGCTCAAAATACTCCCCCTGATGCGAGAAAAACACCTTTACCCGAACCATGCCAGAGCCATCCCCAGACTCCCGCAGCGCGTTGAGGTTGCAGATATAGTAGATGTCGCCTTTTTTGCCCATTACCTTGTCCTTCGCGAGTTCCGCCACACCGAACAGGGAGACCATCAGGGCACGGTAAATGGTCGTTTTCCCCTTGCCATTCGCCCCGTACACGACGGTGACGTTCTGACTGCTGTCCGCTGGAAAGCCCGCAAAATGAATCGTCTGCTCACCGTAATACTGCTTGAAATTGAAGAGTTCGAGCTTTTCTATTTTCACGCCTGGCTCTCCTCTTGCAAAAGATTGCGCATTTTAATTTCCAGCTTTCCCAACACTTCCTGCTGATTCAGTCCTTGGCTGAAGCTCTGGATCGCCTCGATAACCATCTCCTGCACTTCCTTGGGGTACTGCTTCAGCTCCCCCATAATTTTCGGATGCACGTCAGTTGTATTCATGGTCTTCCAACTCCCCTGATAGTGTCGCGTAAATTTCTTCTGGCTTCAGGCTTAATAAGTACCCGAGCCGGTACCGCTCCAGCACCTCAAACGCCGGCTGATGAATGGCCAAATGATTGGCCGCGCAGAGGTAAAACTCCACAAAGCGGGCAAACTCCCGCTTCAAAATCGTCTCTGGCGTACTGCTCACGTCGCTGACCGTACTGGGCGGGATCATGATAAAGTCGTGGATGTAAGCGCGCTTCTTAGTGAGCGTGGTCCGCAAAATGCGCCCGCGGCGCTGGATGAACTGCCTCGGATTCGACGTGCTGGCCAGAAAATACGCCCGCTTCGTCGCCGGCACGTTAACGCCTTCGTCTAGGCATTTCATCGCAACGATCACCTGGATGTCTCCTCGGTCGAACGCCTGCAAAATCACCTTCCGCTCCGCATTGCCCGTTCCCGCCACAATTTCCTGCACGCGTAGACCGAGGTCGGCGATCCGCCGCAAGATCTCCCGGTGCTTCCCTTCGGGGCAGTAGACGATTGTATGATTAAAGTTCTCCAGGCCTATCTCGGCCACATGACGGCGCAGCACCGTAAAAAAACTCTCGATCTTCGTCTCTGCCCGGTTCAGCAGATTCGCCCTCTGCGCGGCGAGAATACTCGCTGCCTGTCGGCGGGACGAGTCTTTTTTAGCAGCCTGCAGATGCTGCATGATGCGTAGCGACAGCTTTTTGTACTCGCGGTAATCGTCTTCCCCCATCTCCACATAGTGGGGCGTGAATTCGTACGGCGTCAGGAAGCCTTTTTCAATCGCCTTCTCCAGCCCGAACGATATGACCTCCCGCGAAAAATAATCCGTCACCACCTGCGTCCCCCCCAGGTCCCGCCACCGCTCTGGCGTAGCCGATAGGCCGATGCGCATCCGGATATCCGGTTGGAGCGAGTTACGCAGATAAGCGGCCCCGAGGTAATGAGCCTCATCCCCGATGAACAAAATGCTGTTCTTATCCCGGATCCTCATCACCAGCCGTAGAAATTTATCCTCGTCCGCATTGGATTGGTGGGTCACGATGAAGCACAACGTCTCTTCAAACCCGAGGTTGTAATCGTCGATGAGCGCATTCGCCTGGAACAGCCAGTTACGCGACGTCGACAGCACCGGCGAGAAACCGAACGACTGCACCTCCCCGTTCCACTGTTCCACCAGATGCTTGAATGGGACGGAGACGATTAGGGCGATTTTCCGACGTGCTTTGTAGACGCCGGCGGCGGCTGCGAGCGAAGTGATCGTTTTGCCCGTGCCCGTCGCCATCGAAAACAGCCCGCGGCGCTCGTTGCCCTCCCATTCATGGACCGCTTCCTTTTGGTAGTCGTGCAGGCGGATGTGCGGAGGAATACGGATCGGCAGCTCTTGTTCCTCTGGTTTGGCTTGGGTCATTGCCACGTCGTATGGGCGCTCCGTGTGCACGGTGATCTGCACCAGCTTTTCGAGGACCAGTCCCGGCATATCATACATCCGGAAAAAACCGTTCTCCCCCGCCGACAGCCTGCGAAACCGCTCGTCATGTTTGTCCACATACGGCGCCTGCCCCTCCACCCAAGAACAGTAGACCGAAAAGCTTTCGCCGTTGTAGTTAGCATGGACCGAATCGTTGTAGCTGCCGTGGATCGCCACCCGGTCGCCCGCCTCATCCGTAAACACCGCAAATTTGTCGTGGAAGTCGCCTTTGTTGTTCCGGGGGATCGCGAACTTCACATCCAGCAGTCCGTCCGCCACCAGCCAGGCGAGCAAACTCAGAGTTTCCCGCGCGCTTTGCGTTTCCTCCTGCTGCAGGCTGTCCAGCTCGTGCACAAGCGCTTCGTACAGCATCCGGTCTTCTTTCGCCTGTTCTCCGCGCTGTATGGCTTCAAAATCTTCCTCCGAAAGATGCGGGGAGGTGATAAGCTCAGCCTTTCCTTTTCGTTCGATGAGGCTTCGAATGCCCCCCAGGTTCAGCCGCAGCCACCCCGACGTAAAATAGCCGACGCCTCGCCGATACAGCACCGAGTGATTCAACAGCGGTAAAAACAGCTTGTCCACGATGTTGTTCTCCGAGGAGTCGTAGACGTAATCCAACGTAAGCTCTCGCAGCACCGCTTCTCACCCCTTCATCTGCAGGCGGTACAACTCCTGCGTCATGATTTCTAGAGAGGGAGTCGTCACGTATGGCACGTCTTCGTCCGCCCCATCGTTGAAGTACATTTTGCTCATGTTCCGGGTTATGAGGTTCAGCTCCTGGAGCCGCTTTTCCATTTTGCCGATAGAAGTTGCCCCGCCGAATTCCTTGATCAGCACGTGGTTGATGAGATCCTGTTCGTTAGCAATGCCCGTCGGATTGTCGTCCCGGATAACGACGCGCCCCGTTATGCCTAGAATTTCAAAACGCTCTTCTGTTTTCAACAGCGAAATCATCAGCACCTGTGTCCAGGTAATGTCGTGGTCCAGCTTCGGAAGTCGCGATTCGACGCCGGTCCCATGGATAAAAGCATCCATATCGAGGCACTCCTGCCCCTGACCCTGAAGCGTATCGAACGCCTCGTCGATGAGTGAGAGGAACGCAGCCTGCTTCTCCTCCGTGATGCCGATCGTGTCCCGGTGCACGAAGGCGAGCGCCATGTCGTTTTTGGATTCGTATGTGATGAGTTTGTCCGAATTGTATACGAGATTGTTCCACCCAATACTCTGAAAATAGCTCTCTAGCTCGCTCCGGTAAAACACCCGCTCACCGCTCAACATATGGTTTTCAAGCAGCGCCATCCGCGAACGCCGGGTCGATGCCAATTCTTCCTCCGCCGGGTCGAACAGGCCGAGCTTGGGAAAAATGTAAAAGCTGAACACTTCTGGATACTCCCGGTCCAACAGGTAGTACAGGATATGGTATGAATCGACGCCCGCCAGTTTCATAACGGCACGGTTGACAATTTTGATAGAGACGACGGAGCCGACGGACTCCAGCTTGCGGACGAGCCAGTTTTTGACGGACTCGAGCCCTTCTTCGTTCACCTGAAGGTTCTCGATATGGATGTACTCCTCGTAACCGGCACGAATAATCTGGTCGCCCATCCGCTGCTCGATGTGGTACGTCTGCCAGCCCAGCTGGTCCTTGAACAGGTCGAGCATCTCTCTACGGCTCACTTTTCGTTTCTGAGCCTTCATATACTCCTGGAACATTTGTGTCAGGGGCTGCCGGGCCGCTTCCAATCCGCCTTTAAGGCAGATCCGCGGCGCTTTGACGAAGTCGAAAAACTCCTGCCCATGCAGCCGGAAGCACGTGTAGAGCGAGTACGCGTTTGTGATACCGATGTTGGCGAGTTCTTTTTGAAAATGCCAGAGCGTGCGGGTCAGACGTATCTGCGGTGCATTGCTATCCTTTAGCAACTGCACGGTCCACGCCATCATCGGCTCGATGTCTTCGAATTTCACTTTTACGGAAGAACGTGGAGTGTAATAGCCGTTGTCCCAGATGAGGACGTCCTCTTCGTTGCGCAGAAGGCTCGCGTAAATGCTCCGGTCGTAGCTACCAGCAAACTTGTCAGGGTAGATCGCAAGCATCTTGTCAGTGAACCGTTGCGAATCCTTGATGATGGCCAGCCCATCTGGGAAATAAGCCTCAAAAACTGCCCATGTCAAGTCCTTTTTGCTTCCGTCCGCGGCAAAATAAATCGACTCGTACATGAGAAAACGGCTTGGAATGACCGTCTCCTCCACGAATGTGGGGCTTAGATGGGAGGTCGGATTTTTTTTGAAATAATCCTTGATTTTCTCCCGGAGTCTGATAGGATGGTACCACCGTCGCTCGCTGAACAAATAAGCGACGAAAACCCCGATCTCCTCCTGAATCCGCGCTTGCTCTCCTACCAAAAACGCATGATATTCGGTGCTGTATACGATTCCGATGTCGCATTTTTTGATAATGTTCGCGAGCACCACTTCTTCCGCTTCGCTCAGCTCGATCGGGCTGTTCAGAATTTCCTCGATTGCCACCAGATTGTACTTTCCACTGACCGATTCGTAGAGCGTAAACACCATCGGCATGTGGCGGAACATGAGCTGTTCGAAGCCTCTATTCTCGATTTGGCGGATGCGCTCACGTGTGATGCCTTTTTCATCCGCAATTTCCTGCAACGTCCATTCCCTGCCAAGGGGTCCTTTATTGACCCGTTTGTAGAGAATGTCCCATACATTCGCCTCCAACATTTCGGGGTGGCAGTTGCGGTTCTCGGCGATGGCGGACAGGTCGGAACAAAACCGTTCCCACAACACGGGCAGCGGCGTGTCGGTCTCTTCCCCGTCCAGGTTGATCTCCAATACCTCGAACACGTGGAGCAGGCTTTTCATGCGGGTTCCTTTTTTCCAGAGCCGTTCGAGCAGTTCGGTTTTTGTGAAGCTGGCGAGTTCTCCCCATGTCTGGATGCCCAGGTGATGGAGCCGTTCGGCGACATCCGGGTACGACGTCTGCTTCGTGATGACGGTCACGAATAGATCGACGCGTATGTCGAAAAGTAGTGCGGGCACGTGGACATGCTTCTCTGGCTGGACGGCGGGTGCCAGGTTGTCAGTGGTCGTCGTGTGCGGGCTTGCGTCGCCGTTCCCCTCTATTTCCGCCAGCAACTCCAGCTTAAATTTGTTGATTTTACCTGGGCCGATCTGGGGCTTGGCGCGAAAATAGTCCGCCAGCCGTTCCGGCAGCTGCCCGTACGTCGTCAGGCCGTCCGCGAGCAGGCAGTTAATGTTGCGCAGTACGGAGCTGGAGAACACGGTCTCGACTTTGCACGATAGCATACCGGGCGGAATTTTTATCGCCATGTCGTCGAAGTGCACGGTTTTGGAAGTGATTTCGGTCTCCCAGACCGGTTTGGCGGATGGGGCAGAGACCATGCCGGGTTCCATCAAAGTACTGGAGCCGGCGGATGTAGTAAAGGAGTCCGAAGCGATGACTGTCGTCTGGTCATTTCCCTCAATTATATCGACGAGCTTTTCAACAATACGGAAATGCTGCTCTTGTAGCTCTTCCATCAAGGACTCATACCAGAAGGGCAGGTTAAGCTTTTCCAGATGATACTCAAGCGTAGGAAGATGCAGGAAAGAAAAATCCGCTGCGGTTCGCAGGCCGAAACCCGTCAAAAACGACGAAAGAAACCGTTCGGTTTTGTATGTAAAAACCACTTCGGTATCGGCTGGGTCGGTCCCGTCGTAAGAGAGGAACGGGCCTTGATTGAGGTTGAGGGACGAATATGGTTCCAGTTTTCCTGTATACCGGACACCGAGAAAACCCAGAATCCGTACGACATTGTAAAACATCTCAGCATTTTCTCTATGGAGCAGCCGGAGATTTTCTTCCGTTATCTGGCTAAAGGTAGTTAAACCGTTTTTTTTGACGAAGTAAAGCACGTCCGGGTTTGAGTTGCTGATGATGCGTTTCACCAGACAAGGGTGGATGCTGATTGCGTTCATGGCGCACCTCGTGTTTCGCAAGCAAGATTAGAATTCAATCTACAATTTCTACATATGTTTCCAGGAATCCTTTATTAATATATGATGATTTTTTTAATGTGTAATGGTAATTTTATTATAAAGATGAACATCTATTAGGAGATTCTTTTGCTTCAAAGCGTTGTGCAGAGCTTCATAGCTCTCAGGCTTCATCATCCACCCTCTATAAATCACGGTTTCCAGCTCGTACGCATATCGTACAACATTCTGGAATTCGCCCATATAAAATAATTTAAGAATTGAACAACTAGGGGAGGGGGTTCTTAACATCATCCCCCGAAATAAGAACGCCAGCTTGGTTTGATACCAATTCATCTATGTGTATAAGTCGCGAATCATTGTTTCCTAAGTAAAAGATAATACATTGACACAAATAGAGATGAGTCATCCAGCCGCTTGGTTGAGCGGTAACCTTCGATTGAAAGACTCTTTATATTCATCAATAATAGATAGAATTAAGACCATTTTGTAGGATTTTTGTCGGCTCCGAAATATCAAAGCTAGCTCTTGTGGCAGTGTCATATTATTTCGCTCCAAACTATCAGATAGACTTTTTTGCTTTTTCTACATATTGGGCTTAAATCAAGTCAAGGGGTCTTTTACTGACTTTGAGTGAATCTTCGGTGAAAATGACGGAAAATGTCTATATTGATCTTGTATGCCTACATTTAGGAAATGATGTACAACCCCAGAATTCATTTCCTTCTCTGCTCTTTCTTTTGATCATTGGAGCTCCACACGTGCAAGTAGAGTCGGATGACACAGCTAGTTGGTTTTGAGCTGACTGTAATTCAGAAATTGTGGGTTTCACTGTTTTCGGTATTTTCTTAGACTCCTTATTCCCCGGTTTCCATTTGCCCCATGATTTTAGTTTTTGTTCTATTATTCCTCCGTGCCAATAATCAACTTTAAACTGCTCTGCCTCTGTTCTGGCTGGCCCGGTTAGATCCGATGTTGTGATTAGAAGAGTCAGAATACAATCATGGTTTCGCTTAGCTCCGACCAATTCTCGTACAACTTTTACGTCAACTAAATTGTGATTTGCATAACATTTGGCCTGTACCGCTGTTTTCTCACCTCTCTGATCGATGATGTCTACACCACCATCTCTACCACCAATACCGACTTCATGAACCGTAAATCCTTGATCTCGGAAATAGAGGGCGAGTAATCGTTCAAATTCAGCACCAGACATACTTTCTAATGAACTGTTTAAAATTTCTTGGTCCGGTCTACTTTGCTTTGAATGCTGTCGTTGGGATTTAACACTGTTATTTGATTTTCGATTTACTTTCTTTTTCTGTTTCTTTTTACTTGGAATTAAACGTGTAACAACGCCAATCGTGACTATCAAGATAAACATGACGATAATCATAGTTGTTACATTCCAAGAAGCAACTATGCTTTTATTTTTTCATATTGATTTGCACAGGTCATTAAAATATAAGCAGATCCAGCAAACCCAACTAAGTTCGCAAGCTTTTCTGGTATCCAAGGGCTGAGAAATCGGTAATACAACACTGCTCCCAGAAATAAGAAGAAGAGGATGCACATGAATATAAAGATTAATGGAGCTAATAAACTTTGATTCATTGATTGAGCGAGTTCGTTATTCAACGGAAATACCCCTTCTTAAGTAAAGTTATATAAGATCAATAAGTATTTAATATATTATTCTTAGTACGCTTGAATTCCAAACTTTAAAAGTTTCTTGGGTAATAGATCATCAAGGTTCTGGATATCACTATCAACAAGTTCTATTAAGTTAAATCCATATTTTGAATAAACCTTTATCTTTTCTTTTTTTCTTTCTACATATCTTTCATCGTTCTCAAGACCCCAAAACTCAATATAGACTTTTCCAACTGGAAGATAGAAATCACAATAGACCTCTTCTTCCACTGGTAATCTCCGTTCATAGGCATGGACGATCTCAGACATATACAGCCAATTATCAATTAACATTTCTGCACGAGAACGAACATAGTGACCATCGGCTGCACGATGCTTTGCCTCAAACTTATCACGAAAATTAGAACTAGAAGGCTGCTTATCTTCTTTAATATCTTCCGCCGGTGTTCCTTGAACAGACTGGAAGGTTTCGAGAAGCCTTTTGTTTGTCAGAATACTTGAATCCCAACAAACATAAGGGACTCCCGTTTGCTCATATTCAAATTGTTTTCCACCTAGGCTTTCTCCAAGCTTTGTTACGATCCAACCTTTTACATTTTTTTGAACCATTCCTAGCTCTGATAAGATTGGGTTAATTCTAAATTTTGAAATATTAAAATGCTTACTCAGTGTAATTGCACTTAATAATTTATCAGAACCACCAATCTCTGAAAGATATTCTTTTATCTTTCCATCCCACGCTATATAGGTACCATGCTGAGGATGGCTCTTCATTGTTCCGCCCAACTCAACACCTTTATTGGTTAATACCCAAGCCTCATTTTCTCTTTGAATGCATCCTGCGTCCGTTAAAGATTGAAATAGGTGCTTTGCTTGTAACCCCAGTTCTTTTGCTAATGCTGTCGTTGATATTTGTTTCTCGCTCATCTGATCCTCCTAGTTGATTGACTCTTCCAATTCAATTAAAATGTTGTGGCTATTTCTACTTCTCATAGTCTAGTTTCATTACTTTCAGTTAGGATTGCTTGGGACTAACTGAAATGAATTGTGGAGTCAATTTCTTAAGTACCTGGTATCTCTATAAGTCGGAAATAATTACCTTTGGTAGATTTCGACAAAATAGTACAATAGTCCTTCTTCGAGGACAATTGATTCTCAATTCTCTATAGCAATAGTTTGAAATGAAAAAGACGCTGCTATAATCTAGCATACGTCTCAACCTTATTCTCCATCTAGCCTTCTAAATGTCCTTTGTCTTTGCTCTGCACACGAAATAAAGACTGAGCGTGTACCTGATGCATTCAAATTTCCTTTTGTCTATTAAACCCTCAATTGGCATTTTTAATACACTTTGAATATTAGACGATTTAATAGACTGAAACAATGACCAATCAAGGGTATTTTAATCTGATGTATATAAAGTCTAAAAAACGATCGTTTTTTAGACTGATACGATAGCTGGAAATGTTATAGAAATAATAAATTGACAGAGCATAGTAAATAGACATCTATTTTTTGATGTCAACAATCCGTCTACAATTTTAGGACACAGAAAAACCCAGCCCTCATTCGGACTGGGTTTTCATGGTGGAGGCGAGCCATGGCTTGTGCAAAACCACAATTCGCCGATGCTATGTTTAGTTGTTCTCGGCCAGTATTTTCTTTGCTTCTCGTATATCAATTTTCGCGTGATGTCCATGCTTGCTTAATAGGTGCAATAAATTAGAACCGTTCAACAAAGTGATAGGTTTACCCTTTGCAAATTCGTATGCGTCTGGTCCGTAATCAGCTGTCGAAACAAGAATCCCTTTGGTGGCTCCCTCGTTTAATACTGTTCCGTATAAGTCCCTAACAGCCGATACGCTTACAGTATTCGTGTACCGTTTGGCTTGTATAACTATTTTCCCACCCCGGATTGGGTCCGGATCGAATGCTACGACATCTACACCACCATCTTTGCTCGCTTGCGTTACTTTTACTTCTCCACCATTAGATGCAAACTCTTTTTCGAAAAGTTCGCGAATAAGATGTTCGAAATCCTCCCAGTTCATTGCCGCAAGATTCGTTGACTGATCTAACTGGTTTGCTACCTCATAGCTTTCGACAAACCTTCTATCTGCTTTGTTAATCTGAAGTATAGGTTGAATGGGCGTTAGCGAGCTTAACTTACTACTTGCTACACCTTTAAAATTTTTAAAACAAGTTTTCGGATCAACATTCGCCAGATCGACAGCCAAAAATTCATTTTTCTTTATTTGGATTGTGAGAATGCAGTTATTTTCTTCTTTACCCGTTGCTTTGTTTATGGCTTTAACCCAACCGTTAAACGAAATGGCTTCAATCGCATTTGCCACGTCTGCCTCAAAAATCTCATGAAGGGTTCGTAGTGTTATTTTATACATGGCTTCATCAAACATCTTCTGCAACTGTATTCCAGATATATGTCCTTCCTTAAGTTCGTTCTTGGTTGCAATATATCTCACTTCTTTGAGCGTTGGAAAACAATAGATCGACGGCAACTGGTATTCGACAATTAATATTTTGTTTTCCGGATTATATTCCAATTCATAACTCTTGGGAAACGACTCCGGATATTTTGAATTGTATAGAACCATGTCGCAATATTCCACAATAGAGTCTGGATTTTGATTGAGATAAGAGTCCTTCATTATTTCAATTTTTCTGTTGAATTCTTCTTCTTGCTTATCAAATTCATTCTTTCTCTTTGTCCATTCCTCGACTTCATTGTTCCAATTACTGGTTTCCAATTCAAATTCCTGTTCCAACAATAGGTTAAATGTGTCTACTTCAGCTTTTTGTTCCTCCCAATTCAAAAGTAATGCATCATACCGATTTTCATACACTTTTATTGCTGTTTCTCTTTTCGATTTAAATAATTTCTCAACAAAAGATAAAACAATAGGCTCTTTATTAGGTTGCTCTGGATATTCTTTTTTCAACTTGGGAATTGGTTGAACAGGTGAATTTTCCGAGAAACTCTCTTTCTTTTTTAAACTCTCCCAGTTAACTGTATCATTAATACTTAATGTATGAATCAACAATATCTCGATTTCTTTAAGTGCCTCTTCAGCTTCTTCGGTTCTCAGAATAGCTTCTTCTTTATTCGCTTCTTTTTCTGCGTGGTTTTTTCGTTTCGTTTCGGCAACATCCCATTTTTCAATCCATTTTTCAGTTTGCAGTTTCACTTTATTCTGAAGAATATCCAACTCGAGAGCGGATACAATTTTATGTTCTTTTAATCCATCATGATACATTTCAAGTGAATACTTCAATATGCGGGTCCCCGAAGAATTCCAGTGCGCTTCGGCCTTACTTACTGTGATATACTTACTACCCATAATAACCCCCAAAAATTAGATATAATAATTGATAATTGATTCTCTTACAAATAGAAGCACAATAAATATATGTTTGAATTATGCTCGCATGCAGCCCCAAATTATAGTATGTATAAGGCTATGCTTTTCCTTATAGTTGTGGGAGGTGAGTTCATTCCATATGTACTTAACAGCAGGATGATTATTCTGATTCCCTAAGTCTTTTAACTATGTTCTCCTTTTCCTTTAATTGACCATATCCAAGTGAATTATAATACTTGATATGTTTTTCAGTTGCTTCAAGAGCTAATTTAAAAGCATTATCTCCAAAATCATTTTTGATATTTTTCAGAAAATATTCTGTTCCATAATTACTCATTGTCCGACGATATTCCTTACCTTCTATCATAGCTAAAAAATCACCAATAATATCTTGTGCAGAACCCTCATTCATTCCAGTGATTTTTGATACTTCTGTCTTCCCTTCATTTCTTGTTAATTCTCCTGAATAAACTCTCTTAGCATATATGTATGCGAATTCTACCATCTCGTTAGTGATTTTCGTCCTCTTACTTAAAATGAATAGATGCTTGTTTTCCATTAACACATTCATTATCTCACCCCATATTTCAACAACGTCATTATTCACAACAAAGACTTTACCATGAGAATTGCTAGCATCGGTTTTCATTTGAGCGAAATTCCCTCTGAAATCACTTGAGTATGTATCAGGATAAGCAATTTTGTTGCTGCACCTTTCAGCTAATGCTTCAACTGTAACGGTTCCCATTTCTTCCTCGAGTTCAAAATAGGCTTTTATTATCCTATGATTATTTTGTTGAGGTTTACGAGCCCAAGTTGGAATTTTCCGATTAGCTTTCGCAAAATTACTGTCCTCATCGTTCAGATAACTACTTCTAACAGTAGGTTGTACATTAAAAGCTTTGGAAGCCTTCGAGAAACTATCTGAAACGTATTGAATTATCAAACGTGTAAATAGATCATCTGAATTGTCCTTATTCAGTTTTAACGCAAGTTCAAATGTTTCAGCTAACTCGGGGTCTAAGCTGAAGCTAATTGTTTTATCTTTAGCCATAAGGAAACCTCCTTCATTTTATATTATTATAGTAATTCGGTATATGTAATATGTAAATACATATTTTCATATTTGCACATCTATTTTATTGTAAAACAAGAAAAGCCGTCACAGGGACGGCTTTATGGCCTTACGTTGGATGTATCGACAGCCTACCCCATTTATGACCGTATTATTGATGTAAACAACTTATTTTACCATTTTAATCTATGCGTTTGCAGGCGATGTCAGCTACACTGGTACTACCCCATCTAGGGAGGATCTCAAAACGGAAAAAACCGTACGCCAAACAATTCATTACATGAAAAAACCGGACCCTTACTGTTAAGGAAATCCGGTTTTATAATAGCAGCTCAGAACGAAATTCAACTAATTAACTTTTAATTAGAAGTAATATCATCTCCGGCCGCAACTAAATCTTGACTCGTAAAAACAGAGACAAACTCCTCTAATTGAGCAATGCTTATCCATTGAAGAGCCCCATAAGGTGGTTCCTTGCTGTGATCAAGCAGAGCCTCAAGAAGTGACTCAACTTTTTTGAATGCACTGCTATTTTGCTGAAGGTTCAAAATTGCGTTGTAGGGTTTCTCATTACAGACTTCTTCCCCAAAATAAGCCTTCTCAAAATTTCCCAATGAAGCTAAAAGCCTCACCTTTGATGTCTCTGGTCGATCGGTTACAACATTATATATCTTCTCATTAAGAGCCCAAGCTGGATTTTTAATTAGTTTACCTTTTCGCATTGTAGTTGGGGTATCACTATCATGTAAAACGGAATAACTGGATCCGAAGTGATTAAGTATTTTGATCAAAGATACAATAGTCGCCTTACCTCTTGCCCTAATAATATGTACATCATTATACATCCCCGGTTTTGAAGCAATAATATGTTTTAACGCTGTATACTCAGTATCACCCTCGACAATAATACATCGCCCTCCAAAAAAGAACTCTGCAACATATGGGTCAAAGATATTCAACAGCTTTAAGCGTGCTCGGTCTTCATTGTCTAATTTTGCCCTTTCTGGACGAAACACAGTTGTTCCTGAAATTTCCCCATCTATTTGTTCAACTCTTATTATTGTCGTGTTATCTCGAGAGACGTCAATAAAAGCAGGCGAGTGTGTTGTGACCATAACTTGCCAATTACCAGTGTTGGGTAAATCATATAGTACTCGGCATGCTTCCCTTACTGCAGTAGGATGAAGGCATAATTCTGGTTCATCTAGCAAAAGCACATGTGGTCGAATTGTCCCGTTCTCAGGTAATTCTTTCTTTGCACCTTTTTTTGCTGTTTTTGCTATATTAGATTCTGCAATCATTCTTAGAGCACTCCATAATAATGTGCGCCGTGCCCCACTTCCTTGACGATCTAGTGTGCTTAAATGACCACCGTTAGCATAGCCCATTTTCAGCTGAGCGTTGTTAAGTTTGTTAAATAAATTAAGGTCATTTTCTACATCTTCTTCAGTTCGAGGATCGAATTTGACTACATAACCAGGAAATACCTCACTCAGCAATCCTGAGACCTGTAGTTCTATTTTCTCAATATGAGTGTTAGATTCAATAACCACTTGCTGTCTTAACGTTGTTATCGTTCTGAGAAGTTGTTTGTACTGAGATTCTTCCTCTGACTGTTCTTGAACACTTTTCACTCTCTCTTTAATAACATCTGACAGCAACTTAACAATAGCATCCGTCTGAATTTTTGGATCTGAAAAAGCATCAACACGATGTGGTTTAGGGCGATAGGAATTAGCTATATTTGCAGCCCCCCAAGGAACACCATCATCAGCCCACATTCCCTTGTCTATATCGTATCCTTGCCGCTTAGGAGGGCCGGGTGAAGACCATGTCCACTTCTCAATTACTATCTTCTCAAGTGTAATGGGGTCTATCGAAATCCATCTTGATCCTGGAGCATTATCATGAACAATTGTGTGTAGCTCTATTTCGGGGTTTGCATCATTTTTAATAATACCTCCGGGGAAATCATCCAGCAAAAGTATAGCTTCATTAGAGCCTTCCGACATCGCAACTTCGTATGCACGTAGGATAGAACTCTTACCCACGTTATTTGGACCAACTAGAACCACAATCTTATCCAACTCAATTGTAACAGGCTTATTGCCTATCGCCCGAAAATTTCTAATAACTAATTGTTTTAGCCGTGGCCGTGAAGTTACAACTTCTTCAAAAGTTCCTAACTGATTATTAATATCTAGCACCTCCATTTATGGAATAGTCTTTTTAACATAATAATTCAACATACTTCCGCTTGTTTCCTTTATGTGGAATTAAACATTACTCCCAATAACTTAATAAGGCTGCCGAATCGTTTCCGTGGCAGCCAAGGTCTATAAAATAAGAAGGAAATATCACCCATATGGCGAATAGTGATGAGGTGGTTTCGTTTTCTGAAAGTGATGTTACTCCAGATCAAAGTGGATCATCTATATTGTACTAAGTAAAGGGGCGAGACCATGGGGTACGTTGAAGAATTATCGAACCTAGAAATGCGAAACCTAATTCTTGAGGTGCTGGCATACGAGGGAAAAGATATTGATGCAGAAGGAAAGACGTTTAAAGATTACGGATATCAGGGAACACAATCCGATTTATACCGCTTGTTAGACGGGTTGTTGATTGTAAAAAAGATCAAACCCGAAAATGAAAAGATAAAGATTCATGCGGCAGCATGGGGCGGCAGCGGATTTACTTTATTTGAAGGGTCAACGACTAATCTCAAGCGTTCGGAAATTCTAAAGTTATATCAGGAGTTTCATAACTTGATATTGCAGGGTGTAATCGCCCCCGGCGCTTACGGCAATTACGGTGATGATCTTCCGTATTTCCATGTCACGGAGTATGGCAAAGAGTGCATTAAACAGATAGACGTACTTCCTTATGATGAGGGCGGATACCTGACAAAACTAAAAACCATCCAAGGCATGGACGATTGGATCACTTTTTATGTGACAGAAGCGCTGAAATGTTTCAATGCTAACTGCGTAAATTCTTCAATGATCAACATCGGACTTGCCGGAGAAGTCATTATTGAACATTTGGTCGATAATTATGGTAGTTTCTTGAACAAAAAGATTCCGTTGCTTCAAACTAAATACCTAAGGGAATTGTCTAGTAACTGGGGTATATCTGCAAAGTACGACACGTATCTCAGTTATCGGAAGAAATACATTGACGCGACTGGCGACCCCGAAGTTAAAAAGCTAGCAGCTTCTCTCGACAAATCCAGCTCAACCATCTATGCGACCTACACAAGGCTAACACGAAACTCTGTCACGCATCCGAATGAAATCATCATGGATCGTATGAAGGTATTGATGTTCTTCATCACATTTGTTGATTACTGTGAAATGCAATACAAATTTATAAATCACTACAAGAACAATAGCTGAGTGATGCGTGTCAGGATCATTCCAAGACATCTGATCACTGTTTATCTGTGCTGTTAGAAAGTAAGCTACATCTTTAGGACCTTTCCCCCTCAATAGACGAAGGCAAAAGCTACAACATATGGTTATGACCCTCTTTAAAAACTTGGTGCGAAAACTGAATCCCTTTCTTTTGGGCCAAAAACACAGCTTGGAGGCAGTTTTGGCTCCCATCGGAAAGTTGTGCGAAAGATCCTCGAGTAACCACAATTAACTGTTTTCGTTCCCATTCTTTGTCCTTCTGACTAGCAGAGGGGTTTCGGCAAGCTTTCTCGCTTCAACGACTGATTTCGCAAGGACTTTTATGACCAAATCGCAAAAAGTCGACCCCATCCGCCAAACCGGCGGATGGAATTTTGTTTCTTGTTGTGTGTCCCAGTCGAGTCCTAAATGCCGGCATCCCGCACTTCAGCATTAATAATATTCCAAGCTTGTACACGGCTAATCGGCTTATCATCATCCGTGAAGGAAACAAGATAGAATTCACTTTCAAGCTATCAGTATGTGTTTTCATCAACTTAACAGATTGTGTATTTTGTTAATTTCATTCTTCTAGCTGTACACCACTTTTATACAAAAAAAGTTCTTGAAGATACTACGAAACCTATTTACCGATGCTTTCGGGTTTCTAGCCCTTTTCATACTTAGTCTCATAGCCTGCATCAACCTGACGATCATTAAACACATCGGAGCAAAACAATACCCTCATAAACAAGCACCTCGCCATACGATCTTTTTAATAATCGTACCACATTCTGGAACTCACCTATATAAAATGATTTAAGAATTGAACAACTAGGGGGAGGGGGTAGTCGTCAGACTATAAAAACAAGAAGCTATGCTCTCGCAAAGCTTCAAATGACTTACTATGCTTTTGACTGTTGACGTTTTAGAAAATATTTCACTGCAAAGCTATAACCATTTTTTCTGAAAGGCTGCAATATGCCTATACTCCTCAGTAAGCAACCGTGACAGACGTACATACATGCGGCTCACTTCCTGATAAACCGGCCTATTTTCTTTATTAGGCATATGCCGATGGGAGCCCCCTACCATGTTCGAGACGGCATGGAGCGAATCGATTTCGCCAAGGCTGTACAGCCCTAGAATAGCCGCGCCCAAACATGAGCTTTCCACGCTGACCGGGACATGCACCTCTTGGTCGAAAATATCCGCCATCATTTGACGCCACAATACCGATTTGGCAAAGCCGCCTGTAGCCTGTATTTTTGTCGGCTGGCCGATGAGCTCCTCCAGGGCCATATACACCGTGAATAAATTAATAATCACACCTTCCATGACGGAACGGATCATGTGTTCCTTCCTGTGGTGAAGACCTAGCCCGAAGAAGGAACCGCGGGCATTGGCATCCCACAAAGGGGCTCTCTCTCCTGCGAGGTAAGGATGGAACAACAATCCTCCGGCACCAGGCTTCACACGCGAAGCGATTTCAGTAAGAAGCTCATACGGGTCCTTGCCCAGCCGGGCAGCCTCTTCCACTTCCTCGGAACAGAAATGGTCGCGAAACCACCGGAAAATCATGCCGCCATTATTGACGGGCCCTCCGATAACCCAATGGTTCTCCGTCAGTGCGTAACAAAATGTCCTTCCTTTCGGATCCGTAACCGGCCGATCTGTAACTGTACGGATTGCGCCGCTTGTCCCTATCGTTACTGCCACGGTACCTGGATCGATCGCGTCGACGCCAAGATTGGAGAGAACGCCGTCGCTTGCACCGACAACAAAAGGCATCGAAGCGGAGAGCTGCATTTCAGCCGCCCAATGCTCATCCATTCCCTCCAAACGGAAGGTTGTAGGCACCGGCTCCGACAGTCTGTCCGGCGTAACGCCGGCAACATTCAGAGCTTCCTCATCCCAGCTCAACGTTTCGAGAGCAAACATTCCGGTTGCGGAAGCAATGGAATAATCGACTACGTACCGCTTGAACAGCTTATGGAATACGTACTCTTTGATGGATATGAATTTATGTGTCTGGGCAAAAAGCTCCGGTTCCTCATGCCGTAACCACGTCAGCTTGGATAACGGAGACATCGGATGAAGCGGCGTACCGGTGCGCAGGTAAATCTGATGGCCGTTCATCTCGTTTCGAATGCGCTCCGTCCAGCCCGCACTGCGATTATCCGCCCAAGTGATGCATTTGGAGAGCGGATTTCCTTGGGCATCCACGGCGATCACGCTGTGCATAGCAGAGCTGAAGGAAACGCATAGCACATTGTCCGAATCCGTACCGCTTTTCAGCAGCGTGTGCTTGATTGTGCCGATAACCGCACGGAAGATTTCGTCAGGATCCTGCTCCGCGATCGCGGGCTTCGGCGAGTAAAGCGGATATTCAATCGAATGGGTGATATTAAACGAATAAGTTTAACGTAAGGATAAACGCAAGCGCTGCAACGGAAATAATCGTCTCTAAGGCCGTCCATGTCATAAGCGTTTCCTTGACCGTCATGCCGAAGTATTCCTTAATGAGCCAAAACCCGGAGTCATTGACATGGGATAAAATGAGTGAACCAGCGCCGGTAGCTAATACAAGCAGCTCGACATTTACACCCGGCACAATAGCCGCGATCGGAGCGACAATACCTGCTGCCGTCATCATCGAGACGGTGGCCGAGCCTGTAGCGACACGGATCATGGCCGCGATTCCCCAGCCGAGAAGAATTGGCGATAGGTGTGAGGCAGTGGCAATCTCCGCGATATAATCGCCGATGCCCGAATCGAGCAGCACCCGGTTAAATGCGCCGCCGGCACCGATGACGAGCAAGATTGTAGCCGTAGGCGCCAAGCAATCGTTCGTAAATTTGAGAATACGGTCACGGCTCATGCCGCGGAAGAAGCCGAGACTGAAAAAGGAATAGATAGTAGCGATAAGCAGCGCGACGATCGGGTCACCGACAAATTTGCATGCCTGAAACAGGATTGTGCCTTTCTCCAGAGCCAAATCCGCGATCGAGGCGATGAGCATGAGAAATACAGGAACCAGAATCGTGAATAACGTATTGAAGAAACCAGGCAGATTATTCGTATCACCATTCTCCGTCAACTGATCTCCCATTTCCTTAGGGACGGATTTATGGATCCGGTTGCCGATCCATTTGCCATACAACGGACCTGCGAGAATAGCGGTCGGAAGCCCGACAATGAGGGAATACAAAATGGTTCTGCCTACATCTGCGTCGAAAATACCCACCGCTGCCATCGCAGCCGGATGAGGAGGAACAAGTCCGTGCACAACCGATAAGCCGGCGACAAGTGGCACACCGATTTTGACAAGCGATACGCCAGTTTGTCTGGCAATCGTAAATACAAGCGGAATGAGCAGAACGAAGCCGACTTGGAAAAATACCGGAATGCCGACGAGAAATGCGACGAACATCATTGCCCAATGGACATTTTTCTCACCGAAAAGACGGATTAGCGTCCGGGCGATGCGTTCAGCGCCACCGGATTCCGCCATCATTTTACCCAGCATGGTGCCAAGTGCAAGCACGACGGCCAGGAAACCGAGCGTATTGCCCATACCCGTTTTGATTGAATCAATGATACCCGTATGATCTTCGGTAGTGAACAAAGGCATACCGGCAGCAAGCCCGGTACCGATCGCCGTGACGATGAGGGCGACAAAAGGATTCAGCTTCACAACCGTAATCAGAAGCAGCAGCACCACAATGGCTGCTAGAACGATAAATAATAACACAAGTAAACCTCCCAAAAAAGTATGATTTATTTACAGGTACAGGCCATTACAGCCGCATACCGCCAATACAAAAATGGTCTTAAGAGAATCGATCTCTGTATTCCTGAGGGGTCATGCCGAATTTTTTTTTGAAAGCATAGTTAAAGGAATGCGGACGCTGATAGCCAAGGCTAGCAGCGATTTCAAAAATTTTGACTGCGCTGTGCTTCAAAAGATACTCCGCCTGGTTCATGCGCACACGCTGCACATATTCACTTAAATTTTCTCCGGTTTCCAGCTTATACACCTTCGAAACATAGACCGGATGAAGATACACATGACCGGCGATCGATTGCAACGAAACATCCTGCTGGACGTTTTGTTCAATAAAAGCATGGATTTCCTGGATCAGGTTCGTCCTTGAATCCTTCGTCTCGCGGTCCATGTCTTCGCGGATCCTGTGCAGCGTCCTGAGCGACCATTCGCGAAGCTGATTCACGGAACGAAACGGAAGACCCTCGGTCATTTTTCCGTACTCAGCCCCTAGCAATTCCGATAAATGCCTTCCGTTTTTATGCGCGATATACGAATAGGCGGAAGCGATCGTGAAGTAAATCTCAAGGAGATGCTCCTGCGAACCGGGCTCCATATCCTCCATGTCGTCAAAAATCATCCGAAGCTTCTCTTCGATGTCACTCCACCTGACTGCCTCCAGCAAATGAATCAATGCCGGCGGTTCGTAGAGGCTTTTCAGAGACCCAATCCCCTCTTCCGAACGATCGTCTTCCAGCCGCATAAACAGCTCCTGCTCGCTTCCGATCCGTTTGCGGAATGCTCCAATCGAACGACTGTACAGCGCTGCCAAATCATAAGGGAAACGCCCGTTATGACAGACCATGACGGAGATTTTACCCTTTAGATACGTACCCACCGCCGTTTGCAGAGCAGCCGCAGTACGCTCGAACCAAACCGTGTCGTTATTCTCAACTGCCTCTCGTTTTACCGTCATCGCAAAAACGAGATAATCATGAGCATCCTTGGCATACCATATCGCATATCGCCCGCCGAACAGTTCTTCGACCATATTACCGATTGCATATTCCTTCCAGGATAGATCTTGAAGATCAGACTGGAGAAACAGTTCGTCCAAACGTACAACCATTAACGAAAAAGATTGCCATTCGTAATCGGAAAGCTCCAGCATCTTCATTTTGTCATGCAGGGCTGCTGTCTCCAATCTTCGGCCCTGAAGCAGCTCAAGGAGCAAATTCGTCCTCAGCAAAGGGAGGTTTTCTTTAAAAGTATAAGTCAGCCTCTGATTAGAGATGACTTCCTCCCATTCCAATTCCAGCTTGGCAAGAACCCGCTCGACTGTGGCCAGCAAATCCTCTTCTTTTACAGGCTTCAACAAGTAATCCTCGGTCTGGTACAGAATGGCCTCTTTGGCGTAATTGAAATCCGAGTACCCGGACAATAATATGCATTTTGTTTTGGGCCAGAGCCGGCGGATCTCCGCGATTAATTGCAAGCCCGACATGCCTGGCATTTTAATATCCGTGATGACGATATCGATGGAAAATTGCCTGAGGAACGTGAGGGCCTCAAGTCCGGAATAGGCCTTAAAAACCAGCTCTACGCCAATAGCCTTCCAGTCGATCGTGGTGGAGAACCGGTCAACGACATGAGCCTCGTCATCCACGATCAATAGTTGAGTCATGCTCTCCCTCCTTTTCCAGCCTGGTTTTCGCAAAGCTGCTCGTCCGGTTCCATGTCAGAACGGCTTCCAGCCCTCCGCCTGGCGCTGGTCTGAACGATAATCCCGAGCCTTCGCCAAATTGATATTGTAAACGCCGGTGTACGTTCCACGTCCCGCATCCGAGCTCATCGGTCATCGGTTCATTCAGTTGAATCATCAGCTGGCGCAGCCTGGACTCAGACAACCCCGCTCCGTTATCGGCTATGGTAATCCGGTTCCACCTGTCATTCTGCTCGCCTGTTATCGTAATAATGCCGCCCTCCACCTGATGCTCAATCCCGTGAACGATGGCATTTTCGACCAATGGCTGAAGCAGGAGGCGCGGTACAGGCTCATCCATCATTTCTTCAGGGACGGTTATGGTGAATGCCAGACGCTGCATCCGCAAATGATGGATATTCAGGTAGTGACGTACCAAATCGAGCTCATCCCGAAGGGTAACCTGCTGATTCTCCACCCTTGAAGTGTACCGGTAATACTCAGCCAAGTTTTCGGCCATTGCGATTACCGCATCGCGATCCTCCAGCATGGCGGAATTGATAACAAAGAACAGCGAATTATACAGAAAATGCGGGTTTATTTGAGACTGCAGCTGCTTTAGCGTTGCTTCGCGGGACCGCAGCTTCTCCGTATAAACATCCTCGATCAAGACCTGAATGCGGCCGGCCATTTCATTGTATGGCCTGATTAAATCATCAAATTCGTTCTTTGCTTCATATTCAATACGCGAGGATAAATCCCCCCGGCTCATCCGCTTCACGCCTCTGATCATTTTTCGGATCGGAATCTGGACGTTACGGTAAAGCAGAAACGAAGCAATGACACCGATCATAAGCAGAAAGGCGATTGAACCGTAGAACCAATTGCGTGCCGTTGTAATGGGAGACAAGATCCTTTGGACCGGAACATAATCCACCAAATACCAGCCCAGCTGGCGTGACTTTACATAACTAACCAAATACGATTGATTGTTGATTGCAGTCGTTTCTTGGCCTGCATCCGTCAAGGACCTGCTCAGCACATTCCGGATAATCTGATCTTCGATCAGCAAGTCAGGCGTGCTATTCCGAATCGGCTGGTAATCCGGATGATACAGGAAGGGATCACTGAGCTTATCCTTCCGGTAAATATCCAGCAGGTCCGTAATGGTCTCCACCGGGAAACGGACCTGAAATACCGCATCAGCTTGTCCTACGGTTGCCGCATTGGCGGGTTCGCTAGTCTCCCGGATAAAGGTGCCGATCGTTGAGCCACGGGAATAATCCTCACCATAGACCCATGTCTTCCGGATGGGACCGTCCCAATCCCACTTCCCGATACCGTTAACATAAATATTAGAGGACAGCACCTTCTTGCCTTTCGGCATTGCGATCGTCAAATCATTGCTCCAGCTGCTGGATACGCTTTGAAGGCTCAATTTTTCCGTTATGCGGGATTGTGCCTTTAACAGGTTGCCGGCCGCCTCGCCGGTTCCCCCGATAAAATCCCGGATGTGCGGGTCGTAGCTTAAGATAACCGGAAATAGGGACAAATTTTCAATGTTCGAATCCATCCGGTTCAAGAAAAACGATAATTCATTCAAATTGGAAGAGCGGAGCTGCTTCTCTACTACACTTCCCGCAATCCGGTTGGAGTAGCTGTATAAGAACAGAACGGGGATAAGCAGCAGAATGATCGTAATGATGATCTTGCCGAATATCGATATCCTGTAACGTATGACGATCACCTTCTCATTCCGCTTCTTTATCCAATATCGCTTGCAGCGCGGCATTTGCTTTGTCCGCCGCCTGTTGAAGATCGGGAGCACCCGTTATCACGCGTTGAACGATTTCTCCGACGGTTTCCCGTGCCTCCGCCACGTTGACGACGGTAGGACGGTCGTGGTCTACACCGCCGACGCCGTATTGTTTGATAACCTCGACCATCTCTTTCGGGAACCCTTCCGTACCCCCTTGCATGTTCCAAACGGAATTACGGGCACCCGGATTCCCTTTGCGCTGCGTTTGAAGCACGATCTCTTTACTGGTCGCCCACCGGATAAAAGCCCACGCTGCTTCTTTGTCAACGGCTCTTGGATTCATGGCCAATCCCCAGGATGTGATATTGTAGGTCCTCGATCCGCTTCTACCGGCGGGGAAGGACGCAAATCCGATATGCTCGGCGATATTGGAACGCGCCGGATCACTTGCGCTTTTATAGATTGCATTTGCATCCGTATAAAAGGCGGCTTTGCCTTCGGCAAAAAATGCGCTCGCTTGCGGCCAGGACATGTTGATTACGCCCGGAGGCCCGTAATCTCTTAGAAGGCTTCCATATAGGCTGAAAGCTCTCATCGCTTCCGGCGTATTAATGGTCGCTTTCTGCCCGTTCGTGAAATCGCCGCCCTCGGAATACAGAAAAGACGAAACCTGAGTGACCAAAGGAGAACGCTGGCCCCTTGCGATAAAACCGTAAACTCCGTTGCCCGGATCATGCAGCTTCCGGACAGCGGATACAAGCTCCTCGATCGTATCCGGCACCGGAATTCCAGCCTTCTGCAAAAGATCTTTCCGGTAGTATAAGATTCCCTGCTCCGTAATGACCGGAATACCGGCAAGCTTTCTATCTACGGTTGCGGAGCGGATGGCTGCGGCTGAAAAATCGGTGTACGCGTACTCAGCGTCCTTTCGAGCATAGTCATCGAGCGGCTCCAGCCAACCGTTTTTATAAAAAAGCTTCCCTTCCTGCAATGGGCGGTACATAAATACATCGGGCGTTTCGGAACCCGTTGTCAGCTGCAGCGTAAGCTTCTGGGTCAGCTGGTCCTCGAAATATCCTTGAACGATCACGTTCATGCCCGTTGCGGCTTCAAATTCGGGAAGGAGCGGCCTGATCGCATCCGCCCAAGGATGATTAGCCGTTACCAGCGTTATGGTTTTACCTTGAAATGGCTGCGCTAACTCTCCCCTTTTATCTCCGGAATAGGAAATGCCTGTACACCCTGACGTCAAAACGGAAACCAATAGAGCCCAGATTACCGTAAGCATACAGAGTCTGCGAAATCGCTTCATAGATATGTCCTCCTTGTCGCGATTCGATAATCATAACATTACCTGAGCACGTATGTTTCTGCTATAACTAATACTTAACATCCATAACCATTCGTAAAGTAAATAAACATTAGACGTTAAACTTTTGACATTTCCTATATTTTGAAAAAAGGTTGTCCCTCCGGCAGAAAAATATGCCAAAGGAACAACCTTAATTCATACAAAGGGCGTCTAGCCCTTCACGGCGCCGGCCGCCAAACCGCTGACGACATAACGCTGTGCAAGCAGTGCGATTATGAGTACGGGAAGGGTGATAATACATGCTGCAGCCATTAGCCCGCCCCAATTGATTTCCGAATAGGACATGAAATTGAATACCGCCACCGGAAGCGGCTTCGTTTTATCACCGGCAAGAATGATGGAAAACATAAAGTTATTCCATGAGAAAATGAACGAAAGCAGGGACGACGTAATAATACCAGGGCCGGAAATCGGTAAAATGATTCGCATAAAAACTTGATGACGCGTACAACCGTCAATCAAACCCGATTCCTCGATTTCGGTAGGAAGCGCTTCGAAGAAAGAAATCATGATCCAAATAATGAATGGCAGTCCCACGAGCATATGACTGAGCATCAAAGACGGGAATGTGTCTATCAGCTCAAGCTTCGAAAATAGGATAAACCAGGGGATCAAGAAGGTGATTCCGGGAATAATCCGGGCTACGAGAATGACAAGCCCTAACTTGTGAAGGTTATGTCTGGCGATTGCGTAAGCGGCCGGCAGCCCAAGCAGCAGGGCGAATAGCGTCGATCCAAGCGCGACTACGAAACTATTGAAAATGTATTTCAGAAAATCATATTCCTTGAATACATCCGTGTAATTGTTCATCGTAGGCTTAAACACAAACAGCTGATCCGTCGACATGATTTGCCCCTGCGTTTTGAAAGAAGCCAGCAGCATCCAGAAGAAAGGAAAGGCGAATAATAGCAGCACCATAATGGTTAAACCGCCGAAAATCAGATTTGATGCCTTCTTTTGCTTATTCATGACGCCCCTCCATTCTTTTGCGCATCCAGATCATTACGATCGTCAACCCCATGACCAACGCGAAGAATAGGACAAGAAGCGAGGATGCCATCCCCAGCTTAAAGTATTGAAAACCTAATACATAACCGTAAATGTTCAACGTCTCGGTAGCCAGATTAGGCCCGCCCTGCGTTGTCGCATAAATAATATCAAATGTTTTTAATACATCGATCAAGCGCAGCATCGCAGCAACCATAATTGTTGGCTTTAATAGCGGCAGCGTAATCGAAATGAACTTTCTCCATCTGCCTGCCCCGTCGACGTCAGCTGCTTCATAGGGGTCGGTTGGAATCGTAGCCAGCCCTGCCATGATAATCAGGGCGATCATCGGCGTCCACTGCCAGACGTCAACAACAATGAGCGAAGAAATGGCCTGATCGGGGGAAGCGAGCCACAGCTGCGGCTTCAGTCCGACTGCTTTCAATATCATGTTGGCCGCGCCGATCGTCGGCTCATAAATCAACTGCCATACCAGCCCCATCGCAACCGGGGTAGCCACCATAGGCAGAAGGAAGACCGTTTTCACCATATTTTTACCTCGGAAATCCCGGGTAAGCAGTAAAGCAATCGCAACCCCTAACACAACTTCAACAGCAAGCGCCGCAACCGTAAAATACATCGTGGAGCGTGCCGCCCCCCAGAACCGGGTATCCTTCAAAAGCGTCATGTAGTTGTCGAGCCCAACCCACTTTGGAGGCGTAATGGCTGACATACTCCACTCAAAGAAGCTTATCCGTACGGTATACAGAATTGGGAATACCATCATGACTAACACGAATATTACTGCAGGCATCGTATAGATCCATTTTAAATTTCGATCAAACCAGTTGTACTGCATATGGAACTCCCCTTCCCCCCAGATCAAAATCATAAATCAAAAGGGCCACGGAATGACCCTTTTGATGGTTAGGCCGATTCGCCTTTATTTTGTTTTTTCGTTATCGATAATCACTTGCAAGGCCTCATTCGCTTTATCAGCAACTGATTGAATGTTCGTCTCACCAGTCATGATCTGCTGAACGATCTCGCCTACTGCATCGCGTGCTTCACCGACATTGATGACGGTCGGACGGTCATGGTCGACGCCGCCCTTCACACTTTCTTTGATGACATCTACCAACTCGGACGGAAATCCGGTTGTACCCTCAGGGTTATCCCATACCGAAGAACGGGCTCCAGGATTGCCTGCCTGCTGGGTTTTCAGGACCATTTCCTTGCCAGTCGCCCACTCAATGAATGCCCATGCCGCTTCCTTGTTGACTGCATTCGCATTCATGGCCAGTCCCCATGAAGTAATGTTATACGGTTTGGAGCCGGCCGAACCGGCCGGGAACGGTGCAAATCCTATTTTATCGGCAATTTGCGACTTTGTAGGATCCGTTGCGTTCTTATAAATCGAGTTCGCGTCCGTATAGAAAGCTACCTTGCCTTGCGCGAATATGCCGATCGCTTGCGGCCATGACATGTTAAGTACGCCTGGAGGGCCGTAATCCTTCAATAAGGTACCGTAGGTCGTAAAAGCTTTAATCGCTTCCGGCGTATTGATTGCCGCCTTATCTCCGTTCGTGAAATCTCCGCCTTCAGAAAACAAGAATGAAGAGACTTGCGTGACTAGCGGCGAACGCTGTCCCCTGGCTACGAAACCGTACATTTCTTTTCCAGGGTCATGAAGCTGTTTAACCGCCGCAACCAATTCATCAATCGTTTTCGGAACCGCGATCCCTGCCGCTTCCAGCAGATCCTTGCGGTAGTATAAGATTTCCTGCTCTGTAATGATCGGAATGCCGGCCACCTTTCCATCAACGGTCGCCGATCCGACAGCTGATTTGGACAAGTCGGCGAAATCGTATTCGGGATCTTTATTCACGTATTCATCCAAAGGATGTACCCAGCCGTTCTTGAAGAACAGCTTGCCCTCTTGGAGTGGACGATACATGAACACGTCCGGCGTATTAGAGCCCGTGGTGAACTGGACTGTAAGCTTCTGTGTCAACTGGTCTTCAAAATAACTTTCAACTTTTACTTTCATTCCCGTCTCAGCCTCAAACTCAGGAATGAATGGTTTAATCGCATCTCCCCAAGGGTGGTTCGCGGTTACTAACGTGATACTTTTGCCTTCAAACGGTTTTGCGGCCGGCGCGGCGTTATTCACTTTATCTGTCGACGTGTTCTCTTTACCCGCTGCCGTATTGCTTGTTTGTCCGCCGTTCGAGCACGCTGCCAGCATCGTTGCAGCAAGTACGATACTTAATCCCTGACCCAGCCAGCGTTTTCTGAACATTCTCATCCATAACCCTCCCGAATGAACTTTTTTGTATGCGCTTTCAATACAAATATACAGATTCAGGATGACGGATTATATAACGAAGACTAAACATCGATAACAATACGTTAAGGTATTTATTCACCGGCAGTTTGCCGTTTAAAACTCGCTGGACAAAATGGATAGTGGACTAGCCTTGCCACGAAAAGATGGACACTGAGAAAACCTCATTAATAAATGATGGAGGAAATCACAATGGGACGAAGGAAGAAATCTAACAGGAGGAAAGCACTCAGAAAAGGGCTCAACCCCGCGTGCTGCGAGGTTGAACCCAAGATTGCATTGCCTATTTTTTTTGATTTGAAGTTCTGCTCAGCATTTTAGATCTCCATCAGTCAGTCTTTCTAATGGAAATTCTTCTTCATCTACAGTAAATGGCTCTGCACCGCCAGATAACTTTTGTCTTAACTTATGAAGTTTGGAGCGCTGCTCTTTCTCTTTATTCCATGCAGTTGTCGTTAGAATGGTTGTACTCATATGCAGCATCCTCTCCTATTGGACTATTGATAAGAATGTAACATATCGTTTGGACACAGCTGTGTCAGGGAATGGTTGTTCGTATAAAGTAAAAAAACTTAGCACCAAAACGGGCTAAGTTTTCATTAAGCGTCTATTTAACTGCTGGAAATAACTTCAGGTGAGTAAAATTACTTCGGTATATAAGATTTTTTAGGAATTTCCACAATGTTTGCATATGGAATAGCAGGGTCGTTTATATGTTGCAAGTATGATCGATTTGAAGGCAATAAATAATTATAAATCTCAGATGAATATTTTAGGGGTTTTATATTTTGTAATAAAAGATCGCAAGATTGAACAACATTTGTCAGCGATCCGACAGGTGGAATCATAAAAATATCACGTGCTGCAGAGAGTTCCTGTACGGTATTCCGATATTCTACCATCGATGGGTCAATTTTTCTGCCTCGCAAAGAATATATTTTATCAATCCATTTTTCAGGTGTGTATCCCTCTTCGTAAGCTTCAAAAAATTGCTCAGCATAAAAAGATTCATCCTCTAAGTAACCTTCTTCAAGAAGCTTCAAAACCGGCAGGTATAGATTATAGATACGAAGAGCTTCATCACGGTCTTTTGTAAGACTCTCCAACTCATCAATAACGTTCTTACTAAAGTCATCTAGTTCGTCATACAACAAATTCCGGGTACTCATAATGTATCTCCCACCCTTCGGTTATTTCGTTATAGGTATAATATCTAACAAGTCTTAAAACTTGAGACTCGTCATTTAAAAAAACAATTTGTTGGTTTAGTTCAGCGAAAGGAAGCCTAATCCTTTCTTTATTGTGTATGATCTCGTCTTGAAACCACGTAAGTAATTCGGTTCGTTCTTGCTCGGATAAGTGCTTCCTACCTTCCAGTTTTGCCGCTATCATTCTTTTTAAACTAGACAGCACCTTTTTAAACGAATTGTCTGCGATAGGGCCCACAATTAAAGAAGGGTGACCTTCAGGATTGGCTTCGAGTTCATTTTCATATCGATGATGGAAAATACACTCAGACCATTCCCTGCTTATCCCTAAGTGTATCACAGAATCAGCAAATACTGATGCAAATTTCTCTTCTTTAATAACCTTCAGTTCCAATATACATGGCCTTTCATCGTGTAAATGATGGTTGGCCTCTATTTTGCTTCGAACAAATCTCGCAACACGTTCAAAATCAGTCGAGGTATACAAGCCGAAACCAAAGTCACGTCGTTGAACTTTATCTTTATGCTTAACTATCCACTTCTCAGCATTGATTACTTTAACACGGAATTCTGGTAATTTTGAAAGCAGTGTTCCATGATACAAGGTATCTGGAAGAATTATGTTTGGCACGTCGTTTCACTCCGAAGATTCATTATATTGCTGTCTTAAATAAGAAAATTATAACATCTAAACTATCAAATGGAATGTTTTTCTTTTGAGGAGTCTTTTTCACATTAGCAGCGCCAACGTTTTAGGATCCTCTATGAACGGATCGGCTACTCTGCATCTTCGCGCACAATGGGCTGCCCGTGGCTTCGAGGTACTCGATTCCATCCTCCGAATAAAAGAGTCCGGTTTCTTCTGTATTTCTCTTTAAATTGCTTCATCTAGAGTTTCTCCTTGCTCTGCTCTCCCACCAGGCAATGACCATCCACGGTCAGCATTTAGTTTATGCTTTAGCAACGGAATGCTTTCATCTTCGATTAATATTCCAGTTACTTTAACCTGTATAAGGTGCTCATAAAAACACCACCTCAATACTTTTAAAAACCCACTCGCTCTTCTTTAATTCAATCAGACTATATTCCATTCCCTAACTTCCCCAACGACTGCAACATCGTCTCACCAGAATAAGTAAGCGGCAATTGCAAAAAAACGTATTTGTTCATCATCCGGTTAACGTCCTCTGGCCTCGGATCATTAAAATGATACAAGTTATGCTCCAGTTCATCCCCCGCAACCATGATCATCTCATTGATTTGACTAATAATGCTTCTATTACTGGTTGGAGTATAGTCGATTCCTGTAATCCCGTTTATGTATTTATCTATAAATTGTTGATTTGCCCCGTCTAGACGCAAATTCTCTTGTATGTGCTCTATAATTAATTGATCCAAACGCTTAAAATCAGCCTTCACTAATCCATAAATAACAAAGTTATATCTGGATTCATTGTTCATAATCAAAACGCATTTTTTCCGTTTGCATATAAATAAATGTGCATGCCAGCCATATATCGATTTATCAAAGCTTGGCTGCACCGCGGATAACGGTACTTGAAGCTCAGCAGCGAGCATCTTTGTGCATTGAACCACTATCATGAAAATTACCTCCAGGCAAGTTTTAAACTGCTCTCCCATCCGCTCTTTCAAACTTCTATAAAATTTCTCCAAATCAATCTGATCAGGCACCAACACATGGGAGCAAAATAATACTCTCATAAACGAGCACCTCGCCATACGATCTTTTTAATAATCGTACCATATTCTGGAACTCACCCATATAAAATGATTTAAGAATTGAACAACTAGGGGAGTTGGAACGAAGGGGAGGTTTGGAACTGGAGGAGCGTCAGCGTTCGCCTTTGTCTCCGGATTTCAACCACATGCATTGGTAAAATGAAAGAAATCAGGAGACAACAGTGACCGGAAGTCCCAACTTTCCCGAAGTTGCGAACTATACCCGCGAGGCCACGAATACCTTCATTTTATCCCCCCTCACCCCGGATAATCCGTAATCACCCCATCCACCCCAAGCTTCTTCATCCGCTCCATATCCTCATCGTTCTGAATCGTCCAAGCAATCACCTTACGGTTCCGGTCATGGATCCTCTGGACGATCTGCTCATCTAGCAGCTCCTGCGGATAATGAATGTAAGCTGTGAACGATGCCAGCGCATCGAGCGTATCATCCGATAAAGGATGCTGATCCTCATGGATAAGCGCAGCGACGGGAATGTTCGGCAGCAGGTTGTGAATGAGACGCGTCGATTCGAAATCATAGGATTGAATGATGATGCCTGCGCTGTTCTCGATTTCTCCTATGCCCTTTAAATGCCTTGTGCCTTCTAAGCCAGTACTATTCAAACGCTGCTCGTAACTACGCACAACCTCAGCTACCTGCTCTTCAATGCCTGGATAGAGCTTCGAATCCTTAATCTCGATCAGCATCGCCATTTTTCTGGCAAAACGGTCCATGACATCCTGTAAGGGCAAGATCTTCTCGTCCTTCTTATCGCTGCTTGAGCTTTTCCCTGCATCCATATCCTCCAGCTCGCCCAGCGTATAATCGTCTGCGGCACCTGTATGCACTGTCGTTCGATCTACCGTATCGTCATGGATGACGACGAGCTTTCTATCCTTGCTCAGCTGCACATCGAATTCGATGAAGTCAGAGCCTAGACGCTCGGCCTCCTCGAAGGCAGCCATCGTATTTTCAGCCTCATGGCCGGATGCTCCGCGATGCGCAATAATAAGAAATCCCTCGGGTGAATTGGGATTGGACGCTGATACGATGAATGTTAAGCCAAATATGATCAATAAAAGCAGTCCCACGCTGCGCGATACATAAGCTTTTTTTCGTCTCCCCATCATGCCAACTCCTCTTGTAGGTTTCTGTATTCGTTTGCGAAATAAGTAGTCTTATTAACTTAAACACGCGCGGAGCCGCCCGAAACACAAAAAAGGCCAGTGCCGCCTCTTGCCAAGGCTGCTCTGACCCTTTTTTTACATGAAAGTTACTTGCTCGAATACTCCGAAGTCGCTGTATCCAGCATCGTCTGCCAGTTCGGGAAATCCGTCTCCCGAGCTACATGCCGGTCAAAAAACTCATCCGGAATGTCCTTAATATCCTCGCGCGTCTTCACTTGGAAGTTACCCTTCTCCAGAAACGCATCGAAGCTGTTAAAGCTGGAATGCTTGCTCATGAACGATTCATGAAACAACGCTTCGAGTGAGATATGGCTAGGATCCTCCTGCACATCTTTTTGACCTTGCAATTCCTTGAGCAGATCTTCAAATGACATTGGCTTTTGCTTTCTCAAATGATCACCCCTAGTTCTAATATTGTATTCCAGTGTGCCTATCGTCGTTACCTATATGGTCAGCATTGAATCAGAATGATCCACGGCTACGGGAATCGTTTTTTTAATTTTTTTCTCAATATCCTTCAAGTACGGCCGCTCTTCTGTCTCGCAGAAAGAGATCGCGATCCCGCTCAGTCCAGCCCTGCCGGTACGCCCAATACGGTGCACGTAGGTTTCTGGAATGTTAGGCAGGTTGAAGTTGATCACATGCGACAGCTCATCAATATCGATTCCTCTTGCTGCGATATCGGTCGCTACCAGCACTCTCGTTGCGCCGCTTCTGAAATTAAGAAGTGCGTTCTGGCGGGAGTTTTGTGACTTATTGCCATGAATGGCTTGAGCGGTAACATTCACTTTAGTCAGCCCGCGAACGACGCGGTCCGCGCCATGCTTGGTGCGGGTAAAGACAAGCGCCGATGTGATCGACTTATCCTTCAGCAGTTCATTCAATAAGCCCTGCTTGCTTGCTTTCTCTACAAAATAAACCGATTGCTCGATTCGCTCCACTGTTGTAGAAGCTGGCGTAACCTCCACCTTTACGGGATTAACCAGCAGCGTTTTGACGAGCTTGGATATTTCCGGAGGCATGGTGGCTGAGAAAAACAAGGTTTGTTTTTTGCTCGGCATTTTTGCAATGATTTTCTTCACATCGTTGATAAAGCCCATATCCAGCATCCGGTCTGCTTCATCCAGCACCAAAATTTGAACAGCTTGCAGATCAACAAACTTCTGATTAATTAAATCGATCAGTCTGCCTGGCGTAGCAATAATAATATCTGCGCCTTGCTCAAGCGCACGCTCCTGTACCTTCTGTGAAACGCCGCCTACAATGGCCAAGCAGCGCAGATCGGTAAATTGGCCGTATGCCTTGATGTTATCCGCAATTTGGAGAGCCAGCTCTCTGGTTGGGGTTAAAATCAAGGAACGCGTACGGCGTACCCGCCCCGGCTTGCTTTGCTGCTCAGTTAATAATTGAACAATCGGCAGGGCGAACGCGGCCGTCTTCCCTGTTCCTGTTTGCGCGCAGCCAAATAAGTCTCTGCCTGCCAGCACCACCGGAATCGCCTGCTCCTGTATCGGTGTCGGCGCCGTATAGTTCTCTTTACCCAACGCTTTCAAAATCGCGGGGGTAAGCTTTAAATCGTTAAAAGTCATATTGTCTCCTTCATTATAAAAAGCATAAATGATTAATCAAGCTGCTTATTCATACGGTTAATTATAAGTCATCCAAACGGTGCTGCCCAAAACCTCAAAGTCCTGCTTAAACCAGAAATTTCTAGATTTCTCTAAGGAATAGACATACATTCTTTTATTCGGGTATTTCGCTTTGAGCCAGTTAATAAAGGAAGCGGCATAACCTTTGCTTTCGAACTCTTTGAGCACATCGAGCGCTTCTATAAAGATGAAGTCCTTCTTGTTTTTGATATCGATATAGAAGTCCTTTTCCAAATATTTCTCATCATCGCTAAAGTAATCTTTTTCCGCCTTCTTTATCAGTTGTTTCCCGTTTTCGTATTCCCATACGACCCCGTACCCCACCATTGCATCTTCTGCCTCAATAATGTGGATTTGCTCCGGTATTTCCGTCTTTTCTCTCTTGCTGAGCTCCGGCGCATGATAAGCCGTCGCGATTTCGCCTAAGAGGGCTTGCATGTCTTGATCAAATGGTTTTGCTACAATTGTAGGCATTTATGTTCTCCCTTATTTGCTGTCTATAGCGTATATCTTCTTCAAAATAAAAGAAGCAGGGTTTTATTTCGCCCCCCACTTCTCTCATTGATTGTGTATGGTTTATTGTCCTTAGCTATCTTACCATAAATGTGAGATATCAACTAGCTAAACTCTAAGGATATGCCCGATTACCGGGGTATGATCAAATATTAGCCCCTCTGAAATGGGAATATCCCCCTTCCACAGCAAATGGACGGTGATCGTGCAAGCGGACGGCTGCCGTTGCGGTCATGAGAATGCTTGATGCGTTGAAATTAACGTAAAGCTGGCTTATCATGCAAAAAGACTACCGGATCCAGGATCCGGCAGTCTTTCTATTATCGATTCTTTTTCGTAAAAGATTGTATCGTATGCTTGAGCTTTTCACGCGCATCTTTGTTTTTCATCAGATAGGTAACTCCCATCCCGATTGCAGTAAACAGCATTTTTTTCTTCATGGTTACTACCTCCTTGGATCCTTTTTATGAATGTACCCTCTTCGACGAAGTTTTAAGCAGCCCAGGCAAATGTAAGTATTGGAGACTTTCGTTTTACGTAAGCGTGCAAAGCTTCTCGTATTTATTGAATGTACTTATCTCGTTGGACGCAGAGCCTTTAAATTCATAACCGCAGTTCAGGTAAAATTGGTTCAGCTTGGCGTTGCTTGCAATACAATCCAGCCGAATGCGGTCTTTCCCCGGAAAATGAATACCGGAATCGGACCAGCGTACAATCGCCTCACCTAAACCTTTGCCCGCAGCTTCACGGTTGATATTCAGACGGTGCAAATAGACCGAGGATTCATGCCCCTCATCCCCCCAGAGCCCGCGGTCCCATGCACTCTCCTGCTGCATCAGCATCACCATTCCCGCTAACATGCTGCCCTGCATGAATAGGTACACTTCTCCGCGCTTAATTGCCTCCGGCGTCTGATGGGAGTCCTCTCCTTCCAGCAAGCCGCTCCACTGCTTCGAGCCTTTGCTCCGTAACCATTCCGCTGTTTGAACGAGCAGCTGCAATACGGCTTCTGTATCCTCTGGCTTCGCTTGAAACACTTTGATATCCGATTGTATGATCCCGATAGAGTCCGTTCGAGTAATTGCTGACATGATAAATAACCTCCAAATCCAAATCGAAATATGGCTCCTTTAATTATACCCGTTTTTTATCTATTTTCACCCAATAGGGAGTACAGTCTCCAAAGAAAAAGAAGCAGGCTGCGCTTGCGCCTTCTGCTTCCTCCAGTGTACTGATTATTCGTTCATCCCTTTATTTGGACCATCGTTCAAGCTTAGGGATGTTTCTAGTAAAGAGGCCCGTTAAGAACTTCGGAAAACCGAATTCGACCAATTTTTGTTTCACTGTATCCTTCATTTGTTCCACGGTTAGATTAGGCTGCGTAAACTCACCATTCTGATAACAGTGGCTGCAGTAGGTTTTGCTCCGGTCACCGTTTCTTTCCGTTCCGCCCCCTTGTTCATCCCTGGCTAAAGGCATACCGCAGCTTTGACAATTCTTATGTGCTTTTTCCATTTGCTTAGCTCCTTAATATGTATAGGTCTTATATACTGCTTGTCTTCCTCCTAGTTTATCACCAAAATAATTCAATAGGTGAAATAAAATTTGCTCTTTATCCCACACCCATAAGATGTCTGCCATTTGTGGAAATTCGTATAGAAAAGCATCTCCAGGGTGAAGACTAAGAATACGTCCTTCCTTCTTGATGAATCTCTTCATAGCGAGGGATGCATCTTAAACATCTGTGCACGCAAAAAAAGAGGGAGCAATGTCCCTCTTCGTTTTGCAAACTTATTCATCATCTCATTGTGTCGTGCGAGGCCCGATGCCCAATGCTCGCTTTAAGAAGATTGCTTATTTCAGCGCGTCTGCAATGGCTTTCAAGCCATTAATTCTGCTGATCGGTCCGTATCCATAGGACAGCTCTCCATTAATGGCATACACCTGATCCTGCTTAACAGCCTTCAGCTTGTTCCAAACCTCGCTTTTTTCCCATTCGTCTGAGAGAGCCGGGAGCGATTTATCCGTGTAATTAAAATAACCGAGGAACAAATGGTCTGGATCAATAGCGCTCAGCCCTTCGAGCGTGAGCTCGATACCATCGCCAATTGCCTCTTCAGGCGCCTTCAGCCCGATCGGCTCATAATAATCGCCTGCGTAGTTTGTACCCTGCAACCAAATCGTTTTATCCCTAACCTGAAGATAGGCAACTGTGCCTTCCACGCCGCTTAATTGCTGGTTCACTTGTTCAACCTCTGCGGAAAATTCGTCAATTGTCTGTTCCGCAAGCTCCTCTTGGCCGAGGATCTCTCCGAACTTCGTAATGACGGACTGCCAATCGGTCCAGACATTCGTTTTCTCTTCATCGATCAAAATCGTTGGAGCGATCTGCGATAATTGCTCGGTTATGTCTTTGTTGGTCACGCTGCCCGCCAAAATAAGATCAGGCTCGTATTCCAGCAGCGCCTCTAAATTAACAGCCGTGTTCTCGCCAACGACAGTCACTTCATCAAACTTTTCGACATATGGCTTGTACAGCTCAGTGTCTAGAAACGACTGCTTAGCCGTGAACGGCAGCGTTACCGCAATGGACGGCAAGTCGAAGCCTAACAAGTCTTGGGTAAGTCCCCAATGTACCAATGCAATCTTTTGCGGCTTCTCGGTAATCGTAATTTCTTCGCCGTTAGCGCTTGTAACGGATCTTGGAAAACCTTTGCTGTCAGCCGTGTCAGCATTGGCATTGCTGCCGCTAGCATTTGCCGGCTTTTCTGTCGCGTTACTCGCGTTATTCGTACCTGCAGCATTTGAGCATGCGCTGACAAGCATAACGATAAACAATAGCAGGCAAGCTGCTACCATGGGCATTTTACGTAACTTCATTTCACTCTTCCCCTCAATAACTTCTCATATGATGATAACGATTATCATTATCGAGGTTAATCATACCACTGCAATTATGCTACGCAAATAGATTATTTCCCGATCTTAGGATGGATTATTTCTACTTTCGAGGTGTTTCACGGCAGTCGGCGACATCCCGTAATGCTTTTTGAATAATCTGCTGAAATAATAGGCGTCGGAGTAGCCTACGCTTCTGGCAATCTCGCGCACCGAAAATTCAGCGCTCATCAGCAGCTCATATGCAAGGTTCATTCGGAATTGAATCAAATAATTAATGGGGCCGATGCCCGTATATTTCCGAAACAAATGTGAAAAATATTTCGCCTTCATCCGGTGCTGCTCTGCTAAGCTCTCCAGCGTGATCGGTTCCATATAGTGCTGCCGAATATATTCAATCGTCTGCTCTATCATTGGCTGGCTCTCGCTGTTTTGCTGATAGCGTTCGAACAGAAGTGCCTTATTGAGCAAACGGTAAAATAACGTCTTTTTCTCCAGCAGCTCGATATTGCCAAGAACCGTGGACAGCCGCCTGAGCTGTTCCATCAACTGCAGCAGCGCCGCATCCATCTCAACATGGAGCTCACTGACCTTTTCCATTCGAGCAAGCTGTTCCTGCTCCGCGTTTGCAGGTAAATAATGCACAAGAAAATATTCGAATTCGGCTGTATGAACGACAATTTCAAAATGCCGATTATATCCGCCAAGCAAAGCCTTTCCAGGATACAGGGGGTAGCTTGTACCGTCGTAATCAAAGACAGCCTCGCCTTTCAACGCGATAAGCAGCGCGCACTTGGTCGTAGGCTGGTATTTATGTCCCTGGTAGACACCTGCACGAAGCAAGGTTTGATACACACCAAAAACATCGATCGGCACCTGCAAGAAGTAAGCAGCCAACTCATCGTACTGACTTTCCATACCAACACCCCTTCTTATTTCGGTGGCCCTTTTACTCACTCATTGTACTCGAGAAATACAGGCGGCTCAAATATTATCAATTGACGTAATACAGCAATTAAAGCATAATGAATTTACGAATCGAGTAATAAATATATTAAACTACTGAAAGGATGGTATCGCTTACATTCTGCTTTAAAGAGTCACTTATCCTTTAACTAGCCGTCCACCCTGTAACCCCATTTAAAATCAGAAAGGGATGTTTACGATGTTAAAGAAAAAATCAGCCTCCTTCTTTTCCCTCAAACTTGTTTTTGTTTCATTACTTGTAAGCGCTTTATTTTTTAGCGGTATAGCATCTGCTGCCATCAACCAGCCCCCGAACTACCCGATGTACGATACAGCGAATATTAATAACGAGTCGGCATGGAATATAACGAATGTGCATGACCCCGAAATCTACAAGGACGGCAGCACGTATTATCTATTCTCGACGGACTATAAGGTCGGCGGCGCTGCTACCCCCGGCATACAGATTCGAAAATCAACCGATTTGATCAACTGGACATGGGTCGGTTATGCACTGAATGGAGTCCCTACAGCGGCCAAAACCTGGACTGGCGGGGTCAATGTCATCTGGGCGCCGGAAATCGTTAAGCTCGGCAGCACTTATTATTTGTACTATTGCGTTTCCGCTTTCGGCACTCGCACCTCGTACATCGGTGTCGCGACAAGCAGTTCCATTACCGGTCCATGGGCCGATCAAGGCGAAGTCTTCAAAACAAAGGAAGGCGACGCCTTCACCGCTAACGCAATCGATCCTAACGTTGTCATCGATTCCACTGGACAACCATGGATGTCGTACGGATCGTTTTTCGGCGGTATTTTTGTCACAAAGCTGAATGCAACAACCGGAAAGTTTGCGGCGTCCGGACAAGGAACGTTGATCGCGGCACGCAGCACCTCAGTCGATCGTGCTGTCGAAGCGCCAAATATCGTTTATAATGCGTCCCAGAACAAATACTACTTGTTTGTCTCTTACGATTCCTGCTGCAATACGTCAAATATGACTTATAATGTCCGGGTTGGACGTTCCTCCAGCATTACGGGACCATACCTGGACTACAACGGTAATGCAATGACAAATACGAGCTTATCTCCGCAAACCGAGGTTGGTACTAAGATCTTAGGCGGGTACGGCTTCGCAGGCTCTGATGGGTGGTACGGCCCCGGTCATAACACGATCCTGCAGGATGGAAGCAGCTGGTACATGATCCATCACGCACGCGGCGGGGCTAATAAGGACTGGACATACCTGCATGTGCGTAAAATGCTATGGTCTGCTGATGGCTGGCCTCTCGTATCTCCAGAGCGGTTTACCGGCGAAGAGCAGCGTACCCTCTCCTCCAATGTCGTAGCAGGTACCTGGGAATCGATCATACTTGACCGCTCAAATAATGGGAAGATTGGATCCAGTAATGTCACCCTTCTGGCCAGCGGCAAAATAGGAACCGAATCCAGCTCCAACTACTGGACCTTCACCGCTCCGGGCACGCTCAAGCTCTACTGGTATGCACCTGGACAAGCGCCGGGCGATTACTGGATCGATACCGTCCAAATGATCGAGGCGTGGGATTGGGAGACTAGCCGCCCTACCTACGTTTATACTGGATTAAATCAATCCGGGACGGCCATATGGGGTAAAAAAATCTCGGCACCTATTCTATCTGGAGCGACGTACAAGCTAGTCAACGTCGCCAGCTGGAAATCGCTTGATGTGGCGAATGGCGGCACTGCGGACGGTACGAACGTACAGCTTTGGGCGGATAACAATCTAGCACCGCAAATGTGGAAAGTTACAATGAACACAGACGGAACGTACAAGCTGGTTAATCCGAATAGCGGGAAGGCACTCGATGTCGCGGGCGGGGGAACAGCAAATGGTACTAACGTTCAAATTTGGACGGATAATGGCTTGAGCGCTCAAAAGTGGAATATCTCTCTTCAATCCAACGGCACCTACAAGCTAATAAATCCGGCAAGCGGCAAAGCGCTGGATGTGGCGAACGGAGGCACGGCAAACGGGGCAAACGTGCAAATTTGGGAGCAAAATTCATTTGATGCTCAAAGGTGGGTCTTGCTTCCACTTTAAAATAACGGGAGCTCTCCATTAAACTCATAGCGAGTTATTCACTAATGTAGAGAATAACTCGCTGGGTTTGTGGAGTAAGCAGCGTCGACGCTTCATTTCTTTTTTAACTTCCCTGCTGCCTTCTCTATATTCTCAGCAACTCTAAATTTAACGATTTCCCGTATTAACGCATAGGGCATCGGTTTATCCAAAGGAAATTGGATGGACCCTTTTGCCCCCTTATATCTGGACAATTCTTCTTGGAATGCAATAATCCCGCTAGGAGCCGGATAAAAACCGATATGTTTTTTGTAAGCTGCAAAATGCACCAAATTACCGTGCAGCACAAACGTCGGCATTTGATAACCAATCTTCTCGGTTGCTTCAGGTGCCGCCTCTTTTATCACTTTTCTTACCTTCTCCAGTATTTCCTGGATCTCTGGAGGAAAATTCGAAATATATTCGTCAATCGACTCATACGTGATTTTGTTTCCTTCCATGGCAGCTCCTTTCGAGACTCTTGTTATTTACGGCGTTTCCGGGCGATTCTAGAATAGACAACGATTGCCGTGATAAGCATACAAATAAAACCGATATTTTCTGCCGGTCCCTGTTCCATCCCGAACACCATGCAAAGATTCGTAATCAGGCTCTTAACTAGCAGCGCCGTTACGATCAGCAATATCGGACGCATAAAATTATATTTTCTCAATTGATATAACACTCCTGACTGCAACTAATATTAGACGAGCTCCCCTCTAAATCAGACAATTGAAATCGCTTTTACGGGAGCAATCCCGGCAAGTATACCAGTTTCCTGCCCGATCGTCCAAGCTTTTCGTCATTTATGCTGCTACAGCGTCATCGCCTGTCCATACCTCGCCAGAAATGCTTCCTTTTCTTTATAATCCGGCATAATACTGCCAACGCGCCTCCAAAAGGAACGATCATGGTTCATATGGTGCAGATGACAAAGCTCGTGGATGACCACGTAGTCGATCACTTCAATTGGAGCCATCGCTAAACGATAATTAAAGGTTAAATGCTTATCCGAGCTGCAGCTCCCCCACTTCGTTCTAGACTCTACGACCTCAATCGTTTTCGGCCTCACCTTCAGCTGTGCTTGATAGATTTTGACCCGCTCCGCGACGATCTTCTTGCAGCTTAAGAAATAAAACTTCTTCAGATTATTTTTCAGTTCATCCTCATTGACCTCTTTCGTGTCGATTAACTCATGGAGAAAATAATATTTTCCGAGGTGAAGGAATTTTCCTTCGTCCTGATATTCCCTTGTCTTAGGTACTTGGCGGGCAGCAGCAATCGCTTGTAATTTGTCCAAAATCCTTTTCCCGTGACGCTCCACAGCGCTCATTACCGCTTCATCGTTCGTATCATTAGGCGCTTTAACGGTGATGTGACCCGTAGAGTCGATATGAATGGAAAGCTTTTTTCTAGTCCCATAGAGGACATTAAATTCAATCGTTTGGTTTTCAAATTCAATTTTCATCATCAACATCATTTCTGTAAGGTTATTTCGATTCACATAAAAAATAGGGAACGAGCCGAGGGTCAAGGATTACTCCCCGCTTCCCCCTTCTCCTTCCCCTATTGTATCAAACCCCCCGCATAAAGCGGAACCAGCCAAAGTCGAAGTTGCTCCCCGGCAGGAAGATGAATGTCACTTTTTGCAACCCTGTCACCTGTTCCAATTCAAACACCCGTTCTTCGTAGCCAGCGGATTTCTCAAATTCCACGAGTTGATTGGTTTCACCATTATCGCCGGCAAACCGGATATGAATCGTATTCTTGTCGATTGGCGATCTCCCATTTACGACTAGCTTCGAAGCACCTTCGCCGGTAAACTCCATCTGCGAAAATTCAAGCGAGACGTTATTCCCGATGCCCTCCACACGATCATCTGCGAAGGTAAACGTATCCCCATAAATCCGGTCGCAGGACGCTGCCGAATTTCGTTCGAAAGCCCGGTTCTGACGTTCAAAGGAAAATCCTTTGATGTGCACCTTCTGACGAAGCACGAAGCAGATCGACGTAATTCCGCGAAGTCTCTTGGTCAGGCGATACGTTTCTTCTTGATATACGTTCCACTTGGACGGCTTCTGATAAATCACGTCGGCAACTAAGGAGCTAGCCTCTTCGCCGGGCATCCCTTCCCAAATTTGCATCGTATATTCTTCACTGGATAACGCGAAGATTGGAAGCGTGATGGTGTCGGAGCCATACGGACCGAAGTCGATATCGCGGAAGCCTACGTGCGTCTCGCCGTCTCTGCTCGTCGCTACACCTCTTTCGTTGCCGTTCCCGGCATCGCCTTTACTGTAATCGTAAAGTCCCGCCGAGATGAACCCATAGGGATCCTTGTAGGCTGTTCCTAGACCTGTTGCCTTAAACTCCAACTGGGAGATAAACTTCGTCTTGTCCGTGCCGTTCTTAGTCGTACAACGCAGACGGAAAGCACCGTCGCCGATGGCGGAGATCTTCGCCTCAAGTCCGTTCGCTTCAACCCTGGCAATATTCGAGTCGATACCTTCATCCGTTACGGCGCGCCACTCGACGTCTCGATAGGTGGCATTTTCCGGCCATAATTTGGCTCGAACGGTTATCTCCTTGGTAGATTCATCTAAGTCTTGTCCCGAGTCGCTGACGATTTCGATCTTACGAAGCGGAATTTCATCGCAGCCCCCTGTCACGCAGTGCAGCTCATGATTTCTAGCGTTCGCTGAAATCCCTTGCTGAATTCCGTTTTTCACGGGATGCGACTCGAATTCCGCCGCCTCGGTTCGCATACCCTCGGAGGATACTTCGATTCGGATTTTTCCCGGCTCCAGCGTCGCGCCGATGATCACCATCAACTTACCGCTGAACAATCTTCTGCTTTTTCCCTTATACGGATCAAAATCCGTGCTGTCGCCGTTATCAAGCCCAAGCAATCGGCCTGCCCCCGTCACCTCGACATGCACGCGATTGTTCGCGTTGTCTACCGGATGACCCTCAACGTCCAACATACCGATTTCCACGAAAATCAAATCAGAACCGTCTGCCGCGAGCACCTCTTTATCCGCTTGGAGATGTATTCTGCTCGCATCCCCGAAGGATCTTCGAACATCGGTCGCTATGACTTTGCCCGTTTCGTCATAGGCGATGGCTTTGATTTCCCCTTCCGTATAAGGAACCTTCCACCAACCAACAAGCTGCGATCCATGTTCGTGATCGATATCGTACGTTCCAATCGTAGTCCCATTGAACTGCAGCTCGATCTTAGGCGCGTTCGAGCATACACGAACATCGATGATTTGCCCGTCATTGAAATCCCAGTACGGGAAGACATGCACCATTGGATTCGTTCTATAATCGGTCCATGCAGCTTGATAGATGTAATAGGAATCTTTCTTGAACGTAGCCGTATCGATCTGACCGAAATAGGAATTCTTGGTATGATACGGCGTCGGCTCCCCGATATAGTCGAATCCGGTCCACAGGAACTGACCAAGAGAAAACGGCGTATCCCGCTCCGCCAAGATACAGGCTTCCGCCGATTTGGCTCCCCAGCTTGTCGAACTGTTCCCTAGGGCGGAGCATTGCTCGTCATCGTCGGCAAGAATCGATTTCTCGAACGGGAAATGATAAATCCCTCTGCTCTGGACGACCGAAGCGGTCTCGCTGCCGTAGATGATCCAATCCGGATGCTCTTCATGATGCTTACGGTAATATTTCTCCGCGTAATTGTAGCCGGCAACCTTTACGATATCGGCACATTTCTGCGCATTCTCCCACGGCATATAGTTCGACCCGATCGTAACAAGGGCATTCTGCTTCGGATCGAATTCCAATACATATTCCATGAGCATTCTGGTGACTTCCTGGCCTCGTTCGTCTGCATGCGTATCGTAAATCTCGTTCCCGATGCTCCACATCAGCAGGCTCGGATGATTCCGGTCTCGCAGCACCCAGCTTTTCACGTCAAGATACGCCCAATCTTTGAAAAATCTTGCGTAATCGTAAGTTGTCTTCGATCGTTCCCACATGTCGAACGCCTCCGTGACGACGAACAATCCCATTTCGTCCGCCAAATCCATGAGCTCCGGAGCCGGCATATTATGTGCCGTGCGGATGGCGTTGACGCCCATTTCTTTCAGGATCTCGAATCTTCTCCGCAGCGCATAGATGTTAAACGCCGCTCCTAGAGCACCCAAGTCATGATGCTCGCAGACGCCGTTCAATTTCAGCTTCTTCCCATTCACCTGAAGTCCCTGCTCCGGGTCGAGAACGATGCTCCTGAAGCCTAGAGGCAAGGTGATCTTCTCTAGTTCTTCGCTGCACTGTTCCTCGGCCGATTCGGCCGCTGCTCGATGCATTCGCGTGACGATCCGGTACAAAGTCGGCTCGTCCGTGCTCCATAACTTGGGATGATCTACGGTTAACGTTTGGCGGTTTTTTGTGATCGAGCCGCGGCTTGCTGTTACCCGCTCCGAAGCGGCAGCGACCGTCTGGCCCTGGTAGCTGATAGTGTGCGAAAGAAGAACGTCTTCTTCGATTTGTAAGTCCGCGTCGATTTCCACTAACCAGCCGCCTTCTTGCTGCTTGGTTGCGACATACAGACCATCCGTGAGAATGTGGTTTTTGTCCCGTTCCTTCAACCATACGTTCCGGTATATCCCTGCTCCCGAATACCATCGGCTGTTTGGACTCTGGTGCACGACTTTCACGATGATTTCATTTTCTCCGCAGGTGACCGCGTCCGTAATCTCGTGTTCGAAGGAAGAGTATCCGTATTTCCATTCGCCTGCAAGCTGACCGTTTATGTATAGGGAAGAATCCATGTACACGCCGTCGAAGCAGAGCAGGAGCTCGCGATCGCGCTGTGTCCAGATAAATTTCTTGCGATACCAGCCGATACCGTTCTCGTAAAGTGCCAATGTATTATAGATCAACCAATCATGAGGGAGATCCACCGGTTCGAAGTGCAGCCCGGCATGGTCCGTAACGTCCAGACCGCTTTTGGAAAATTCCCATCCATCGTTGAAAAGTAATTTCGTATTCATGGTCGAACAGCTCGCTTTCGCAGGTATTGGGATAGAGCGTATTATTCGTCTACGCCTGCACCCTACTATTCCAAGATTGAAATGCGGTGCTTCGCATGATCGCGATGCCCCGCATTTCTTGTCCGTGCTGCATCAATAGATTAGGCGGCCTTGCGAGTCCGCAATGCCTGACTTCCGATAGAAATACGTATTGATCATGTCTCGCCATTCTTTAGCGTGTTCGCGCTGCTCTGTTAACCGGGAGGCGACAAGCTCGAAATCCTTCTCGTTCACCTTACCTTTGAGGGTCAGCCAATCGTCCAGCAAGGCCGCCGCCGCTTCCGCGCCTTCGAAATGCGTGTCGTAAATATGCTGGATTACCGGCTTGCCGCTGTGCAAGACATGAGTGTACGGGACATGATGGAAAAACAGCAGCAGCTCATCGGGACAGCTTTCTAATGCATTATAGATCTCGCAACGAGGCGAATGGTATTGCGCAGCGTATCCGGTGCCTGTTTCCATCGTTCGATCGACCCCAATGCCTTGGTGATCCGCGAAATGATACGTCCCCCACTTCGAATACTCGTAACCGTCTACGTTCGGGCCGTAATGATGATTCGGATTCACCATCCAACCGACGCCGAGCGGAGCGGTGTAGCTCTCATATATGCCCCAAGACTTCATTAAGATGTTCGTGACGACTTCTTCGACCGCCCTATCGCGGCCGAGACTTAGCCGAATCCATTCCGACGTGATCCGTTCGGCGGATAACGAAGGACTCCATGTCAACCGTCCATATCCGTATAGGTTTGCTTGAGCCAGCGGATGCCCGGTCCAGCAAGCGTCGTCCCCGATGTTCGACACGGCCGCAATTCCGCCGTACGGACGGTCCCACATGGCGCCTTGCGCGATCTTGGCAATGGTCGATCCCTCGCCGGCGGCATGCGTATCGGTGTCGAGAATTTCTTTCCACTGCGGCACCAGATAGCAGACATGCTTCTGCTGCCCCGTATATTCCTGGGTGATTTGCAGCTCCAGGATTTGATTCGTTTCGCGGAGCCCTCCGAACAACGGCGATACCGGCTCGCGAACTTGAAAGTCCATCGGCCCGTTCTTGATCTGCAGAATGACGTTATCGGCGAAGCGTCCATCAAGCGGCGTAAAGTGGTCATAGGCTGCCTTAGCCCGATCCGTCGAACGATCGCGCCAATCCTGAAGACAGTTGTATACGAAGCAGCGCCAGATTACCAGCCCGCCGTGCGGCGCCAGCGCTTCGGCCAGCATGTTCGCTCCGTCCGCATGATTCCGTCCGTAAGTAAAGGGGCCGGGACGAAATTCGGAGTCGGCCTTCACCAGAAAACCGCCAAAGTCGGGAATCGCAAGGTAAAGGGCGGACGCCTTTTCGGCCCACCAATCTCTAACCGCCTGATCCAAGGGATCCGCCGTAGGCAGACCGCCAACCGCGATCGGACTCGCGAAGTTAATGCTTAGGAATAATTGAATGGCGTATTCTCCGAATACGTCCGCGACTTTCGTTAACGTCTCTTCATACTCCGCTGTAATCAATTTCGTCTCTTCCCGGTGAACGTTCACATTATTGATCGAGATCGCATTGATTCCGACGGAGGACAGCAGCCGGGCGTAGTCCCGGATGCGGGTAAGGTCTTCCACGAAACCGCCGCTCCTGTAAAAGATCGACTTCCCCGCATAACCCCGTTCAATCGATCCGTCCATGTTGTCCCACTGATTGATCATTCTCAACCCGTTGGCAGGCGTCTCGACAATATACAGCCCGTCGAGCGGTTCTCTCATCTGCATCAACCGAATCAAGTGAAAGGTTCCGTACAACGCGCCGCGGTCCGACTTCCCGACGATTGCGATTTGGTTCGCCTCTCCCTCCGGGCCGTTCAGTGACCGGATCACGTACCCTTCGTCGCCGATCATTGAGGCTTCAGCCCCTATTTCGCGGTCGATCCTTGCATCCCCGCTGCCTAAGACACCGATGAACACGCTTGGAACAAGGTGATCCCGAATCGTAACGAGATCAGGCGAGTATCCGGTCATAGCCTGTACAGCTTCCGCCAGCTCTCTTTCTGCGGTGCGCAATACCTTGGTTCGCTCCGTGATTGCAATCGCCGAGCAGCGAACCCGGTACTCCTCCCGCAGCCCTTTATCCTCAATGACATTATAACGAAGCCACGCTTCGTGTTCGATTGTTTCGCTCATCTCCGTCACCTGACAATACCTCCATTCTAAACTTAACCACTCTTATATTTCTAGAAAAGAGGGCTAGGTGCAGCCTCCATCGGAAGACCGCACACCTAGCCCCTTTTTTAATATATAAGAATTTATAAGTTTTCACTTATAAATGTGCTTATATATCTCCGCGAAACGATAGCTTTTGCCACTGAGGACGGCGACAGCCGTTTACGCTTGACCATTAATAACCCAGCAAGCTCTTGGTCTTCTCGAAAATATCATTTGCCATGTCCGTATACCGCGTGCTGCCGTTTGCTTCAACCTGAGCCTTATAGTTGTCCCACTTATCGAAGCTTTCTTGACCGGTAACAAATTTTAACGTCATCGTTTTCACGTAATCCATAAGCGGTGTCGAGATGAGATTCATCTGTTCACTTTCCTCCGGTGAACCCATAATCGGCGGCGCCAGCTTCCGCGGCTCCCGTGTCGACTGGACGCGATTCACGAAGTCCTTCTCACCTTCGGTCATTTTGGACATTCTGAGCTTTGTAGAACCCCCGTAGGCGAACACCCCTCCGGCGAAGCCGTAATCGACGTTCAGCTGCTTCGCTGCGCCTTCGTTCATCCCGTTGTAATAGATGTCCGGCTTGAGCACGATATTTCCGCCTGCATCCAGATCATAGGTTTCGCCTTCTACGCCCCACAAGCTGAGTGTTTGACCTTCATTGGAATACCAGAGCCAGTCGACGAAACGAAGCATCTTGATAAAGCCTTCCTCGCCTAAATCGTCAAGCGCGTTCTTGCTGATCATGACCCCGTTCTCCAATCGGGAAGTCTCGACCTGAAGCTTTCCTTTTGGTCCGCCGGGTTGTGTAATCATATATAATTCGGCTTTCGGATCCTGCATTTTGCTCTTGAAATCCGCCAGTACCTGATAGATTCCGCTTATCACGTAGGTATCGCCTTTGAAGAACTTGGCTTGTGCCGCATCGTCTTCTTGCGTGAAGGATTCAGGATCCATAATGCCATCGGTAATCAGCTTGTTGAAATAACCAAGGTAGTTCTTGAAATCATCCGATGTATTGGCAAAAGTGAACTGCTTCTTCTCATGGTCGAAGACCAGTCCGTTCGACAGTCCCCAACCGCCGGTAACGCCATATTGAACAGCGGTAATGTTGAGCGCCGAATCACCTTTGAATTGATCGGAGAACACGTATTCCGCACCCGTATGCTCTTTCACCTTCTTCATCGCTGCAGAGAATTCCTCGTACGTCCAGTTCCCTTGCTCACCCTCGACGTCCACGCCCGCCGCTTCGAACACATCTTTGCGGATGATATAGGAATAACCGCCGCCGGCGATCTCCCACATGCCTGGAAGGACGTAATATTTTCCGTCATTCTTCATCTTGGCCTTCAGATCCTCTTCCATTCCCCAATCTTTCACGGCTTTCATGTAGTTCGGCATATACTGCACCCAATCGCTGACCGGCACGATCTGACCGGATGCCACGAAGGCGGACTCATCGTATGTTTTTGGAATGATGTAAGGCGCATCGCCGCTGTTCACCATCAGAGATTTCTGATTCTCATATTCCGTTCTTGCCGTGATGGACAGGTCGAAGCTTACATTCGTCTTTTCTTTAATGGCGCTCCATAGTCTCCAGTCCTCTTTCGTAGGATAATTCTCATGGTCGCTGTACATCATAGAATAGTTTACCGGTTCATTGGAGTGGAAGGTCTGCTCCTCCCCGAAAGCGTAATCCTCCGCTGCATCCGCACCGCCTGCGCCTGCATTGCCCGATGCGGGCGTTTCGTTGCCCGACGCGCCTTCGTTATTAGATGAACACGCTGTCACAAACACAAGCATCAATGCCAGCATCATCATGAATGCCGCTTTACTGAATTTCTTCATACCGCTGCCTCCCTTTATTTGGTTCCTGCGATTTTTTTATATAACGGAAACGACTGCAGCCCTTCCGGTTATATCGATTACATCGATTACCCCTTGACTGCCCCGATCATCATCCCTTGCACAAAATACTTCTGCACGAAAGGATAGATGCAGATAATAGGCAGCGAGGTGAGTACCATCGCCGTCGATTTGACGCTTGCCGCGATTTGGCTGGCCTGGTCGGACGTAGCCCCGATCTCGGTCGGACTGACCGCGTTGTCGATAATTTGCTTCAAATACAAGGCGACCGGCCACTTCTCCTTCGACTGCAAAAAGAGCGAAGGTCCAAACCAGTTATTCCACATGCCGACGATGACGAACAGCATAATCGTGACCAGAATCGGCTTTGATAGAGGAATGATAATTCTTGTGAAAATTCCGAACACGTCCAGACCGTCGACGCGTCCCGCTTCTTCCAATTCGTTCGGAATGCCGGCGAAGAACGTCTTCATTAGAATGACATTGAAGGCGCTGATCGCCCCCGGAATGACGATAGCCCAGATCGTATCCCGCATGCCGAGTGTCTTCGCGATCAGGATGTAGTTCGGAATGAGACCGCCGCCGAAATACATCGTAAACAGCACGAACGGGATAAAAAATTTATTGAGGCGCAGTCTCTCTTTTGAAAGCGGATAGGACATGACGGCCGTCGCGGTCACTGCGATGAGTGTGCCTACCACGGAATAAACAATCGTATTCAAGTAATAACGGAAGAAGTCAGGCTTGCTCAGAATGACCTCGTAGGTTTTGGTTGTAAATTCGACCGGAAAGAACGTCACCTTGCCGGCATAGATAGCGGCTTCCGAGCTGAAAGACTGCGCCACGAGATAGACAAACGGGTATAAGGTGAATAAGACAACTAGAAGCATGAATAAACCGTTTATAACAGTGAATGCATTAAAGGAAGAGGTTCGATTCACTTCGTTTGGCTCCTTTCTACCATAAGCTGGATTTCGTTGTTCGCTTCGAAACTTCATTCGCGATCGTCACCAGAATCAGTCCGATGATACCTTCGAACAAGCCTACCGCCGTCGCATAACTAAAGTTGCTGCCGGTGATACCCATCCGGTAGACGTAGGTGGAGATGACATCCGCACTTTCATAAGTCAGAGGATTGTACAAAAGCAGGATTTTCTCGAAATTCGAGCCCAAGATGCTGCCGATATCTAAGATCAGGAGCACCATGACCGTCGGCAGAATGCCGGGAATCGTGATATGCATTGCGAGCCGGAACCGATTCGCTCCATCGATTTTCGCCGCTTCATAAAGTGCCGGATCGATGGCGGTCATCGCCGCCAAATACAGAATCGTTCCCCAGCCGAGGCTTTGCCAGATGCCTGAAGTGACGTATATCGTCGGAAACCATTCCGGCAAGGAAATAAACGATATTTTACCGAGTCCCATCCAGGTCAATATACTGTTAATCGGTCCCGTCATGGAAACGATCTCCTTGATCATCCCCGCCACAATGACCATAGAAATAAAATGGGGAAGGTAAGAAACCGTTTGCACAAACTTCTTCCACTTGACTCGCCGCAATTCGTTCAGCAGCAGCGCAAACAGCAAGGTGATTGGAAATTTGACCACGAGATAGCTTACGCTTAAGGTCAGATCGTTGAAGAAGGCTCTCCAGAACGTCGGGTCCTTCATAAACATCTCGAAATAAGTAAAGCCGACCCATTCCGATCCGAAAAAATTCGTTCCGCCTCTATACTTCCGGAAAGCGATGATGTTCCCGAGCATCGGCGTATACTTGAAGATGATGAAATAAATTACAGGAAGAATCAGGAACGAATACAGCTTCCATTCCTTTCTAACATGTTTCCACAGCGGACTTGTATCTACAGCCTTATTGTCTTGCGCATGAGCTGCCATTCCGTCATCACTTCCTTAAGAAAAAATTTATCCTGGCCGTACTTGGGTGGCCTGACGTTCCATCGCTCCATCAATGTATCGGAGAAGCCCCTTGCGCAGCAATGTTCAATAACAGAAATGATGTACGATAACAAGTAAATCGCGATGAACAGCTTGAAACGAAGTGACAATTTCCCGAATCTGGCGTTATGGAACAAAAAAAAGACCTCCGAGCGTTCGGAGGTCATCGATTGACATATCGTTCATATGCCGCTTGTTTAATTTCCAGGATCCGATCGATCCCTAGCCGCTTAAGCTGCTTCACCATATCGTCGTAAGCGTCAATGGCATCCATGCCCAGAATGATTCGAAGCTCCGCATCCTTTACGTACTCGCCGATCCCGTCCATCAGCGCGGACAGCTCGCCGGCCTCTTCCGTCGTCGGCGTAATTGGCGGCAGCAAATAGTCTTCGTGCTTCGTCTTTCGCCATACCTCGACAGCCTGGTTCGTTTCTTCGAACTTCCACTCCAGCTGCGAGTCGCGCTGGATCATCGGGAAGTTCGTTTGGTGCGCGTACTGAAGCATCACCAGATCTCCGGATAATCCGCCTTGATTCGCCATGACCAGATCCGTGTATTCCGGTTGTCCGTTCTTCATTGTATACGTGACGCCTTCCATGCCGAACGCGTTCAGCAGGCTGCCTTCTTCCGAGTAGCCGTAATCCAGCCACCGAACCGCCGCTTCCAGGTTTTTCGTCGTGGCCTTGATCGCTGCCGAACTGGTCCCCGCATACGCGTTGTCGAGCTGCCCGAATTTCGGGATCTCTCCTTGTCTGAGCGTCGGATAGGGAGCGGCAACATAACGAGCGGCCGAGCCTCCCGATTGCGCCGCAAGATTATATTTCTCAATGTAGGAAAACCAGCCGACCGTCGCACCGCTTGTCCCGGAAGTCATCTTCTTGTCTACGGATTCCAAATCCAGAACGGCAAAGTCTTTATCGATCAACCCTTTCCGGTACCACTTGCTCATCGTCGCCAAATATTCCCGGTACTCCGGCTCCAAGTAACCGTATTTTACTTTCCCATCTTCCACGAAGAAATTTCCCATGACGCCGAACGCCCCCGCGAAGCCTGCCGTCCGTTCGCCCATGAATAAGGTTCGGAGCGTTAACGGCGCCGTCGCCCCCTTCTTCTCCTTGAAAGCCTTTAAGGTCGTATACCACTCGTCGATCGTCGTTGGGACAGGGAGTCCCAGCTCGTCAAGCCAATCCTTGCGGATGATCGGTCCGCCGTACACCTTGCCCTCCTCCGAACGAATGAACGGGAACGCGTAATAGATACCGCTGTCCGTCTTTACCATTTTATCGATCTCGGGGTTTTCTTCGAGCACCCGCTTGAAATTCGGTGCATACCGGTCGATGACATCATTCAGAGGCAGAATATACCCTTGCTCGATCGCCTTCTCGGGCCCTCCCGGAAATTGAAGCCAGTTATTCATAAAGATGTCCGGCAGGTTTCCCGAGGCAAGGAGATATTTGAATTTATTATCCTGCATCGGAACGCCCCCGAGATGCCGAATCGCGATGCCGGTTCGTTTCTCGTATTCTTCGTCAATCGGTCCCGCATTCGGCGTCCCCATGTCGGGGAACTCCGTCATCAACGTCAGCTCCGGCGCACCCTGCATCGGATATTCGAACGGCCCTCCGGACGTTGCGGGACTGTGGCGTTCAGGGATCGCCGTCTCTGTCTGCCCATTCGTCGACAGGTTCTCTTCCGCGTTATTCCCCCCGAAGCATCCGGACGTGAATAAGGTAATGACGGCGATCACCACCCAACCCTTCCTTAGAAAACCGAACTTTCGCGCTTCCATGTAAGCTGTCTCCTCTCAAAGTGACGTTCCGATTCTTGGCCCGTCATTGGATCGTCTTGAATTTACCGGGTGTGATGCCTTCGTATTTCTTGAATACGCGAATAAACGCATGACTGCTGGCGAATCCGACCCGGGTCGCCGTCTCCTCGATACCGGCCCCTTCTAGCAGCAGCGCCTTGGCGGCTTCTATGCGGGTCTGGCTAATATAGTCGTGCAGCCCCACCTGCCCCGTCTGTGCGCGAAACAAGCGGGATACGTACTGCGGAGTCAACCGGAAGTGGTCGCCGATCAGCGACACGCTTAAATCTTTGTCGCTGTAGTTCTCCTGCACGAACGCCATCACTTTCTCGCCGATACCGTCACTCGTCTGAACGTTCTGCTTGCTGCGGAGCACGCCGCATACCCGATCGAAAATGTCGAGAAGCTCTTGTTGGAATTCCAGCTTCGTGGAGCATGACAGCAGTCTCTTGAGCGGACGCCATTCATCCCATGCGATACCGGCCTGCTCCTGATCGGGAATCGTCTTGATCAGTGTCGTCGCTACGTCAAGCAGGACGCACTTTGCGATTTCATGCGACATATCCCGCTGGAACGCTTGCTGGATGACGTTGTCGATCATGTCCTTCGCTTTCTCGAACTCGTCGGCCTTCAGGAAATTGATCAGAATCATCTGGTCGTTCACGGTGAAGAAATAACTGCCCTCGTTCGGTTTGATGTCCCCGTACCAGATTAGCATGCCTTCCCCAAGCACCATCCTATATTCTTGGGCTTCCAAGGCTTGAAGGAATGCTTGATGAATGCCGTCCAAGCCGGTTTGCAGCTCACTTCCCACCGTCGTGAAGCGAAGCTTGTACCTAGCCGTGATGAAATCGTGAGCTTGAGCTAATTTGTCCTCTATATCGTCCTTCCAATGCTCCGCGCGATCCGGATCGACATTCACGACCGCCGCCAGCATCCCGTCCATATCCGTAAAATGAATCGTTAAGCGGTCGACAATCGAATCCGCTACGATATTGGACACAATAAACTGCGACAAGGCCAGATCCTTTGTTCCTCCCTCGTCGTTGTCGATGTAAAACAACAGCACAGCGAAACGATCGCTTGTCCAAGTCAATTTGTGAGTCTTCGCCAGCTCCGTTAACGGGATGTTCCGATCCGCCTGACCCTTCAACAGCCTTCCCAGGTAATAATCCTGCAACACCCGAAGCTGCTGAACATGTTTATTGTTCATGTCATCCCGTTCACGAATGGTCTCGAGCACACTTCTCCGGATGAACGTATATTCATCCAATTCCGTTCCTTTTCCCTGCAGCGGACTCCGGGAAAAGACGCTGACCAACTGCTTGACCGGATCGTAGTTTTTACGGGCAAAATAATAAATAACCGCGCCGCCGATCGCAAAGCAAAGCAGCAGCCCAAATAAGTTCATCGTCCGAATGGCCCCGGCGCGCTCCCAAAAGACGTCGGTCGGAAACACGCTGATGTACTTCCACCCCGTCGTATCGGACGATTCGATCGTAATCATCGACTCGATGCCTTGGAACGTGCCGGTAAAGGTGCCCGTCCCGCGGTTGTTCCATTCCTGGTACGACGAAGTTTCAATCATCGTTTCTTTGGCGTTCTGAAACAGAATTTGGTCATTCGAATCCATAATGAACACTTGACCTTGCTCCACCCAATCAATAGTTTCGAGCATAGTCCTCATCTTCTCGACATTGAGCGGCATGATAAGCGTCCCCTCCGGATCGGCAGCCGATTTCATCGGCAGCGACCGAATGTAGGAGGGCGTAATTTCGATCCTCCCTTGGTTCTCGACCGGAAGCAGCACATACTCCCCCGACTGAAACCGATTTATCAACTTAAGCCAGTCCTCATAAGTGAAATTTTGCGTCTGATGCTTTATCTCGTAAAAGACCCTATCCTTAAGATAGGTTTCATTCGAGAGTACCGACTGCAGTGGCTTCGAATAAAGGTATATTTCCTTAATAAAATCGTTCGTGGATAACAATTTATTCAGTTCTTGTTTCATTCCGTAAATATTGTAAGCGCTCTCTTCTGAAGGCGCAGTCAGCAATCTCCGGACATCCGGATGAATGGCTAGCTGCGCGGCCAGGCTCTCCGTCTGAAGCAGCTCCCCGTCCACGATATATCTCACTTGCTGCAGCATGGCGCTGCTCGCCCGTTCGATCTCGTACTTCACGATTCCCCTGGTCTGGCCATAAATGATTACACTAAGAATGACGGGTATGCATAAGATCACGGCGTACGACACGATCCACCGAAACGCCACACTTCGTGTGAAGTTTCCCCTTCCCCAGTTCAATTCGAATCCCCCTACATCGTTTTTCTTTTTGTACATTTTCTATCATAACACGAACCAGATAGGGGCTTCATATGTACAATTTGAACCTCAATGTACAGTTTGTGCACTCTTTGACGATTCTTAACGGATCTCGAGCAGATAGAGTGATAGGGAACGCATAACCATTCATCTTCTTATCTATGATAATCCAAGTCGCAGGGTCCTCTATGACGATGGAGCGAAGATACAGCATAATCTTTAACGCGGCGATCTTAACCAGCTGATTAATATACAAATGCCGGGACTAAGTAAGGTCCCGGCATTCATGTGGATGATCTTCTATAGGTCATAGCCAGAATACTAAACAGAGTCAACCTACACTTTTACATAAACATTGACGTTTACTTCAACGTAATTTCCTTTTTCCACGTTAACTCCTTACCCTGCTCATTCTTGAACAAGAACACAACCTGCCCTTGCTCGCCCTTCATTGCATCCGGATAGAAGAAGCCGGAGAATTGTCCGTCGCCGCTAATGTAGAAGCCGTTCTCGCCGTTTCCTCCATGCTCAATGGCTTCTTGAACCGAATTGACGATTAGGTTCTCCTTGGACACCCACTGCATTTCGGCAAGCGCGAATCCTTCCGGACGCTGCTTCACAGAAAAATCGAAGCTGTTGCCTTCAATCGGCTTCTCCGTCTGGTCAATGACAATTAATATTTTTTCGTCGGATTCCGCTGTAGGCGTATCCGTGCCCGGTGTTTCACCGACATTTCCTTCCACCGTTTCAGGTGTCGCCGTAGCAGCCGTATCCGATGCTGCGTTTTTGGCCGGATTGCCGCATGCACTGGCCAGCAGCAGTACGAGCAGCGATGTAATCAAATAAATATATTTTGGTTTAGTCATGAGTTGTTCCTCCGCTTTCATCTAATGTAAAAGAAAATGCTACGCCTTGCCTCGTGTTCGCCGCGCTATACTCGCTACCATGCAGCTCCAGAATGTGCTTGATAATGGCGAGTCCCAGGCCTGTTCCTCCTGATTTCCGATCTCGTGAGCGCTCCACCCGGTAAAATTGATCCCAGATCCGGCTGATATCCTCATCGGGAATAGGCGGTCCTATGTTTTCAATGACGGTTGTTACTATTCCAAGCGACGAACGCTTAATGCCGATCGTAATGGTACTGTTCTCCGCGGCATGCCGGATAGCGTTGCTCATGAAATTCAGAATAACCTGTTCGAGGCGTCTCGGATCAGCCATTACGAGCAGCTTCTCCTCTTCTTCATCCGTGTTTATCTGCAATTGAAGCTGCTTCATCTCCAACTGCTGCGAGAAAGAATCTCCAACCCTTTGAATAAGGCTTACCAGGGCTATGCTTCTCGGCTGCAGCTGGATAGCCTTGGCTTCGAATTTGGACAGCTCCAGCATATCCATAATTAATGCATTCATCCGATCTGTTTCGTTGACGATGAGCGCCAGATAACGTTCTCTTTTGTCACTCGCCACCCCGTCCTGCAGCCCTTCCGCAAAACCTTTCACAATCCCCAGAGGCGTCTTCAATTCATGTGAAATGTTCGCGATCAGCTCTTTGCGAAGCTCCTCGGACCTCAGCTTCTCCTCCACATCCTCCTGCAGCTTCACATTCGCATGGGTAAGTTCCTGCATGGCTGCATCCAGGTTCCGGGACAATGCAACCATGCTTCTGGACAGCTCCCCGAATTCATCGTTCGAATGGATTGCTGGCTGCTCTGTAAAATCCAGCTTGGCAAGACGCGCTGCCGAACGGCTCAATAGCACTAAGGGACGTGAGACAATTCTGGAATAAACCAAAGACAGGATAATCGCAAGCAGAACCATAACCGGCGCCAAATAAACGACATATTGCTTGAGAATCCCGACAGCTTCCCCGACAGGCTGCATAGAGGTCATGACGAATAAATAAGAATTTCCCTTGCTGCCCTCAGAAAGCGAACGCAAGAGAACCGTATAGGGGATGCCGCTCCATTTGTCCTGCCATTCCAGCTGCACGACCTCGCCGTTCCGCAGCCCGGACTGCCATTGTTCCGCTTGCGAATGCCAGTCCAGAAGCGCATCATCGACAAGGGCATCCTGATAAAGCGGATTATAGGAACGCTGCTCCGGCAGCATGAGATCTGTTACCTTCCCTTGCACGCGGACCAAGCCATCTTTGAGAGGGGTATCGGTCTGCTCGATAACAACGGGCAGCATAATGGTATCTTCCTCATCCATGAAGAACCCGTCGACCACCAGCGTTTCGCCGATTTGAATCCCTTGCGGGATCTCATCGACGGTCATGCCATCTTTGGGGATCTGAATCACAATCGTCTTACTCGCTGTTTCCAGCTCCAGAAAATAAGGTTGTATGCTTGTTCGTTCAAACCGGCTATTCAGGATGGCGGTACTCGTATCATGCTCATTCATGAATGCGCCGAGCAGCCGCGACACTTGTTTTTCGCTCGATTGTGCCTGTTTGTATTGCTGAACGAATTGATTCATGCTCTTCTCTAAGACATTAATCTTGGACCCGCGGTAAAAACGCTCGAAAAACATTCCTTGTGCAATCAGCAGCAAGGAGAACACGAGCAGGATCAGAACAGAGGTGACAACGAACAGTTTAAAGGCTACACCGCGCCTTCTCATTGTTCCATCTCGAATTTATAGCCAGAACGAATAACCGTGACAATCGATCGTCCTTCGTCTCCCAGCTTGGCTCTTAATTTTTTGATATGGGTGTCCACCGTGCGCAAATCTCCCAAGTAATCGTACCCCCAGACAGCGTCCAAAATATACTCGCGAGGCAGCACCTTGCCGTAATGCTTGATAAGAAAGAGAAGCAGCTCGTACTCCTTGGGCGACAAATTGATCTTGGTTCCCGCTACAAAGACGGTATAGGCCGCCCTGTTCACCGTTAATTGACCATAGACAAGCGTATCGCCCTCGCGTCCTACGGTCCCTTCCGTTCTCTTCATCAAGGCTGTAGCACGGGCTACCAATACCCTTGGACTCAGGGGCTTCGTTACGTACTCATCCGCGCCAAGCTCGAATCCCATCAGGTGATCGTCATCCTCTGCTCTGGCGGTCATGATCATAATGGGAACGTCCGACTTTTCCCGGATGCGCCTGCATACCGACCATCCATCGATTTCCGGCATCATAATGTCGAGGACCACCAAATCAACAGAGTTCTGTTCAAAAATATCAAGCGCGATCCTCCCGTTCTCCGCTTCGAACACATCCCATTTTTCCTTCTTGAAATAGTCCGTTATCACCTCGCGCATGAGCATATCGTCTTCAACCAGCAATATTGTTCGTTTCATTGCGCTGCACTCCGCTTCCGCCTGCATTTCTATGTTCATCTTGCTCCCATAACCTACTTTAGAGTAAGGCTGTGTCCTTTGTGTGTATTTCAAATGAATGATGTACCACGATTATAGTATAGCGGTTTACAGCCTCTGCCACCCGAGACGCTTGCGAACCTTCCTTAAAAGACAAAAAAGCCGACTCCTTTAGTCTGCTTTTCCGCAAAATCATGGATAATACTTTCAGCTCTCCACGCACAGTCATAAAGAATGTAATATAAGCTTGATGGTTAAGCCCAATTTATAGGGATAAGTGCCCTTTTATCGATTTAGGCATATTGTAAAGTATGATAAAAAGGAGGCACACCATGATACCTAATCGGCCATTTGTGCAACAAACGGCAACGGCTGCCATGCCGGAGTATTACCAGCAAAATCTCACGAGTCCTAATCAGGCTGAAATAAATAAACCGGCCAAGAGCGAAGATGCTCCGAAAACCCATTGCCATTGCTGCGTGGATCTGAGTCACATGGATGATTTCCATTACATGGACGACTTCCACCATATGCACGACTTCCACCACATGCACGATTATCATCACATGCATGACTTCCACCACATGCACGACTATCATCATATGCATGATTATCATCACATGCATGACTTCCACCCGATGGATCATTACCATCCCATGCATGACTCCCATCCTGCAATGCAAGGGTCATGGGATCCCCATATGCATGGTGATCACCATCATCCCCATGAAGGATGGGATTTTACATCGATCGATTATCATCATGAATCGTTCCATCCCTATGTTCATCCGCATCATCCGCATCATATGCATCATATGCATTATATGCATCATCCTATTTGCTACCCTGTCGTCTGTTACCCGGCTGACAAAGACCAAAAAGGCCAGCCAAGATAAGCGGGCAACTCTCCCATTAACAATACGCAGAAACCAAAACGGACAGATGGAATGTCATCGACATTCCATCTGTCCGTTTTGACTTGACCGCTAATGCGCCAAGCTCCCCTCAAGCCGAGAGCGGCTCCGGCAGTGACCGACCGGAATTTGAATCAGGCTTGTTAGTCCGCAGGAAACCATGCCATAGAGCTCATCGCTTACGTTTGCATCGAAACCGAGCAGCGGACGTCCTCCCAAACGGGAAGCGGCTGCCGAAAGCAGTAACCGGTGGACAAGCATCCCTGCCTCCATTTGCTGGATCCGGTAGCCGCGGTAACCGAGCTTCGAATGTTGATAATTCAAATCGCCAGCAATATGGAAGCAAAGCGGCACTTGATGCAAATTTACGTTGTCCAGCGACATCCCGTACTGAAGCCAGCCCCTATGGTCTCCCGCACGAAGCAGCTGCAAGGCATGCGCCGAACCATCATAACGATAAGCACCATTCGCGATGCCTTCAACGCCGTAAAACGAGCCATACAAGGTTATGCGGGACGCCGGACCATTCTGATTACCGTCCAAATCGTTTCGGTATTTAAAGGATAACAGAGCTTCATTCAATAAAGCAGCGAGATCAGATTGGCTAACCTGCAGCAAAATGAATTCATTTTCCGGCGAGTATCTCTCTTGAAGCACCGACGCCAAATCATAAGACAGCCTATTTACACTCGGCAGCTTAAACGCGTCGTTATTATCAGTGTCCTGCTTTTCGATTCCGATAGGTTGAAATGAATCGGAACTATCCAGCATGGAAGCTTCGTTCAGCTTCAAGAGCATCGGAAATTCCAACACTCTCCGTGAGCGCATATAGTGCTCATGCTGCAGAATCGCAAGCTCCTCGCACAAATCGGCCGCCGCAACGGCATCTCCCTTCTTCTCGTTAGAAAACCAATTAATCCACGGTTCATTCGAGAGCGGAATGACCGCATAGGCGCTTTCTTCATGCTCGGATAAACCAAGCAGGCGATTAACGGCACGATCGAGAAATTGGAAGCACACGCCCGCTTCAAAGCCGAACCTTTTTGACGTTTCCAGCAGCTGTCCCATTAACAGACCGGCGTCCAGCCCCTGCAGGCGATAACAAAAATGATTATATTTAAAGTAATTTTTCCAAAACATCGTCGACACGAAAGCAACTCCAAAAGCTGCGGATAGATCGCATCGGTTCCCCAACGCCTTGCTCAAGTAATCGTCAAATAAGCCTTCGCGGAGCAAAATCAATCGATGATGCGCCGCATCGTAATGGTAAACGCCGTAAGGTAGCTCCTCCAGCTTCAAATACAAATAAAGCTCGCTTGGATACAGCCCGCCGCCTGATGGCACAAAGCGTCTGCAAAGCTGTAGCGAGCTTCCCCAATCGTCTCCCGCATCCGGGCCGTAAACGGATTGGCTAAGCTGCGTAAGGCCGAACGTATACCATAGAAAATGGCCAAGCTCCCTAAGCTTCGGCTTCGCCATTTCACGCTCTCCTACCAGCGTGAGCGGAACCTCGGAGCAGAGCGGAAAAGACGGCAAGCCCCGGTAAAGCTTATACGGGAGCGGCGCGTCTTCCCAATCGGTCTCCCAATCTTTTGATTTCACCTTATCCGGGTCGAATTGCAATTGGTGCAGAAATGCCTTCAGACTCATCCCTTCTCCTCCCAAAAGGCTTGCATAGGGAAACGCCGCATTGAATTATCCAATCATGCTTATGGGAACGGATGCGGGTAAGCATTAAGCTGATCTGGCGAAAGCGGCTTCTTCGCATATCCAAGCTCCGCAGGAACCCGCAGTACCCGCTCCAAGCCTGTCAAGCGAACCAGATGTTGTCCGAACGTCATGGGCAGCATGCCCGGAATCAGCACCTTCACGCAATGTAGTCCGTTGCGCAGCGTCTCAGGCGTAGTCTGGTCCACTACGATCACATCCAGGCTTAACTCACGTAACGCGTGAAGGACGTCTTTTAAATCATCGGTTAAATCCGCATGCTTGGCCTTTGGCCTAAACGCCTCCTCGAACGTGCGGCATGGACGGCCGTTTTGGAGCAAAAAGTTCAGCCGTTCCTCAGACTGCTTCAAGCTGTACAGCATGGAATGATCATCCATCTGCCGGACGAGAAACGGATCATGCAGCATTTGCTCGTACTGCTCCCGATTCTCCTCCAATTTCTCGTTTAACGACAGCATCATGCCCGATAGCTCGTGGATCGCGCCTTTGACAGCGCGTACCGGATCCGGATGGGCACCTGCCGCACAAATCAGGTTAACGCCTTTATCCGCCCTGTTTTTGGCGATCGCCCAAACGCTTGGAATGCCATGCTCCATCGTAGAGTTGAATAAATAAACGTCATACATGACAACCTCGCGCAAACGCTCAATCATTAGGTTCAATTCGAGATCGCCGGCCGAATAAGGGTCCAAGGGTGAAAGCTCCAGCTGCGCATACCAGGTCATAAGGAACGAATCGCGTTCTACCACTTCCATAATGCCGTAAAATATAGCTTCCTCCAGACTGCCTCCTAGTGCACAGCCGTTCGAAGTTTCGTAAACGAACCCGTGTCCGCAGCCTGAGCTATAATAGGAGAGCAGCTCAGGCACAAGAATCGGCCGCTCCTGTAAAAACGAGTACCCCCATACCCAATCGATTTGCCTGGCGGGATCAAACGGGCGGAAAGGGAAGTCGGGCCGCTCATACATCTCCTTCTCATGCACGCCAACCAGAACGGGATTTAGCGCCTGGTCCTTCAAATTGCGGTAGCTGTCATGGACTGCCGTTTGCTTTCCGCGCGGCGACATGCCGCAATATCTTTCCAACCCTTCCAAAATGGCGGTCATCTCGCTGTCCGCATAGGAGTGCGTACGGCCAGCGCAGCCCTCATCACCCGAGAACAAAGGCAAATTTATGCTAGCATCGGCGAATGGGGACAAAAGGTCGATCATTTTCCCGTTCAAAAATCCCGTCCGAGCGTCCAGATAATCATCTGCGAGTAGTCCTTTCAGTTCCGTCATCGAACGGCTGCGGAAGCTGTTTTCGCTCACTTTTGGGCTTGGCTGCAATAGGATCCGCGATGCTTCCGCAGAATCTTTAGTGACTTGCCCGCAAATTGGACAAAGCGGGTCAGGCAAGAAGAAATGGAGCGAGCTGTTCAGCGTTTGCAGATGGATTAACATTAACCGATTTTCCGTTTGCGCAGCGGAGCCTGCAAGCACTTTTCGAACCTCGGCTGCAATAACGTGAGCCATGTGCAAAAGCCCTATAGAGGATGACCAGATATCGGGCAAGGTCCCTCCGTGCATGTAGTGCTGCTCCTGGATTTCCCACATTTCCTTGCGGTCATTTCCCGCCATTAAGCGCCGGAGATCGGCGCAGCCGGAGCATCCCGCCGTCCCCGGAATGACCAACGGCCCGATTATGCCCTCCCCAAATGAAACAAATCCGCGCAGCCAAGACACTCCGGAGCGTTGAAACACCTCTTCCGCGAGCTGATGGTCTGAAGGGTTATACCCGTCATGTAAAACAAGTGCAAGCTCAGTCGTCTCCGGCACTTCGGTTGAAAAATCCTTTTGCCTTACCAGCTGATAGTCTTCGGCTAATTCACCGCATACGAAATCTGCGAGCTGACCCTCCCCTATAACGACCAAAATTGCGCTCACGTTTCATCCTCCTCCCGAAGCAGCACGCCGAACGCGCCAGCCAGCTCCTCTTTCAAAAATGCCTCGGCAGTAAAATCAAACACAATTAGCCGCTTGCGGCTGCGTTTTAATCGATCAAGAGCGGATTGCAAAGTCTCGCGATGTTTGATTGGTTCACTTGACGGAATGGCTACGTTCAGCGCAGACCCTTTTGTCAGATTTACAGAAGACCTGCTGATCGCATTCTCCGTCGCGTATGCAGCACCATTTTGGACTTCTAGCAAAGCATGCTGCAATGCGCCACGCAGCGCCCTCGTTTTGTTTAAGCCGACCGCGCCATACCAGCAGCCGTTTGCGCGGACCCATGCGACCGGGAATCCGAATGTATCCTCGCCGAAACCGATCGCCGGCTCACCCTGCATGGTCGTTAGCGCACTCAAATAAAAGCGGCTGCGCTCATCATCATTTTGGACAAGCTGTGCTAAACGGACCGATGGCTCTTGTGCTTTAAGTTTCCGTACAAGAGCTGCCGTCAAGCATTTTTGCAATCCGCGGCAAATGCTTTCCGCGATCGACTCCCCCGCTCCAACACCCACGAATTCGCTATGGAGAGCGGTGTCAGAGCTTACTTTCCCTTCTTTCGCTGGACGTATAAGCCGATAGCCCATTCTCGACACGTAGGCTTCAATGCCGGCAAGCCCCGCTTCTCTACGCGCTTCTTCATGATTGATGCCATTGCAGATGATTTCCGGCAGCAAGTCGGCCGGTCCATCCGTCAGCGGGTCAGCCGGCTGCACACGGCATTGGGACAGCGGAAGCTGCCACAATTCCCCTTCCTCCCATACGTGAAAAATACCGGTTTCTCTTGATGTTAATCGGCTGAAATTTTCAATTAATGATGATTGGGCCTTTTCTTCCGGCTCTCTTTCTAGCAGTAATTCCAATTGTTCAATTCGGCTGATCGAAGGATGACCGCTCGCAAGCGGGTGGGGGAGAAACGGATGCCAATTACCTTCCAGCGTCTCCAAATCAAGCAGGAACAATTTATTTTTTAGCGCTGATGCCGCAACTTCGGTTGCCGTTTTAAGCCATTCGAAGACGATGACATTCGCCAGCATCGCTTCTGCCGTGGCAGAGACAACGTGATGCCTCGGATCTTTGTCAATCGCCTGACGATGGAGCCTGCGCCTTGCGGATTCCCAGCCTCCCTCCGAATCCGGATGGATGAGTGGCCCTGCAATTCCCGCTTGCTTCAGCATCATCGCCGGTAGCAGCACCTTATTCTTTTCCTTGCAAATCTGTTGCAGCACCCGCAGCTCCGGCTCTCCGCCTTCATCCGATACGAACAATACCGCATCAAACGGCTGCACAGCCGCTCGCCAATCCACATTTCCGTTTGGCGGAAAAGCAATCTCGTCCACCTTAACCTCTTGGTCCGATCCACGGGCATGCTCTGCCAGCTCCAAAATCCGCTTGCGATTCGTCGTTTCCAGATTCGTAATCCGCATTTGAATGCGAGGCAAACCGGAATCTAATAAACATTTCACTAGCGAAACAAAAAAAGAGCCAGATCCGATGGCCAGTACGGTTGACTGTCGATAGAGCTGAAACCGGTACGCGCCCGAGCCTTGAAAGCTGTCCAAAAATTCGATCTGAGATGCATATTTCTTCAATACGCTCTCTTGCAGCTGATGCGGCAGGTCCCGGCTTACATCCCTGACATAACCGTTCGCATGCAGCACTTCCGCGATTTCATAGACATGCCTTTGGTATTGGTCCGGCAACCCATTCGTCAATTCATGCATTGAATGCTCGCCGTTAAATACCGGCATTAGTTTTTCAATCCATTGACCGATGGTGCTGCCTTCCATACGAAACGATCCGATATTGTTTCGAAAATAGACGCTGCCGTCAGAGCTCGGGAGAAAAAAAGTGTCCCCCCTTACTTTAAGCCGCATAGAAGGATCCAATTGCCATTCCTCCTTATCGTGAATTCACATAAAACGTTCTAACTATTTAAAGGTATGTATAGCTATTTGTCCGTCATGCCAATTCTTATTGAAGAAAAAAAGCCCCTGTCAGCTGAATCGCTTACAGGGGCGCTTAGGATAGACTATTTGCTTGATTATTTATGCTGCATTAGCGGCAGCGCGCACAATGAGCGCAGCGAGCGCAGCCTCCGCAGCGCGCACACCCTCCACACCTGAAGCAGTTGCCGCACCCGGCACAGCCTCCGCAGGAACAAAAACCGATACAAAACCCGATGCAAAATCCGATGCAAAGCCGTGCATTGTTAGGATCAACTTGGCCTTGACCGGCGTTTGGCGTCATTCCGCTTGATTTGTAAGGGTCAATATTCAAATTTTGAAGATCGTTTTTAAACTCATCCATCACTGTAGCCTCCGTTATGTGCTCATGATTTTTTCAACGGCTTTGTCTTTATCGGATATTTACTATTAGAGCATCAGGAACTGGCCTATGCCGTTGATCGTTCATGACATATACGTATGAAATTACCTCCGCTAGTGTTACTACTGCATCCGCCTATAAGCAAAATTACTAAGTCTATAGGAATACAGACAAAGAGGCTGCCTCCAAGGTCATACCTTGAAGACAGCCTCTCTCCTCGCTCCATTACTATACATATCGAAGTACTTGTCCAGTTGTCCAGACCTTCTATACTCATATAAAAAAGAGGTTATCCATCCGGTCATACTAGACCTTCCGGGACAACCTCTTTTGTTTGATTCACGCCGTTAGTTAAGATTAGATTTCGCTTACGATTTGACGGAGACCCTCTTCGATCGGAGTGGACGGACGCCCTAGCAGCTTTTGAAAATCATTGCTCTCGACTTCCAATGCTCCCTCGCGAATTGCGCTCTGAATGCCAACCAGAATCGGAACAACCGGTTCAGGTACGCCAGCGCTGATCATGATGCTGGCATAAGTCTCGTCATCCACTTGTTGCACGGGAACTTCCCGGCCTAAGACGCCGGCAAGGATCGAAGCCAGCTCCTCTTGCGTTGCAAGCTTGCCAGACAGCTCATAAACGGAATTCTCGTGGCCTTCGCCAGCCAGTACCGATGCGGCTGCCTGTGCATAATCGCGACGGGTCGCCCAGCCTACCTTGCCTGATCCCGCCGAAGTCAACCAAGGCGCTCCTCCGAGGACAGCTTGAATGCTGCTGATCTCGTTCTCCAAGTACCAGTTGTTGCGTAGGAAGGAATAAGCAATCCCCGTGTTTTTAATGGCTTCCTCAGTCGCACGATGCACCGGCGCAAGAAAAATCGGGTTCTCGCTTGCGTTTCCTAAGCTGGTATAAGCAATGAAACCGACATTAGCGCGCTGTGCTGCTTTTACGGCAGCAGTATGCTGGCGAATCCGCGTTTCGTTGTCGCCGTCCGTGGACACGATCAAGAGGCGGTCAATACCCGCGAACGCTTTGTCTAGCGTTTCCGGTTGGTCAAAATCCCCATGCCGTACGTCCACGCCGCGGGCACGAAGGCTTTCCGCTTTCTCCGGGTTGCGAACGCTGACGGCCAGATTGTTGGCCGGAACGGTTTCCAATAACGTCTCGATTACAATCGATCCCAATTTCCCTGTTACACCTGTCACCAAAATTTTCATTATAATTCCTCCATTTTCAGTAATCTATTATTCATCCGTCGTTATAATGACTTTGGTTACAACGACGGTATAAAAAAAGCTCTATGAGCTTTTTATAACACAAACTGATCTGCCAATTGACTTAAGTTCACTTGAGCCAGCCTTTGTTCCATCGCGGCTTGGGCTTCCTTCATTTCCGTGCGAAGAGCTGCTTCAATGTTCCGGCCAACTGGACACTTGAGATTCGGTTCATCGTGAAAATTAAACAGTTGACCATCCTCGATGACTTCCACTGCGCGGTAAATGTCCAGAAGCGTGATCTGATCCCTATCCTTCAGCAACGAAGCGCCCCCCACTCCAGGACGAACGTCCACCAAACCAGCTTTCTTGAGCATCCCCATAATTCTGCGGATGATTACGGGATTCGTATTCACGCTGCCTGCAATGTAATCGCCGGTACAATCTTTGGAGCTGCTAACGGAGATTAAAGAAAGGATGTGAACAGCAATGGAAAATCTGCTACTAATCTGCTTCACTTAGCATCACCACCGTTGTAACCATTGTAGTTACTACTTAATTGAATGTCAACCCATAACCCGGGGGGAAGTTAATGCCTTGGGAAAATAAAGGATTAGCCTGATTTGAGTGAGCTGCATTGCTGATTTGAGTGAGTTACAATGCACTTTGTACTACACTGCACTTTATACAATGTATCTTCACCCAAACGTGCTTTTGCTCAGCTACAGTGTACTTTATACAGCAATAAGGATCATTTCCAGCTCAGAAGCTGCGTTATAGGCGGATACTGTTGTATTTTCTGCAATGTAGCTCAGCAGTTGAGTATCCATGTTAGGTTTCCGCTGTACTTTCTGCAATGTAGCTCCTTACTTAAAGTGTTGGTGCAGCGCTGCTGCACCGACAGGATGACTAGATGGTTGAGTGAGCAATAATATACTATTGAGTGCGCTACAATACACTTTTGAGTACGCTACAAGAGCTTATTATTGGACTACACTGCACTATATAATGTATCTTCACCCAAGGCTGCAGCTGCAGTCCTTAGGACAACCCCGTTCGATCGCGAAATTCTTGCGGGGTCATGTACGTAAAGGCCTTAAACAGCTTAATAAAATGCGGCACTGCCTGATAACCGATGATTTGCGCAATCTCGTAAATTTTTTTGTCGCTGCTGCGCAGCAAATCCAAAGCCAATTCCATCCGATATCGAAGGATATAGTCGCTCAGATTGTTTCCCGTTTCTGCACGATACGCTCTCGACAAGTAGGCGGGATGAAGACCGATGTGCGCTGCGATCGTCTGCAGCGATAATTTGTCGTTCATGTTCTCCATGATGAATTTATGGACCTTGTCTGCTAAACATGACTGCTTCTCGGAAGAGTCCTCCGATTGCTCTCTAAGACTTCGGAGCATGAAGAATGCCCACTTCTCTAACTGCTTAAGCGAAGGAGCGGCCGGCATGAGCCCGAAGGAGGACGAGCCGAACTCACTAAGCAACTTTCCTTTCTTGTGCGCTATATACTGATAGGCGTTGGCAATGGCGAAATAGGCTTCATTGGCATGCTCGGGAGGATGGTTCACACTTTTCAATTCAGCGAAAATTTCGTTTAGCTTTTCCTCTGCATGTATCCAGTTCCCCGTATCGAGCAAATGAATCAGGAGGGGAGGTCGATACAGCGACGTCAGCGTTCCAATCCGAACCTGAGCGAGATTGCCCGCGATCCGCAAAAATGCGCCTTGCCGCGTCTCTTCAATCCCCCTCATTCCATCGATTACCGATCGATACATTCCAGGAACGCCTTCGGGAAAGTACGTCCAGTTTTCGGCCAGTACGATGGAAACGTGGCCGCTCAAGAGAGATTCCGCCTTTTTCTTTAGCGCTGCCGCCCGGACGTCCATCGCATTCTGAAGGGTCTGCCCGTTCTCGTCGGTTCTCTCTTTGGCCGACACGATAAAGACGAGGTATTCGTTATGATCGCGGCAGAACCACAAATGAAAGGCGTCCCGAAACAATTCCTCCGCCATATTCATAACCGCGTATTCGATAAGCTCTTTATCCATTTTTTCGTATTCTTGAAGCCTGCCCTCCAGCCGAACGATGAACAAACCTACTTTCTGCTGCAGGGAGAATGGCAAGTTTAACAGGAAAAGCTTTCGTTCCAACTCCGCGCCCGGGATGTCGTTACCGTACAGCAGACGATTCAGCAGCTCGCCCTGCAGAGCAGGCAAATTTTCCCGAAATGCGTATACGTCGCGTTGTTGCTGTTGTTGCTGCTTCATTTCACAAGCGATTTCTTCGGCTAATTTACCTAGCGTCTCCCGCATCTGATCCGGGTTAACCGGTTTCATCAAGTAGCCGGATATATTATACGGGACTACGCTTTTCGCATATTCGAAATCCGCATACCCCGAAATAACGATAATTTTGACTTTACGCCCCATTTCGCGGATTTCCCGAATCAGCTCGATTCCGCTCATCTCCGGCATCCGGATATCTGTAATGACGATGTGGATGTTTTGTTCCTGATAGAGCTTTAAAGCTTCTTTACCGGAGTAGGCTTTATGTATACGGCCAATACCAAGTTCGTCCTTCGGAATCGTAGCAGCGAAACTGTCAACTTGAGAGGGAATATCATCTACGATCAGAACTTCCAACATCGGAATCACCTCCGTCCTTAATCATCAACCCCACGCGAAGCCCACCTAGAGATGAGTGTTCGATCAAAAGCCCTGAGGATTGTCCGAAGTAATGCCTTAGACGCTGATGAACGTTTCGCAGCCCAAGGCTGGAATCCCCGCTCGCCTGCAATGGCAAGGTATATCTTAAAGATTCTAAAGCATCTTGATGCATTCCGACGCCATTGTCTTCTATGATGAGTTCCCAACCATCCTCGGACATTCTGCCCGTTATGACGACTTCGAACTTCCCCATCTTGCTTTCCATACCGTGCACGATTGCATTCTCGACCAGCGGCTGAAACAGCAGCCTTGGCATAAGAATAGACATCATTCCTTCTTCGATATGTTCATGAAAATGCAGGCGCTCGGACTGCATCCGATGGATTTCCAAGTAATTGCGAATCAATTCCATTTCTTCGGCCAATGAAGTCAATTGTTGTTCCGTCCGGGTCGTATAACGGTAGTATTGGCTCAGGTGCTGCGTGAAAGCGACGATCACTTTCGTCCGTTCCAACTGCGCCATGCTTTGAATAAAGGCAAAGTTATTATACAGAAAGTGCGGGTTGATCTGCGCTTGTAAGTGCTTGAGTGAGGATTCTTTGGCGTGAAGCTGTTCCGTGTACACCTTATCGATCAGCGTCTGAATATCTTCGGACATCAGGTTAAACTGCTCGATCAAATAATGGAACTCATTGTGGGGTCCGCGCTTGATCCGATGATCGTACGCACCCCTCCGGAGCGATCTCACCGCCCGGATCAGATCGTTAATCGGTTTCTGCACGTTGCGGTACAGCAAGCCTGCGGAGGCGATGCCCATCAGCAGCAACAACAAACCTGCGGCATAAAACATCCGCTTGCTGTGATTGATGGGCGCAAGCACCTTTTTCATCGGCTGGAAATCGACCAAATACCATCCCAGAGAGGTTGATGTAACGTAATTGACAAGATACGGTTCATTCCGAAAGGTGATTTTGACAGCCCCTTCGGTCGGGTTCTGAGCTTTGATGATATCGAATTGCTCCGTCATGGCGCCAATCAGCTCGGGATCGAGATCCCGAGGCATGATCGGTTCAAAGTCCGGATGGTAGAGGAACGGCTGTCCGACACTGCCTTGCATAAACCTTTCGAGCATCTTCACAAGATTATTCGAAGTGAACGTGACTTCGACATACAAATTCGGATCTCTCTGATTGGAAAGCTGCTCGAAAGGTGTAATCAAATCTCGTACGAACGCTTTCTCCGGTCCCCGGTCCGTCACGATTACGCGATAATCCCAATGTTCCTGGCTCGCATTCCTGAAGTAATCCGCATCGTAATTTTGCTTCAAATTCGTAGAAACGACGACATCCGATTGCGGAGAATATACGGTAAAATCGTTCACCCATTCGAAGGAGGTCGACTGCATATCGAGCTTCTGCAGTAGAAGCCTCTTCGATGCCAATAGGGAATAGTCGGGTTCGGAGGAAGGCCGAAGCTGCAGCTGCAAAGCATCCGGGTCGGTCGCGACGACGAAGGCGGCTCTCCATAACCGATTCGCCTCGACGTCCATCTGCTCTACGAAAAATCGGATCCGATTTAAGTTGATCTGAAGAAGCTCTTGTTCGACAACTTCCGTGCTGGTCTTATTCGAAGAATCATACATGACGATAATCGGGATAAGCATCAGGACGATCACGATCATGACTTTCGTGAAAATATTCATTTTGCCGGCTGTTCCGCGTCTGATTTTAAACAATCAAGCTCACCCGATTCAATCCTATTTTGGATACAGGTCGAAATCCCTCTAGGACTTCACCGAACCAAGTACGATTCCTTTTACGAAATACTTTTGCAAGAATGGATAGACAAGTAAAATAGGCAATGCCCCGATAAAAATTTGAGCTGATTTGACGGTGCGATTTGAAAAATTCTCTATACTTTCCAATGTTACACCAACCCTAGATAAATTGTCACTTACAATCATGGAGTGTAAATAAGTAGCAAGAGGATACCCATCCGGATTAGACATATAGATCACGCCGTCAAACCATGAATTCCAATGGAACACCATCGTAAACAAAGACAACGTCGCAATGGACGGCATCGATACGGGCAAATAAACACTCCAAAGCACTCTCAGATGGCCGGCTCCATCAATATGAGCGGCCTCTTCCAAATCCTGCGGAATCGTCCGGAAGAAATTGAGCATCAAAATCATATTCCATACGCTGACAGCCGAAGGCACTACCAATGCCCATATGGTATCGATCAAGTGCAGCTTGCTTACCAATATATAAGAGGGGATCAGCCCGCCCGAGAACAACATCGTAAAGACGAAAATCCAAATGTAAATTTGACGCCCCTGGAATTTGTGATTGGTTTTCGATAAACTGTAGGCTGCCATCGTAACGACGACCATCGACAACACCGTGCCTAACACGGTCCGCTCTACGCCGATCCACAAAGATCGGATGAAACTCGCGTTGCCGAGCGTCTTTACATAGGCATCGGTCGTAAAGCCGACCGGCCAGAAGTTGACGATATTCGCTGTTGCCGCAGCCCGTGAGCTGAAAGACAACGCAAGGACGTGAAGGAGAGGAAGAATGCAAATCAGCGATAGCAAGATAAGAAAGATCGTGTTCGATAATGTAAATACGGTGTATGCTCTAGAGCGATAGCGCATAGTCGTCCTCCTTAAAATATCCGGTAATTAGCTAACTTGAAGGCCATTCTGTAACTGATCACGATCAAGACGAAGCCGATCGCCGATTTGAAGAGTCCAACAGCCGTTCCGAAGCTGAACTGTCCGTTGTTCAATCCTTCCCGATAGACAAACGTATCAATAATATCTCCATGCGAATATACCAAAGGGTTATATAAATTTAGAATTTGATCGAATCCGGCATCCAAAATCCGGCCGAGCGACAACGTCGCTACAACGATGATGATCGGCATGATAAGAGGAATGGAGATCGATATGACTTGCTGCCAACGGGAAGCCCCGTCGATTTCGGCTGCTTCGTACAAAGCCGGATTGATTCCCACCAGCGTTGCCAGAAATATAATCGCGGAAAACCCGAATTCTTTCCACACGTCGCTTAGAACGACCGTAAACCGGAACCACTCGCCGTCACCTAAGAAAAAGATGCTCGGGATGTCGAACGAATTCAGAATACGATTGACGATTCCGCCCTCTGTTGACAGAATATCGATCAATATGCCGCCCAGAATCACCCACGACAAAAAGTGAGGCAAATAGACAAGCGTCTGCACGACTCTCTTAAAATACGTCTTACGGACTTCATTGAGCAACAGAGCGAAAACGACCGGGATAATTAAGTTCACGAACAATTTGAACCCGGAAATGATTAACGTATTCCAAATGACCTGCTTGCCGTCCGGATACGTGAACAGGTACCTGAAATGATCTAAGCCTACCCACGGCGAATTTTTGATCCCAAGCCATGGCTCATAGTCTTGGAAGGCAATGACTGCCCCGAACAAAGGAATATATTGAAACACGATGCACAATGCTAAAGCCGGCAACAATAGCACATGAAACGGCCAAGTTTTTCGCCAATACGCTGCCATTACGCACACTTCCTATCATCTGAAAAATAGAGGAGGAGCGAGCCAAGGCTGCCCTCTCCTCCGTCTTCAATTTATTATTACTTAAAATGCAATCATCGATCATTATTGGTTTTTCGCGTACCATTCGTTGACTTCGTCCGTAATCTTCTGGCCGCCGTTATCCAGCCATTGTTTTACGAATTCGTCGAAGTACTCGATCGGTTTTTCTCCGTAAATGATTTTGAGATAGCTTTCTGTAGCGAGTTTCTTCAGCAATTCGCCTTTGGATTTCATCGTCGGTGTCATCGGACCGGTAAAATAGTTTTTGCCTTCAGTAATGTCTTGGTTAATCCGAACGCCCGCGGCGTCAAGCTGTCTCTTCTTCATTTGCTTGACGTCGATTTCCATCGACGTTACGGGCTCGGCGTTCGGATCGGCCAGAAACTTCTTGACCGCTGCAATGTTGGAGTGCGGAATACTCGTATAGTTGCCGAGAATATTCGTCATCATGAATCTCATATCTATAGTGGCGCCGTCTTTCAGCGGCCATTGGTCTGCCGGGACACCTGCGGCTTCGTAATTGCTCTTGATGATTTTGTCATCCAATTTCACGTAATCGTACCCTTCGTAGAATCCGTCTTTCCAACGCGGATCGAAGTACGGATCACCTTCCATCTCCAATTTTTTCGCGAATATTTTGTTAAAGTACGCGAACCAGGCTTCGATATTTTCGAAGTCTTTGTTGAATACCGTGAAGCCCTGGGCCAATGGCTTCTCCGCGCGTCTCGCCTCTCCGTCCGGACCGGCTGGGAGCGGATACGGCTGGAAATCGGCTTCCGGATTGTTCTTGGTGGCGTCTCCGAGCGGCCAATCACCCATCCAGAACGGCCCGAACATTATGCCGGCCTTACCGCTTGCTACCAATTCGGAGGCTTTCGCCGGATCCTTGATTCCGGCTTCTTTATCCATGTAGCCTGTGCTCATCCAATCTCTCATTTTTTGCAAATACAGTTTGGCGTCCGGATGGATCGCGCCGTAGCTCAACATGCCGTCTGTACCCTTGTTCCAGAACAAGCGCACGTCGTAAGTATTGATCATTTGATCGGTGAGGGCGCCTACGATCGCGTCTGTCTGACCCATCCATGTCCAAGGCCCTTCTTTAAGCGGCACGGCCAAACCGATCGTATCGTTCTGTCCGTTTTTATCGGGGTCGTTCTCTGTGAATTGCTTAAGAACGTTTTCGAATTCGTCCAACGTTGCAGGTGGCTTCAGACCTAGATTTTCAAGCCAGTCTTTGCGAATCCACATCACAGTGCCTTCGTCACCCATGAAGAAAGCTGGCAAACCGTAAATCTTGCCGTCTTTCTTGACTTCACCCAGTGCGTAACTATACGTCTCCAACATCTTCTTATACTCGGGATGTGCGTATTTCTCGATGGCTTCGTCCAGAGGCATCAATTTATTGGCCGCGAGCAAGCTTTGCAGCGGATCGCCCCCTGCTGCGAATGCATCAGGCAGCTTGCCGCCGCTGGAAAGCAGGAGGCGAAGTTTCGTATCGTAATCTTCTGGTTTTGTTACAATAAAATCGAATTTCACGTTGATTCCTATATTCTCTTTCATCCAACGGAGATTCACGTTGTCCTCCATGGACTCGCCTGGCTTGAACGCATTACCCCTCGAAGTGCCATCATCTACGATAGCAGTCGTAATTGTAACCGGAGGGTCGAACTTCTGATTCCATCCTTTCGACGACTCTGCCGCATTACCGGCGTCCGATGCAGATGGACTATTAGCTGAGTTTGACGGACTTGCCGAGTTTTGATTGTTACTGTTCGTACAAGCGGCTAATGTCGTTAGTAGTCCAATTGCAATCGAAAGCGTTAATAACCTTGCAACCTTCGAATATCGACTCATAGTTTTCCCCTTTTCTGTACATTGGTTAGTACACTTCAAATTATATGTACATGGCAGGATTGCGTATATAATCGATTTTTAACTTGATATCGCAAAACGTACATTTACCGAAGCAAACTCGTTACAACAAAAAAAAGCCTAACCCTCTTATCGATAAGGGCTTGGCTTTTGTTCGATATTAACGATATTGACGAAATTAACGATATTAACGATATTGACGATTTAGATGTCTCCTTATCTGTTAATGCAATGTAATGACACTACACACTCCACATGTGACGAGTAGACAGTGACAACAAACATGTACGTGTCCGAGGGAATGTGTTTGTTCTAAAATAAAATCACTCTGCCCATATTCGATGAATGTTAGGCTTATCCTCTGCTGAGAGTGTAAGATGAAATACATCAGGATTGGATAAAGATTCCCACTCCTTAAACCCAATGCGGTCATCAAAATGCTTAAGTAGGAGTGATATCAGGTTTCCATGTGAAACGATTACAATGTTTTTGTTCTCACTATTCAGAACTTCCATGACTACACTAATAACACGGCTCATAGCCCTGTTACTGGACTCTCCACCCTCATAACATATGTCTAAATCATCGTATGTCTTACGAAGCATATCAAGCCAATCAGGATGGTTCTTATCTGACAACACCCTTTCAGTCAATCGTTCATCCAAGGCGATTGCAACAGCTATTTTATCGGATAATGGTTTTATAGTACGGTAAGCCCTTTCATAAGGACTTGAGATGATATAATCGATATCTTTGTCCTTGAGAACTTCAGCAAGCTTTTCCGCTTGTTCAACACCAATCGCGGTTAGTTGAGCATCAGAGGCTTGTCCTTCTGCCTTACAATGTCGAACAACATAAACATTTTTCATTCGTCGTTCCTCCTTATAAGCCGATGTTGCTTTTTAGACCTTTGTAGCTTCCTGACTCAGGAAAGCCTTTCTGAACAATCGTCATAAATTTCTCAGAGAATCCATGGACTACAAGGTCATGAATCGGAACCATTTCCACACCACTTATAGGATTACTATCAAACTCGTTCGATGGGAGGCGTATTTCCCCACCTATTTTTTCGAGTAGGAACGTTATGTGTATTAGTGAAGGCGAAGCATCAGGTTTATCGCATATGTATAATAACTTGGAAACTTCAGTGGTAAGTCCTGTTTCTTCTTCGATTTCTCTTACAATTGCATCTTCAAGTGTCTCGCCTTGTTCAACTCTGCCTCCCGGCAATGACCATTTTCGGTCGGACGTTACGTTCTGTTTGACTAATAGAATTTTTCCATCCTCAACCAATATCCCCGTTACTCTAACCTGTAAAAGATTGCTCATCACTACTCGCCCCCCAAATACGTCAATATAGGCCCCACCCAGTGCAGACCGCCACTATATGCACGGTCTATCGTAATTTATTGCTCTTCTCCATTCTTTTTTGAAACAATCGTAATCGCACTAATAACCACATCAGGGAATCTTTGGCGAATTTGCGTCTTTGCTTCGGCAAAATTGTTTGCTTTCACATTTTCGAAATACAAAACACCATAAGCGTCTTGATATTCTACAGTATATTCAATTTGTTCATTGTCCACGAACCCCACCACCTCTTCTGTCCGTTATTAAGACATAAAAATGACTTTGTCAATTAACCCGTATTCCTTTGCTTCGTGGGCGTCCATAAAGTTATCTCTGTCGGTATCTCTTTCATTTTTCTCAAATAAATAATTGACCCGTTTGTTGAGCCAGTATGTGATTAATCAACACGGTATTTCTCTTCTAAGTAAGAAAACTCATTGTGCTTGGATCTCAAAACTCTAGGTTGAATAAAAACGGTATCTGTATCTTTACTTGAAGGAGTGATATTGGCATTACCTAATTCTTTAATACGTTCTACAACTTGTTCGTCAATCTTGACCAAATCCATTTCATCTTCACATACCAACCGTATTGGTATTTCTCGGGTGATCGTCTTCTCGCGTGATAACAAAGCCACACTAATTATCACTTCACCACATGCTGCTGCGTCTTGGGTAAAAATTTCAATCATAACCTCTTTGTCCTTTGAACCGAGGAGAATTTGTTCACGACCATTCTCGGCATAACCATTGAGATTACATGAGCGATAAATCCCATTCGGAAGTTGTATTTCCATTTCGGTTATTTGGGGAACAGATTCTTCATTCCGAAAGATTTGTATCCATATGTGATTCATTCCTTCTTCGTTCTCCATCATTGATTTAGCTAACTTAATTTCAAGCATCATTGATTTTCACCCCTTAATGCCTGCGATACCGAATCAATTACTTTTTGCTTTAATTCAGCAGAAATACGTGGGCTAATCGTTATGATGACATCATCAGTTATTTTCAGTGTTTCGCTTTCAATCATTCGGCTCGGTTCATACAGTGCCATTTGCTGACTGATTTTTTCAATGTCCTCCAATGAAAGTTTCTTTAATGATTCCTGAATGGATGCTAAGGTTTCGCCTGTTCTTGATAAGGTGATAATAGCGCGAAAGTAGTGAATGTGATTATCCGTGTACACCCTTTTATTACCGACTAATTCAAGGGGCGGTATCATACCAATTTGCGTGTAATACCTTACCGTTCGTAAATTCATGCGTGGGTCGTCTTGTTGGAGAACTTCCGCTATTTGTTTGGCAGTATAACTATTCATAACACACCTCCATTTACACTTCGCCGCATCCGTTACAGTCAACTGTATTACTCGCAGCTTACTGTAACTGTATTCAATTGTCAATTCATTGTGTATTGATTCGGGTAAATAAAAAGAGGGGCAATTAGCCCCTCTTAACTATTTCCGACAATACATCTTAACTATTAATCTTTCCGGACTAACAGTGAACAGCACTCCACATGCACCCTCCAAGGGAACATAGGTCTCTTGGTTGGCATTTGTTAGAGTGGGCTAAAGCCTTGATCTGTTTGCAATTGTGCCACCCCAAGAAACTGTTTACCAAAATCGAGGGAATATCTTTAAACGCTAACTTTTTTCAGGAAGCGATTGTTTTCGACTATACTTTTGATCCTATTCATTGTATTAAGGCCTTTGGTTGTCCTGCCTCTTCTTTCCAGCAAGATCCACCTAAGACAAGCGAAGAGAATTTATCATCGTTTCTCGAACCTCTTTACTTAGCCCGAAGCGCTAAGTCGTGGCCTTTCGCAGCAGTTCCACATCAAACTCGTAATTTTTACGCACGATTGGTTCATTGTTGATTAAACGGATTAAATAATCCATCGCTGTTTTGCCGATCGAATAAATTTGTTGTGAGATGGTCGTAATTTCAGGGTAAACCATGTCCATTCGAATGCCGTCGAAGCCGATTAGCTTCACTTGCTCCGGGACCCTGACTCCCATCTCAATTAACGCCTTTAACGCCCCAGATGCCATCAAATCATTGCCTGCAAATACACCATCCACATCAGGATGCAGCTTATAAATTTCCTTCATTGCTTGATAGCCCCCTGCAACGCTGAAGTTGCCATAACCGATCAGACTTGGCATAAACCAAGGCAAATCTCTGCACACTTCTTCATAGGCAAGTGTTCTCTCCCTAGATGGATGCACATGCGTAGGGCCTGAAATATGAGCAATCTTGCGACAGCCGACAGATAGAAGATGCTCAACTGCCATTTCACCGCCCTTACGGTTCGCTGCAGTGACCGAAAGGATGGGATAGTCAGAAAAAGATTTATCAATAGCTACAATCGGAATGTCGCGGTCCTGTAAGGCAATGATTTGCTCAGGCAGTACGGTATAGGATGAAATAATAATGCCGTCTATCTGCTTGTTGATAAGTGTCTCGATATACTTCTTTTCTTTGTCCGGATTATTGTCCGTATTGCATAACACAAGCGTGAAGCCGTGAGCCGCTGCTTCATCCTCGACTGCGCGGGCTATTTCGGGGAAAAAGGGATTTAAAATATCTGGCACCATTAAGGCAACTGCAGCTGTTTTTTTGCCTGCCAGGCTTCTTGCAATATTGTTAGGCTTATAATTCAGTTTTTTTATCGCTGCCATAACTGCGATTTCTGCTTCCTTGCTGACATAGCCACTTTGATTAAGCAGTCGGGATATGGTGGCAACGGACACGCCAGCTAGTTTGCTAACATCTTTAATTGTAGTCATTATTAACAAAATCCTTTCGCGACTCCGCCTGGCTTTTGATAAAAACAAGTGTATTTACGCTCGCGGGAACGTAAATACACTTGTTTGGTTTAACGCCGCTCGTTACTATTTAGCGGAATCTTTCGTAATGAGCTCAAGCTCAACAGGAATCGATTCCTCAACCGTCTCGCCTTTGGCAATCTTTATTGCGGTTTGTACTGCTAAAATACCCATCATATCAGGTTTTTGCGCTACAGTCGCGCTCAATTTTCCTGCGAATACTTCCTTTACAGCATCATCTGTCGCATCGAAGCCGACGACAAGGATACCAGCTGCGCCTGCTGCTTCAATCGCCTTGAGAGCGCCAAGCGCCATTTCATCATTATGAGCGAAAACAGCTTTAATGTCTTTGTTTCCTTGCAAAATGTTTTCCATAACAGTCAATCCTTTAGCCCGGTCAAAATCGGCAGGCTGCTTAGCCGCTATTTGGATACCGCTCGCTTTGGCGATTTCTTCATTGAAGCCCGCACCGCGCTCGCGAGCTGCCGAAGAGCCCGGAATACCTTCTAGCTCGACAACCTTGCCTGTTCCGCCAAGCTGCTCAGCGAGAAACTTCGCAGCAAGCACGCCGCCAGCTTTGTTATCGGAAGCAATATGCGTCGTTACTTTTCCGCCGTCGGCCGTGCGATCGACCGTAATAACGGGAATGCCTGCTGCGTTAGCGGATTCCACTGCGGGTACGATCGCTGCCGAATCTGTAGGGTTAATAATAATGACATCTACCTTTTGCTGAATTAAATCCTCGATTGAGGACGCTTGCTTAGCGGCATCATCCTGCGCGTCAACGGTAATCAACTCTGCCGATCCAGCCGCAGCAGCTGTCTGTGCGCCTTCTTTCAAGGTAACGAAAAATGGATTGCTTTGCGTCGAGACGGCTAGTCCGATCTTTATCCCTTCTGTTTTGTTTCCGGCTTGTTCAGCCTCTTTATTTCCTGATCCAGGAGCCGTTGTTGAACAGCCAGCAAGGAGCAGTGCTGTAATCATACCGATACTTAGTAGTTTCGTTGTCTTTTTCATGTTGCAACCACCTTTTCTTTGTTTGAATTATATGATTTAGCTATTGGCCTTCTTGCGATCAAGCAATACCGCCAACAGAATAACCATCCCTTTAACCACCTGCTGATAAAACGATGAGACACCAAGAAGATTCAAGCCGTTGTTCAAAACGCCGATAATGAGCGCTCCCACCAGCGTGCCGACGATCCATCCTTTGCCGCCGGATAAACTAGTACCGCCCAGCACGACAGCTGCAATAGCATCCAGCTCATAGCCCGTGCCGGCATTTGCCTGCGCTGAGTTCAGACGAGACGTAAGAATGATTCCCGCTAGCGACGACAGCAGTCCTGTCAAGGCATACACATAAATCTTAAAGCGTCCGGTCTTAATGCCTGAAAGCAGCGAAGCCTCTTCATTTCCTCCGATTGCGTATACATTTCTGCCGAAAGTCGTTTTGCGCAAGATAAAATATAATACGGCGAAAAAAATGATCGTAATAATAACCGGAACAGGTACCCCAAAAAAGTAACCGCCGCCAACTAATGTGAATAATTCGCTTTCAAATCCAGTTATAGGCCTGCCATCCGTATAGACGAGTGCTAAGCCCCGGTATATGGTCATCGTCGCCAGCGTCGCGATAAATGGTGCAATTTTTGTCTTCGTAATCAAAAGACCATTAATCGCTCCCATAACTCCACCGGCAACGAGTCCAATGATTATAGCCGTTAATGGGTCCATACCGCCGTTCAACAGCCCTGCGGTCAATGCTCCAGATAGTGCCAGCGTTGCGCCTACTGATAGATCGATGCCCCCGGTCAAAATGACAAAGGTCATGCCAAAAGCGATTAAAGCATTAATGGAAACTTGGCGGAACACGTTTAATATATTGTTTACGGTCAAGAAATTTGGGCTTGCTATGATTAAAATGACGGTAATAATAAGAAGTCCGATGAGCGGACCCAGCTTCTGCAGAGTAGATGATAGTTGTTTTTTGTCAATGGCCATTGCCGCTTCCTCCTGTCGCCGCATGCATGATTGTTTCCTGATTCATTTGCGCCTTGTCCAAAATAGAGGAGATGCGCCCCTCATGAACGACAATAACGCGGTCGCTTACACCTAAAACTTCGGGCAAATCAGATGAAACCATAATAATCGTGACGCCTTGCTCGCTAAGCTCATTCATCATGCTGTAAATTTCCTTCTTAGCCCCGACGTCTACCCCTCTTGTCGGCTCGTCCATAATGAACACTTTTGGTAGCTCGCCTAACCATTTGCCGATGGCAACCTTCTGCTGATTGCCTCCGCTTAACGATTTAACGGTCTGCTCAGGATCACGCGTTCTAATATTAAACCGCTTAATCATTTTATCCGACAGCTCGTTATCCTTTTTGGCAGAAATAACGCCAGAGCTAGCAATACGCTTATAATTAGTTAAGGATAGATTTTCACGGACAGACATGCCGAGCACTAATCCCTGATGCTTGCGGTCTTCCGTCACGAATACGATTCCCGCTTCGATCGCTCGCGCCGGGCTGTTGATTGTAACCTCCTGGCCATCAATAAAGATTTTACCCTGCCTTTTCTTGTCGGCCCCGAACAGCATACGTACAATTTCCGTCCGGCCTGCTCCCATAAGTCCGGCAATGCCGACTATTTCTCCGGCTGCTGCGGAGAAGCTTATACCGCTTAGCTTCCTGCCATCGCTTAAATTCTCTACCCGAAGCCGCTCCGCTCCAATTTTGCTTTTGCGCTCCGGATAACGTTCGCCAATCTCGCGGCCGACCATTAATCGAACGATATGCTCAACCGTCGTTTCGGCTATCTTCTCCGTTCCGAGAAAAGCTCCGTCACGCAGAACAGATATACGGTCACACATCCGAAAGATTTCCTCCATCCGATGTGAGATGTAGACAATGCCTACACCTTCGCGCCGCAGTTGATCCATTATTTTAAACAAAGCTTCGATTTCACGATCCGTCAGCGCCGCAGTCGGCTCATCCATAATAAGAACCTCTGCATTTTTAGATAGCGCTTTCGCAATCTCGATCATTTGCTGCTGTCCGATAGACAATGTATCCGCCTCAGCATCTGGATCAATCTCAACACCCAGGCGCTGTAAATATTCACGCGTTTTGCGTTTCATTTCCTTATCGCGTACAATTCCGGATTTGCCATAGGTAAGCTGTCTTCCTAGAAACATGTTTTCGGAAACGGACAGCTTCGGAATAATGTTCAGCTCCTGATGAATGATCGCAACGCCCATATCCTCAGCTTGCCTCGGATCCGTGAACATCACTTCCTGCCCCTTGACCTTAACAGAGCCAGAGTCGGCCTTATACACGCCTGTCAAAATTTTCATCAATGTTGATTTACCTGCGCCATTCTCACCCATCAGAGCGTGAATTTCACCCGGCTTGAGCTGAAATGCGGCGTCCTTTAAAACTTGTACGGAGGAAAAGGATTTATGAATGCCAGTCATTTCAATAAGAAACTCCATTGTTGCCACCCCTTTTGCTGAACAGCGCCTTTATTAGAAAAAAACGCCTGATTGCAGAATGATGTTCGCGTATGGCGTTGCTTCGCCCGTACGAATCACCGCTTTCGCTTGTAAGGTTAGTCTTTTAAGCTCCTCATGCGATACTTGCTTAATCGGAATGCCGTTCAGCAGTATCTTTGTGTTGTCATAGATCGGAACATTTTGCTCCGTCATTTCAGTGGCGATGATGGCTGATTCAACCTCCATATCGGCAAGCACCGCTTCTAACGTATCAAGGTAAGACGGTAGGCCAGGCTTTACAGCCAAATCGATTCGTTTAACCGAATCAGGAATCGGCAGCCCGCAATCACCAATTACGATACAGTCGGTGTGGCCCATTCTGGCAATTACTGCTGCTATCTCACTGTTTAATATGCCATTTCTTTTCATCTGTAAGTCCTCTCGAAGTTAAATATTAAGATTGCGTTTCCATAAACCGTTCGACATCAGGACGTAAAGGCATACCGCTCTGTGCACCTAGCTTGGTGACCGATAGTGCGCTGGCTGCGACCGCGAACTTAACCGCCTCATCTAGCGACGCCCCCTCACTTAGCTTCACTGCCAGTGCGCCGTTGAAGGTATCGCCTGCACCGGTCGTATCGACCGCCTCTACTTTTTTCCCCTGCTCATGCCTGATCTCGCCGTCTAGATTTTTGTAAAATGCACCCTTGCTGCCGCCGGTCATCACTATACGATGCGGATACAGCTCAAGCAGCTGCTCGTACGTTCGTTCTTGCTTGTCGTCAATGCCGAGCAATATGGCAAGCTCGTTTTCATTCGGCGTAATCATATGAACCTGCTCAAGCAGCTCTTTAGGCAGCTTAATCGCAGGAGCAGGATTCAGCATAACTGGAATGTCCAGCTCATTAGCAAGTCTTACAGCTGTCTCCACTGTATCAAATGGAATTTCCTGCTGAAGCAAGACCATATCCGAGTTTGCAATAATTTCCTTCAAGGCCAAAATATCTTCTGGAAGCAGGCAATGGTTTGCCCCGGGGATAACAATGATACGATTATCATTGTCGCATATGGTGATCGTCGCTATCCCTGTCGAGATATGTGGAACCGTTTTCACATAGGTCGTATCGATACCTTCCTTCTCCAAATCCTCCATAAGTTGCTTTGCGAAGTGATCTTCGCCAACACAGCCGATCATCGTCACCTGTGCCCCAAGACGTGCACAAGCTACGGCTTGATTAGCTCCTTTCCCACCAGTGAAGCTAGAGAAAACGCTACCAAAAATCGTCTCGCCCTGATTCGGCATGATCTCTGTTTCTGTCACCATATCTATATTCATGCTTCCTATTACTGTAATTTTCGGCTTTGTCAATTTAGCACCTCTTTATCTGCAGCAGATTATGATTCGTGTTGTGTAATCGGTTACACATTTTTTCTCATTTTATTACTCCACAATAAGATTGTCAACAGCAAAATTAAAAGCTAGGAAAACAGTAATGGCTTAATGCATATATCTGCTGTGGTCATGCACTCCGTTCGGCCGATTAATCAGCTGCCGATAAGTTTGAATCCTTGTTTACCAATCAGATTTCAGGACAAAAACAAAAAAATGACGCTTAGGATCAACTCATCCTAGCGTCATTTTGACGTTCTTTTATGTTGAATTACGGTTATTTTGTACAATATTACCTAACACTTACAACCTCTGTACTGCCACTATCACTATTCTGTACTACACCCCAAAACCCAACAGATATCAGGTTTTTAGCCCTCTGTATTAACCCTCACGAGTTAACCAGACCACACTCTCCACATGAACCGTCCAAGGGAACATATCCACAGGCACAACCTCAGCCGTCCGGTATCCGCCGTCCTCAAGTACGCGCAAATCTCTTGCCAGCGTAGAAGGATTGCAGCTCACGTAAACGACTCTCTCCGGCTGCATCGCCAGAATTGTCTCGAGCAATGCGGGATCGCAGCCTTTGCGAGGCGGATCAACGACGATCACATCCGCCGTGATGCCTTCCTTGCGCCAGCGCGGGATGACAACTTCGGCTGGCCCAGCTTCAAAAGAAGCATTGGATATGCCGTTCAACGCTGCATTGCGAGCCGCATCCTCGATGGCTTCCGGTACAATCTCCACGCCATAGACGCGCCCAGCTTGCCGAGCAAGGAACAGCGATATGGTGCCGATGCCGCAGTAGGCATCAATAACCGTTTCCGTTCCTGTCAATCTGGCATATTCCACGGCTTTGCGGTAAAGCTCAACCGTCTGCATCGGATTAACCTGATAAAACGATCTTGCCGAGATCGCGAAGCGGATACCGTCGAGCTCATCATAGATGACCTCGCTTCCCCAAAGAACAAGCGTCTCATCGCCAAAAATGACGTTCGTGTTCCGCTCGTTAACGTTCTGAACGATGCTCTTCACACCCGGCAGCTCCTCGCGGATACGCTTAACCCATTGCTCCGCCTTAGGCAGCTTCTTGCCGTTCGTCACCAGCACAACCATGATTTCACCCGTCACGACACCCGTCCGCGCCATGACATGGCGCAGCACGCCGCGGCCCGATTGTTCATCGTAAGGCGAAGCGCCCAGCTCCCGGCCAATCCGCTTCACGACGCGAATCACCTCGTCGTTATGCTCATGCTCGATTAGACAATCGTCCATATCAATAATTCGATGGCTGCCGCGCGCGTAGAAGCCCGCGATCAATTGCCCGTCATGAGCGCTCGCGCCGATTGGTACCGAAGCTTTGTTCCGGTAGCGCCAAGGCTCGTCCATGCCAACCGTAGGATGTACGATGATTCCCTCTGAAACGCTCTTTCCATCTGCAAGACTGCCTTCTCCCGCCACATGCAGCTTCCCGATCCGCACCAAATTGTCCACGACATGCTGCCGCTTCCACTCCAGCTGCGCGGGGTAATCGAAGTGCTGCAGCTGGCAGCCGCCGCACTCCTTATAAATATCGCAAGGCGGCTCAATCCGCGAAGGGCTCTTCAGCACCAGCTCTTCAAGCCTGGCATAGCCGTATTGCTTCTTGACCTTCATCACCTTCGCGCGCACGCGTTCACCGGGAAGTGCCCCCTGTATAAAAAGGGTAAAGCCGTCAGCGCGGCCTACCCCTTCTCCGTCATGCGTCAAGCCGATGATATCGACGGTGACTTCTTCATTTTTCTGAAAAGGAGCATCTACCCGGACCGCCGCACTCGCACTCACACCAGCCGCGCCGCGCGCTCTCCCTTTGCCGCCTCTGCTTCTGCCTTTGTTCATAAACTCTCTCCGCTCTATCTTCAATGCTGTTGCTTACTTATTGCTATCCATTATTCCCTAATTCCCGCATTCAACCGTTCTTAGCGGTAAGTTGATTCACCGGTCTCATCCGCAAAAATCCGCAAATGCGAAGGCAGCACCGAGAACGTGCATGGCAGCACGCCGCCATATTCGCCATCGAGGTTAATCTGCACGTAATCCGGCGTCGTTACTTTAAGCTCATCCGTCCGGAAATGAATCACATGCGGATCATTCAAATGCTCGCCGCGCAGCGCCAGCGTGACCAGCTTAATAAACTCAGGCAGGTTGCATTTACGGATAAGCAGCACATCCAATAAGCCGTCATCCAGCTTAGAGTCTGGCGCTAGCCGCTCGAAGCCGCCGACCGAGTTGCTGTTGCAGATAAGGAACATCATGAATTCATCGTGGAACTCGCCTACGCCAGCGGCTTGAAAGGTCAGCTCGGTTGGACGAAGGCGGGTCATTTTCTCCATGCCCTTCATATAATAAGCCAACTGGCCTATCATCGTCTTCAGCTTGCTCGGCACATCATACGTCAGCTCCGTCAAGGAGCCGCCCCCGGCAATGTTGATAAAATAACGCTCATTCGCCTTACCGACATCAATCGGCCGGCTGTATTGTTGAATAATCAGGTCGACGGCGTACTCCCAGTGCTTCGGAATGCCCATCGCCCGTGCAAAATCATTCGTTGTGCCCACCGGCAGTATGCCGAGCGGAGGCCGGTTCTGCTTGCTCGTGAGACCGTTAATGACCTCATACAGCGTGCCGTCACCGCCCGCCGCAATGATCATGTCATAGCCGCGATCCGCCGCTTCCGCTGCCGCAAGCGTTGCGTCTCCTTCTCCGATCGTCGCGTGACAGCTTGTTTCAATGCCGCCCTGCTCGAGCCGCTGAAGAATATCAGGCAGACGCTTTTTCATTTCTTCTCTTCCCGATGTCGGGTTATAAATAAGTCTCGCCCGTTTGATTGCCATCTCGGCTCCACTCCTAACCATCCATTCAACCTAGCCTCTATGAATAAAAGAATGCTCTCTACTTTTCATTCAAACGCTGCAGGCCCTCCAGCATCTGACGCTCCAGCCATCTTTCAATCGCCTGATTAGGAAGCATTGCCTTACCATTATATCGATACTCTAGTCCTGTAAGTCGAGTCGGAATTACATGGTTTGTAAAATAACCCCGGCTCAGAAACAGCGGTACAACAATGACCGCTTCCCCCGGGTTTGCGGCCTGCATCGCTGCAAGCTTCGCCGCGGCTTGATCGGGCAGCAGCATCGCGTACTCTGCTCGCTTATAGCCGCCTAGACCGCGCAGCCTCTCGCCGAGCTTCAGCAGGCCTTCCTGCCAGCGCTCGTGAAACACCTTTTCCTTGCTGCCGTGTCCAATAAGCAGCAAAGCTTCCTTCTCTGGTTCTGTGGATAATTCCATTATATTCGCTGCAAGCAGCTCTGCAATTTCCGGATCATCATCGATTGGCAGACCGTAGCGTATATTAGCCGATACGCGAAAGGTACCAAGGTCTCCCTCCAGATCCGTAAGCCAAGGCAAACCAAATGCTTGCCCGATTTCATCCACATGCGTGCTGCCAGACGAAATGAAGAACGGCACGACATACATGTCCGTTACACCCAGGCGTTCAAGCTCATAGATTCCATCCTGAATAAGCCGTCCCTCAATAATTTCGAGAAAGGACGACACAATTGGAATATCTGATAAGCGCGGCGAAGCTGCTGCCGCAATGACGGCATCATCAACCAGCTTAACCCACGCAGCTTCTCTGGAGCCGTGACTAATCACGAGAATGCCTGGCTTCATTGAAGGTTTACCTACCTTCCCAAACGCTCTAAAGCCATTTTATATCCGTCATTACCATAGTTCAAACAACGCTTCACCCTTGAAATCGTTGCTGTGCTGGCACCCGTTTCTGCTTCGATTGCGTTGTATGTACTGCCCTTGCCGAGCATACGCGCTACTTCAAGTCTTTGGGATAACGACTGGATTTCATTCACTGTGCACAAATCGTCAAAGAACACATAACATTCCTCTACCGACTTCAATGTTAGAATCGCTTCGAATAATTGATCTATCGCTTTATCGTTCAGCTTTTTGAGCTGCATGTGAATTCACTCCTATTAAAACTAATGTTACTATTGTATCTTTTTTAACCGTTTTTTTCAAACATTACCGTATTCACGCATCACAGAGTGGAAGATGACCACGGCGCCGTTTTGAAGCGCAGACGCATACAAGCACAGGGCATTTATCCAGAAAAAATCCGGTACCCGGGGCATTCGTCCAATCCGTATGTTCGCCTACCCCATAGACTGTTATAAAAGAAGGGTTGTGATCCGTGTGAATTATCGCAATAACCCCGGTAACGGCAACCAGCATGACGATTGGCACGGCGGCCAACGGCTTACGCAAGGCCCGCCAAGCAAATCGTCCGGCGCCAAGTCGAGCGGCTTCAACTTTGGCGGAGACCTGCCGACGATGCCGCCGGCATCAGCATCGCCGCATACGCAGGATATCCTGCCCGCCGTTATACCGGAATCAACAGCTGAGTTAATTGAAACGACCGCCAGCACCAAAGCAGGCGGCTTCTCCCTTGCCAGCCTAGGTGAAATCAAAGGTTACATCGATCGGATTGGCGGTATTGACGGTATTCTTACAACGGTTACGAAAGTCCAAAAGGTCATGTCCAGCGTCTCCCAAATGGCGCCGCTGGTCAAAGTGCTCATGGGCTCCTTCAGCAAAAAGTCATCGTCTGATTCCGATGATGACGACGGCGAATGGAAACCAAAGCGCCGAAAGCGTCGCAAGCCAAGCTCCGGCTCCGGCTCAAGCAACAATGGAGTTCGCCGCCGCAAGCCAAAACGCCGTCGATAAGCCTCCCGCAAGAGTAGGGCTTGGATATATTTCACCTACATCGTCCCAAGTGAAGCATCCCTGATTGCAGCGCGCAGCGCTGCATTCGGGTGTTTTGCTTGCGATGGTTTATTCACATTCTCACACACAATAAAATCAAGTTATTCGCCTGTGGATAAGATTTTCGCCAAGCTATCCACAGGATTTTGAACAACGATCAATGTTTTTCAAATACGCTTGTGTACAAGTGCAACCTTCGACAGGCTTCGGCAGCAGCTCGCTTACGTTCCATGCACAGCTGTTCATTCGATGTGTATATCTTATTGATATTGGAGAGCCTATTTCTTCAGCACTCACTCATCCACAACATCATTTCCCATATCGCCGCTTATTACCGTTGTCGCCGAAGCGATTCCATACACAGCTGTTATTAACTATGTGTATACACGCAAATTTCGCGCAATTTCGATAATGGTTGTCCACAAGAGAACACAAAAAATAGTGAGGTAAATCTCATTCCCCATGAACCAAAGGCTCATGGCGAGTGAGGTTTTCCTCACTATCTCAGGTCATTCTTCTTACAGGAAGAAGAAATGAATAATCCAATAGAATACCATAGCCATTACGACCGTAATCGGAATGGTAATGATCCATGCAATGATGATACGGCCCGCAACGCCCCATTTTACGGCGGAGAAGCGCTTCGCGCTGCCTACACCGAGGATCGAAGAGGTAATAACATGCGTTGTACTTACCGGCAGGTGAATCATTGTTGCCGTCAGAATAACTGCAGCGGAACCGATATCAGCTGCGAAACCGTTGATCGGCTCGATTTTGAAAATTTTTGTACCCATCGTCTTGATGATCTTCCAGCCGCCGACCGAGGTACCGAGCGCCATCGCTGTCGCTGCGGAAATCTTAACCCAGAGCGGAACGTCCATCGTCGTCTGAATGCCGGATGCTACTAGCGCAAATACGATGATACCCATCGCTTTCTGCGCATCATTCGTGCCGTGCGAGAACGATTGGAACGCAGCCGTAAGAATCTGGCCAAAACGAAACCCTTTATTCACTTGATGCGGACTTGATTTGGCGAACACCAATTTTAATATCCACATAATGATAAAACCGGCAGTGAAAGCAATCAACGGTGAAAAGATCAACGCTTGTACGATCTTGATCAGTCCGCCGGAGTTAATCGCGCTCACACCTGCTCCGCCAATAACCGCACCCGCTAGGGAGCCGATCAAAGCATGCGAGGATGAGGACGGAATGCCAAACCACCAGGTGAGCAAATTCCATACTATCGCGGATAATAAGGCAGCGATTACGATTGGAACGCCCTGCTCCAGCTCAGCCGGATTAGCAACGCCCTTGCCGATTGTTGCAGCAACGCCAGTGAAGGTAATGGCGCCGACGAAGTTCATAACAGCCGCCATGACGATTGCAACCCTAGGCTTTAATGCCCGAGTAGATACAGCAGTCGCAATGGCGTTGGCTGTATCGTGGAATCCATTTATAAAATCAAACGAAAGCGCTAGAAATACTACAATCCATAGAACGATTAAATCCATTGTGTAAGACTCCTACTCTCCAGATTAGCTGTTACGCATAATGATCGATTCCAGCGTATTAGCAACATCTTCGCAGAAGTCGGTCGTTTGCTCCAGCATCTCGTAAATCTCTTTGCGCTTCATCAGCTCAATTGGATCTGTGACGTTCGTGAACAAGCTCTTAATGCAAACCCGAAGCAGGTCATCCGCTTGGTTCTCAAGCTCGTTAAGCGCAATATTCGGCTCGCGGATGGCAAGCAGCTTACGCTCAGTCAGCAAGTAAATTGCCTTCTTGATTTGGTGCGAAGAACGAACAAGAATGTCGCCGAATAGGGTTATGTACTCATCCTTCTCACGAATGTTGTACATTTCAAAACGGGAAGCACAAGCTTCTATGCCGTCAAGAACATCATCAAGCGAACTCGTCAGGGCCATAATATCTTCGCGCTCGATCGGAGTGATGAACGTTTTGTTCAATTCCTTCAAAATCGTATGCACATGTTTGTCGCATTTGCTTTCGTATTCCTTCATGGTTTTGGCGAAAGCTGTTACATCCGATAAGTCTGACAGCCCTTTGGCGAAGTACTCAACAGCCTCGACGATAGAGTCAGCCATTTCTTCGAACGTCTTAAAGAAAATATCCTTTTTCTTGAACATCTTAATCCCCTTTACCCGACTTGATGTTTAGGCGCACTGCTGAGCCCACAATATCTTAACATAGTTTACATGCGAATTGTTAAGAGAATGTAAAGGTTTTATGAAAACTTTTAGATTTTCAAAATAAATATAAAAAAGACACAATCTCGTTACAAGATTGCGTCCATTCTATACCCAGGAAGCTCATCCGTTAACGCCTGTTAACAGTGTTTCCAAAGTGCTACGTTTGTACCCAAGATACATGCCCCTCAAATGTCGGTTTGTTCGGCACGATATGAAAGAAGGTTTTGCCGGGAACGAATGGCAGCTCTACTCCGTTCTTCACAATCCGAACCATTCCGTCAGGAGCCCTGACCCATTCCGCTTCAATGGCTTTGCCCTTCTGGAACAGCATCGCCGAGCCTCCGCTTGTCATATCGACCGCAAGCCTTCCCGCATTATCCAGCGTCTCATGATCCGCTCCGAGCACGACCAGGTTCGTTCCCGAGAGCTGTTCATTATTGTTCAAATCAATATGCGGTTTGCCGCCAATGGAACGTTTATACAAACCGGTAACCGAGTCATATACATAGCCTACGCTGTAATCTTTGAGCAGGAAAGAAATCGTAATATCAGATGCCGGAACCCCAGCCTCTGCGGAGCCCGCTTCCGCGAACGTGTACGGAGGCACCTGTTTATCCAAGTTGTATTTCTTCTTCTCCGCACCCGTGCGCAGCTTCTCTAAGCTTGAATACAAGTTATGCGGCGCTTTCCGATCCTTGCTCCTCCAGAAATAACTGCCTGCATTCGAGATCTCATCTAAATATGGCTTGCCCTGATGCTGCAGCACATCATAACCGTCGTTGCTTGCGCCTGCATGAGCAAGTATCGCTCCGTAACTGTCCCCGATATCAATGAGATAAGGCCTGATACTGCGGATCGGACCAATCGAATCGGTCAATCCTTCCGTGCTCTGGAATACCGCAATTAACCGCGTAATGCCGCCTTCGGCAAGCACTTCCCATATCACGTCGGCGTTCATGAGTCCTGATTGCGGGCGAGCAGCTGCAAAATTATTAATCATCACGGCAATCGGTCTTGCCTCCGCGGCTTTTTCCAGCTTCAAGCCGGTTAACGGCGCATCATAAGGAAGCGGTGTCGGCTCAGATACAGGCGCTGACGTTCTCGTCGGTTCGTTATTTTCATTTGTTGGCTGCGTTGTGTTGCCTACGCCGTTATCTCCGCTGCATGACGCAAGGAGAATAGTAATCGATAATAGCAGCGCTGCTGCCGTATTTCGGATTTGTTTGTCCATACGATAACCCTGCCTTTTCCCCGCTAAGCTTAGCTTGTATTCGGTTTCATACTTCTTCCATTTAAACACAATTCACAGAGGATGTCTCGACAAAAAATGCTGCTTTCTCGGTTGAAAAATTAATAATTTCACATGATAACCTTATCTCCTGCCAGAAATCGTATTCGCAGGGCTTGAACATTCAAACGTCAAACCGAATAAAGGGGCAAGCTCATATTATCTGTGAGCTTGCCCCTTTTAGCCTTCCATTTCCTTAGATACTCCAGTGATGCCAATCCTCCTGCTGCTTCTCAAGACCGTTCAACCAATCCGAGGTCACGCGGATCGCTTCCTCCTGATGGCTGCGTGCTGAATACGTATGATTCGCTTGAAAAATAATTTCCTTATCGCATAAGCCCTCATTGCGGGTCCAGAACACCTTCTGGTAGAGGAAGCTGTAGTCAACGGGAATCAGCTCATCGCTCGTACCGTGCACAAGCAGCACCTCGCCCCCAAATCTCGTTGCCGCTTGGAACGGCTGATGCTGGAGCAGCGATTCGAAGAATACGGGCTGCAGCGTATACCCTTGATAATCAGAGCTGCCTGTCGTAACGGCGTTATCATAGCTGCTGCGTCCCACAATACGTACAATATCATTAAACGGATAGGCTACCGGGGACCAAAGCACCAGCCGCTTTGCCCGCTTGTCCTTAACGGCTGTCATAATCGCAACTGCTCCGCCAAGACTGTGGCCGAGCAATACGATACGGCGCGGATCGACGCACTCCATGCTTGCCACATAATCAATCGCGCTTCTAGTCTGGTCGACCATCGAATCGAAGCCGAGAGCACCGTAATCTCCGTTGCTCTCTCCGCAGCCGCCGTAATCAAAGCGCAGAACGTAAGAGCCTTGCGCTGCAAGCGCACGAGCCGTCTTCACGAACAATCGGTCAACGCCAATGCGAGAGCCAATGAAGCCATGGCATATGATAATAGCTTGCCTTTTCTCTGTTTCATTTTTAATTCCGTCTGCGGGGTAATGCAGCGTTGCCGCAAGCTCAAGCTCGTTATGTCGCAGCGTCAAGTGCTTTTCCATCCCGATAACCTCCTGTTAGCTTATATATAATAATTCCTACCTGTATACTATGAATTAACATTAAAACCATAATATCATCCTTGCTCTGCAGCTGTCAATCCTACGTTTAAAATATAATCGCCCCACTTACGATGCAGCGAAATGGGACATACTATACATAGGATTGGCATTATAGCATGTTCAGGAGGTGCGAAACCATGCCTTTATGGATTGCATGGATGAAGGAGAATTGGCTTTCCCTAATGCTAATCTTAGGGATCGTCATTGCAATCACTTATGTGATTGCCAAGCGCAAACTGCTTTTCTATAAAGAATGACGATCAGAGCGGCGCAAATGAATGAGGCTGGAATCTACTCCTCATGCATAAGCGGCACTCGAATCGTCACGATCGTACCTGCTCCACGTTCGCTGTCAATCGTAAGCTGACCGCCGTGGAGCTCAATTATTTCTTTGCAGATTGCGAGTCCGAGTCCCGAACCGCCTTGTCCTGTATTGGCCTTATAAAACTTTTCCGTAACATGCGGCAAATCTTCCGCTTCAATCCCGCAGCCGGTATCCGATACGGTGAGCATTGCGACATCCTGCTCCGCATTCGTAACTACGCGGATCGTGCCGCCCGCCGGCGTAAATTTAAGCGCATTGTCGATCAAATTAATAATCACCTGCTTCAAACGGTTCGCATCTCCGCGAACGACAATCGGGCTCTTCCCGTAGGTGGCAAGAATCCGTACACGGGTATGCTCCTCACGCACCGCAAGCTGATTGACCGTCTCCTTCACCGGGCCGTTGAAATCGAGCACTTCGCTGTGCAGCTCCATCGTTCGCGCCGACAGCTTCGAGAAATCGAGCAGATCCTCGACAAGACCCGATAAACGCTCAGTCTCTTTGCTGATAATAGATAAGCCCAGCTTAACTTCTTCGTCATCCTCCGTAGGCTCGCTTTCCTTCAACGTCTCGCTCCAGCCCTTTATCGACGTTAACGGCGTGCGCAGCTCATGGGATATGGATGATATAAAGTCATCCTTCAGCTTCTCGCGCTTGCTAAGCTCCATAACCATGACATTAAACGTTTCCGCAAGCTGACCGATTTCATCATCATTTCGCTGAATGGCTCGGCGCGTCCAATCTCCTTCCGCCATATAGCGGGCCGCCCTCGTTAGCTCGCGAATCGGCTTCACGATCCGCTGTGCCAGAAACAAGCTTAGGCCAAGAAACAGCAGCACAACCCCGATACCGACTGCAGCAGCCATTCGAATAAGCAGGCTTACCATCGCATCCACCTGTCCCAGCGAAGCCGAGTACCGAAGCATCGACACGACGCGCGTTTCATTCCAGAGCGGAATGGTCACGGACATTACACGCTCGCCATAATACGGATCGACGCCTCTCCAGCTACCGGTAGCACCTGCGATTGCAGATTTTACGTCAGCCGTCGTATAACGGATATCCGGCGCGAAGCCATCGGAGTCGATACGGATTTGGCCTGTGCTATCAAGCAGCTGGAGCCTCGTTCCGCTCTCCACCATGTATTGCAGCATATAATCGCCTTGGTCCTTTACCGTAAGGGAGGATAGGGAACGGCTGTGCAGCGATAGCGCGGATTCCGCTCTTTGCTTAACGGAGCTCTGCGCGCTTCCATAATAATAGTTCCACATCAATGCGGCAAACACGCCGCCGAGTACGCTGACGACAAGCACGATGAGCAGCAAATAGCTCCATACCATGCGCGTTTGTACGCTTTTCATTCGTCGACGCCCCGTTTCCACCGATAGCCGTAGCCCCAAACCGTTTCTATAAAAGCCGGATCAGACGGATTTTTCTCGATTTTTTGGCGAATTCTCCGTATGTTTACGTCAACCACCTTGAGATCGCCGACGTAGTACCTGCCCCATACCTCAGTCAAAATATGATCGCGGCTGACGCTCTCGCCTACACGCTCCATCAGCAGCCTGACCAGCGTCCATTCCGTTGGCGTCAAAATAATTTCCCGATCGCGCTTCCACAGCTTGCGCTCCGACACAGAAAGGCGAAACGGCAGCACTACCAGCTCTGGATGCATGGCGGCATAGGGATAAGACGACTGCATGGGCGGCTGTGCATGCGGGATTGCTGTCATGCTGGATCCAGCGGCTTCTTCAATCGCTGCGTCAGCTTTATTAACGGAAAGGCTCTCGTTAGCTGCGCCTGCCTCGTGCTCCTGATCCCGCGCCTGCTCCTGATCCGCCGCCGTATCCGGCTTCATACGGCGATAAAGCGATTTAATGCGCGCGATGAGCTCACCCGGGCTGAAGGGCTTCTGCACATAATCGTCCGCACCAAGCTCCAGCCCATGTATTTTATCTTCTTCCTGTGACTTTGCCGTCAGCATAATGATACCCATGCGCGGATAACGGGCACGCAGCTGCTCGCATACCTCGAATCCGCTGATCGTAGGCAGCATAACGTCCAGAAGCGCAATATCGATCGGGCCTTCCGTCTCAGCGAGAGCGAGCGCCGCTTCTCCCGTCTCTGCTTCCAGAACTTCCATTTCGTTACGCTTCAGGTTAATGCGGACGAAGCCGCGGATGGACTCCTCGTCCTCCAACAATAATATACGCATCGCTCAGGCCACCCGCTTTTCTATCTTAATCATTTCGAATGGTCAGTGAAGAAGCAAGCTCCGCTTCCACCCCAGCCATTTCGCTGAACGCTTGACGCTCTGCTTCCGGCCACTTCGCCGGGGCTTCCTTTACGAACGAAACCGCAAATATATTGCCGCTGTCCGTCAAGAGCTGCCGATAGGGCTTTCCTTGCTGCCTCCACTCTGATTCTACGGTTTCCCACTGCTTCTGCGGTACGGCATATAATGTGGCCAGATCGGACGTCATGTTTAACTCCTCATTCCAATAGTCAATCGCTACGAAGGCATGCGCTTCATCCGAGCTATGCAGCGTGTAGCGGCCTATCCATTGCTCCGGAATCCGCAGCTGTATGCCATAGCGATAATCCGTAAATTCTTCCGAGATTTTCTCAAAGCCCTTTTTGCCGTCCCACTGCATCCATTCGTTCAACCACTTGGACTCGGCATAGGAAATGTCTTCATACCCAGGCGCTTCTCTTGCCCATGACAGCTCCAATATGCCATCCGCATTTTTATCCTTGCTCATAGTAGGTGTGCCGCTCAACCCTTCTTGCCCTTTTGCGCCCGTTGGGAAAACGAGCCGAAGCTTGTTTTTCTCCCAAACATACATCGCCGTATAGGTGCTGTGGGCACCGGTCGACGCCTCCAAAATAATCCCTCTATGGCGAGGTGATATCCGTCCAATAATTAAACGGTCATAATTATTAACAGCATTATACAGGTTTTCCGTGTAGAGTTCCTGCATGCCCCCGTTTTTCCAATTGTAGAGCGTTAAATGATATTCGGGCAGAGCCATTTCCTGGCTCGTTCCGATCTCTGAGAGGATCGCAAGCTCCAGACGCCCATCCTCATTGATGTCGCCCGTATCCCCGTAAGAATAAGGCAGCGTCTCCACTGGCTTCAGAATCAGCTTACCCGTATCGCCCCGTACGGGCTTTGTGTTGAACGAATAAATCTCAAGCACGTTGGGACTGTCGAAAGCGCCGATCCATCCGATCATAATTTCCATATGGCCGTCCTTATCGAGATCCTCGATTTTCAGCCATTCGATAAGCCTAGCAAGCGGCTGCTGCACGAGCACCCATGGCTTCCATAGGCCCGATGTATATTTAAACACCATTAACTCCGGTGAGCTGTATTCATTGTAATAAGAAACGATGGCCTCTTTCGTACCGTCCCCGTCTGCGTCGATTAGACGAATCGCTTCCATATGATCCTCTCGAAGAGGGAGCGTGAGCTTGCTGTAAGCCGGCAGATTCATTTCGATGGCTTGTACGATCGCTTGCTTTTCCGGCGCAATAGCCGGCTTCTGCAGGAGATCTGCAGGTGCGGCTGTATAACGACAGCCTGTAGCCAAGCATAGGAGGATTAGGATGCCGCAGAGCAGAATGCTCCATCGCATGATTTGTCCTCGGCTATACTTGGCTCTCGTATAACTTCCGTTATCCAACTTTACAGCCTCCTCGTACCTTTAACCCAGTTAAACTAGTTGATCGGCAGTCACCAATGTGTAGCCCATTTCTACTAAATCATCAATAATGCCCGGTAACGCTTGTACCGTGTTCTTAATATTTTTGCTGCCAAAAGAATGCATTAATATTATACCACCCGGCTTTGCCTCGTTCTTAATCATTTTGCTCATATTCGCTGCGGATGTACCCGCCCAATCACGCGTATCGATGTTCCAGCCAACTAATTCGCGGCTGCTCGCTTTCAATACAACCTTCAGCGTATCCGATACGGCGCCGTATGGAGCGCGGACCATAGCCGGCGTAAAACCGATTGTTTTTTTGATCACGGCATCGGAGGTTTTGATTTCCACGATCATTTGCTGCTTGTTCAGCTTAGATAAATCCTTATGGCTGTAAGTATGATTGCCGATTGCATGTCCTTCCTCCGCAATACGCTGGAGCACTTCAGGATTTTTCTTGACCTGCTGTCCGACGACAAAAAATGTTGCTTTTACTTCTTTTTCCTTCAGGATGTCCAAAATGTCATTCGTATAACGCTGGTCCGGACCGTCATCAAACGTCAAGGCAATATATTTCTCGCCTTTGCCGGGCTTTACTGCCGGAGCCGTTTTATCAGGCTTATCCAGCTCTTCTGCAGAGGTATCTGGTTTGTTCGTCACCGGCGTATCCGGCTTCGCTGTGGACTGCGTGACAGGCTCGCTCGTAGCCGCTGCATCCGGCTTAGGGGTTGGCGTTACTTCCGGCTTCTCCGTTGCCTGAGCGTCCGGCTGCTCTGTTCCAGCCGGTTCCGGCTCGTTGGTCACTTCTGCTCCTGCATTGTCCGGATCGGCATCCGGCTTTTCTGTGACGCTCGGATCTGGCTTGTCGTAACCCGGATGAGCTCCTATGCTGCCTTCACCCTGCGTCTTCGGCGGCTTGCCTGTCAGATCGCCGTGGCTGACATCGCTTCCCGTGCCACCGCCGGCATGGCCAACGATGACAACATTGCCTTCGCCGTCTGAGCCTCCATCTGTCTGAGGACCCGTCCAGACGCTGCCTGTGGTTACTGCTGGCTGCTTATCGCCTGTCAGCAGCGAGCTAATCGTTTGGCTGGCAGAGCATCCGCTAAGCCATACCGTTACTGCCGCAAACATCATCCAAACTAATAGCTTTGGACGATGCCGCTTTGCCATTTTCATCTCATTCACCTTCTATTCCTCGCTGATAGATTCATTGTAACGCTGGAACAGATTGATAGAGTTACAAATTAGTAACACCTTTCGAGTAAATCTGACATAAATGAACATAAAAAAAGAGCCTGACAGCTATAGCCATCGGGCCCTGCACGCAAAAAAAACGAATGCCCCGCGCTGCTCTAGGTGAGCGTCGCGGGGCATTGGCCTTTCATTCAATAATGGACTTAAACCAGCGCTTTTGCGGCAATGTCCGTACGGTTTTGCTTGCCTTCGAAGTCGATGACGCTAACCGCTTCGTATGCACGGGCACGAGCCTCAGCAATGTCGCGACCGCGTCCCACAATACCCAGCACGCGTCCGCCGTTCGTTACGAACTGACCGTCCTTCTCGGCTGTACCTGCATGGAACACCAATGCACCCTGTGCTTCCGCCTCGGCAAGACCGCTAATGACACGGCCTTTCGGATAAGAAGCGGGATAACCTTCTGATGCAACAACCACACAAACCGCTGCTTCGTCACTCCACTGGATATCGAGCTGATCGAGGTTGCCGTTAATCGATGCAAGCACGATATCGATCAGATCCGTTTGCAAACGAGGCAATACGACCTGCGTTTCCGGATCACCCATACGCGCGTTAAACTCGATGGTCTTTGGACCGTCCGGCGTAATCATAAGGCCGGCGAACAATACGCCGCGGAACGGGCGCCCTTCGCTAACCATTGCTTTTGCCGTAGGAATAATGATGTTCTGGATGGAATCCTCGATGATGGCTGGATCGATATGCGGCAGCGGCGTATACGTTCCCATGCCGCCTGTATTTGGCCCTTTGTCGCCGTCAAAAATCGGCTTATGATCCTGTGCGGGCACCATCGCGCGTACAGTTTCGCCGTCAACGAAAGCAAGAATCGACATTTCTTGTCCGACTAGGCATTCCTCGATAACGATTTGCGTGCCGGCTTGGCCAAATACCTTATCGACCATCATTTCGCGCAGTGCCTTTTCTGCTTCTTCAAGCGTTGCGGCAACCGTAACGCCTTTGCCGGCAGCTAGGCCGTCAGCCTTAATAACGATAGGCGCAGACTGCTCGCGAAGGTATGCGGAAGCTGTCTCATAATCGGTAAACGTCTCATACTTCGCCGTTGGAATGTTGTACTTTTTCAGCAAATTTTTCATGAAAATTTTGCTGCCTTCGATTTCCGCCGCGTTTTTGCGAGGACCATATGCTGCGATTCCAGCTGCCTCGAATGCATCCACGATGCCATCCGCAAGCGGATCATCCGGACCTACAAACACAAGATCAATCGCTGCATTCTTTGCAAAACGGATCAGCTCGTCAAACTCGCTGACTGCAATCGGCACAACTTCGGCAAGCTGCGCAATGCCGGCATTGCCCGGCGCACAAAAAATTTCTTTTACCTTCTCGCTTTTCTTAAGCGCCCATACGATTGCGTGCTCGCGTCCGCCGCCGCCCACTACCAAAATACGCATAACCGTTAACCTCCTAAATAACTATACAAGCGTAAACGGCTGTCGCCGTCCTTTATAATTCTTATATTTTAAAACAGCTGCAGCCGCCGCCCTCGCCAGCTCTCTGTCGTTAACGTGCGGCTGCCTATTTACTCGTTTAGTGTTTAAAGTGACGCACGCTTGTAAACACCATAGCGATGTTGTTCGCGTTAGCCGCTGCGATGGACTCTTCGTCCTTGATTGAGCCGCCTGGCTGAATGATTGCGGTAATACCCGCTTTTGCCGCAAGCTCAACCGTGTCTCCCATTGGGAAGAATGCATCCGAAGCAAGAGCTGCGCCTTTTGCCGCCTCGCCCGCTTGCTCAATCGCGATACGAGCCGCGCCAACGCGGTTCATTTGGCCTGCGCCAACGCCGATCGTCATATCATCCTTAGCAAGCAAAATCGCGTTCGATTTCACATGCTTCACGACTTTCCAGCCAAATAGAAGCTGCTTCAGCTCTTCTGCTGTTGGTTTGCGGTCCGTTACGAACTTCAGATCCGCTTCCGTTACGCCGTGTACGTCGCTCTCTTGCACGAGCATGCCGCCGTCAACCGATGTAACAAGCCATTCCGGCTTGCGCTCGCCTGCTGCGGTAAGCTCGCCCAGCTTCATCAAGCGGATGTTTTTCTTTTTCGTCAAAATTTCAAGCGCCTCTGGCGTGAAGTCAGGAGCGATGATGATTTCAAGGAAAATACCGCCAAGCAGCTCAGCCGTGTCAGCACCAATCGTACGGTTAGCCGCGACGATACCGCCGAAGATCGAGGTTGGATCCGCTGCGTATGCTTTTTGGTAGGCTTCGTGAATGGTTGCGCCGATTCCTACGCCGCAAGGGTTCATATGCTTAACGGCAACAACTGCCGGCTCGTCGAACTCTTTCAGAATAGCAAGCGCTGCGTTTGCGTCGCTGATGTTGTTGTAAGAAAGCTCTTTGCCATGAAGCTGCTCGGCAGTCGTTACGTTGCCTGCCGCAGCAAGCGGCTTGCTGTAGAATGCAGCCTTCTGATGCGGATTCTCGCCGTAACGAAGATCCTGAACCTTCTCGTAAGTTACCGTATACGTCTCAGGCAATGATTCGCCCACTTGCTTGGTCAGGTAATCGGAAATTAGGGAATCATAAGCCGCTGTATGGCGGAACACTTTGGCAGTCAAGCGTTTGCGTGTCTCAAGCGTCGTATCGCCTTGTGCTTTCAATTCTTCAATAACCGTGCCATAGTCGGCAGTATCAACTACAACCGTTACGAACGCATGGTTTTTGGCAGCAGAGCGAAGCATAGTCGGGCCGCCGATATCGATGTTTTCGATCGCATCTTCATAGGAAACATCAGGCTTAGCGATCGTTTCTTTGAACGGATATAAATTAACGACAACAAGGTCGATATAATCCAGACCAAGCTCCTTCATCGTTTTCTGATGCTCTTCATTGTCACGCACCGCAAGCAAACCGCTATGTACGGCCGGGTGAAGTGTTTTGACACGACCATCCAAAACCTCCGGGAAGCCCGTTACATCGGAAATACCGATAACCGGAATGCCTTCCTGTTGCAACAGGCTGAATGTACCGCCCGTCGAAATGATTTGCACGCCTTGGCTTGCCAAGTCTCTGGAAAATTCCACGATTCCCGTTTTATCGGAAACACTGATTAACGCTCTACGAATTGCCACGCAAATACCTCCTCATCTATTTGACCAAACCTTTGCTTATCCGAAAATAGTGCCTTAAATTCGCTAGCCGCTCACTCTCACATGACGCCCATCGAGCGAAACGCGCCCCTGCGCGATCTGCTGGATGACAGCCGGCAGCAGCGCTTGCTCCGCTGCGTGGATGCGCTCTGCGAGCGATTCTTCCGTATCTGCATCCGTCACTTCAACCACGCGCTGCGCGATAATCGGCCCGCTGTCCATGCCCCCGTCCACATAATGGACGGTTACGCCGGTCAGCTTCACACCGTACGCCAGCGCTTGCAAGGTGGCGTTCACGCCGGGGAATGCCGGCAGCAATGCCGGATGAATATTAATCATCCTGCCGTAGAACGGCTCAACGAGCACCGATGTGATAATGCGCATGTAGCCCGCCAGCACGATCAATTCTACGCCGCGGCGCGCAAGCTCAGCGATAATCTCCGTCTCGTAGGCTTCACGGGACGGATACTCTTTCGGCGTGAACAGGAACGTGTCCACGCCAGCCTTCCGCGCGCGCTCCACTACGGGAGCGGCAGGCTTGTCACAAACAAGAAGCTCGATGGTTACATCGAGCTTCCCCTCCTGCACCGCATCCACAATCGCTTGGAAGTTTGAACCTTGTCCCGAAGCGAAAACAGCGATGCGAAGTGCTCCCATTATACGTCCGCTCCGGTAAACGTTACGATGCGGCTTCCTTCCGTAACCGTTCCGATACGGTAAGCCTGCTCTCCAAGCTCGTTAGCAATGCGAAGTGCTTCATTTGCTTGATCAGCCGGTACAACAACTACTAAGCCGATACCCATATTGAAAGTCGTGAACATATCACGATTCGTAATGCCGCCTTTATTTTGCATCAAATCGAAGATTGGCAAAATCGGCCATGAGCCGAATTCCACGTCAACGTTCACGCCGTCCGGCAGAACCCGCGGGATATTCTCGATAAAGCCGCCGCCCGTAATATGCGCCATGCCCTTCACTTCTACTTGCTCAACCAGCTTAAGCGCCGATTTTACGTAGATGCGGGTTGGCTCGATCAGCACGTCGCCAAGCTTCGCGCCGCCAAGCTCTTCAAGCTCCTGATCAAGCTTGTATCCAGCATCCTCAAGCAGCAAACGGCGAACGAGTGAGAAGCCATTGCTGTGAATACCGCTTGAAGCGAAGCCGATAACCGCGTCGCCCGCAGCGATAGTTGATCCGTCGATCATTTTCTTCTTGTCGACAATACCGACCGTAAAGCCGGCGATATCGTATTCTCCGCCTTGGTACATACCCGGCATTTCAGCCGTTTCGCCGCCGATCAAGGAACAGCCCGCTTGCACGCAGCCTTCAGCGATACCTTTGACGATCGCTTCGATCTTCTCCGGAACGACTTTGTCGCATGCCAAGTAATCGAGGAAGAACAACGGCTCCGCGCCTTGAACGATGATATCGTTCACGCACATTGCCACGGCATCGATGCCGATCGTGTCATGCTTGTCCATGGCAAAAGCAAGCTTCAGCTTTGTTCCGACGCCATCCGTTCCAGACACGAGCACAGGCTCATCATACTTGTCCTTGTTTAGGCTGAACAGACCGCCAAAGCCACCAAGCTCTGCCAGCACCTCAGGGCGGTAAGTCCGCTTTACGTGCTTCTTCATCCGTTCAACCGCTTCGTTGCCTGCCGCGATATCGACGCCGGCTTTTTTGTACGCTTCTGACACTCTCGGTCAACTCCTTAACTAATTTAGGAGCAGCAATCACTCCATGGGGTTAATCATTTACGCTATTAACAGCTGCAGCTTTTGTCCGATTCTTCGTTAACCGGCGTTGGGTAATCGTTATCGAAGCAAGCGAGACACATGCCGCGATTATACGCTCCGTCATTGCCGCCAACCGATTCTACAAAGCCTTCGTCGCTTAAAAAGGATAAAGAATCCGCATTGATCTGTTTCCGTATTTCTTCTACCGTGCGGTAAGAAGCGATAAGCTCCTTGCGGTCGGGCGTGTCGATGCCGTAATAGCAAGGGTTTTTGAAAGGCGGCGATGTAATCCGCACATGCACCTCTGTCGCTCCTGCTTCGCGAAGCAAGTTAACGATCCGAAGCGACGTTGTGCCGCGCACGATGGAATCGTCAATCATGACGACGCGTTTGCCTTCAACCACTTTACGGACAGCGGACAGCTTCATTTTGACACCCTTCTCGCGAAGCTCTTGGGAAGGCTGGATGAACGTCCGGCCGGTATATTTGTTTTTGATAAGTCCAAGCTCGTAAGGAATGCCCGTTTGCTCCGCATAACCGATCGCAGCCGAGATACTCGAATCGGGAACACCCGTTACGATATCCGCGTCGACGAACGACTCCGTTGCAAGCTGACGGCCCATCCGTTTGCGCGCCGAGTGAATGTTAATCCCGTTAATATCACTGTCCGGGCGGGCAAAATAAATGTATTCCATCGCACAGGTTGCGCGGCGGTCAACTTTGGCGTAACGATCCTCACGCAAGCCGTTAGCATCCAAAATAAGCAGCTCGCCCGGCTGAACATCGCGCTCATAAACCGCACCGATCGTCTCAAATGCGCATGACTCCGAAGAGAATACGTATCCATCGCCGATGCGGCCCATAACGAGCGGACGCAGGCCATGCGGATCAGAAGCAACCAGCAGCTTTTCATTGGTCATGATCAAGAATGCAAAGCCGCCGACAATGCGCTGCAAAGCCTCTTTCGCTGCCGTTTCAAAATCCTTCGACGAGCGAGCGATCAGATGAGCGATAACTTCCGTGTCGCTGGACGTTTGGAAGATCGAGCCTGACATCTCGAGCTCATGGCGGATCTCAGGCGCGTTCACGATATTGCCGTTCGTAGCAACCGCAAGGTCGCCGTCCCGATAACGGAAAATAAGCGGCTGCGCGTTGGCAAGCTTGCTCTCTCCCGCTGTCGAATAACGAACATGGCCAATCGAACGGTCGCCGGCCAGTATATCGAGCTTTTCTTTATCGAATACTTCTTTTACTAGACCCATGCCGCGGTGGTAAGCGAATTTGTTGCCGTTATTCGTATCTACCGTACAAATTCCGGCACTTTCCTCGCCGCGATGCTGAAGCGCATGAAGTCCATAATAGGAAAGGTTGGACGCTTCGGGGAGATTAAATACCCCGAAAACGCCGCATTCCTCACGCAATTTGTCAAAAATATCGTCACGGCCAATGCCTTCGTTATAGTGGTCTCCCGTCCATAACAAGGGCTCCTGTCTTATTTTTTCATCAGACATGGAATCGCATCCTTCCAGACCTTCTCCAGTTGTTTTACCGGCGCCTGAATGCCGGCTTTTCCGTTTACGCTTATGGTCAGGCCGCTGCCTTTAACAGTACCGATTTGTGCATGTACAACGCCTTGCTCGGAAAGCAATGCTTGCAAAGCCGCAGCTTGCTCCGGTTTAGCCGAAAGCAGGATACGGGATTGCGATTCGCTGAACAAGAGATGGTCAGCGCGCAGCTCCGATGTCAAAGCAACTTCAGCGCCAAGGCGACCGCTTATGCAGGATTCCGCAACAGCAACCGCAATACCGCCTTCGGACAAGTCATGCGCCGAGGCTACAAGACCTTTTTGAATAGCGCCAAGCACGGCATCAAGAACCTTCTTCTCCGTTGCAAGGTCAATTTCAGGAGGACGTCCGGCAGCAGCGCCTTGCAATACGTACTGCAGCTCGCTTCCGCCCAGTTCCGCTTTCGTTTCGCCGACAAGAATGATAACGTCGCCTTCTGCTTTGAAGCCTTGTGTCGTGATGTGGTCGATGTCATGTACGAGACCAACCATACCGATTACCGGCGTCGGGTAAATAGCGCCCTTCGCGTTCTCGTTGTACAAGCTTACATTACCGCCGATTACCGGCGTATTAAGCACGACGCAAGCCTCAGACATACCGTCTGCGGATTTCTCAAGCTGCCAGAACACCTCTGGCTTCTCCGGGTTACCGAAGTTAAGGTTATCCGTAACAGCAAGCGGCTCTGCGCCCGAGCAAACGATGTTACGCGCTGCTTCCGCAACGGCAATGCGTCCGCCCACTTCCGGATCTAGATATACGTAACGTCCGTTACAGTCCGTTGTCATCGCAAGCGCCTTGCGCGTGCCGCGAATCGTTACGACTGCCGCATCGGAGCCCGGTTGAACAGCTGTCGATGTACGAACCATGTAGTCATATTGATTATAAACCCACTCTTTGCTCGCTACGGTTGGGGAAGCAAGAACCTTCTCCAGCGCGCCGGTCAAATCGGTTACTTCTTCGTAAGCTGCTGTGTCTATTGCAGCATTTTCGCTGAAGTAAGCAGGCTCTTTCGATGGTTTGTCGTATACAGGGCACTCGTCAACGAGCGCTTTAACCGGCATATCGGCAACCTCTTGGCCTTGGTGGAACAAACGAAGACGTCCGTCATCCGTTACTTTACCTACTTTGGCGCAAATAATGCCCCAACGGTCAAAGATTTCTTTCGCCTGTGCTTCATGCTGCGGCTCTACGACGAAGAGCATACGCTCTTGCGACTCGGAAAGCATCATCTCATAAGGCGTCATGCCTGTTTCGCGCTGCGGCACCTCATCAAGGTAAAGCTCAAGGCCGTTACCCGCTTTGGAAGCCATCTCCGCGCTGGAGCATGTAAGTCCTGCTGCTCCCATATCTTGAATACCAAGCACGATACCGGAATCGATCAGCTCAAGCGTCGCTTCCATAACCAGCTTCTCCATAAACGGATCGCCGACTTGTACCGCTGTACGTTTTTCTTCGGATTCTTCGGACAGTTCTACTGAAGCAAAGGTTGCGCCGTGAATACCGTCGCGGCCTGTAGCAGGACCCACGTAGAATACCGGGTTGCCTACCCCTTTAGCGACACCGCGCTGAATTTTGTCATGATCGATTAGACCCACGCACATCGCGTTAACGAGCGGATTGCCCTCGTAGCTCTCATCGAACATAACCTCACCCGCAACTGTCGGAATACCAATACAGTTACCGTAGCCGGCAATACCGCTAACTACATGCTCAAACAAATATTTAACGCGCTCATTCTCAAGGCGACCGAAGCGCAGGCTGTTCAGCAAAGCAATCGGACGAGCTCCCATGGAGAAAATGTCGCGGATAATGCCGCCAACGCCAGTTGCAGCGCCTTGGAAAGGCTCAACCGCCGATGGATGGTTATGCGATTCGATTTTGAATACAACCGCTTGGTTGTCGCCGATATCGACGATACCCGCGCCTTCGCCTGGTCCCATAAGAACGCGAGGTCCGGTAATCGGGAATTTTTTCAAGATCGGCTTGGAGTTTTTGTAAGAGCAGTGCTCTGACCACATGACGCTGAAAACGCCGATTTCCGTATAGTTAGGCTGACGGCCAAGAAAACCGCAAATCAGCTCAAACTCATAATCGGATACGCCAAACTGGCTGTAAATCTTTTGCTCGGCAATTTGCTCCGCTGTCGGTTCCTTAGCTGTTAACTGCTGCGCCATGTTGTTCCCTCCATGCATTCAAAATCGATGTAAACATCCGTTTGCCGTCTTCCGAGCCAAGCAATTGATCAATCGCGCGCTCTGGATGAGGCATCATTCCTACTACGTTTCCTGCTTTGTTGCTGATACCCGCAATGTTCTCTACCGAACCGTTCGGGTTCGTGTCGCCTGCATAGCGGAATACGATTTGGTTGTTTGCTTTAAGCTCGGCAAGCGTTGCGTCGTCGCAATAGTAGTTGCCTTCGCCGTGGGCGATTGGAATCGTTATAATTTCACCTTGCGAGTATTGGTTAGTAAATGCTGTGCCGCTGTTTACAACTTCAAGCTGCTCTTGCTGGCACACGAACTTCAGTCCGTTGTTGCGGATCAATGCGCCTGGCAGAAGGCCGGCTTCCGTCAAAATCTGGAACCCGTTGCAAATGCCCAGGATAAACTTGCCGGCTTCAGCCGCTTTTTGCACTTCGCCCATAACAGCCGCGAATTGTGCGATCGCGCCGCAGCGCAGGTAGTCGCCGTAAGAGAAACCGCCCGGCACTAGAATTGCATCATAAGCGGACAAGTCCGTAGCTGTATGCCATACGTAGTCAACCGACTGGCCGATAGTGTCTTCGACGGCTTTGAAGCAATCGATATCACAGTTGGAGCCAGGAAATACGAGTACCGCAAACTTCATCGTCTTAACCCTCCAGTTCAAAACGGAAATCTTCTACAACCGTGTTCGCGAACAGTTTTTCGCACATTGCTTTGATGCGTACTTCCGCTTCGCTGCGGTCAGTCGTATCGAGTTCAAGCTCCAAATATTTGCCGATGCGTACTTTTTCGACTTCGGCGAAGCCCAGAGTGTGAAGCGCGCCTTGTACAGCGGTTCCTTGTGGATCCAAAACGTTTTGCTTGATGGTGACGTAGACGGTTGCCTTCATAATAGCCTCCTGAAAATGTGGGTTTTTCTCGCAACAGCTTTCTTATTCAAAATGTGATTGCCGCTCGGGCGCGGGAGTTATTGCTTACGCCGCTTTCGAAGCCGTGAAATCTGATTACACCGCTTAGCGGCAATTTCCCGGCTTCAAGAAGCGATCGCTGTCGCTCTCCAGCAACAACTTCCCGCTCTCCGAGCTCTCACACTTTGAGATAATACCGTTTCGAGTGAGTCGGTGAAGCAATGTTTTCTCGCAGACTTGATGGACGTTGCTCAGCGCGGGCGTGGGGGTTATTGTCTACGTCGCTTTCGAAGCCGGGAAATCTGATTACACGCTAAGCGGTAATTTCCCGGTCTTCAAGAAGCGATCGCTGTCGCTCTGCGACAACAACTCCCCACGCTTCGCGTGAGCTCATTTCCACCAAACCCTGAGAGGATGGTCGGTGAAGCAATGGGGTGCAGCAGCGCTCTCGCTGACTGCCTGCTTTGACGGCATACGCTTTGGCGTCCCTATGTCAGCGTCGATGCTTGCGCTCGGCGTTGTTTTTGTCATTTCTCCCGCCTGCTATGGCGGATTTTTAATATAACGGGATTTACTCCCGTTAATTCAAATACAAATGCCAGTTTGCTGCGATTAGCGGGAATTTTCGGCGTTAATTGCAACAGTTTCGGCGTCCTAGCTCGATTGGATCACATTTAACGCCAGTTTTTACCGTTAATTCGCTCAACTTACAAGCTGCGATTGAATTAACAGGAGTTTTTCCTGCTAATTTAACCATAAAAGCCAGTTTGCTGCGAATAGCAGTACTTATGGGCGTTAATGGCTTCATTTCGATGTCCTAGTTCGATTTGGTGCCGATTAACGCCCGCAAATACCTTTATTTCGCTCAGCATCCCTGCCCTGAATCGAAATATCGTTTAATTCTACCGCTATTTCCGATGCATATGAAGCAGAAATTTGCGGACAGTTACGTTTTCTAAAGTTCGACGCCAGTCAGACGGCGGTAAATATCGCGGTAGCGAGCCGTTGTTTCGGCTACTACGGCTTCAGGCAATGGTGCTGGCTTGCTGTCGCGGTCCCAATCGGAACCAAGCAGATACGTGCGCACCGGTTCTTTGTCCATGCTATCGATCTCGATATCCAGCGCATAGTTGCCTTCAGCCCAGAAACGCGAGGAATCCGGCGTGAAGATTTCATCGATCAAAACGACTTTGCCGTCGATAAGTCCGAACTCGAATTTGCAATCGGCAAGAATAATGCCATGCTCGGCGCAATAGCCGTGAGCGAACTCATAAAGCTTGATGCTGCGGTCGCGCAGCTCTTCGGCAAGCTCGGCGCCGACCATTTCTGCCATTTTCTCAAATGGGATGTCCTCGTCGTGACCAACGTCGTTTTTCGCTGCCGGCGTGAAGATCGGCGCTGGAAAACGTTCGTTTTTGCGAAGGCCAGCCGGAAGCTCAATCCCGTTAATAGCTGATGTTTGCTGGTATTGTCTCCAGCCGCCGCCCGTAATATAGCCTCGAACCACGCACTCGATATCGATGCGCTCCGCTTTACGGGTTACCATGATGCGGTTTTTCAGCAGCTCGGGCTCCGTTACGAGAGCGCCAAGCTTCTCCACATCCGTGTGGACGACATGATTCACTTGGATATCGGCCGTTTGCTCGAACCAGTAAGCCGATAGGCGGTTCAGCACATTGCCTTTGTCCGGAACAGCAGGGTCAAGCACATAGTCGAATGCCGAGATCCGATCCGTTACGACGATTAGGAAATGCTCGCCAAGATCATAAAGCTCACGTACCTTACCTTTGTAAATGAGCGGTGCTTTTATATAATCGACAGCCGTCGATAAAGCTTGCGATGTTGCAGTCATCAGGCCAGCCTCCCCTTAAATCAATCCCAAACGTGTGAAAATCGTATCCACATGCTTCAAATGCCAAGCCGGGTTGAAGCAATCGTCAATTTCTTCCGTGGAAAGCACGCTTGTAATTTCTTCCGTTTCGCCGATGATGTCGCGGAATTGACGCTGTGTCTCCCACGCTTGCATCGCGCGCGGTTGAACGGTGTCGTACGCTTTTTCCCGGCTGAAGCCTTTGTCGATCAGCTTCGTCAATACGCGGCCCGAGAACGGCACGCCGTATGTCGCTTGCATGTTGCGTTTCATGTTTTCCGGGAACACGGTCAGGTTGTTGATGATATTGCCCAAACGGTTCAACATGTAGTTAAGCAGCATCGTTGCATCCGGCAAAATAATCCGTTCAACCGAAGAGTGGCTGATATCGCGTTCATGCCAAAGCGCGATGTTCTCATAAGCGGTAACCATATGTCCGCGAATAACGCGGGACAAGCCGGAAATGTTCTCGCAGCCGATCGGGTTGCGCTTATGCGGCATTGCGGAGGAGCCTTTTTGACCTTTTGCGAACGGCTCTTCGACTTCACGGAATTCGCTCTTCTGCAAAGCGCGGATTTCGGTTGCAAATTTATCGAGCGACGAAGCGACGAGCGCAAGTGTCGCCATATATTCAGCGTGGCGGTCACGCTGCAATGTTTGCGTCGAGATTGGAGCTGCCGTAATGCCGAGCTTCTTGCACACGAATTCTTCAACGAAAGGATCGATGTCTGCGAATGTGCCTACAGCGCCGGACATTTTTCCGAATTGCACGTTGTTTGCCGCATGGTGGAAACGCTCCAGGTTACGCTTCATTTCCTCGTACCAAAGCGCCATTTTTAGACCGAAAGTCGTTGGCTGCGCGTGAACCCCGTGAGTACGTCCCATCATCGGCGTATCTTTATATTGAAGTGCTTTATCCTTTAGGATCTCAATGAAGCGCTCGATGTCTTTGACGAGAATTTCATTCGCTTGAAGCAGCAGGTAACCGATCGCCGTATCAACGACATCCGTAGAAGTCAGGCCGTAATGCACCCATTTGCCTTCAGGACCTGCTTTCTCGGATACCGCACGCGTAAACGCGATAACGTCATGGCGAGTGTCCAGTTCGATCTCATAAATGCGGTCAATGTCGAAATCAGCGGAAGCGCGAAGCGCGACTACATCTTCCTTAGGAATAACGCCCAGCTCGGACCAAGCCTCGCATGCGCAAAGCTCAACCTCCAGCCATGCTCTAAATTTATTTTCCTCTGTCCAAATTGCTCTCATTTCCGGTCTGCTGTAACGCTCTAACATTAATCCTTCACACCTTCCAAATAGTTGTTTCTTCAATCCAGCTCAGTGCGGCTTCCGTGTTCTCAGCCAGCACGTTGACATGACCCATCTTCCGCTTGGCAACAGCGCCCTTTTTCCCGTACAAATGCACCTTCGGCGCTACCTTCAACCGCTCAGCCGACTCATCCCGGCGTGCCGTCAGCGCAAGCAGCGGCTCGACATGCTGGCCGAGCACGTTGACCATCACGACTGGACTCATCAGCGTCGTGTCGCCAAGCGGCAAATTGCATACCGCCCGCACATGCTGCTCGAACTGCGACGTACGGCAAGCCTCCATCGTGTAATGGCCGCTGTTATGCGGGCGAGGCGCAAGCTCGTTTACGAACAGCTCGCCGTCTGCCGTAACAAACAGCTCTACCGCGATAAGCCCAACCGCGCCTAACCCCTCGGCAATCCGCGTTGCAAGGCGCTCAGCCTCGCGCTGCAGCTCCTCGCTGATTCTTGCGGGAACGATGGACAAATGCAATATATTATCGACGTGTATATTCTCCGCTGGAGGGAAAGTTTTAATTTCACCCTGCGGACTTCTCGCCGCTATAACCGAAATTTCTTTATCAAAACGAATGAACTGCTCCAGCACCAGCTGTACCTTCGCGCGCGCGAGTGTCTCATACGCTTCTTCGATCTCATCTGCGCTGCGAATGACCCACTGCCCTTTGCCGTCATAGCCGCCCATCGCCGTCTTCAGCACGCATGGCGTGCCGAAGGCAGCTACCGCCTCGCGAAGCTCGTCAACGCTGCGAATCTCACGGTAGGGCGCGACGCGTACGCCGGCCGCTTCTATCGCATGCTTCTCTCGAAGCCGATGCTGCGTCGTGTAGAGCAGCTCGCTGCCTTGCGGCACGTACGACTCTTCCATGAGCATCGCCGCGACGTCCGCGTCAACGTTCTCGAATTCATAAGTAATGACATCCGAACGCTTCGCAAGCTCCCTTGCTGCCTCGCGGTCATCGTAATCGGCCACAATTTGCTCGGCGACCTGTCCGGTTGGACTGTCTAGGGTCGGATCAAGCGCGATGAACCGATAGCCCATCGCGCTGCCCGCATTCGCGAGCATTCGGCCAAGCTGGCCTCCGCCTAAGATTCCGATCGTACTGCCGGGCAGCAGCGTCTTTAGAGGCTGCTTGTCCGTTTCATGACTCATAGCGTTTCACTGCTTTCCAGCACTTCCTGCTTCACGCGCTCGCGGCGCGCTTCCACGCGCGCTTGCACCTCAGGGTCGAATGCTCCCAGCATTTGTGCCGCCAGCAATCCCGCATTCGTGCCGCCCGCGTTGCCAATCGCAACCGTAGCCACGGGAATACCGCCCGGCATTTGAACGATGGAAAGTAAAGAATCCAATCCACTCAGATTTGATGATTTAACGGGAACGCCAATAACCGGCAAAATCGTCTTTGCAGCGACCATGCCGGGCAAATGTGCGGCTCCGCCAGCTCCGGCGATAATCACCTTAAGCCCGCGCTCTACCGCAGTTTCCGCGTATTCAAACATCAAATCCGGTGTCCGATGCGCCGAAACGACCTTTTTCTCATAAGGAATTTGCAATTCCTCCAGAACATCGCAGGCTAATTTCATTGTGTCCCAATCCGATTTGCTGCCCATGATGACGCCCACCTTCGCAGACATGCGATCAAACCCACTTTCATTTATAAGTTTATAAATCATAAAGCTTCATGAACTCGAAGCGGTAAAAACCAGAAAAAGCCCGTCAGCAACCATAGGAATGGGAATGCCGCAGGACCGGAGCGGAAGCAGACGATACGACCGGTATTCATGCGAACCCGCGATCGAACATGCTTCACTTTAATGATGACGAATCAAGCTGCGCCGCATGGCCGTAAAGACAAGAGTAGGCTGCCTCGTGAGAGAGGCAACCTCTATCTAATCAAAAGGGCATCTGTATGCTGCGAACTTGCTTTATGGCGATCGCTCGGTATCGCATGTCGTCTCATCTTGCTCGTAGTCCGAAAATTAAGGTTTCCGGGTAGAAACATTCAGGCCTTATCCCAAATATATACGAGATGAATGTAAATGAAATAGGAAGAAGTTAGATGGTTCATCCTTGTATTTCAGTTTTAACTTTAAAGTCATACTTCTGAGTCTTCGGCTTCGACAAACTACAACATGTTTCGCACTGTCAGAGCGCTCCGCCTCAAACCTATTCTAGTTTATCTAATCCCCAAACCACTGTCAATGAAATACGAACATTAAAAGACAATGTTTTATAAAGGTTCGTTTTTTTGAATAAAACAAAGCCGAATTCCGAGTGAAATACCCATATTTAGGGGCTTAACCCACACCGTTTACCTTTCATGCTCCGCTGAAGCCCCAGTTCGTTCCATTTTCTCAAAGAAAAGGCGCACAAACGCAAATCACGAAAAGATCCGTATGCGATAAAATACTGGATTTAGCGTCGGCTGCCTGTACTTATTTTCGTATTATTCCCAATGCTCGGAATTCCCACCCGCTTCTTTTCCAGACTAGGGACAACCTCCGACGAATACAGTTATAATGGAGACTTTTTTGGTATGCGCACAAAGAGGCCGCAGTCGTAAATGCATGAACAATGAATTTGAAAAGGAGGTTCGGCGAAGATGCAAATTCATGTAGTGCAGAAAGGCGATTCATTATATAAGCTGGCTCAAAAATTTGACGTATCCGTTAGCGATATTACGGATGCCAACGGGTTAAGCGACCCGAATATACTTGTTGTCGGTCAATCCATTATCATTCCCACTGAAGCAGCCACTCACAGGGTGCTCGTCGGAGAGACGCTTTGGCTGATCGCTCAGCGATACGGCGTTACGCTGCAAGAGCTGGCGGAGGTTAATCAAATTAAAAATCCTGCGCTCATTTATCCAGGTCAAACGATTGTGATTCCTCAACCGGCACGACCCACTATTGAAGTCAATGCTTACACCGAAAAGTTCGGACCTGCCGGCGTCGAGCTTGTGCAGGAAATCGGTCAATACTTAACGTATTTAAGCCCGTTCAGCTGTCGTGTACAGGCTGACGGGTCCTTTACAACCCTCGACGACTCCGCGATCATTAATGCCGCCTACCAATCGAGAGCCGCGCCGATGATGGTCATCACTAATTTTGAGAACGGAACCTTCAGCCCGGAAATAGCCCATGCGGTGTTAAGTGATCCTGCGCTTCAGCAAAGGCTTATCGGAAACATACTCGCCACGATGAAGCAAAAGGGATACCTAGCGCTTAATGTTGATTTCGAGTATGTGCCGCCTGCCGACCGTGAGCTGTACAACGCCTTTTTGCAGAGACTCGTAGACAGCCTGCATCCGCAGAATTATCTTGTATCCAGCTGTCTCGCGCCCAAGCTCAGCGCCACCCAAACGGGTACGCTGTACGAGGCGCATGATTATCCTGCTCATGGACGCATCGTCGATTTCGTTGTGCTGATGACCTACGAATGGGGATGGTCTGGCGGAGCTCCCCGCGCCGTTGCGCCGCTGAACGAGGTTAATAAAGTGCTGACTTACGCGTTAAGCGTAATTCCAGCACAGAAAATCATCATGGGCATGCCGTTATACGGCTATGACTGGACACTGCCCTACGTGCAAGGTGGGAAATGGGCACCCACAGTCAGTTCGCAGGCGGCGGTAAACCGGGCTATTCAATACGGAGCAAACATTGAATATGACGTGGACGCGCAATCCCCCCACTACAACTATTATGATAAGGAAGGCCGCGAGCATACCGTCTGGTTTGAGGACGCACGCAGCGTGCAGGCGAAGTTCAACCTCGTAAAAACCTATAACCTGCGCGGTGTCAGCTACTGGGTCCTTGGCGTTCCTTTTCCACAGAATTGGTATGTGCTGCAGGCGAACTTTACGATTAAGAAGCTTGTATGAGGCGTTTTCTTTCATTGTTTACCGGATTCATGCAGACCAAAAACAGGCCGTACCATTCGCATATCCGAATGGCACGGCCTGTTTCATAAGCTTATTACCGTAATCTACACCAGCCATACCGTCTTCGCGGTAGCAGGTACACGCTGCGGCTCCGGCGGCGTCATCTCGGGATAACCCAAGTAAATGAAGCCAACAATCCGGTCTTTCTCGGCAAGCCCGAATGTCTCTCTCATGAGGGGATGATACATCGGATCGCCGGATCGCCAGATCGCACCCAGTCCGCTTGCGTGCGCGGCGAGCAGCAAGTTTTGCACGGCTGCTTGAGCAGCAGCAAGCTCTTCTTCCAGAACCGCCCGCGGATCATTAGAAGGCGAGCATACTGCCGCTATAACAACAGGTGCGCGGTATGCTTTTGTCCGTTCCTTCGCTAGTCGATCTTCAAGCGCCTGTCCAGTCAAATCCGGAACCGCTGCTGCGGATACGCGCGCATATCCCTCGGCAAGCCGGCCTCGGCCTTCACCGGTCATGACAATAAATGACCATGGCTGCGTATTATGATGGCTGGGCGCCCAAACGGCCGCATCGAGCAGTCGTTCAATAAGCGCGCGGTCTACAGGGTCCTTCTTGACTCTCCCAATCGTTCTGCGCGTCCGAATCGCTTCTTCAACGTTCATCTTCTGTATCTCCTCCATTCATTTGAGTTGTTCCTTCTGCCGTTTGACAGACCTATTACTCGAAAAGATGCAAATACTCGCCGTACCCTTCTTGCTCCAGCTCATTTTTGCCAATGAACCGCAGAGATGCAGAGTTAATGCAGTACCGAAGCCCGGTTGGCTGCGGTCCGTCATCGAACACATGGCCGAGATGGGAATCGCCTTCCTTACTGCGAACCTCAACCCTTACCATATAATGCGAGGAGTCAGTATGTTCTGCTATTGCTGAAGCCTGAAGCGGCTTTGTAAAGCTCGGCCATCCGCAGCCTGCATCGTATTTATCGCGGGAGCTGAACAGCGGCTCTCCTGACACAATGTCCACATAGATGCCATCCTCGGTGTGATCCCAGTACTCGCCTGTGAACGGACGCTCCGTCCCGCTGTTTTGCGTTACTTCGTATTGAATCGGGGTCAGACGCTGCTTAAGCTCTTCCTTGTCCTTCTTAACCGTCCAGTTCTGCGAGATAAACGCGTCACGGCCGGAACCTTTACGGTACATTTTATAGCGGTAAGGGTTCGTTTTATGATAGCCCTGGTGATAATCCTCTGCCGGGTAAAATGCCTGCGCCGGCTCGATTTCCGTTACGATCGGACGATCGAAGCGGCCGCTCGCCTCGAGCTCCCGCTTGGAAGCCTCAGCCAGCTCGCGCTGCTCCTCATCATAATAATAAATGCCCGTCCGGTAAGACTCGCCGCGGTCATGGAACTGTCCGCCCGCATCCGTCGGATCAATTTGCATCCAGAATATGTTGAGCAGCTTCTCGTAGGGAAAAATTTGCGGATTGTACGTAATTTGCACCGCCTCCGCATGGCCTGTCGTCTCCGAGCAAACCTCCTCATAAGTCGGGTTGACGGTATGACCTCCCGTATAGCCGGAAACGACCGAGATAATTCCCGGCATTTCTTCAAAAGGAGTGACCATGCACCAGAAGCAGCCTCCCGCGAACATGGCTTTAGCTTCGGTTTGGCTTGCGCCGTTATTTGTAATTGGTTGATCCATACTGATCATCCTCCTCAATGGTTCTAATGAAAATCACTATCTCTAGTATACATGACAAGGAGGGTCAACAACAAAAATGGAGGAAACGCCGATCCACACGGCGATTCCTCCAAATAATTATGATTTAAAGTCCGATGCCGGCAGAAATACGAATAGGATCGGCAATGAGCTTGCTCCCGGCGATGTATATTGAATGGTCACCTCAGGTGCTGCTTGCTGTCCGGCTGCTCCCTCTGGTCTTAGCTGCGTATAAATAAGCGCACCTTCGCCTACCTTTACATGTCCGCCGGACGGCACCGAAACAACTTTGCCGTTTACAGTGACTGCCCCTTGGAAAATACCCGCGCGCGGATTCAAAATAATGCGCGTTCCGTAAGCGATGCTTTTGAGCTTGATCGTCGTCACAGCGCCATACTCACCGCCGTTAATTGTCATTCCTCCCGTCAGCGCATCTACGCCCGCCATAGCCGGACCACGCTGGCCGAGGCGAAGCTTGCTTTCCGTCACGCCAACCTTTTCATTCACTTCGATATATTGATCGGTATCAAAAAACTTCCCGCGGTTGCCGACTTTCTCCAGCTCAGGCAGCGTAAACACGGCGCTTACCGGATCCGTGAATTCTTTTAACGCTAGCGTCGAGAAGGTCAATTCGCCATCCATGTCTACATCAAGCAAGCCTGAAAAGCCTTCATCCGGATTCATGATGATTTTCTCCATCTCCGGCATCAGATTGATGGATGCCCCCGGCTCAATGATCATTTCGCGCGGCTGTGACGGCACAAAATATCTGCTTACCGCAGCGGATCCGAACTGAAGCGCGCTTACGCTAGGTCCAGCCAGTCCCCGGTTGCCTATCGTCAGCTTAACGCTCTCCGTTCCCTTGTTCGTTGCGACTACGGCTAGCTTTAACCGCTCTTGGGCACCGTTCCGGTGATGGAGGAACAATCGGCTTGGATCATTCAATGTATCCTCATAGAGGAGACCCTCACCAAAGAAACGTTCCGGCGCATTCGACATGTACAATGTGCGTCCGCTCTTGGATTCAATGGTCGAAACCTCTTTAAAGGTGTTCATCAGCTTTCCGTCTAGTACGAATTTATCGCCTGGATTACCATAACGCATGTAATACTCGTATGGTGTGTACATCACTTCGTCCGTCACGTGAATGTCTTGGGACACGAGATCGCTGCTAAGTCCTTCGCTATCGTAGACGCTTAGCGTTACCGTATAAACGCCCGGCTCGAAATAGGTGCTTTTCCGGCCCGTCCATATCGGTTTAACGGTCTTCCCGTCCGGATCATAGCTGAGATCCTCATATTCGATATTCTCGCCCTGTTTCACTTCGAGCGGTGCATTGAATTTGGCTACCGGCGCGACATTCGGCTCCGGCTGAATCGTAATGGTGATTTGCTTCAGCTGCGCGTTATAGACGTAACCCGCATTCCATAGGAACTTTACCGCGGATAAAGGGACATGCATCGTGCCATTGATCCGCATAGCCGCATTTGGCAAAAGCAAATAGCTGCCGTTGCGGTTCGCACCGCGCATGTTAACGTTCAGTGTTACTTTGTTGAAATAAGTATCGATATGAGTACCCTTGCTATCGTTATATACGCTTGCGCCTACAGAAGTCGCAATCGTACGGACCGGAATCATCGTGACTCCTTTTACCACCGGAAGCGGCGTTGTCATTTGCTGCGTTTTCCCGTTCAACGACATTTGTTTTGAACCGTGGACAAATACCAATTTTATCGGCTGACGCTCTGCCGCATGCGCCTCTTCCTTCGCTCCAAACCCTGCTCCCACAAGCGAAACTAGCAAGCTAGCAACAACAATTCGCTTGGCCATTCGACTGATCCAATTCACTCTACTCATCCTGTTCTCCTTCCAAATTTACAGCATCGACTGCTGCATCCCGTATGGTTAGACGCACAAGTGGGTAAGAATGTTCCGCTGATTTTTAAAATTTACAATTTATTTCCACCTCACATAGGGGACATCTACTTCTCTCTTTGTTACAATAAGATGACATGCGCAACTATTTGGCATGATTTGATGTCTAGAATAATGAACCCCATGCTTGCAGTTCGTTCATCCGATCTTTCGTGCAAGTGACTAACAAGAGAGGTGAATGAATAGAATGAGTGATTTGATTTTGGAACAACGTACTGCCAGCCAATACGACAAGAAGACACGCAAAAAGAGAGGAAACCGTACCTTTCTCCTCTTCGTCTGCGTATGGGTCATTATTATATGCTCCGGCATACTTGGCGCGAAATGGTATACCGAACGGATTCAGCAAACCTTATCCGCGGATCTGGAACGGCAAACCGCAAGCCAAATTGCGGCCATGCAGCAAACCTACGAGGCTCGCATGCTTCAGCTTGAAACGGATTATACGGCAGATCTTACTGAGCTTAAGGCAAAGGTGGATGCGCTAAACGAGCTGCTTACGTTCACGAAGGATAATGCGGCCTCCAAGACCGATAACAGCAACAAGCTGTACACGCAGCTGAACGAGGTGAAGAAGCAGCTGAATGAGCTGCAGAAGAACTTGGATGTGCTCAAATGAATATCACCGTAAGAGCATTAAACCGTACCGCCTTACTCGCATGTGCCCCTTTTCTAGGCGTAATGATCTGGCTGCTATTATCCGATATGGTCATTCAATTATCTACCGAAGCATTCCCGAAGCCCGTCACCGAACAAGCAAGGCTGCCTGAAGCCGATATTACGCATGCCGCAGCAGGCCTTGATCTCGCCCAGGAAATTGCGTCGCAAACGCGGGAATCGATTCAAAGGCAAATAAAACTGTACCAGCAGACGAATGCGGATATGGCGAAAATTTCGTCGATTGCAGCCTCCCAAGCGATGAAGCCTCTGCAAATTTACGATCGCAATATTACGCGAAAGCTTGGCAATGCCTCTGCAACCGTTGAATCCGACAAGCTTAGAGCCCAGCTCTTCTACATAAAAGCAGAAAACTTTACGGCTTACGCGCTAAAAGTAAAGCTGAAGAGCAAAGATGCCATGACGATGTCTCTCGGCGGCGACGAGCTCGGCAAAGCAGAGTCTACGCTTTCCGCAGTCAACCGTCACGGAGCCATTGCGGGCGTCAATGCGGGCGGCTTTGCGGATGGACGAGGCAAGCGTTATCCGCTCAGCACAACCATCGTGGACGGAAGCTATGCAACAGGCTTTGAACCGCCTCACGCAGATTTGTTTTTTGTCGGTTTAAATGAACAGAATGAGCTGATCGGCGGGAAATTCGCAAGCAAAGCGCAGCTGGATGCCCAGAAACCAAAATTCGGTGCTTCCTTTGTGCCCGTACTGATGAGAGGCGGGGCTCCGCAGCCGATCCCGATCAAGTGGCAGACAAGCCCGAAGCGGGCGCCGCGAACCATTGTAGCCAACTATAAAGACGATCAACTGCTGTTTATTGTAGCAGACGGCTATAACGAATCCGGGAGCTCCGGCGCTACGCTTGGCGAGATGCAGCTTCTCCTTCAGCGTTATGGCGCCGTGGACGGCTATAATCTCGATGGCGGCGGCTCCTCATCACTTATTTTTAATGGACGAGTCATTAATAAGCCTTCGGATGGACAGCTTCGGAAGCTGCCGACCCACTTTCTGTTTTTCAAATAATTAGGCTCGCATAGCGCGTGACGATGATTTCTGAATATACTACTATCGAGCTTCCCAATTCAGACTCCTACTATCGTTTTTCGGAAAGGAGCAGCACGGATGGGCATCGGATCGAAATGGTATCGCAAATCATTGTTGACGATTACGGGCATGCCGCTTGTAGAAAAGCTATCAACGAACTATGGCAAAAGGCTTGCCAGCCGGTTTATTGCGGGAGAAACGCTTGATGAAGCTTTGGATGAAATCGAGAAGCTGGGTAAACTTGGCATTATGGCGACCCTGGATCACCTTGGAGAAGGCATTCGGGATTTAAGCGAGGCAGCGGCATACAAGGAACAATACCTGAAGCTAATCGAGGGCATTGCCAAGCGTAAAGTAAACTCCAACGTCTCGTTAAAGCCGACCCAAATGGGACTTGCGCTAGACCATGCGGCCTGCTTTGCAAATATTCGAGATGTTGTGAAGCATGCGCGGCGCCACCGAAACTTCGTTCGAATCGACATGGAGAATACCCCTTTCACCCAAGCGACAATCGATATCGTCAAACGGCTTCATGCCGAGGGGTTGACCAATGTGGGTACCGTGCTGCAGGCTTACTTATTCCGAACGGAGCAGGATGTCAGTGATTTGCTGCGAGCACGGATAAGCCTTCGCCTCGTCAAAGGCGCCTATAAGGAATCAAACGAGGTTGCCTATCAAGACAAGGGTAAAGTCGTCGATAGCTTCAAAAACATGATTAAGCTTCATTTAGATAAAGGCGTTTATACCGCGATCGCTTCGCATGATGATGAGATTATCAGCTGGGTGAAAACCTACGCGCGCGCGCATCGCATTCCAAAAAACGCCTTTGAGTTCCAAATGCTGTACGGTCTCCGAATGAGTGAGCAGGCCCGTCTGGCAAAGGAAGGCTACCGCATCCGCTGCTACGTCCCCTATGGAAGCATGTGGTATCCCTACTTCACCCGCCGTTTGGCCGAAAAGCCCGCTAACCTTATGCTGGTGCTCAAAAATATGTTCTAAAAGAAAAGCTGAAGCCTGTGCGGGCTTCAGCTTTTTTTAAAATATAAGAATTTATAAGTTTTCGAAGCTTATCGGGATTCTTATATTTCACCGCGAAACGAGCTTTTGCCTCCAAAGGATGGCGACAGCCGTTTACGCTTGTCATTCCAATGCGTTTGCCGAGGAGCTGGATGGGCTGGGCTCGCCAATCATCCGATTACCGGACGATGCTCCGGCTGATGGCGGACGACGGAGCCGTCAACTAATCGCAGCCACGATTCTACGTTCCTCTCGTTCTCGGTCAAGCGGATCACGCGGGCGCCTCGCGGGAAGCCTTCCTTGCCGTAGGTATTGAACCCTGTTGCCCGTCCGTAATAAAGGCGGATCCCGTAAAGCTCTCCCCAATAATCGTTCGTATGGTCATGTCCACAGAAGGTTGCTGTCACGTCACCCTGCGCCAGCATTGCCGAGAAGAAACCTGCTTGCGTCCGTGCCGCGCAAACCTCTTCGTTTTTATCCCCATAACATATTTCCCTGTCCCATACTTCTTGATATTCCGGGAGCGGGATGTGAAAGAAGGCGATGGCCGGCAACACTTTATCCTGCATCCGAGCTCTCCATTTCCGTGACTGTTCCAAGTACCACTGCACTTGATCATGCTGAATCCAATCGTAGCCGGGAACGCTGGGCAGCCTGGAATAATCGCCGGAGTCAAGGCAATAGAGCAAGGCGGCCGCTTGATCGTTGACAGCCCCGAAGACAGGAAGCACATAGTTGCCTGTGCCGTGGATATCCCGCGGTCCAGGTTCAGCTAATGTATGCGTGTGCTTCAGCACCTCGCCCATCAGCTCGTCGCGGGTAATGTCGTTCTCCGTATCATGATTACCGAATACGACCCCCCATGGAATGCTGCGCTGCTCCGCGGCGGCAACCGCCTCCCGAAACGCTTGTTTCGGATCGTCGCATAAGCATGACCCATCCGAATCCTTGCCCGTATAAATGACATCCCCCGTAAATATAACAAAATCCGGTTGTTCGGCATCAAGCACAAGCTCCATGGCTGCTTTCGACTGCAAATCCAGCTCGCCCCCGTCCTGCCAATGAATATCGGTAAATTGGACAATGGTAAAAGTGCCGTCATTGCGAAAACGAAGCTCTTTAGCGTTTCTCATCTTCATCCTACTCCCTCTCCAATAAGTAGATTAAACAATGATTTAATGCCCGGATGACGCAATCATGATGATGCCCATGACAACAGCGACCGAAGCCGTAATTCTTCGGATCCCCTGCGACTCCTTCAACACGAAAAGGCCGAGCAGCGTGCCGAATACGATGCCTACCTCCCTCATAGGCGCGACCGTTGAAACATTGGCATTTCTAGCTGCGAACAAAAACAGCAAATACGATCCAGGCGACAAAATAGCGCCAATCCATATCCGATTCGAATGTGTGCGAATAACATGCCTTAAACGATTAGAATGAACAACCGCAGGCGTCAGTCCAAGCACAAATCCGATGTTCGTCACCTCAAGCAGCGCAAGCGGTGAAAGATGCTGCAAATTCGCCTTATCGATAAGCGTATAAATGGTAATGCATAGGCCGACACTCATGGCCAGCAGCATCGGCTTAAGAAAAGCTTGCTGCCCCTTGCCCGAGGATCTTCCAAGCATGACGATGAACCCGGTCAGCATAAAGCAGAGTCCGATCCAGCCCCATAAAGCCAAGGATTCGTCAAACAAAAATACCCCAAACGCTGGAATAAGCAGGGTTGGCGTGCCCCGCATGACGGGGTACACTTGCGATAAATCGCCGGCGTTATAGGTGTAGGCAAGCAGCAGCGAGTAGATGCTTTGCATGATAAGCGATGCCCCGATTAACAGCCACATGGCCAGCGATAATGATGCGCCAGCTAACTCATTGACGAGCGTCGGCAGCAAGAGAATGGTCGCAGGCATATAGATCACCCATAAGAAAACTGCTTTATCCGTGCTTTGCTTCGCCAGCATATTCCATACGGCATGTGCCAAGCCGGAACACAATACAAGAATAATAGAGATAACAAGCAATGAGGCAACAACTCCTCGAACCCTTCTTTTCAAACACAATAACACACAAACACACACATTTACAATAACTTAATATAAAATACACAACAATCAAAAAAAAAAGATCCTTGGCCATTTGCCAAGAATCGTTAGGACATCGAAGCCCCTTTTCCTTATTCCATTCTACTCGTAAACGATCTCAATACCGCTCCGTTTGTATTTCGCGACTAAATCCAGGTCGATCTTCGAATCCGTAACGAACCGTTCAACCTCCCCGCAGCCGCATACCTTGAGCAGGGAGACCTGATCAAATTTGCTGCTGTCGGCAAGAGCGATTGTGCGTTTCGCTTTCGCTTGCATGATTTTCTTCACCTGCACCTCGCCAATCGCGTTGTCGGTAATGCCGTCTTCCAATGTAACCCCGCTCATGCTCATAAAGAAAAGGTCTGCGTGGAAGCGGGACGCGAATTCTTCTGCCAAATCACCGATAATACTCTGTTCCTCTTGCCGGATAACGCCGCCGATCATTACCAGCGTATAACCTGGCATATCCATTAATTCATTTATAATCGGAAGCGAATTCGTAATGATCGTCAGTTTATCGAACTTTGCCTTAAGCGCCTTCGCGATCTGTGTGTTGGTGGTGCTAACATCGAGTGCGATGGACATCCCTTCCGTTACATATCGAACGGCCAGCTGCGATAATTCCGTCTTCTCCGTCAAATAGATCGATTCACGAATCGGCAACGGAATTTCGGTGCTATAGTCCAACTCTTTCAGAATCGCGCCGCCATGGACCCTCTGCAAATATCCGGCATTCTCTAAATGCTCCAGATCCCGCCGTATCGTTTCGAACGAAACGCCGAACGCTTCCATAAGCTCCGATGCACGAATGGATTTATCCGTATTTATTTTCTGGATAATTAATTGATGCCGCTGCTGTACAAACAATTGCTTTCACTCCTTTATGCCAAAACTTCCGGACTTCATTGCTTCTGATTAGTAGTCTATCATAAATCGGCCGGGGGAGCTTAACCGATAGATACCATCGTCCACCCAAAGCTTTGCATGCAGAAGACGGATGCCAGCAGGCCGTTTATGGCCAGTTTAGTTAGCTCCGTTAATTTTTAACGCTATAGCTGCCTTCAGCATTCGCATGTCGCGCTCGCTGTTCAAATAAAGCCGCTCCGCTTCCTGCTGGGTAATGGCTTCGAAGCGGAAGCGATCGCCGGGCTTCAGCTGCGCGAATACCGGAATATCAACCGAGGCGACCTGCGCGATACGCGGATAACCGCCGGTTGTCTGTCTATCGGACAATAACACGATGGGATTGCCGTCAGAAGGGAGCTGGACGGTGCCGTTTGCAACTGCCTCCGATAGCAGCTCCTGCGGCGAAGCGAGCGCAAGCTTCTGCGCGCCTTCAAGCCGGTAGCCCATGCGGTCAGACTGCACGGCGATTTGATACGTTTGACGAAACAGCGCCTGCTGGCTATCCTCCGTAAACAGCTCGAAATGGGAGCCAGGCATTGCGCGAATGATAGGGTCTGCCAGACTATCCGCTATCGCAAAATGACTCGCATGCCAATGCGGCACGGCGAAGCCTCCATACAGGCCGCCGCTCAGCAACGATTTGATTCGCTCGGACAGCAAGCCTGGAGCCTGGGCAGAAAGCATATCTCCGGACTTAAGCGCTCGACCCTGATAACCTCCGATGGCGCCGCGCAAATAAGTGCTCCTGCTGCCCATCACGACAGGCACATCAAATCCTCCAGCGATCGCTAAGTAAGAACGGCAGCCCGATTGGCAGGCTCCGAATTTAATGACGGATCCGGCGCGAATGAGTGCAGGCCGCCAAAGCGGCAGCCGCTCGCCTGCCGCTGTCACGGAAAGATCTGCACCGCAGATCGCGAGAATAATATCTTTGTCGATAAGCAGCTCCGCTCCGGCCAGCGTTATCTCCAGCACGGCTTCATGGCCTTCATTGCCGACCAACACATTGGCTGCCCGCGCTGCTCCCGTATCCATGGCTCCTCCGGGTACGACGCCGTATTTCTGAAAGTGATACCTGCCGAGATCTTGAACGGTAGTTAGCAGGCCGGGACGAACGACGGTTATACTCATAACTCACCTTCCATGTACAGCTTATATTCTTCGCTCGTTATCGGCTTGAACAGCACGGAATCTCCGGGCCTAAGCAGGCTAGGAATCTCTTCCTGCGGGCGAAACAGCGCAAGCGGCGTCCTGCCTATAAGCTGCCAGCCGCCCGGAGTCGATACGGAATAAACCCCCGTCTGTTTGCCTGCGATACCGACGCTGCCCCGCGGGATGCTCGTTCTCGGCGTCTGATGTCTTGGTGCCGCTATTCGCTCCGACATCCCGCCCAAATATGGAAAGCCGGGCGCGAAGCCCAGCATATACACCAAATAAGATCCGGCTGCATGAATCGCGATAACCTCTTCCTCCGAGAGCCTATTAAGCTTTGCTACAAGCGAAAGATCGGGTCCGTATTCGCCGCCGTAGCAGACAGGGATCTCCACGGTCCTGGTCAACTGATCCGCTGCGCTTAGCAGCTCTTTGCTAAGGTATGTCTCCAGCCTTGCGCGAACCGTTTCAAAAATAGTATCATGCTTAAGCTCTTCTCCAGCACGGCTTCTGCTCACGAGCAGCGGATCATAATGGATGGCTACCGCGGCAAAAGAAGGCACACACTCTATAAAGCCAGCAAACGGCTGCGCCTCTATAACCTCGGTAAGGCTCCTCACGAAACGATTAAGCTCGGTGCTGATACTGCTGGCCAAACGTAGGATGACGGCTGAATCCCCAAGCGGCAGCAGCTCATAGGGGAACGGATTATCCTTTATCATCATATTCATGCCCCATTTCCCGCTTTTTTTACGGCAATCCCCTCTGCTTCCAAGGCTTCCCGAAGTCGCTGCACGTGCACCAGTGCGCCAGGCGTATCGCCATGCACGCATACTGTATCTGCTTTCAAAATAAATCCGCTCTGCTGACGGGTTTGGACCTCTCCCTCTTTAACCATTTTGACCGCTTGCGCAGCCGCACGATCCGCATCCGCAATCACTGCGCCCGCTATCCCTCGCGGCGTAAGCGATCCATCCGACTCATAGGTTCGATCCGCGAACACTTCATTTATCGTATGCAAACCGATAGCTTTTCCTGCGAGAATAAGCTCGCTGCCTGCCAAACCGAACAGCAGGAGGCTAGGGTCTACCCTATAGACTGCCTCGGCGATTGCATCCGCCAGCTGCCTGTTCCGCGCTGCCATATTATAGAGAGCGCCATGCGGCTTCACATGCCGAACGATGCCCCCTTCTGACTTGGCAAAAGCATGAACGGCCCCCAGCTGATACACCGTCATATCGTAAGCTTCCTCCGGCGTGATGTCGATCACACGTCTCCCGAATCCGGCCAAATCAGGCAGTCCGGGATGCGCGCCGATGGCGACGCCGTGCTCCAGAGCCAGCTTCACCGTACGGCGTATCGTCGCGGCATCTCCGGCGTGAAAGCCGCAGGCAATGTTTGCTGAAGTAATATATTTCATCAGCTCGCTGTCCGAGCCGGTGTGGTACACGCCAAAGCCTTCACCCATATCGCAATTCAAATCGACCTGCTTCACAAGGCTCCTCCTTTCGCGCACTCAAATATGCTATTTCAAAATTATATCAAATTACCACCAAGCGTAAACGGCTGTCGCTCTCCTTTGGCGGCAAGGCTCGTTTCGCGTAGATCTATAAGCATATTTATAATGTGAAAACCAATAATTCTTATAGATCAAGCGTAAACGGCTGTCGCTTTCCTTTGGCGGCAAAGCTCGTTTCGCGTAGATCTATAAGCATACTTATAATGTGATAACCTATAAATTCTTATAGATCAAGCGTAAACGGCTGTCGCTCTCCATAAACCTTTGTACGCAAAAAAAGAAGCAGCGCCGGCCCAGCGCTGCTTCTTTCTTTATGAACTCTATTCCCCGCCCATGAACACGTAACGGCCAATAATCAGCACCGCTAGAATCCACATGAGCCAGTGAACCTTGTATTTCCCTTTGCCCGTTGCATTCGCAACCGTTGCAAGCAAAACGTACGAAACGATACCGAACGAAATACCGTTCGCAATGTTGTACGTCAGTGGCATAAATGCAAGTGTCAGGAATGATGGAATGGCGTAAACCATATCCGAAAAATCGATATCCTTGACCGATTGCATCATCAACACGCCTACGATAATAAGCGCGGCAGCCGTTGCCGCACCCGGAACAAGCGCAACGATCGGTGACAAGAAGATCGCAAGGAGGAAGCAAATACCCGTTGTTACGGCAGTCAAGCCCGTACGTCCGCCTTGCGCAATGCCTGCCGAGCTTTCAACGAATGCGGTAACCGTGCTCGTACCGAGCACCGCGCCGCCGCTGACGCCGATGGCATCCACGAACATTGCCTTACCAACACGCTTCTTGCCTGTTTCCGGATCCTTCATATAACCTGCGCGGTTTGCCGTACCGACGAGCGTACCGAACGTATCAAACATCTCAACGAAGGTAAACGTCAGGATAACCGTTACAAGCCCGACTTCAAACAGGCCCGCAAAGTCGAAATGCCAGAAGTTCATTTTCGAGAAATCAGGCACCCAGGTTTGGCCCGTAAATGCGGCTTTCACATCAACATGGCCAATTAGAATCGCGATAACGGTCGTGCCTAGAATGCCGAACAAAATGGCTCCCGGTACGCGAAGCACCATCAGCATGCCGATGAGCAGCAGCGCAATAACTGTTAGCACAACCGTCTCATTGTGGAAGCTTCCCAGCTGGATAACGGTTTCGGATCCGCTAACCGGTGTGAACACCCCAGCCTTGATGTCTGTGAAGCTTGATACGGCGATTGTCATAATGCCGCTGTTTTTCAAGCCGATAATCGTAATAAACAAGCCGATACCAACCGTAATCGCATGCTTTAGGCTGTCTGGAACAGCGGTGATAAGCATTTGACGAATTTGCGTCAGCGTCAAGATAATAAAGATAATTCCTGAAATAAAGACGGCTGTCAGTCCCATTGCAGGCGAGATCGGCGTATCCGTTGATGCCGATGCGATCACGACGGATGCAAAGTACGCGTTAAGACCCATACCGGGAGCAAGCGCAACAGGAAAGTTAACGAACAGCCCCATTGCAATGGTGAAAATTCCGGCAGCAAGCGCCGTAGCTAGAAATACGGCAGTCCAGTCTAAGCCTGCTGGCGTAAGTATAATTGGATTGACAGCCAATATATATGCCATCGTCATGAAAGTCGTCAGCCCCGCCATAATCTCTGTTCTGACATTTGTTCCGTGTTCCTTTAAGCGAAAGAAACGTTCCATTTTGATTACAAACCTCCCAAAAATGTGGTGGAACAAACAAAGAAGCCTAGGAAATAAATGCAATAAATCGCATTTCTCCTAGGCTCTGCAAAAAGGGGAAAAGTATACCCGCTGGACCGCTGCGAGCTTTTCCGCCATTTTCGTAGCCTGATCATTTACGGTGACCGAGTAGAGACTCTCAAGCCGATTCTTGAGATTATACGAAAAAATATGCTGTTGTTGTTTTCCGTTTTCAATTCTAAAGAGAATATGACCACTTTGTCAACATCTTTTACGAACATTAATGGCAATTAATACCTTCATCATTCGTTTTTAGCAATCATTTTATATTTTCTTGACGAGTGAACGGTACATCAGGAATAGGAAATAAGGAGCTCCGATCAGCATAATGATCAGTCCGGATGGAATCTCCTTCGGCGCCATCACCGTTCTGCCGAGTGTATCCGCCAGCACAAGCAGCAAGCCGCCAAGCAGACCCGATAACACAATGGAGCGTCTCGTATGGTGACCGACCATCATTCGCACCGCATGCGGCGCCATCAGTCCAAGGAAACCGATCGTGCCCACGCTTGCAACTGCGCCGGCAGCGAGCAGCACTCCGATTATCATTGCCCAGAGGCGTGTGCCCCTCACGGGCAGGCCAAAGCCCGTCGAGCTCTCGTCTCCGAATGCGAGCAGGTCAAATTTTCTGCCCAAATAATAAGCGGCCGGTACCAGAATGAGAAGAAAGATAAAAATGCTGTTAAACTGGTCCCACCCTCGCCCGTAGGTCGTGCCGGTAATCCAGACGAAAGCCGTGCTGCTCCAAAGGCTTGCCTTCACGATCATCGCCTGTATGCCGGCAGAGCCAATGGCAGATACCGCGATACCAAGCAAAATAAGAACCGAAGGGTTAAGCGACTTGCGCCATGCCAAGAAAAATACAAAGGCTGCTGAGATAACACCGCCTGCAATAGCGGCAATTGGAAGAGCGAAAATCGGCAGCGTAGGCCAAGCGACCAACACCACCAAAGCGCCAAAGCCCGCACCTGAGGTTACTCCGATAATCGAGGCATCCGCGAGCGGATTACGGACAGCGCTTTGAATGAGCACGCCGCTGATCGCCAGCGCAATGCCCCCGCCAGCCGCAACAAGCGTGCGCGGAAGCCGTAAATTCAGCAGTACAGAGTAAGAGTCGTCTCCTGCCCCAACAAGACTTCTAAGCAATTCCATGATCGGGATTTTCGTTCCGCCAAGCGACAAACTGACTAGGATTAAGACGGCTAGCAATACGGCCATGGAAATCGCAGTCGGCGCAAAGCGCATGCGCAGCGGGGCTCCCCCGATGCTCATCGACGACTGCCCCGTGCCCGAGCCGGAAATGTTTTTCATCTTGGTAAGTACCAGCCAAATGAGCCAAGGTGCGCCGATGATCGCCATCACAGCGCCGACCGGCATTTCACCGAGACTACTGCGCACCATGCGGGCGAGCAAATCCGCAGCCGTTATGAGCAGTGCGCCCCAAAGCGCACTCGCTGGAATGAGCAAGCGATGCTTGCGAATGCCTGAGAGACGGACCAGATGCGGGGCAACAAGCCCGACAAAACCAATCGGTCCAACAACGCTAACCACGATCGCTGCCATAAACACCGAAAGCGTAAGTCCGCCCGCTCGGGTGAGGCCAACGCGCTGTCCCAGCGAGCGCGCGGTCGATTCATCCAGCTCCAGCGCGTCGAATTGGCGGCCTGCGAATATGGCGATAACGAGCAGCGCTGCCACGAACGGCCAGGCATACTCAACGCCGCTCCAGTCGAGCTGGATCAAGGTGCCCGATCCCCATAAAAACAAGGATTGCGTTTCTGTTTCTTTAAAAATGTGAATGGCCGACGTAAATGCGCCGAGCACCAACGATACGATCATACCCGATAAAGCCAGCCGAACCGGCGTTGCTGTGCGGCCCCCGCCAAGGAAATAAGCAGCCAGCGCTGCCAGGAAGCCCCCGCCTGCTGCCAGTAAAAATGGGAACTGATGCTGCAGCGCAGGAAAAGCAACCATGCCGAGCACAACCATAAAGTAGGCGCCCGCATTAATCCCCAGTGTATCGGAGGCGGCGAGCGGATTTTTCGTTATGGTCTGCAAAAGCGCACCTGCCGCAGCAAGCGCGGCACCGGCTATGATGCCGATTACCGTCCGCGGCATCCGGATATCCCAAAGCAGGTTATGCTCCATTACGTCACCCTGCCGGTGCATTAATCCGTCAAACACGGTAGCTGCCGGAATTTGTGCTTCCCCGAAGCACAGGCTCAGCACAGACAGAACGAAAAGGGCGGCAAGGCCGCCCCCGAATATACCGATCATTCGCCAAATCATACCCAATGAGGCTTCGTTTTTATGATTCGTCATCATCTCGCTCATTTCGTCAAAACATTTACGACTTGGTCAACGATCACTTTGGAGGAGATCGGACCGCCGAACACCCATGTTGCGCTGTCGAGGGCATAAGTACGTTTTTCTTTCACGAAGTTCAGGCCGTTCCATACGGAATTGTCTTTCAGCGCACCTGCGAAAATGTCATCGTCCTTTTGAACGATATAAAGCAGGTTCGTATCTTGAACGGCAGGCAGCGCTTCTACTGTCGAAGTGCTAAAGCCGTAAAGCTCGAAATTCTCGGATTTCCAATCGTTTTTCAGACCAATACGATCCAGTGTTTGCACCGCCAAAGAGTTGTCTGTGAACAAGCGCATCGTTGCAGCGTTCTGGTAGCTGAATGCTTGCGTAAGTACGTAATTCAAGCCGTCTTTGCCAGCTGCAGCCAGCTTTGTTTTCGCATCCGCATAATGCTGGTCGAGATCAGCAAGCACTTTGTCGCCTTCCGGTGTTTTGCCTACTGCTGCAGCAATCGATTTGAACATATTGATCATCTCGGTGTACTGGTCGCCTTGGCCATCCGGCGGGTACAGGCTGAATATAAGTGTCGGCGCAATGCCTTTCAACTGATCGTAGATCGCTTCGTGGCTGTCCGTGTTCGCAATAATCAGATCAGGCTTCAAGGATGCGATAGTCTCAAGGTTAGGCTCGTGGCGGAGACCAACGTCTGTCACGCTTGCGTCAAGAGGAGCTTCGCCCGTTACCCACAGCTTATAGTTTTCATTGTCCGCGTTGCCGATAGGCTGCATGCCTAGCGCGATAATATCCTCTGTAAATGTCCATTCCAGTACAACAACCTTTTGTGCAGGCTTATCCAGCGTTACTTCGCCTTTCGCATCCTTTACGACAATGGGGCCAGCTGCTGCTTCAGTGCTCGCATTAGTCTCAGCCGCGTTGGTTTCGGCTGCATTGCCGTTTTTCTCGTTCCCTGCTGTCGTGTTAACCGAATTGTTCGTGCCGCAGCCAGCCGCAACCAGCATAACGACGATCACCATAATCAAGCTCATTAAACGTTTGTTCATTTCCTCGTACCCCCTATTTTTATAAACCATTACATCCACATTGAATGATAACCATTTTCGTTATGTTGATAATGATTATCATGTTCAAGAACTTCAGTAATCTTATAACCGTTTTAGATATATGTCAATACAATTTTTTTCTTGTTTTCAATTCAAAGAAAAAGGGCGGGAGTCTTGCTCCCGCCCTTCTCATTGCTGCTCCGTTGGCAGCTTATATTCTTTCATTTTTAAAAAAGTTAGGTAAATAAGCTTTGTTCGCCTCAAGCATCTCTTCAAGCAGCAGCTTCGCAACCGCTACGCTTGGAACAAGCGGATGATGCACCATCGCTTGCAGCGCGATACCTCTATCACCGCTAATCGCGGCCTCGATTGTCAGCGATTCGTAAGTTTTCACGGCATGCATGAGCCCTTTGATTTGCTCAGGCACACGCTGCAGCGGCAGCGGGATCGGTCCCTGCGCCGTAACGACGCAGTTGACTTCAATGCTCGCATCCTCGGGCAGAAAATCGATAATATTGCCGTTTCTCACGTTCAGCGTTTGAATATCCCGCTTATCCGTATACAGCGCATGCATAAGATTGACAGCGGCCTCGGAGTAATAAGCACCGCCGCGCTTCTCAAGCTGCTTCGGCTTCTCATTCAAATTCACGTCCTTATAAAGCTCGAACAGCTCCGCCTCTACCCGGCTGACGACTTCCGCGCGCGTGCCGTTTGTCGCAAGCGACTCGGTCATTTCCGCAAGCATCGCATCCGTCATGTAGAAATAGCGAAGATAATACGTTGGCAGCGCGCCAAGCGAACTCAGGAAATCCGCATCCCAGTCAAAAGCGGTAACGTTTGTGGCCGAATAATCCCTGCCGCCGCCAATCATCTCCTGCAGCTTATCCTCGCCATTCACGTAAGCGGCCGTAATCCAGTGAAGATGGTTAATGCCAACAAATTCAGGCAAAACCTCTCGTTCGCTGACGCCGTATTCCTTTGCCAGAAATTTTTGGAAGTTAATGGGTGAATTGCATAGGCCGACCGTCTTTACGCGGCTGTGCTTCTGTACGGCTTCCGTCACGATCCCTGCCGGATTCGTAAAATTCAGCATCCATGCATCGGGCGCCAGCTCTTCTATATCTCTGCAAATATCTAGAATGACCGGCACCGTGCGGAGCGCCTTGAACATGCCTCCCGGCCCCGTCGTCTCCTGCCCGATGACACCGTGCGATATCGGAATATGCTCGTCGCGCCGCCTAGCCTCCAGCAGCCCTACCCGCATTTGCGTCGTTACAAAATCAGCTCCAGCAATCGCTTCTCGGCGGTCTAGCGTTAATTTCACTTCAATCGGTAAGCCGGCCTTTTCAACCATACGCCGGGCAAGCTCACCGACAATCGCAAGCTTATGGCGCCCCTCCTCGATATCAACGAGCCACAGCTCGCGAATCGGCATTTCGTCGTATTTTTTGATGAAGCCTTCCACAATTTCAGGTGTATATGAGGAACCGCCGCCAATGACGGCGACCTTTAATGGTTTTTTGGACATGTGAACGAGCCTCCCTATATTAAAATGTAATTTTACGCAATGCGGAATCAACCGATTGATCAATGGCAATGCCGCCGCAATCCATGGCGCTCATAACTGCTCCAATGACCGGGTCGACCGTCAATCTCACTGTTTTTGCTTGCGGCGCAGCTATAGCCAGCGCTTCTTTGATCGCATCAACCATATGAGGGGAACCTCCCCGCGAGAGCACGCTGCCTGTCAAAACAACATCGAAGCTTTCTTGCTCCATGCCGAGGCGCTTGATTAGCGCAATGACCGCATTGGCATGCTCGCTGCCAGCTTCGCGCAGGATACGGATGGCGACTGCATCACCCAGTGATGCAGCTTCAAACATGACCTTAGCAAGACTATGAGACGGTCGCTTGCCGTTATAAAGCGCGTCATCGTACATTTCCTGGATGGTCGCATAGCCCAGCCGCTGCGGAACAAGATCACTTAACAGCGTAGCTTGCTCCCTGCCCTCCGAGGCCCGAATGGCGCTGCGGAAGGCATGAATCGCAAGATCCGTGCCCGAGCCCTGTCCATCGCCGAATAAATAACCGAAGCCGCCATACTGGAGCTCTTCTCCTTGCGGATTGCGGGCCGCCGCGTTAAATCCGGTACCGCTTATAATGACTGCCCCATACGATTGGTTTGTTCCGGCGCGCATGCCGATCATCGTATCGCATGCGATGGCGTATTGTTTATAGTTAAGCGATGCGATCATCGGACGTAAAATCTCATAATCCGGCTCGCGATCGGCTCCGGCGAGACCAAAATACGCGAACGTCACCTGCTCCTTCGTTACGCCCGCTTCCTGCAGAGCCTCCTGGCAAGCATCATCGATGCTTGTTCTCGCTGATTCAAATGCAGTTTGGTGGTTTCCATTGCCACCGAGGCCTCTGCCGAGCACATGGCCTTTCTCGTCTACGAGCAGGGCGTGGGTTTTGCTGCCACCCGCATCTATTCCAAGAAAAATCATGATGTTCACGCTCCTTATTTGTACTTTCTTCTATTTCTAGCGTAACCGGCTGACGCCAGCCTTTGCGGCGAAAATTCGGTTCGCGTTGAAATAGAAGCAACGTATAACCATCTCATTTATACTTTCTTCTATTTTAAAATAAAAAACATCGCTCTTCTAATGAAAAAGAACGATGTTCTGATACAATCTTACTGTTTATTTATATTCTTAGCTCAGAAGGCTGCCTGCCGATATGCTGTTTGAACAATCGGTTGAAATTAGATAAATTGCGGAAGCCGCACTCCGCTGCCACTTCGATAATTTTCTTATCCGTGGATTCCAGCAGGTAAGTGGCCTGCGCCAGCCGAAGCTGGATTAAATAATCCATTGGCGATGTGCCGACGACCTGCACGAACAGCGAGCTGAACCTTGATGGACTTAGATGTGCCGCGTCTGCCAGCACTGCAAGCGTCCATGGATGGGCAATATCGGTCTCGATGTCGCGCAGCACACCTCGAATAGTTTCCGTTCCGCGCGCATGCAGCGCTTCGTTTTTATTATTTTTCATAAAGTAACGATTGACGAACGCCAGCAGCTGAATGAGCTTCGCCCTCACGACAACCTCGAAATGCGGTTCCTTCCGCATAAATTCAGCAGACATTTCCTTTAGAATTTCCCCTAGCCTCCCCAGCATAGGGTGCGTCCTATCCAGCACATGATCCGAACGCAGGCCGATATCACGGAAAGGAATAAGCAGATCCGCATCATAACGCTGCTCAAGCGCAAGGATTGAAGAGTCAAACATGACGATGCTCATGACCAGCTCATCTGCTTCAAACGCCCGGTGCAAATCATTGGAATGAATGAGTACAACATCGCCTTGCTGGAAGTCATAGCGGTTCCCGTTAATCAAATAGTAGCCGCTTCCCTTCTCGATATAGTTGATTTCAAGCGCTTTATGCCAGTGCAGCCTTTGAAAGGTTGGCGTAACCCCCACAGATTGCGAAATGATAATCGGAAAAGCCTGCGGCAGCGCAATCTCGTCTTTGCTGATGGATGGCAATAGCTTCATTGTTTTCTCCTAAAAGGTTTGCGGATGCAAACCTGGCTTCGTAAGCATTATCTTAGGTTTGCGAATGCAAACCTGGCTTCGTAAGCATTGGCTTAGGGTTGCGAATGCAAACCTGGCTTCGTAAGCATTGGCTTAGGGTTGCGGATGCAAACCTGCTCATCACAAATTATAGCAGATAGGCTTTGTTGACATCATCTGTAAATCGGGAATAATATTTATACCAACGGTTAGTAACCAATGGTTATTTTCGTGCGAAGGAGGACTGCCGATGGCTGCAAAAAAAGAGCAGCGTTCCGAGGAAACGAAACGTTCGATTATTTCCGCTGCTGAGAAGCTGTTCGGCGAGAAGGGCTACGAAGCTGTAACGATTAGAGAAATCGCCAAGGGAGCAGGCTGCTCGCATACGACGATCTATATTTATTTTCAGGATAAAGAGGCTTTGCTTCATGCACTATCCATACCCCTGCTGCTTCAGCTAAATGCGTCTTTAGATACTCTAGCTGCCGATGCCTTCCTATCCGCGGACGAGAAGCTTCGCCGCATGAATGAACGGCTTATTCGGTTCTGCTTGGATCACCGGAGTATGTATACCCTATTTTTCGAGGCGAAACCCGCTCGTAGCGATGAACCAGAGCCCGATCTTGAAATCAATCGGCTGCGCAGCCATATGTTCAATATCATCATTCAACTCCTAAAGACCAATCTTAATTTGTCCGAGGGTGATCAGCTTCTCAGCTGCTCACGCATTTATTCCTATATGCTGCGCGGAATCGTCAGCACGTATACCCATTCGGAGGAGAGTGTCGACTCCATTATGAGCCGCCTCTCCCCCAGCTTCGATGATGCCTTTGAAGCTCTCCTGTTTGGATTCGGCAGACAGATTAACGAAAGAAGAGCGGATTCATGACATTTTTAAACAGGTTGGCTGTATAAGTGGATTGCGACGAAGGAGGCAAAATTGAGGTTAGCTGGACATTTTGTTGCTCTCATGATCTTACAAATCAAAAAAATGGCGTACTAAACTGTTGTCAGTTTGTACGCCATTTTGTGCATATTCATATTTTAATGCTGGTCGAGCAAAAGAAATCTATTCCCACTCGATTGTAGCAGGCGGTTTCGACGTAACATCGTAGACGATACGGTTAACGTTGTCTACTTCGTTTACGATACGAACGGAGATTTTTTCGAGCACATCCCAAGGAATACGCGCCCAGTCAGCTGTCATACCGTCGATGGATGTAACCGCGCGGATACCTACGGTATAGGAATACGTACGGGCATCGCCCATAACCCCTACGCTCTTCATGTTAGGAAGCGCGGTGAAGTATTGCCAAATTTCACGGTCTAGACCTGCTTTTGCAATCTCGTCACGCAAAATCGCATCAGATTCACGGACAATCAGAAGCTTGTCCTCCGTTACTTCGCCTAGGACACGAATCGCAAGACCCGGGCCTGGGAACGGCTGACGCCAAACGATAGCTTCAGGCAAGCCGCACTCTTCCCCGACTTTACGTACTTCATCCTTGAACAAAGCTTTAAGCGGTTCAATGAGCTTGAACTTAATATCTTCAGGCAAGCCGCCAACGTTATGGTGAGATTTGATCGTTTGCGCTGTAGCCGTACCGCTCTCCACGATATCCGTGTAAAGCGTGCCTTGCGCCAAAAATTCAAAGTCATCCAATTTATCCGACTCTTCTTGGAACACGTAGATGAACTCGTTGCCGATAATTTTACGTTTTTGCTCCGGATCCTCTACGCCCTTCAGTTTGCTGAGGAAACGCTCCTGCGCATCGATCTTAAGCACCTTCATGTCGAATTTGCCAACGAAGGTTTCCATAACGCCTTCAGCTTCGCCCTTGCGGAGCATGCCGTGGTCGATAAACATACAAGTAAGCTGATCGCCGATCGCTTTGTGAAGCAGGATCGCAACAACAGAAGAATCTACGCCACCGGAAAGCGCGCATAGAACCTTTTTGTCGCCAACCTCGTTACGGATATCACGAATCGCATCTTCAATGAACGATTCCATCGTCCATGTGCCGTCGCAATCACAAACGTTGTATAGGAAATTACGGATCATCTCGTTACCAAACTCAGAGTGACGAACCTCCGGATGGAATTGAACCGCATAAAATTGACGCTCTTTATTGCTCATTGCCGCAATAGGAGCATGCTCCGTGCTTGCGTCAACTGCAAAGCCGGCAGGCAGCTCGACAACGTGATCGCCGTGGCTCATCCAAACCGTTTGAACTTTATCGAGACCAAAGCCAATTTGTGAACCTTCTACAAACTCAACCTCTGCTTTGCCGTACTCGCGTTTGCCCGCACGCTCAACCTTGCCTTCAAGCTGATGCGACATAAGCTGCATACCGTAGCAAATTCCGAAGATCGGAATGTTCAGATCATAAATCGCAGGATCCACCATTGGTGAATTTTCTTCATAAACGCTAGCCGGTCCTCCCGAGAATACAATACCCTTCGGCTGCAATTCACGGATCCGTTCTACCGACGTGTTATAAGGCAATAGCTCGCTGTATACGCCTAAATCGCGGATACGGCGTGCAATCAGTTGATTGTATTGGCCTCCAAAATCGAGAACAACGATGATTTCATTTTGCTTAGTCATTACCGAGCCTCCCTCAAATTATGTAGTAATTATATATAAGGCGGTTTGAGCGAGTCAAGGCGAAACAACGTGACAATTCGTAGGAGAAGCGGTTAAGGCGTGTTTGCTTGGGGAAATGTAGTCGGTTTTGGGGTGAATAAGAGGTGGTTAGAGATGGATGATAAGCCGAGATAATGCTGGGAATGCAAATAACAGGAAAAACTCCATCTAATTTTTTCTCAATAGATGTTCTTGGCAAATTAACTGGAATTTCTCCCGTTAATTCAACCAATAGATCGGTAATCGGGCCTAATTAATCAAATTAGATGGAGAATTTCCAGCTAAATGCGCTGATACAGGTATTAAGGTGAAATTAGCAGGAGTGTTTCCTGTTAATTATGACGCTGCATATTCATTTACATATTTGAACATTTGGCTTCTCTTTACCAGCGCAGCCGATGCCAGGCTTAGCCTATGCAACGCGCGTACAATCCATAGCAGTTTAGTTGGAAGCCTTGACGGCAGAGGACCGCTTTGTTTTGTGAACAGGCTGCTTATCCAGTACGCGCAAAACGGTACGCAGCGCAGCCGGCGTCGGCGCGCCTGGCCAAGGTCCTGGTGCAGCGAAATGCGCTTCCTCCATCCAGCTAGTCAGCTGACGGAGCGCATCCTGCTGCTCCGCCGCCAGCATAGGCTCGGCGGCGCTCGCATATTCACGCGGCGTCAGCGCCTCCGCGTGTACGCCGAAACGGCGATGCAGCAGCGGAGCCAGCGTGTCGGCGACGGCAATAAAGCTCGCGCGAACCCGCCCATCGGCGCCGCGCGGCGCTTTTGCATACCGCGGCGCAAGCTCCGCTGCGGCTCTGCTGTCCGTCACAGGTTCATGTGACGGGTAGGGCGCGGCTGCGCCGGCGAGCTTCGCGACGCCGGCGTAAGCCGCGCCATAACGGCGCAGTGCCAGCGAAAGGCGAAGCCGCTGGCGCTGCGCCGCAGCAATGGCCGCGGCCGCAAGCACCAGCGCGGCCGCGCCTGCGGCAGCTGCAGCGGCGGGCGATGCCGCCGCCGCGCTCTTGGCGGCGCTCTGCGCCGCTTGCGCGAGGGCGTCTGCCCCGCGCGCAACAGTTGAGGCGGCTTGCTCTGCCGCCGCCTCGGCCCATGCTGCGAGGCCCGCTATGCTCGCCTCGCTAAGCCCAAATGCATCGCTGCCGACGCCGCTCGCCAAAGCTGCTCCCGCTGCACCCATCGCGGGAGCAGCAAGCGCTCCGCCAACAGAACCGGCGGACGCAACATTCAAGACGCCTCTAATTCCCGGCGTCGGATCAAAGGGTACCCAGCCTGCGCCTGGGAAATAAACCTCAACCCAAGCATGCGCATCAGAGCCCCTCACCTCATAATTCACAAGCTTCGCGCTATCCTCATTTGAAGAATTATCCGTTTTCCCCGCGCTTAGCGCATCACTGCTCGCACTCTCACGAGTACTATCATCCGCGCTTAGCGCATCCCTGCTCGCACTCTCTCGAGCACTCTCATCCGCACTCAGCGCATCACTGCTCGCACTTTCTCGAGCACTCTCATCCGCGCTCAGCGCATCACTGCTCACTCTCTCTCGAGCACTCTCATCCACGCTCAGCGCATCACTACTCGCACTCTCTCGAGCACTCTCATCCACGCTCAGCGCATCACTACTCGCACTCTCTCGAGCACTCTCATCCGATCTCAGCGCATCACTGCTCGCACTCCCACGAGGACTCTCATCCGCGCTCAGCGTATCCGCGCCCAACGAATCATCACTGCTTAAACCATCATCACCGCTCAAGCTCTCCCCTACCGGGGTTCCGGCAGTGAAGCCCTTTACCCATCTAGCGGGGATGCCCTGCGAGCGAAGCAGGACCACCATAGCTGTCGAGAAATGAACGCAGTAGCCTTGGCGCTGCTCAAAGAGAAAGTTATCGACAAAGTCGCTGCCCTCCGGAGGCAGCGTACTGCCGTCTAACGTGTAGGAATAGCTCGTTTTCAAAAAGTCCTCAATGGCTTTGACTTGATCATAACGGCTCGTTACCCCGCCACCTGCCACCTCAGCGGCTAAAGCCACCACTCGGCTGGGCAAGGTTGAAGGCAGCTGCAGGTAAGGCTCCAGCTCCGCTTCGGTTTTCTCGGCACCGGAAGCTTCCGTGCTTCCACCGGCAGCAAGACTGCCTTCCATTCCGCTGCCCAAAGCCCGCAGCTGCGCACCGTCTGTTACCGGGAGCACGCTTTCTACGGTATACCTTTCCACCTTCGTCTTATCCGACTGGGCATACAAGGCGCTTTCAACCTCATTGTAGACGTAGCTTCCGAGCTTGCGACGAGGATCAGCCGCGATCAACTCAGTAACATGTCCATGGAAGCCCGATGAAAAGAGCGGCATTCCCGCTGTTGGCTCAGACCAGACGACCGTTTGCCAAATAATAGGGCCAGTCAGCTTGTTCCCTGCTTCCGAGGAAGCTTCAGCCGACGCTGCCGTACCTGCGCTTTGCACCGGCATCAGCACGGAGCTGCCTGCGGTATCCGCCCAGCCGCGGCCGTCATACACATGCTTGGATTCACCGCGCCAATAAGCTTTTGCCGTGGAGCTCCCCGTGAATAGGACATTGTTGTCCTTCCGTACGGGTGCCCCCAGCTGGCTGTCATCGAAGCCGTAGCCCGTAAATGCGCCGCCAAGCTGGTCAAAGCCTGTTTGTCCCATCACCGTAATTGACCCTTGTTGATTGCCAAGGGATTGAATCGTTTGTTCAAGGCGTTCATTCAGCGCTCCCGTCCAGCTCGGGGGAGTCATTGCAGCTTCACGTCCACCCGCGAACAGCAAGCCGCAGCCGAGGATCATCACCACTACAAACGCCGAGCCTGACAGCCAGCGCATATCCAGTCGCTTAAGCTTACCGACACCCGTCTCAATGATGCGCTGCACACGCGGCACGGACACCACGCTGCCCAGCAGCAGTCCTTCCGCGACTGTCCGCATTAATCCTCCCATCACATCGAGGCCAAGCCAAACATGCAGCGTAATTAAATAAACCAACGTGATGCATGCAATGCCAAGTGCAGTTTGGCGCATCCATAATAAAGCCTGGAGAGCAGGAGCAAGCATCGCCCAGCCAATAAACAACAGCAGCGTCCGCAGCTCACCCGACATCGCCCATAGCCCGTTTTGCATAAGCAGGACGAAATGCTCCTTCAGCATCGCCGGAAAACCAATCAGCCATTGCAAACTGCTCTGATCAGCGCCCTTGTAAAGCCACATAAGGCTCAAGATGCACAAAAACGTATTCATAGGAAACGTGACCGCAAGCGGCATACGAAACAAGCCAGACAGCAATACAAAGCCGATAACAAGCAGCAGAGGCTGCGGATTATAAATAATCGACCACTCTCCTGCGTTTACCCAAGGTAACAGCCACTCGGCAAGCAGGCCAAACAACAGCAAGCTTGTAATGAATCGGTAGCCCAGAGATTCTTCGGGTGCTTCGCCGTGCATCGGCCTGCGATCAGCCTGCAGACCTTTTCCCGCTCCCGTTCTTCCTGCCACATCGCTTTTATGCAAACTCATGCGCGTCGCCCCCTTCCTCGGCATAAGGAAGCGCTGTCATGCCTGCAGGAACATGCAGCCACGTCAACTTGACGCCGCCGCTTTCCAGCCATTTTTGCTGCTCACGCATGGCGAAGCTTGGCACCGTGCTGCGCGTCACAATAAACAGTTCCAGTCGGCAGCCCTGCTCGGCTGCGTATCCGGCCAGCTCGCCCCAGCTTCGTCCTCCCCGCCAATCCGCCGTGAATACAAGAATGGTACAGCCGCGGGAAAGCAGCTTCGAATCACGAATAAAACTTCCGGCCAGAGAGCCCTTTCCTTCTGCACGAATCAATGCCATCGCCCGCAGCATGCCGGATAAGCCCTCCTGCGTGCCGCCATCTATAGGGGATTGAATCACTTGCCCGCCTTGTCCAAGCAGAAGCGTTACACCGCTTCCCATCCCTGCTGCCTTCGTCACGGCTAACGCTGCCCAGCCTAAACAAGCATCAAATAACTGATCATCCCGTTCATAGGCAGAGGCCAGCGTATCGACCGCAATATACGTTTGAACAGGCTGCTCCAGATTATGAATTTTGGTCTGCAAACCGCGTCCTTTGGCTGCACTTCGCCAATCCAGATGTCGAAGCGAATCGCCTTCCCGGTATGGACGGCTATCCGGTCCGAGTCCGGCTGCTCGCACCGCCGCTTCGATTTCTTCCCGTCCCGCTTCCCCGCGGCGGTCCTGCGCTTCGCCTGTCAACGCTGAAGGCACAGCGTAAATCGCTGCCCCTCCCGCACGCTCTGCTTTTGTGCCATTCTCCAACTGCGGGAGTCCCGGCAGCACAACAAATTCCGACTTGCACTCCAGCTGCTTGTGAATAGCCGTCAGGCCTAACCAATCTCCAACCGTAATCGATACATGTTCAAAGGGATGCCTTCCGCGCCGCAATTTATGCAGTGTATAACGGTAGGTCGTCTCTTTGCGGAATGCAGGGGTGAAAACCGTGCGTATACTAATTTTACGATTCGCAGCCGAGCTCTCGTTTATCGTTTCATCATGGATCGCTATCCAAACGAAAGGAATCAGATAGGACCGCTTTAGCGTCAAGCTGATCACAAGCTGTCCGCCCTCGCGTGTCAGTTCCTGAGACAAAACCCGCGCTGCGCTTGAACCTGCTGCAGCCATAACAGGCGCTATTCCGCTGACTGCAATGATCATAGTCAGCACGGCGGCCATAAACCATTCCACAGCGCCGCCCCTCAGCAGCACGGCTGCAACGCTCCCTATCCAGCCTGCGCTGATAATGCCCCAAGCGAGCCATCTTGTTCGATAAGCCGGAGTATACCGCTCCTCAGGATGGTTCGCTGGCTCCCTTTTATTTATTGCATTTGCTGCTCTTGATTGAACGGCCGCTGATTGATTCAAAGCAGCATCGCCTTGCGGATTGATGCTGCCAGCGACAGCATCTTCCTGTGCTACGCTCTGCAATACGCCATCTTGAAACGGTGCATTCATCGGCGCTTCCCGCTTCCTGCAGCAGCCGGCATAGGACAATCGCGAATCGTCCGCTTAATGACAGCAGCCGCATCAACGCCAGTTGCGGCCGCATTGAATCGAAGCGAAAGCCGATGCGGCAGCACAGCGTCCGCTGTCGCCAGCAAGTCATCCGGCACCGCATAGCTGCGTCCTTCCATATAGGCGTTAGCCTGCGAAGCCCGCAGCCAATCGCGCAGCGCACGCGGACTTAAACCAAGCACAACCTCCGGGGCACGGCGGGTCGCGTCAGCTACCTGCACCATATATTCGAGCAGCGCGGGATGCATATGGGTCTGCCTAGCTTCCGCCTGCATTTGCAGCCATTCCTCTGTCGCGATAACGGGGCGCAGACGTTCAGGCTCGATACGGTTTCCGTCCGCGTATTGCTCCAGCATCCGCTTCTCTTCCAGCGAGCCGGGATAACCGATGGTCAGCCGCATCATAAAACGATCCAGCTGTGCTTCCGGCAGCGTATTCGTCCCCTCGAAGCTCAGCGGGTTTTGTGTCGCAATCAGCATAAAAGGAACCGGCAGCTTGCGGGTTTTACCTTCCACCGTGACTCGTCTTTCCTCCATCGCTTCAAGAAGCGCAGACTGCGTACGCGGCGATGTCCGGTTAATTTCGTCGGCCAGCACCACATTGCCCATAATGGGTCCAGGACGATACACTAGCTCGCTCGTGCGGGTATCAAGCACGACTCCGCCGACGATATCAGCCGGGAGCATATCGGATGTAAACTGTATTCTTTTGAAATCGCCGCCTACTGCTCTAGCAAATGCTTGAGCTAGCAATGTTTTACCAACGCCAGGCACATCTTCTAAGAGCACATGTCCGCCTGCCAGCAGCGCGGTTAACGTATTACGAATGACCTGCTGCTTGCCTAGCAATACGCTCTCTACCTTTACTAGCAATCGGTGCAGCAGCACCTGCGGAGCTTCCGGCCAATGACTATAACGGTCTTCTTTTGCATCCTCTGAGAATTGGGGAGAAATCATCGTATAAATCGCCTCCTGAAAAATAAATCTATCTATTTTTCAGTTTCCCCAGCTTTCTCTCTCTTTAGACCTGCTAGAAGGCCTTTCTGTTACTCCGAAAGCCATATTTCTCGTTGTTGATCGTTATAAACATATTTTGCGATCTGAATTTCGAATTTTTGCAGCGCTGCCCGCACAGGGACAATGACCTGGCCTTCACGTGAGGTATGAATTTCTTTACTGGTCAGCGACAACACTCGGTTTCCATCGTAATAAGCATCGATCAGTCCATTTTCCACATCAAGCAATAGGCTTCCGCCAACCCATTCCGTCAGCTTCCGCAGCGAAACCTCGATAGCTCCGCTCGTTATGCCGTATTCGCCTGATTTTAATACTAATTTGCCCTCTCCGCGGTGAACAATAAGCTCAGGCTCATTCTTCGCCGCTTGCGCCAGCGAGCTTTCCCTGCCAAGCTTCTCCGAGAACTTGGTCAGCTTCGTTATTTCTGTCTTTGTAACATGGGCTCTGGTCCATTTCAGCTTACCTGCTACCTTGAATTGTATCGGTGCTACCTCATCCGTTATCTTTGCAAAAGCGTAACCTTTGCTTTTGTAATATTTAATAATTGCAGGCAGCGCCTTAACCGACTCCGTATGCCCCGCGCTGTCATGCAGCAAAACGCTCAGCTTACTCGCCAGCTTAGAGCCTTTGATCGTCGTCAAAATCTCAGAAGCGGGCACGCCCTGCCTTTTCGAATCTCCGCTGTCCACATTCCAGTCATGCACCTGATAGCCTGCAGCATCCATCGCATCGAAGTAGCCCTGATCAAAGTTGGTGTATGTCCCGCCAGGCGCTCGAAAAAGTATCGTCCTGACACCTGTTGTTTGGTATATGGCCTTATCGGTTTTCATGACCTGCTCTGCAAACTCGGAAAAGCGCCCATATACACGCTCATATTTATGATCATACGTATGATTGCCGATCGCATGGCCTTCCGCTATGATTCGTTTGGCTATTTCCGGCTGCCCCAGCACATGCTCCCCCAATACAAAGAAGGTCGCCGAAATGCCTTCCTGCTTCAAAATATCAAGCACCTGCTCGGTGTTTTTGCTCGGACCGTCATCGAATGTCAAATATACGATTTTCTGATTCGCCTCTGCCTTTTCTGCCGATACGGAATCACTTGGCTTCACCTCGGTGGCGGCCGGCTGGTCTTTCCCCGACTGCTGCTTTGTTTCAATGGACGCATGCGCTGCCAAAAGTGGCTTAGCCTCATAATGAGCTGAGGTTGCGGCTTCACTTGCCTGCGCAGTCTCCCGCTCCTTTGCCGCATTGCTCTGATCACCCGTAAAGCTGCCAAGCTCTATCAAGCCAAACCACATGATCATCGCACAAATTGCCACCTTCAACATACGCCGCATTCGATGTGCCACCCTTCTCTACCTATGAATAGGAACTCTCGTGTATTCTGATAGATTATATGAGCCGCTTCTCTATTAAATGACTGCTTCTCTTAAATGATGGAATACTATCTCGTCTATCAAAATAAAGCCAAACACAGCTGCAGCTTGCCGTGTTTGGCTTAAGTCTTGTATTGGTCTAGGATTATTAATTCGCAACGCTTATGCTATAGGTATTATTGTCCTTGTCATAAGGAAATTCATTTTTGAAATAAAGAAGATCGCCTTCCCGTTTGATGAATTTAAGCATATCGCCACGGTATGGCGTATCATTATACGCTACATACTCTTGATGCTTGGCATCCAGCAGCTCCTTATATAAAATCGTAACCGAGCCGGTATCCCGGTCAACCAGCTTTAAAATACCGTTGATATTCGCCCTAAGCAGAAATACATCCTTGTCGATGTACTCGACGAAATACTCATCCGCTTCTTCGCCAATCTTCACTAAATCAATTGTTTCAAGCAATGTTCCCGTTCCATCCTCGATGATTCTCATCGTTTTTCCGTCTATTAATAACAGCTGGCTTCCCAGCTTCGTAACATTCGTTTCTAAGCGATTCCAATAATGTACGCTTGCTTGCTGAATAACCTTGCCGTCTTTCACGACAAGCGTGAAAAATTGATTATTCAAATGCGGCTCTCCGTAGAAGTCAGCCAAACGAAACACCGTCAATCCTCCTGATGTCTTCTCAGCCGTAAAAGATAAGCTCTCTTTAATGGAGGTCCCCAGTCTTGCAAACTCGCGCTGAACGCCTTTGCTGTCCGTGACATTAACAATACCGCTTCTCCCTTCAACCGTGTACTTCATTCCCTCATGGACAAAATCATATTTCTTGAAGGTTTTCAAATGGTCTGCTTTTACCGTTTTGGTACGGGCATCCCATGTCAGATTACCCCCGCCCATTGCATACACAACAAAACGAGCCGGTACGTAAAGCACTTTCTCGAACAGGAAGGGCGCTCCCTCCAGCTTCACGATTTTCCCGTCCAGCATGCCGGTTAAACTGCCTACCCGGACAGCAAACGATTTGTTCCAGCCGCCATACTGCGCCCGTTTGCCGGAGGAGTCCCAGCTTAGGTCATTCACTACATGCGTCAAAGGTACAAAAGTGACCCCATTTTTCAAAAGAGCTGTTCCACCCCCACTCCCGCCTTCTTCCCAGCTAAAATAATATTTCGCTTGAGCCGCGGCACCAGCCGCAGCCGGAAGAATAAGCAATAAGGCCAGAATGAAGATTGTTATGGTCCGTTTCACTTTCAATCATCCCCTCATCTTCTAGTAAATGGGTTTTATAATGATTAGTAACGCTTATAGGGATGGAAAAGTTGCGCACTTATCCTAAAGGATTGAAAAGCAAACAGCCGAGCAGAGATTGCTTCTCTGCTCGGCTGCTTATGGAATGATCATCGGGCGCTGCGCTTAAAACGCGGCTACGATCGCGCCTTTATACTTATCCTCAATAAACTTCTTTACTTCCGGCGAACGAAGCGCCGCTGCAAGCTTCTGCATCGCTTCGGAATCTTTGTTATCCGGACGCGCGACAAGAATGTTTACGTAAGGAGAATCATTGCCTTCAATAAACAGCGCGTCTTCCGTCGGAACAAGATCAGCCTCAAGCGCGTAGTTCGTGTTGATTAGGGCAAGATCAACCTCGCCGAGTACACGCGGAAGCGTAGCTGCTTCCACTTCTGTAATGTCGAGCTTTTTCGCGTTTTCCGTAATGTCAGCAACGGTTCCGTTAACGCCAACGCCGTCCTTAAGCTTGATCAGACCATTTTCCGCCATCAAAGCAAGTGCGCGGCCGCCATTCGACGGGTCGTTCGGAATAACGACTTTTGCGCCTTCCTTAAGCTCTTCAAGCTTTGTGATCTTTTTCGAGTAAGCGCCGAATGGCTCAATGTGAACGCCTGCTACATTTACAAGATCATAGCCTTTGTCCTTGTTAAACTGCTCTAGGTAAGGCATATGCTGAAAAAAGTTCGCATCGATTTGTTTTTCGAAGAGCTGCGTGTTTGGCTGCACATAGTCATTGAATTCGATGATTTCCAGATCAACGCCTTGCTCTTTCAGTATCGGCTTAACGAATTCCAACAGCTCCGCATGCGGTACTGGAGACGCTCCAACCTTCAGTTTAACCTCCGACGGCGTTTCGGCACCCGTGCCATTCGTGTTGTTCTCTGCATTCTTGTCTTGTCCGCAGGCTGCTAACGCAAACATCAGCATCATCGTTAAAATCAAATAGCTTGTCTTCTTCATGTTCATTCCTCCAATGTTGTCATTGCTTTCTAAGCTGTAATGCTTTCAAAAATATCTACTTCCTGCTGTAACGCCGAACCAGCGCATCGCCAATCGTCTGCAGCACCTGGACAAGCACGATAAGCAGCACCACCGTTACCAGCATCACATCGGTTTGGAACCGCTGATAGCCGTATCGCAGGGCCAAGTCACCAAGTCCGCCGCCGCCGATTACGCCTGACATTGCCGTATAAGAGACGAGTGTAACCGCCGTTATGGTGACGGCAGCAAGCAAGCTAGGGCTGGATTCACGAAGCAGCACGCGCCGCACAATGTCCCATTTCGAAGCGCCCATCGCTTGAGCGGCCTCGATAACGCCGCGGTCCACCTCGCGCAGCGACGTTTCCACTAGCCTTGCGAAGAATGGTGTTGCTGCTACGACTAGCGGCGGAATCGAGCCCTCTACACCAAGCGTCGTTCCGGTAATCAGCTTCGTAATCGGCATGATCATAATCATCAGGATAACGAAGGGAACGGAACGCAGCACGTTGACGATAAAAGAAAGCACCCCGTAAACAATCGGCTGCTGCAGCAGCTGTCTGCGAGAAGTTAGAAATAAGATAATGCCGAGCATTAAACCGAAAATAATCGTAAATACAAGCGAGGCGGACAACATATACAGGGTATCCTTCGTCGCGTCCCATATTTCCGGCCAGCGCACGTTTTCAAAGCTCATCATATCGCCTCCACCTCCAGCCCGTCCTTACGCAGAACTTCAATCACGCTCTCGATTTCAGCATCACTGCCGATCAACTCGACAATTAGCTGGCCATATGGCGTTTGCTTCATGCGTGATACCGTTCCTTGCAAAATGGCAAATTGCACAGCTGTCGGCTTCACGGCATTATAAAGAATCGGCTCATACGTCAAATCGCCGATATAGGTCATGCGCAATAGACGCCCTGTGCGCTGGCGCAGTAGCTGTCCGTTTACTCCGCTTTCTGCTACTTGATCAACAAAATCGCGGGTCACCGGATGCTCCGGCTTCAGAAAGACATGCAGCACATCGCCGATCTCGACGATTTCGCCTTGGTCTATGACGGCTACGCGGTCACAAATGGAACGAATGACATTCATCTCATGCGTAATAAGCAAGATCGTAATGCCGAGCTTCGCGTTAATATCGAGCAGCAGCGACAAAATCGAATTCGTTGTTTGCGGATCGAGCGCCGATGTCGCTTCGTCGCACAGCAATACGTCTGGATTGTTCGCAAGCGCCCTGGCAATGCCGACTCGCTGCTTCTGTCCCCCGGAGAGCTGCGCGGGATATTTATCCGCATGTCCCTCAAGCTGCACGAGCTTCAGCAGCTCGTCCACCCTTTTGTTAATCTCTGACTTAGATAGCTTGGCAAGCGCAAGCGGGAACGCAATATTATCTCTAACCGTAGACATCGACAGCAGGTTAAAATGCTGAAAAATCATCCCGATGCGTCTACGCTGCTGCTGCAGCTGCCTTTCAGACAAGCCCGTAAGCTCAACGCCGCCTACCGTTACCTTGCCCGTCGTCGGCTTCTCTAGCAAATTGACGCAGCGCAGAAGCGTGCTTTTTCCCGCACCGGAATGGCCGATAATGCCGAATATTTCACCCTTATGGACCGTTAAACTAACGTCACGGACTGCTTCTACCGAAACCGCCCCTACTCGATACGATTTTTTGATGTTGTTTAGCCTGATCAGTCTAATAACCCCCTATCGAACAAGCAAAACCATATTGTATAAATGTGTCAGCATCTCGTCAATGGATAAAATATTCCATTTCTTTCATATACCCCGTCCATAAAGTGATTAAGCGGCTTAAGTGAATTTTCTCTATTGTTTCCATAACCCAATTTATTACTCTTTCATGCACGGCCTGAGCAGCAAAGAAGCCTATTCAGCCGGTAAGCTGGATAGGCTTCTTTATGTTCGTGCATAGCTTGCCGATTAGCGAAGAGCAGCCGACTGCAACTGCTGTACGGCTTCAAGCACCTGCAGCGTATGTCCTTTGACTCTAACCTTCCGCCACTCTTGCACCAGTTTGCCCGCTGCATCGATTAAAAAGGTTGACCTAACGAGTCCCATATACTCTCTGCCATAAAGCTTCTTTAGCTGCCAGACACCGTAAAGTTCGCATACGGTATGCTCGGTATCCGCCAGCAGCAAGAAAGGCAGCTCTTTTTTGGTGATAAAATTCTGATGCGATTTTACCGTATCGATGCTGATTCCCAAAATAACCGTATTGTGTTTAAGCATTTCTGCGTTCGCATCGCGAAAGTCACAGGATTCTTGGATGCAGGCTGTCGTCATATCCTTAGGATAAAAATATAGAACGACATTTTTCCCGCGGTAATCGCTTAATGAAACGTTCTCTCCGTTTGAAGCCGGCAGGACAAAATCCGGAGCGAAAGCTCCCACTTGAAGCTGTGTCATTGCTAAACCTCCATATAGCACTCTTTTTTGCTGCCCTACACGAGCTGAATGCGAAAGCTAAGAGCCAGCTCCGCGGTAACGTTTTACGCCATGGTTCCACAGCCACAGCCCTAACGAGAATACGACAATGCCCATAACGGGCGTCAAAAGCGCGAGCTGGGATAGATCATCGGCTTTTTTCTCGAGAAAATAAGAGGCTGGAATGACGCCGACGAATGCAAACGGCAGCAGCCATGTAAGGACAAAACGAATCATCTTGTTATAAATGTTAACCGGATAGCGCCCATAGTTTTGAATGTTGTACATAAGCGGCACGATACCGGTCGGCGCATCCGAGTAAAAGGAAATCGCGCTGAGCGCGGTATAAAGTCCCGCATAAATAAGTACTGCGCCTAAGATGAGCAGCAGAAGCACGAGTACGTCGAGCACTTGAAACGGCAGATCAAGCTGCGTCCAGCAAAGCGCCATAATGATTGCACCGACGAAGGAGCCGATCAAGGACGGCGGATCTACGTTTTCTAGCAGCACTTGATAAAGACTATGCGCCGGCCTTGTAAGCACGCGGTCCATTTCACCCTTTACGATATAACGCTCGCTGAAATTCCAGATGCTGAAGAAGGTGCTGAATACGCCGTACGGAATCATGAAGAAGCCATAAACGAATACAACCTCTGCCTCCGACCAGCCGCCGAGTGACGGCGTATGCTGGAACACGATCAAGATGAAGATCAGGTTCATCCCTTGGAACAATAAATCGGACAGCACCTCGATCCAAAAATCTGCCCGGTACGTTAACCGCGTTTTCGCGTAATTTTTAATATATTCCCAAAATAAAGATGCATATCTCATGTCTGTTACCCCCCTTGCACGAACAGCCGTCTACGAGCGGCGCGCCACGTCAGCCATATCGGCACCAGCAAACCTACAAACCATAACACTTGAATGCCAAACACATGCAGCACCTCGCTGCTTGGCGTTCTCCCCGTAAAAACAGAGCTTGGCAAATAAGTGATCGCTTGGAACGGCAGCCACTGCATTACAGCTGACAGCCACCCTGGGAAGAAGGCAATCGGCACGACTACGCCGGAGAACAAATCGACCATTACCCGCTTCATTCGCATCATGCCCTCGTTGTTTTCGACAAAAAACGCGAACAAGCCGGTCAAAATATTAATTTGCGAGTTAATAAGAAAGCTAAAGAACAGCATGACTAAATAAATAAGCCATGTCATGGGATCTGTCGGAAGCTTGACCGGGAAGATGAGACAAACGATAATCATCCCCGGAATCATGAACAACAGCATGCGGAAGAGCCCTTCGCCGAACCCCTGCATCATTTTTACGAATAAATAGGAATACGGCCTTATTAATTGAACCGCCACGCTGCCGTCCCTAATCTCATTTGCAATCTCGCGATCCAAATTATTGAAATAAAAGGCACGCGCCATCCACGATACCGCCACATAGGTCGTCATCTGCGTCACCGTGAAACCGGCGAGCGTCTCCTTGTCCCCGTAAATCGCCTGCCACAGAAAATAATAGGCGCCGATGTTAATGGCGTAAATAATGATACCGCTGTAATAATTAACGCGGTAAGCAAGCATCATGATAAATCGAATCCGAATAAAATCGATATAAGCGCTCATCATGATTGAACCGACTCCTTGGAGGTTGACGCGGAACCGGAGGAGTAAATACTACGGACGATATCATCCGTATTCGTCTCAATAATTTTGATATCGCGAATTTCTACGCCGCCTACCACGCAGGATAAAGCATCGGAAACGTTAACCGCATGGGGCAGCCACATTTTTGCCGTAACCTCGTTTTCCATCGTCCATGTGACATCGAGAGATTCGGTTAGCTGCTGCAGCTTGGCTAGCTGTGTATGACCTGCGAATTGGAACTGAATTTCACGGCCCTTGCTCCAGCGGTTCTTCAGATCGTCCAGACCGCCGTCATAAATGATGCGGCCGTCATCAAGCATGATGACACGCGAGCAAAGCGCTTCGATATCCTGCAAATCGTGTGTCGTCAGCAAAATGGTCGTTCCTTGTTCTCTGTTCATTTGCATGAGGAAGTCACGGATTTCCGTCTTCACGACAATGTCGAGACCAATCGTCGGCTCATCTAGAAAAAGGATTGACGGATTATGAAGCAGCGAAGCGACAAGCTCGCAGCGCATCCGCTGGCCCAGGCTTAGCTTGCGTACCGGACGATTGAGCAAATCGCCCAGCTGCAGTCTTTCGACAAGCTCGTTCAAACGTTTGCGGAAATCAGCCTCCGACACCCGGTATACCTTGCGCAGCAGCTGGAAGGATTCGATTACTCCGATGTCCCACCACAGCTGAGAACGTTGTCCGAATACAACGCCAATCCCGTTAACGAACTTCTCGCGGTCCTTAAACGGCACGTAGCCGTTTACCTTGAGTTCACCTGACGTTGGTACCAAAATACCTGTCAGCATTTTAATCGTTGTCGATTTGCCTGCTCCGTTTTCTCCGATATAACCGCATATTTCGCCTTGCGGAATTTGAAAGGAAATATCTTTAACCGCCGTGACCTCGTTGTACTCGCGTTTAAACAAGTCCTTGAGCGCGCCGGATAAGCCTTCTCGATTTTTCTGTACGCTGAATTGCTTACGTAAATCCTTTACATCAATGGCTAGCATTTGCTTCTTTAAGCCCCTCTCGCTTCGACATTTCCTAGGAAATACCGATCTTTATTTACCTAAAACGATAAAACTTGCTTCTGCATGTCGTTCAGCTTTATAATTTTATGATATGTAATCATACATTAGTTCACGCCTAGCGTAAACGGCTGACTATGCCCCCTGGTACTGCAGCTTTCGTTCGCGGATGAAATATAAGTTATGAAAGAAGCTCATACTTATACGTTCTTATATTTCTAGCGTAAACGGCTCCGCTCGCCTTTTTATTTAGAAGCGGACCATTCGCTATGCCATCATTGTGCATGCTTACATTGAAATTTACCCTCATTGACACAAAATGATCCTGCAGCATCTGAAAGGAGCACGTCAAGCGTATGTCTAAACAGACGAACCAAGTGCCTAAAGAAAAGAACAAGAAGAAAAGATGGAAATGGTTTTTCATCAGCCTCTCCGTAATACTAGGCGCAGCAGCAGCGTTTCTTATTTACTGGAGTGTAGGCATATATAGTGCACTAGATAACTTCAGTGACCCTAAAGAAACGAAGGTACCCGTAGAGGACGCCGAAGCTACGCCTGTTCCCATTCCGGATTGGGAAGGGAAGGAACGTGTTAATATTTTGCTGCTTGGCGGTGACGCGCGCGGTTTAGACGAGGGACAGATTGCCCGTTCAGACTCCATATTAGTCGCTTCCTTTGATCCCGTAACCAAGAAAGCGCATCTGTTCTCTGTGCTCCGTGATACGTATGTCAACATTGAGGGTCATGGCAAAGGCCGTATCAATACGGCGCTTGCTCTAGGGGATTACCCGTTAGCCATGAAGACAGTCGGCGACCTCCTAGGACTCGACATTCAATATTATGTATATACAGACTTTGAAGGCTTCAAGAAGCTGATCGATACGATTGGCGGCATTTACTTTGATGTCGAGAAGGATATGCATTATACCGATAACGCAGACGGCAACCGCTACGATATCGATCTTAAAAAAGGCTACCAGCTGCTCGATGGCGACAAAGCGCTGCAATATGTCCGCTTCCGCCACGATGCAATGAGTGACTTTACGCGTACAGAGCGTCAAAGAAACTTTCTTCAAGCGGTATCCAAGGAGCTTCAATCCACTTGGAACATCGTTCGCATGAAGAAAATTCTTGAAAGCGTTCAGCCCTATGTCAGCATGAATATCAGCGTTATGGATATGCTGAAGCTCGGCCAGCTAGGTGTCAAAAGCCACGTAGCCAGCACCACGCAAATCCCGCCGATGGAGCTCATTGCGGAAGACCGCGTTGGCGGCGCATCCGTCATCGGTATCAGCGACGAAGAAGAGCTGCGCGATTTCGTGCAAATGACGCTGGAGCAGGACGATACCATCCCTACTCCTTCCGAATCGACAACACCGACAGACGGTGCAGAAGCAACGAATCAACAGCAATAACCTATACGTACACGCAACGGGCTCCAGCAAGTTGCGTGTATTTTGTTTCCCATATAACAAGCGTAAACGGCTGACGCCGTCCTTGGCGGCAAAAGCTCGTTTCGCGGTGAAATATAAGCAACGTATAAGGTTGAATTTTATACTTTCTTATAATTGAATCAAAGACGGCGATGCCGTTTACTTATGTCCAAATCCGAGCATTCATGCCCGGCTAACATTACTATTGGAGGCTGAATTCCATGACGACAAAACGACCCAATTCCGAGAAGCTTTATGAAGAAGCGCTGCAGCATATCGTCGGCGGCGTTAATAGCCCCTCCCGCTCTTATAAAGCAGTAGGCGGCGGCGCTCCGGTGTTTATGAAACGCGGGGAAGGCGCTTATTTCTGGGACGTCGACGATAACCGTTATATTGACTATTTAGCAGCTTACGGTCCCATCATTACGGGACATGCCCATCCGCATATTACAGAGGCTATCGTGCGCGCTGCCCAAAACGGTACGCTTTACGGCACGCCTACTGAGCTGGAGATTAAGCTGGCCCGCATGCTGAAAGAGGCCATTCCTTCACTCGACAAAGTCCGGTTCGTCAACTCCGGCACGGAAGCCGTCATGACGACCATTCGTGTGGCACGCGCCTATACGAAAAGATCCAAAATCATTAAATTTGCAGGCTGCTATCACGGGCATTCCGATCTCGTGCTCGTCGCAGCAGGCTCCGGTCCGTCTACGCTTGGTATTCCGGACAGCGCCGGCGTCCCGTCAAGCATCGCAAGCGAAGTCATTACGGTTCCCTTTAATGATCTTCCGGCACTAAAAGCTGCTTTGGATCGCTGGGGCGCCGAGACAGCCGCCGTCATGGTAGAGCCTATCGTTGGCAACTTTGGCATGGTAATGCCGCATGAAGGCTTTCTGGAAGGGCTGTGCAAGCTTACACGCGATGCGGGTGCTCTTGTTATATACGACGAAGTCATTAGCGCATTCCGCTTCCACTATGGCGCAGCGCAAACGTATGTTGCATTTCCCGACCATCAAGCGGTGGAGCCGGATTTAACCGCACTGGGCAAAATCATCGGCGGAGGCTTGCCGATCGGCGCATACGGCGGACGACGCGAAATCATGGAGCAGGTTGCTCCGCTCGGACCTGCTTATCAAGCAGGTACAATGGCCGGCAATCCGGCTTCAATTTCAGCAGGCATTGCATGCCTCGAACTGCTGCAGGAGCCAGGCATCTACGATCGAATGAACGCTCTCGCAACGAAGCTCGCTGCAGGTCTGCACGCCGCTGCCAAGCAGCATGGCATACCGCTTACAATCAACCAAATCCGCGGCTCGTTCTCGGCTCATTTCTGTGATCATCCAATTACTAACTATGATGAGGCGCAGGATACGGATGGCGAGCTGTTCGGCAAATTCTTCAAGCTCATGCTGAATCAAGGCATCAACCTAGCACCATCCAAATACGAGGCTTGGTTCTTCACGACCGCGCATACGGAAGCAGACATCGATGAAACGATAGTTGCAATCGACCGCGCCTTTGCGCAATTAGGCTCTGCGGACGTTATCTCTTAATTACTCTCCAGTCTTCGTATGTTTCGACAAAGCTGAGGCAAAGACAACATAAAAACGAGGAAATCTAATGGCCGTTTGGCCAGCAAGATTTCCTCGTTTTATTTTGATGCTCTTGATCGTTATTTCACGTCGTTAAGCAGCAGCAGCCGGTCATCAGTCTTCGACGGTATACCGCGTCCGTCGGTGTTGTTCGTTATGACGTAAATGCGTCCATCCTTTATTTTCACATCGCGAAGTCTGCCTTCGCCTTCAAATACAACGGACATTTTATTTACCGCCGGATCATAACGATAGAGCGCTCCGCCCATTAAAGTAGCAATCAACAGTCGATTGTTCGCGTCGATTGTCGCGCCAGAGGGGGCAATGGCCTTCTCGCCTGTATGATAGATTGGCGTTTTCATCCCTTCTTTTTCCGCATCCCCGTAAATATCAGGCCAGCCATAATTAGCGCCCGCTTCGATCATATTGATCTCATCATGTCCGCCGGGATCTCCGGATGGACCATGCTCCGTATTGAACATAATCCCTTCTTCATTCCATACCAGGCCTTGCGGATTACGATGCCCGTAAGAATAAACATACGAATCCCGTAAAGGGTTGTCCGCAGGTATTTTGCCATCAAGTGTCAGCCTTAATATTTTACCAGCTAAACTGTTAAGGTCCTGTGCGAGTTCCCGCTGCTGCGCATCACCTGTTGTCACATAAAGCAGCTTATCTGGTCCGATTGCCATTCTTCCGCCGTCATGGTTAGCTGCTCCGGGTATGCCCTCAAGCAGAGCCTGCACCTCATCCCATTGCTCGCCGTTTTGCTTCAGCAGAACGACCCGATTCCAAATCTGTCCATTCTCTTCATAGGTATGATACGCATAAGCCAGTTTCGACTTTGCAAAATCCGGCGCTAATAGGAAGCCTAGAAAACCGCCTTCTCCAAGGCCATGCACGCTTTTATTCAGATGGACCGATTGCCGTGTCATTTTCGAACCGTCCACCTTCACGATATTTCCTTCTCGTTCGCTAATGTAGATAATGTCATCATCAAATGTGATGACCCAAGGTACACGAAGCTCCTGGGCAAGCACCGTATAAGCTTCACCCACGTTTTCTGATGCTGCCGGCTTGTCGGTCTCTCCACTCGTTTCCGTTTCTGCTGGCTTCTCGGTTACTGCGTTCGTTGACGTATTTGTCGATGGCTGCGATTCAGGCGACTCGTTTTTTTCGCATGCTGCCAGCATGCCTAAGCATACGGTAGTTATGAACAAGGCGGCTATTCTTCTTTTTGCTGTCATCTCCGTTCATTCCTTCCCCTAAACAGAGAAGGACACCGCAGCTGCGAGTTTCGCAGTGCGCTGTCCTTTCCCCTTTATTCGCTTGCTTTCGCTTCAGCAAGAGCAGCAATGAGCTCCTCTTGGATATGACCGTTCGTGGCTACGACATTGCGAACACCGAGGTCGTATGGCTTGCCTAATGTATTGCTTACGATTCCGCCCGACTCCTGCACAAGCAGCGAGCCCGCTGCCAAATCCCAGCTGCTGAGCCCAATTTCCCAAAAGCCGCTTAACCTTCCTGCAGCTACATATGCCATATGCAGCGCGGCAGAGCCGGCAATACGCAGGTTACGCACTTGAGGCGCCACCGCTTGTATGCCTTGCAAATTTAATGGCAAAGCGTAATGGTGATCGGCCGGAAGGCCTGTCGCCACCAAGCTGCCGCGCAGTGTATCTTCTTTGGACACCTGCATCCGTTTTCCGTGAACATAAGCTCCCTTGCCTTTTTCCGCAACAAACAGCTCATCCTTCATCGGATCATATACAACGCCTACGATCACCTCGCCGTTATGAGCAAGCGCGATTGACACGCAGAAAAACGGAAAGCCATGTACAAAGTTCGTTGTTCCGTCAATCGGATCAACGATCCATAAATATTCCGCGTCCCGGATATTTTCAAGCGCGCGCGTTGATGCTTCCGGTCCTGGCTCCACGCCCTCTTCGCCTAAAAACGAATGATGTGGAAAATGCGTCATGACGAGATTTTTGATCAAGCGCTCTGAGCCTTTGTCTACTTCAGTAACAAGATCATGCGAGGAATACTTTATATCAAGTTTCGCGTAATTGCCAAGCTTCGTCTTAATCCATTCTCCTGCTTTAGACGCACAATTGATTGCGACAGCAGTAAAGCTTTTCCCGCCAACGACGGAAGTGTTGTTCTGGTCACTCACGATCCATCACTCTTCCCTCTATGTAAAATTACGAACATTTCTATCCACGTTATGCTCTACTACGTATGAAGCTTAAGCAAGTTTCGTATATAAGTACTCTCACCATATCAAAATGATCGCAAGCCTTCAATGATTAATTGTCCCGCAAGAAGCAGAAGCGTTACCCGAAGCAGCCATAACAAGCCTTTTCCACTCAGTTTCACTGCAATCGCCGCTCCAAGCTTTCCTCCGATCCATGCTCCAGGCACTAAAGCAAGCACGAGCAGCCAATCCGTCTCCCCCAGATAAGCATGCATGCCGCTCCCAAGTATGGATGATAAAAAAATGACGAACATGGAGGTTGCCGTAGCCATATGAGGCGGAAAACGGAATAACAGCACCATGAGCGGCACGAATAACGATCCTCCTCCAATGCCGAACAACCCTGACATCAGCCCTACGCCAAAACCGATCGCGAGCGCAGGCAGAATCCCGTAGCTATAGGTGTGCACCTCTCCCGTAGCATCGGTTATCGTACGGACGATTGGCCACTGTTTGGAAAACGGTTTCATATAGTCCCGAGCAATTAGAAGTGAGGCCATCAGCAGCATAAACACGCCGAATACCAGTTGAAACACGCCCGCTGGAAGCATGCCCGTTAGCGCTGAGCCAATCATGGCAGCTGGTCCGCTCGTTATAAAAAATAACCAGCCGCTGCGGAAATCGACAATTTTCCGTTTTGCATAGCTGAGCGTTGATGCGAGTGCCGTCACAACAAGCACAGTTAACGAAATGCCGACCGCCGTTGCATGTCCGATCTCATCGCCCGTTAACACGGGACCGATCAGCATTAGCACGGGGACAATGATAATCCCGCCGCCAAGTCCTACTATACTGCCGAACATAGCCGCTACAACCCCGAGCAGCACTAAAAGTATCCATTCCATGATGATGATCACCTTTTCAATGTGATAAAGAAGGCAATGCAGAAAGCTGCCAGCATACAATAGCACCGCCAAGATATCCCTTGGCGGTGCTATTCTGCTTCGGTTAATGAAAGGGGGCAATCTCTACGCGTCCGCCATCTAACACCTTAATGCCTTCTCCGGTTGCTTCCATCTGCTTTAAGTCTTCGCTGAGCTTGAGCAGCGCTTCATCCTTGCTTTTTGCTTCCAGCATACAGTCCAAAAACTCGCAGCTCCTTGCGGCATGGCGCAAAAACTCGACCAATGGCCCGGCTTCCACAAAATCCGCATGACCGCGCGGATCAGACAAGCTTTTGGGGCTAGAGGCATGGATTTTGGTCGGAAGCTGACTGGCGCTTGTATAGCCCAGCCGTTCCCGCTCCTTTTCCCAGGTGCGCTCTATCCGCGGCCATAACCCATCATACAGCTCGTCATCTCCAATGTCGCCGGAATTGACGGCATGATGATGAATGTCAAGAACCATGGGAACCTCCACTTGTTCCGCTACAGCGAGGGTTTCCCTAGCATTAAACGTTTTATCATCATTTTCGAGTGTAATCCGATGCTTAAGACGAGACGACAAGGCACTGAATTGACGGATGAACCGTTCTCCAGCTAAAGCCTTGTCGCCATATGCCCCACCGATATGTATGTTGCATTTGGTCGCCTCATCCAGTCCCATTGCCTCAAGCATAAGAACATGATTCATCAAATCCAGCTCGGATTTGGCGAGCACCTCCGGCCTAGGCGTGCTGAACACACAGAAATGATCCGGATGGAAGGATACTCGGATACCGTTCTTCTGCGCATATTCACCCACCTCTTGAAAAGCAGGAGCCAGCGCGGTAAAGGGGTTCCAACCCACTAATTCTTCATGCGTAGCCAGTGGAATGAGCTTAGACGAAAAACGATACATTTGAATGCCGCTTGCTTTGCAAAGCTTCAAAATACGCAGTGTGTTCCGCAGATTCTCTTCCGCAATTCTTTCAAGCTTCCGAATTCCCGCCTCGCGGTCGTCCAGCTTAGAGAAGTTTGTGAAGGTCATCGTTTTGGAGGGAGACGCATTTTCAAGCTGCAAGCTCATTGCGACAAAGCCTAATCTAACAATCATCAATTAAGCCTTCTCGCCAAAAAACATTTCAAAAGCGAGTGCCGTTTGAACTCTTGCTTCTTCCTCAGTCAACTTTCTCACGAGCTCCATCTCCACTTGTGTCACTTCTTCGCCTTGAAAATTAATCTCGGCTATAGAAGCTAAAATGCGGACAATCGCGATCGCTTCGTTAGCAGGCGTGTAGGCAATTACCTTCTGGCCAGTTGGAAAAACGCGAAAGCCGCTCTTGACCATTTTGCCCCGACCGTACTCCAACAATTCATACAGCTCCTGCTCGGACTTAAATTTGCAAACCGAATTAAACTCCGTTGCAAAACCCATAAATATTTCCCTCCTTTCTGTGAAATTTCTACCTGGCCTTCAAAGGATTGTGCAAGCCTTGAAAGGCTTACAATCAAACCTTTAAAGGAATATATCCAAACCTTTAAAGCTAACAACCAAACCTTTAAGACAAAGGATTACTTACTACCAACCTTCAAAGGCTCTTTACTACCAACCTTTAAAGGCTTTATTACTAACCTTCAAAGGCTTTACTGCCAACCTTCAAAGGCTTTTCGAACCCACCCAAACCCTCCCTTCCAAGGGAGGGCCCCAAGGGTTGCACCCTCTGGACACCCGCAACTGGACTAACGTCCGTGTAGCGGTGGCGCTTTCTTGCTGCGTTTGAGGGGGATCGCTTTCGTCCCTGGGGGACACGCTTACTTTGGGTTGTAGGGACTGATTACTTGCTTGCTTACTTACTTGATCTTACTTGATTACATAGAAGGGATATCTTTATACTTCGAGGTTTGAGTTACCTCAACACCACACCACACTACGCAACAGTACAGTGCAATGCAGTGCAGTACAGAGTGCAGTACAGTATAGCTCACTACACAACACTACACTTCGCTTAACCTTCTTGGTTTGCAATAACAGGAATTTCTCCTGCTAATTTAGCCTATTGTGCTCAATTTAAGCATTTAGAAGGAAATACTCCATCTAATTTGGAGCTTGTCCGGCATTTTTCTCTATATGTGAGTATTTAGATGGAGAAATTCCTGTTAAACAACCACTAACCCATACTCGGGAAAGAATTAACAGGAATTTCTCCTGCTAATTACTCCTTAGAAGCGTCAACATAACAAAAAGGGCTATGCCACCGATAAGCGTTGGCGAGAATTTAATACGGTCATGCAAGAAACGGATTGCGTTCCTGCATGACACGTTTATTTTGGGATTCTATGGATTGGTTACCCTACTGGTTTTCTGTCAGTGTCGTTGGAGCATACCCGCGAGTTATATGCCAGTCAAGCTATGCCAGCCACTGTAAGTAAGCTTTAATCTTATTGTGCCGCTTCACCTGTGAAATCAATACGCTGCTTGTCGGCATGGCGTGAAAGAGCCAGCGCAATCAAGCTATCCAATAGTTCTTTATATGGAATACCGGTTTCTTTCCACATGAGCGGATACATACTGAAAGGTGTAAAGCCCGGCAAGGTGTTCACTTCGTTAATAAAAATCTGGTTATCGCTTTTGCGAAGGAAAAAATCTACGCGTGACAAACCGGATCCGTCGATCGATTGGAATGCGCGAACCGCCATTTCTCGGATGGATTCCGTAATTTCCGGTGACAAAATAGCCGGAATTTGCATCGTCGATTTTCCATCGATATATTTAGCCTTATAATCATAGAACTCATTAGACGGCGCAATTTCACCCGGTACGGATGCTTTGGCGTCATCGTTGCCCAGTACGCTTACTTCGATTTCCCGCGCATCAACAAATTCCTCCACGATTACCTTACGGTCAAAACGCAGCGCGTAGTTTACCGCCGCAATGAGCTCTTCACGGTTTTTGGCTTTGGATACGCCGACGCTGGAGCCAAGGTTAGCCGGTTTGATGAAGCATGGGTAGCCGAGCGAAACCTCGCATTCCATAATAAAGAAGGAAGCATCTCTTTCCCATTGCGTCCGGTTGAAGTAACGGAAAATGCATTGCGGCAAGCCTTCTTGCGCAAATACTTTTTTCATCAGAATCTTGTCCATCCCAACGGCAGAGGCGAGAACGCCCGCTCCTACGTATGGAATGTTCGCCATTTCGAACAGTCCTTGAATCGTTCCGTCCTCGCCAAACGTCCCGTGCAGCAGCGGGAACACGACATCAATGCGCGGTTCCTCGCCTGCAGCGGAAGAGCCGGCATTTAAGCCTTCGAATAATGGAGCTAAAGCGAAGCCCTTTTGTGCCTCGCCCGCTGCAAAACGCAGCTCCTCTACCGTATTCGGACGGGCATGCAGAACAGCTCCCGTTTTCCATCCGCCTTGCTTTGTAATATAGAAAGGTTTGATTTCATATTTACTATAGTCGAATTCACCCATAACCGCGTAAGCCGTTTGCAGAGACACCTCATGCTCTCCCGATTTCCCCCCGTAAACTAAACCTACTCGAACCTTGCTCCCCATGGCATATCCTCCGGTACAATAATTTATAATAGATCAGCAATATGAAAAAAACGATATTTCGTTTGTTCCGTCCATGCATAGGAATCACGATAATCCCAATAGCGATGCCTGCTGGAAACGGTATTGGCATTCACTAGCGGCATTCCGAATGAATCAAAGGCAGTCACGATTGTGCTGTGCTGAAAGCGCTGATCGCCGTTCCAGTCATAGGTAATGACATCACCCAGCTGCAGCTCATCGGCAGATTGCACAACCTCCGCACGCATGCCGGAAGTCTTCGAACCGGTCAAATTATTGGTTAATGCATTGGATACCGCCCAGCTGTAGCTCCACCATTCGCTGCCCTTGTTTCGGCCTTTATACCACCAGCCCGTTTCTCTCTTACCAGTATAGTTCATCGGGGCATTGCCTGCAAAGATGCACTGAGACACGTAATTGGTACAATTCACCTCAAAAAGCTCATAAGCCGGGTTCCCTTCGTTCCACCAACGGTCCGCATACGCCGCAACCAAATCTCTCCTGTAACGAATACCCGAGGGACGGTGTTTGAATTGCTGTAATAGGTCATAATTTAAGTATGGTGTTGACGGTGACGATAGATCGCCAAATAGCTCCGAATGATCATCGACGGTCATCCAGTAGTCAGTTGCTGTGCCAAACCGAGGCCTGCGTTCCGAAATAATCGGCTCCACTCGCAGAATATCCCAGGCACCGCCTGACAACCCTAACCAGAGACGTTCAAATTCGGATCTTTCCTCCATGTAAAACCGACCTGACTGTTCCATCCTTCTTTTAATATGGAGCCGGACAAGCACAGAAACTTCGCTCGCCGAATCATTAACGCGAATGAGCTCAGCTTTTGTTTCGCTGCCTGCCGGAAGCGCTCCTCTGAGCAAATCACGCTCTCTAAGACGCTCTAGCCTGCAGCGGAGACGCTCGCAATGTTCGGTATCGGTTACGTAATCGGTCAACACGGCTGCGTGCTGATTGGCTTCGGCTTGGTTGTACAAGCTCACATAACGATGGACTGCTGATTTCCAGCCCTGCAGCTTCCCCTGCTGGATTTGCTGATCATAATCAGAGGAACGCAAAAGTGAGTTAAGCTTTGATGCTTGCTGTTTAACAGACTTAATTTCTTGATTCGCCCGTTCCCGGATCTGCGGTGCATGATCGCTTGGCTTTGCTTGTCGTTCCGCTTGCAACCCGGAAGGGGTCTGCTGCTTCAAGATAGCATGCGTCGCAGCCTTCTGCTGAACATTACGCGGAGAGGCGGCCTGTTTGGACGTTGCTTGCGTTTTCTTCTGACCAGTCGTTCCTTGTCCCTGGTTACCTGTTCGCGGCATAGCAATCCTCCTTGACCTTGTCGTGACTGCAAGCTTATCGCAGATTAACTGCTTCATTATATGAAGCCGCCTTCCGTTTCATGTAACATTCGTGAAGTTGTGTTTTCAAGCGATTTACAGGCTTGGAAAGACATAATTGGACTTTACGGAAGGACTATTTTAGCGATATACTATAGATATAGCGATTTTGAAATTGTGTTTCACAGAATGAAACACAAACTACATTCAAAGAGGAGAATGACGATGGCTACACAAAATCATTATTCGGTTCGCACAACGCTGGACGCTGGTGGCAAGTCTTACGCTTACTACCGTCTAGGCGGACTTGAAGAACAAGGACTAGGCGATATCTCGAAATTGCCTTTTTCCATTAAAGTATTGCTTGAGGCGGCTGTTCGCCAATTTGACGGACGCGCCATTACTTCCGAGCATGTAAAGCAGCTGGCAACTTGGGCTGACGGACGCGAAGATAAAGAAATTCCTTTCATTCCTGCACGTATCGTTTTGCAGGATTTCACGGGTGTACCGGTTGTCGTTGACCTCGCGGCAATGCGCGATACTGTAAAAAAAGCAGGCGGAGATCCGAAGAAGATCAACCCGCTCGTTCCCGTTGACCTTGTAATTGACCACTCTATCATGGTTGACGCATTCGGTTCGCCGCAAGCACTTGAATACAACACAAAGGTTGAATTCGAGCGTAACGAAGAGCGTTACCGTTTCCTTCGCTGGGCACAAACGGCATTCGATAACTTCCGCGCGGTTCCGCCGGGCACAGGTATCGTTCACCAAGTAAACCTGGAGTACCTGGCATCTGTTGCAGCTACAAAAACAATCGACGGCGAAACTGTCGTATTCCCTGATTCCCTCGTTGGTACGGATTCGCATACAACGATGATCAACGGACTTGGCGTAGTGGGCTGGGGCGTTGGCGGTATCGAGGCTGAGGCTGGTATGCTTGGTCAACCGCTATACTTCGTAATGCCTGAAGTTATCGGCTTTAAATTGACAGGCAAGCTGGCAGAAGGCTCTACAGCGACTGACCTTGCGCTTACTGTTACTCAAATTTTGCGTAAAAAAGGCGTAGTCGGCAAATTTGTCGAGTTCTTCGGCCCTGGCTTGTCGAACATCAGCCTTGCTGACCGTGCAACGGTTGCTAACATGGCACCGGAATACGGCGCGACAATCGGCTTCTTCCCTGTCGATGACGAAACTCTTGCTTATTTGAAACAAACGGGCCGTAATGATGACCTTATCGAGCTTGTTGGCTCTTACTATAAAGCGCAGGACATGTTCCGTACGGATGCTACTCCGGATCCGGTATTTACGGATGTTGTTGAGCTTGACCTTTCGACAATCGTTCCTTCCCTTGCAGGACCTAAGCGTCCACAAGACCGTGTTGAGCTAACGGCAATGAAGGAATCCTTTAACGACATCATCCGCACGCCGATCGACAAAGGCGGCTACGGACTCTCCGATGAGAAAATCGAGCAGTTCGTTACGGTTAAACACAATGATGGCCAAGTGAGCAAAATGGGCACTGGCGCAGTCGTAATTGCCGCAATTACAAGCTGCACGAACACGTCTAACCCCAGCGTAATGGTTGGTGCCGGACTTGTGGCTAAAAAAGCAGTTGCCCTTGGACTTAAAAAACCTGCTTACGTAAAAAGCTCCTTGACTCCGGGCTCGCTCGTTGTTACGGAATATTTGACAAAAGCAAACCTAATCGAGCCGCTAGAAGCGCTTGGATTCCATGTAGCGGGTTACGGCTGCGCAACTTGTATCGGTAACTCCGGTCCGCTTCCGGACGAAGTAAGCAAAGCGATCGCTGACAACGATATGACGGTTTCCGCAGTTCTTTCCGGTAACCGTAACTTCGAAGGCCGCGTTCATGCGCAAGTAAAAGCGAACTACCTGGCTTCGCCGCCGCTTGTTATCGCTTATGCGCTTGCCGGTACGACAAACATCGATTTGACAACAGAACCAATCGGTTTCACAGAAGACAACAAACCGGTATTCCTCAAAGATATCTGGCCTACGTCGAAAGAAATCAACGACGCGATGACTGCTGCGCTTAACCCGCAAATGTTCCGCGACAAATACGAGAACGTATTTACGCAAAACGAACGTTGGAATGCCATTTCGGTTCCTAAGGGCGAGAGCTACGAGTGGGATAATAAATCGACTTATATCCAAAACCCGCCGTTCTTCGAAAACCTTGGCCCTGATCTGTCCGACATTGAAGATATTCATTCCGCAAGCGTGCTTGCGCTTATGGGCGATTCCGTTACAACGGATCACATCTCTCCTGCTGGTAACATTACCGTTAACAGCCCAGGCGGCCAATACTTGATCGAAAATGGCGTTAAACGCGAAGACTTCAACTCGTACGGCTCCCGCCGTGGTAACCACGAAGTGATGATGCGCGGTACGTTCGCGAACATTCGTATTCGTAACCAAGTGGCTCCAGGCACAGAAGGCGGCGTAACTACTTACCTGCCTACGGATGAAGTGATGTCGATCTACGATGCATCGATGAAATACCAAAAAGACGGCAAAAACCTTGTCGTTCTAGCTGGTAAAGAATACGGTACTGGCAGCTCCCGTGACTGGGCGGCAAAAGGCACAATGCTTCTTGGCGTTAAAGCCGTAATCGCAGAAAGCTTTGAGCGTATTCACCGATCCAATCTGGTTGGCATGGGCGTGTTGCCACTGCAATTCCCAGAAGGTCAAGGCTGGAAGACGCTTAACATTACTGGTCGTGAAACGTTTGACATCGTTGGTTTGTCCAATGACGTTACGCCAGGCTCGCAAGTTACGGTAACCGCTACTCGCGAAGACGGCACGACTTTCGATTTCCCTGCAATCGTACGTCTTGACTCTGTCGTTGACGTAGATTACTACCGCAACGGCGGTATCCTTCAAACGGTACTTCGCCAAATGATCGCAAACATGTAATCATCGGCGCACATGCGTAAGCTGTGCGGCCGCAAGCGTAAACGGCTGTCGCCGTCCTTTGGCGGCAACAGCTCGTTTCGCGGTGAAATTTAAACTTACTTATAAATGTGAAACTTATAAATTCTTATATTTTAAGAAAAGGCATCGCCCAAGCAGTTAGTTCTGCTTGGGCGGATGCCTTTTTTTCTGGAATTGCTTCGTTCACAAGCGTAAACGGCTGGCGCAAATTTTTACTTTCTAATATTTTAACAAAGCAGCAGGTCCGAGGTTCGCCTCAGTCCTGCTGCTTTTTGTTGTTTTGGCTATATAATCATAATGCCCATCCGTTTAGCGGACTCCATCATCACAGGCGCGTATTCTCTCATCGTCTGCATGGTTAGCCTGCTTGCAGGCCCCGATACGGATAATGCCGCGATCAGCTTGCCTGTCCGGTTAAATATCGGCGCGGACAGCGCGGCTGCTCCCGGCTCGCGTTCCTCGAAGCTTGTTGCGTATCCTTGTAAACAAATCTCTTCCAGCTGCTGCTTGTACTGGTCTAGATCAATGGAATATAGCCATGACGGATCGCCAAAAATACTTTCCTGCACCATCGGGTCGGAATAAGCGATCAGCACCTTACTCGAAGCGCCTGCATAAAGCGGCAGCCTCACGCCGACCGGCGCAACCCGCCGCACAGGCTGATTGCTTTGAACGGCTTGCATGCGAATCCGCTCGGAGCCGTCCCTTACATATATGCTAACTGTTTCTCCCAACTGGTCGCGCAGCCGCTCCATCTCGGGCAGCCATATCGTTGCTTGGTCGTCTGAACGCGATAAATTGGCGGACAGCTCCCACATCTTTAATCCTAAATGATAACGGTCCGTTGAGCGGTCCCGCTCGATGAACCCCTTCTCTTCGAGCGTAGCGAGCATCCGATGTACCGTGCTTTTGTGCAGGCCGACATGTTCTGCAATTTCCGTCATCGCCCAGTCCGTTTTTAAAATAAAGCACAGCAATATATCAAGCGCGCGATCCACTGCCCGCACCGTCGATTTTCCATCTTCCATGCAGCCGCACCTCCCACATTCTTATCATTCCAAAAAGTTTCATCCAATGAAACCGATTCTCATTCAGTATAACTCATCGCTTCCAATAAGGTAAAGAAGAGTTCTTTACATTACAGTAACATTACAGATGATTAACAATACCTCGACATCGATTGACAGGCTTATAGGACCGGACTACGATGAAAGTACTAGAAATAAAAAGCGCTTACAACCATTGGAAAAACTAGTCCAATAGACGTTTGCTTACAGAGGGAGGACAACGACATGAGCACGACCATTATGACACCATTGCCGCTTGAAGGCGGGTTTCCGCAAAGCCTTCAGCCCTTCCCGCTGGGAGATTCCGATAATCCTTTCCTGCTGCGTAAAACCAGAAGCCGAGGCAAACATCTGCTGGTTGCTTCGGTTGCATCCCTTACGGCGATGTGTCTGCTTGCTGTTATTATTTTTCATGGCTATGTCGCTTGGATGCTTGCTTATCCTTACGTTGCTCCGCTTTCCTCTAATCCACAAGCGGCTATTGGCCTAGATTACGAAGATGTCATTTTCCCTAGTAAAAGCGGAAACACGACGGTCAGCGGCTGGTTTATCCCCGCTGATACCGATGCCATCGAGTCTGCTCCGTCAGCGCGAACGGTTGTATTCAGCCATGGCTATGGCGCCAATCGCGAAGAATCATGGGTCCCGATGTATGAGCTGTCCAAGCTGCTGCACGGGCTGAATTATAATATATTGTTGTTTGATTACGGCTACGCCTCCAAAGAATATAAGGCGCCGGCTACCGGAGGACTCGAGGAATCGCAGCAGCTGCTTGCTGCCGTAGACTATGCCAAATCCCGCGGTGCCGAGGATATCGTCGTTTGGGGCTTCTCCATGGGTGCGGGAACAGCTTTGCAAGCTGCCTTGCAGACCGATGAGATTGATGCCATGATACTCGACAGCTTGTTCATTCCAAGCTCAGAGGCCTTGTTCGACAACTTGAATCAGTTCGTTTCCTTGCCGCAATTTTCGCTGCCGCTTATCGAAACCATGATTCCGCTGTGGACAGGGACGAACTTTGGCTCCATTCCGGCAAGCGAAGTCATATCCAATGTCTACGATATTCCGATGTTCATTATTCATGGCACAAACGATGTAAAAGCGCCTTACGAAACGGCTGAAGCGATTGCTGAAGGACAAGGCAATGTCCTCTCCCGCTCCTGGATCGTGCAGGATGGCAAGCATGAGCTGCTGTTTCAGGTTCATCCGAGTGAATACATTCAGAGAGCCGCTCTATTTCTCAGCCAAGTCGACCAACAGCTCCAAGCAGAGCGAATATAATCAACAAGCACGACATAAGCCCGTTTCACAACGAATACATCTAACATAGATGCACTTGTTGCGACAAAGGAGGCGATGGTCGTGCTTTTTGTTTACGGAACGCTCATGCCCGTTCGCGTAATCGAGTTGATTCGTCATTGGAAGCTGCAGGAAAAAGAACATGCGGCTGTTATATTGCAAGCTTCCCCCGAAATGGAGCGTCAATATGTCCAGCTGCTCCAATCCTGGGAGCCCGTCTTCACGCATACCGCCCACTATACGAATCAATGGTTGGAAGAATGGCTGCCTTACCCCACTCGTTTGCCTTCTTATGTGGAGCAAACGATCGAAGCGCTTGTTGATACTGCGCTGGAGCAGTCACGCACGTATGTGGACCAGCTGTCGCAGCTTATCGAGCGGACCGCATCCATTTCTTCTCCCATCACAAAAACCGTCATCCTTCATTCCATCAGAGAATCGAATTATTATATCGGTTTAATGAGCGCTTACCGCCAGGCTGCGAACAGCCCTGGCAACAGTGAGCAGCGCGCTCCGCTCCAGCAAGTGCCGATCGGTGGGCATACGCTGCCTCCGCTACCTTATCCATATGATGCGCTGGAGCCTTACATTGATGAGCAGACCATGCGGATACATCATGATATCCATCATCAATCCTATGTCGATGGCTTGAATAAAGCAGAGCTCCAGCTGCAAGAGGCGCGCGATACCGGCAGCTTTGATCTCGTGAAGCACTGGGAGCGAGAGCTTGCCTTTAACGGCGCAGGACATTATTTGCATACGCTGTTCTGGAGCGTTCTCTCACCTTATGGCGGCGGAGAGCCTATCGGTCTGCTAAGTCAGCAGATCCGAAACGATTTTGGCAGCTTCACTGCCTTTAAACAACAGTTTAGCGAAGCGGCCGTGAAGGTAGAAGGCGGCGGCTGGGCCATTCTCGTATGGAGCCCGCGCAGCAGGCGGCTTGAAATTTTGACGGCTGAGAAGCATCAAAACCTATCGCAATGGGATGTTATTCCGCTGCTTCCGCTCGACGTTTGGGAGCATGCCTATTATTTGAAGCATCAGAGCAGACGGGTGGACTATGTACAGGACTGGTGGAACGTGGTTATTTGGCCGTTTGTGAATGAACGGTTCGAGGAAGCACGCAAGCTTGTGTGGGCGCCGTTCTAATTGACTGTACAAGCGTATTTGGCTGTCGCCGTCTTTTGGCAACGAAAGAAGTCGTTTCGCGGAGATCTATAAACGGATTTTTAATTGAAAACTTATAAACTCTGATCTATTAAAAAAAGTCGGACAGGAGGTTTCCCTTGTCCGACTTTCTACCGAGCATACCTGCTTATTGCTTCAATAATGTAAGAAACTCAGAACGAAGCGCTGAACTGGTGCGGAATTCGCCTCTTACGGCGGAGGTCACCGTCTTGCTGCCCGGCTTCTTCACACCTCGTGCGCACATGCATAAATGTTCGCCTTCGACAACGACCATCACGCCATGAGGCTCCAGCTCCTCAGCAAGGATATCCGCGATTTGCGATGTAATCCGCTCTTGTACCTGCAGTCGGCGTGTAACCGCCTCTACGAGTCTTGCAAGCTTGCTAAGCCCCGCGATTTTGCCGCTTGGGATATAACCGATATGCGCTTTCCCGAAGAACGGCGCCATATGATGCTCGCATTGGCTGTAATAAACAATGTCCTTCACGATAACGAGCTCCTCATGCTGCTCATCAAACGTGACACCAAGCACCTCTCTCGGATCAACCTCGTAGCCTGCAAAAATTTCTTCGTACATGCGAGTTACGCGTGCAGGCGTTTCCAGCAGTCCTTCACGCTCTACATCTTCACCAACCAGCTTCAAAATTTCTCTTATATGATGTTCAATCTGCTCCCGGTTGCTCGTTACACTCGAATTGACGTAGTCTTTCCTACCCGCCATTTCTGAACTCTCCTTCCGGCTCCGCCTCGGGCTTATGTTTATCTGCGAGGCATTTTTTGATTTTTCATCATGTGCTGCGCTTTTTGCATTTGTTGTTTATTCAGGTTATAGCCCATTTGCTTAGCCATTTTCTGAATCATTTCCGGATCGTTTTGCATTTTCTCAAGCTGCTTCCGCAGATAGAATACGCCAACAAAAAAGCCCCCTACAGCTCCTGCTAGTAATGTTACGATTGGCACTACAATGTTTACCCAAGACATACCTGTCACCCGACCCTTTCTAAATCTCCTGCTGTGTATAATGTTCCCATGATAGCATGTTCGTCCCGTGTTCGCAATGAACGGTTTACCGCCCCGCGCAACCTTTTTGTGGCAGCTTATGTTGCTTGTCTCATGCTCTCTTCTCTAAGTCTAGCAGCGCTATTTTTATCGGCAAGCCGCCGCCATACCCGATCATTTGCCCGCTTGCGCCTATAACGCGGTGGCAGGGCACAATAATGGATAACGGATTGCGGTTATTCGCCCCGCCAACAGCACGCATCGCGCCTGGCTGGCCCAGCATAACGGCAATATTCTTATAGGTTCGCGTTTCTCCATATGGGATTTGCTGCAAGGCTGCCCACACTTTCTGCTGAAACGGCGTGCCGTACATTTGAACAGGGAGCTCGAACTGTTGAAGCTGTCCGTCAAAATAAAGCTTGAGCTGCCTATCCGCTTCCTTCAGCTGAGGATGGGCGGACGACTCGATGAGCGGAATTTCCGCGGCATGCGGACCAATATGACGTGCCGCCCACTGCTGAAGGCTATCCGAGACCGCATCATATGGGGCGAAATCTAAATGGCATAAGCCTTTATCGCTCGCCGTCAGCGTCATTGTCCCGATAGGAGAATCAATCAGAGTTGCATATAGCCGTTCAATCATTTGTTCCACCTGCTTCCGTATTCTGCTCATCAACGTTTGCCGCGCGATTGATTTGTTCGAGCGCAATCGCAATCGCCTGCTGCGCTTCCTCATCGCTTTCTTTGTCTGCAGCCGCAAGCAATGCCGTCCTTGCTTGCTCACCGCCAATACGCGCAAGCGACCAAGCAGCCGTCCCGCGCAGCACCGGCCGCGTATCCTGCTCAAGCACGCGAATCAGATCCGGCACGGCGCTCGCTTCCTTGAAGTTGCCAAGTGCGATGACCGCGTTGCGCTGAATCGGCTTCTTACCGCGCCATGCCGAGGAGGTGCGCCCATACCTTGCTTGAAACTCTTTGTTCCCGATCGTCAGCAGGGGAACCAGTAATGGCTTCACGAGCTCCATATCGGGCTGCAGCTCCTGCTGATGCGTCCAGTTTTTGCCTCGGTTAACCGGACATACGGTCTGGCATGTATCGCAGCCGTAAAGCCGATTACCGATTTTGCGCATAAACTCATCCGTTAGCATTCCTTTAGTCTGAGTAACGAAAGAGATACAGCGGCTGGAATTCAATTGACCAGGCCCAACCAGCGCATCAGTCGGACAAGCATCAATACATTTTGTGCAGCTTCCGCAGCTCTCGGTAACCGGCTCATCCGGCGTAAACGGCAGGTTGGTGATCATCTCGCCAAGGTAAATCCATGATCCTAGCTCGGGCGAAATGATGGAGCAGTTTTTCGCGCTCCAGCCAATGCCTGCGCGCTCTGCCACGGCCCTATCCGACAAAGCGCCCGTATCTACCATGCTTTCTACTCGCAGCTCGGGCACACGCTCCCTCAGCCAAGCCTCCAGCTTAGCTAATCTGTCACGCAATACCTTATGGTAATCATCCCCCCAAGCCGAGCGGGACATAATGCCCCGTCTTGCCCCCGGCTCCGATTTTGGCGGGTCCTTCAGCTTCGCGGGATACGCCACCGCGATCGCGATGATCGACTGGGGATTATCGAATAATAGCGCTGGATTCGTCCGCTTCTCGATATCCGGCTCTTCGAAGCCGGATTCCCGTCCGAGCTCGCGATGCTTCAGCAAAATTTGCTTTAAGGATACGAACGGATCTGCGGAGGCGATTCCTATTTTATCTATGCCAAGGCTCTGTGCGGCCTCTTTCATCTCTGCCTTCAGCTTTTCCCATCTGTCTGTCATTCGCTATAACCTTTTTATTGCTTCACGAGCAAGCTCGTCACAGCGATTATTCCATTCATTGTCGCTATGGCCTTTTACCTTTACGTATTCTACTTTGTGCTTTTTCATGAGGTCCCAAAGCGCTTTCCACAGCTCTTGGTTCTCCACCGGCTCTTTCTTGCTGTTCTTCCATCCATTACGCAGCCAGCCGTTAATCCAGCCCTTCTGAAAGCAATTGACAACATACGCGGAATCGCTATATACCTTTACCTGACATGGCTCCTTCAACAGCCTCAGACCCTCGATTACCGCCTGAATTTCCATGCGGTTATTCGTCGTGTGCTTCTCGCCGCCTGAGATTTCCTTCTGGTGAACGCCAAAAAAGAGCACCGCTCCCCAGCCGCCCGGTCCCGGGTTGCCGGAGCAGGCTCCGTCCGTATAGATCATAACGTCCTTCATTGTCGAATCCTCCTTAAAGCGATCTTATCTCTTTGTAAGGCCATAAAATAAACTCGGCTCTGCCCCGAATCAGCTTTTCTGGAACCGCATGGAACGACCTGCTGTCAAGGCTCGCTCTCGCGTGACGGTTATCCCCCATGACAAAATAATGTCCTTCGTTAATGACTTCCGGTCCGTAGCTCATATCTTCTATGAGAGAATCCGTGTACGGCTCGTCCACCAGCTTGCCGTTTCGGTACAAGTGCTGATCATGAACCTCGATATGATCGCCCGGCAGGCCGACTATTCTTTTGACAAGAAACTTCTTCTCGCCTATACCACTGCCCGGTTCCTTCAATATAACCACATCGCCGACTTTCGGCTTGCCAACTATATATATAATCTTGTTAACGAACAGCCACTCATGTTCCGTTAAGGTCGGCTCCATGGAATGACCTTCGACTTTGGAGAGGTTAAAAACAAAAAAATGCAAAAGCAGCACAACGGCAAAAGCAAGCACGAATGTTTTGATCCAGTCCAGCAGCTCAACAAGCCAGATCGGACGATTGCTTGCGGAAGCAGTCAGCAACGGTTCAGTCTCATTCCCTGCGTTGTTATTCTCAAGCTTATGATTCGGATCTAGCTGGCTCATTTCTCCACCTCATCGCTGTGCTTCAGCCAAGCATCGTAATACGTCGTCACTAACTGATCATGGAAAGGAGTATGCCCTTGATCGATACGGAGCAATAGCGCCGCAAGACCCTCCTGCACCTTGTCGTCGACCATTTTCGGATAATGGTAGGCCGCTTTATGCATCTCATACTCATCTTGATCGACAACGAACCTTTCGCCTTCTACCGTACGGATGACATCCAAATCATAATCGATATAGGTGAGCACATCCCCTTGCAAATAAGGCGGAGAGGCAATATTACAGTAATAGCGCACGCCTCCCTCTTCTAATAAAGCAACGACGTTGAACCACTGCCCAGGTATAAAAAAGGAGACTGCGGGAACGCGGCTAACCCATATCTTACCGTCTGACTCTTGAATCGGCGTTTGGCTGTTAATGAGCACCTTTATCGCTTCCGTTTTATGCTCGCTCGCAAGCAGCTCTTCGGGAACAAGCCAATTCTGCTGCCATGTACGGTGAATGTGACCGTTATGTTTGAAGCTTTTGATGACACAGTGCCGATATGGTTCCATCCCGTTCTCCTTATAAAAGTATATAGTAATAAGAAAAGCATATCTCACCGCCAAAAGCAATGGCGATGCAGATATGCCCTGCGTACAACATACATGCAGTAAAGTTCGCGTTAACCGGCTACAATGCTCAGTTTCTGAAATGATCTGATAAAATCGTTGGCAACGTACCCCATCGACTCATACAGCGGCAAAACCGGCTCATTGTGCTCGTCCGCGGTAATTAGTATCTTTGTAACATGGCGCTGTTCGAAACGCTGGCGCAATGCCTGGATGAGCGTTTTACCGATTCCTTTCCGTTGGTGGAGAGGAGAGACGGCAATTCGATAATAATAACCTTTGTTATTATCAATCGTACCGATAATCATGCCCACAATTTCGGAATTTTCGACAGCGACTAGAACTAAATCACTATCCCATGACAACTGGCGGGCAAAAGCTTCCATCGTTTGTTCGTAGCACTCTTCGGTAAGAACATCCTCAAGCAGTGCTGTAATTGGTCGGTAATCGGACAACTGGAAGGAACGAACATTCATTTAAATTACACCTTCTATACCATGTCATAGTACTGCATTTAGAATATATTACGACAAAATTTAACGAAATCCTGCTTGTATCTTTAATATTCCTTAAAAAAATTAAACAAATCATCGATTATCTCTTGAAAACGCTTTATATTAAGCGCTTACACTCATTTAATCGTTTTTTTTGTAAATGAAGCCCTTCCATACTCCTAGTTCGTATATTTTCGTTAGGACGGAGATACCCTATTGCAGTGTAAAAGGATTTATAAGTTTTCGCTTATAAATGTTCTTCTATATCGCCACATAGCGACTGCTTTCGCAGCAGAGGACGGCGGCGGCACTCGCCTCAAAATTAAGTTAGGTTTGGCCCTTTGCCTCCTTTCGACTTTTGAAACAATAATGTTGATTTATTCGATCGGATAAGGGATAATGGACTTGGATAACTACATATAATTAGGAGGCTGTAAAAAAATGGCACATCAACTACCAGCTTTGCCTTACGCGCACAACGCTCTTGAGCCGCATATCGATGCGACAACAATGGAAATTCACCACGGCCGTCACCATAATGCTTACGTGACTAACCTTAACGCTGCTTTGGAGTCCGCTCCAGAATTGCAAAGCAAATCGATCGACGAATTGATCGCTGACCTTGCAAGCGTTCCTGAAGGTATCCGTACTGCTGTTCGCAACAATGGCGGCGGACACGCAAACCACAGCTTGTTCTGGGAAACAATCGCTCCAAACGCTGGCGGAGCACCAACTGGCGCTCTTGCAGCAGCAATCGAAAGCGAGCTTGGCGGCTTTGAAGCTTTCAAAGCAGACTTCGCAAAAGCTGCAACAACTCGTTTCGGCAGCGGCTGGGCATTCCTTGCAGTGGCTAACGGCAAATTGAAAGTATACAGCTTGCCTAACCAAGACAGCCCGATCATGGAAGGCGAAACGCCAATCCTTGGTCTTGATGTATGGGAGCACGCTTACTACCTGAACTACCAAAACAAACGCCCTGATTATATCGCAGCTTTCTGGAACGTAGTAAACTGGGATGAAGTTAGCAAACGTTACGAAGCAGCTGTAAAATAATAGGTTATAAGTACGGCGCTTGCCTCAATTATGGGGCGGCGCCATTTTTGCGTCTTAAGGCATGATTTATTTCATCCTCCTGCATCAGTACACCGGATAGGCATCTGCCGCATACGATAGATAAGGATAGATGCCTAATCTGTTTCGTAAAGGAGTATGAGTGCTTGCATGGATTATACTTACACAAACGAGCAACAATTTAACGCGAATGCGCGGCAAGCCGTTCGAGCAGGCAGCGACTGCGGCTGCGGCGGAACGCGTACCATCATGCCACCGCCTCCGCCTGGCGGCTTCGGGCCGGGTGGACCGGGTGGACCGGGGGGTCCAGGGATGTTCCCTCCCGGACCCGGACCGTTTCCTCCTGGACCAGGGCCGTTTCCTCCTGGACCAGGGCCGTTCCCGCCTGGACCAGGGCCGTTTCCTCCTGGACCCGGACCGTTCCCTCCTGGACCCGGACCGTTCCCTCCTGGACCAGGGCCTTTCCCGCCTGGACCAGGGCCGTTCCCGCCTGGACCCGGACCGTTCCCGCCTGGACCAGGGCCGTTTCCGCCTGGACCCGGACCGTTCCCTCCTGGACCAGGACCGTTTCCTCCTGGACCAGGGCCGTTTCCTCCTGGACCCGGACCGTTTCCTCCTGGACCAGGGCCGTTCCCGTTTCCGTTCCCGTTTCCATTCCCGATTCCTTTCCCGTTCCCTCCAGGGCCGCAAAATACGGTTACGGTTGTCATTAACGGCGGAAGGACGTTCCCTAACGTTACGCAAGCCTACCGTGTGCGTTTCCGTCCCGGCTTGACGATCTATCAAGCGCTTGCGGAAACAGGCGTCGTGCGCTTTAATTTTAGAGGACAAATCGTTTCCGTTAGCGGCGTTCCGATCGGCGGCAATATCAGCTATCAGCTTCAGCTTAACGGACGCGTCATTCCTGCATCGCTGCTTTACTTCCCGGTTCAACGAAATGACTCCGTCGCTCTTCAGCTCATTTATAATCCTTTTCATCGCGAGGATGAAGCCGATGAATTCATAGACGAAACGGAAACCTTCGACTCTGCGATTGAAGACTAAACTAAAAAGCAAAGATCACAAAAAAGAGCTAGAGAACGTCGTCCCCCTGGACGATTTTTTCTAGCTCTTTCTTTTTTATAAGCTTCAACGAAACCTGCATTATTTAATGGCTTTGCCTTTACCGCTAATCAGCTTTAATTGGTCATTTTCATAGCCTACCTCGTAGGTTACCTGATACTTGCTTAACACATATTTCCCCTCAACACGCTCGTCTACAGAAATAACAGCGATAACCGTTGCTCTATCTTCTTTGCTGTCCTTCACATGCATATCGTCGATAACGACATTTAACGTCCCTAAATAGCCTTCACGGAATTTCTCGTAGCTGGTTCCTTCCTTCCAATTGCCTCCGAGCAGCGAGTAAGCATAAACATAATCCGCGTTATTTAGACTGTCATAGAAATGCGTTACCAGATATCCGGCGAATTCTTCAACCTCAGCATCTTCCTCTAGTCTGGCAGGCTCGTCGGCAATCTCCAGCTCGGGCAGCTCTTTCATCGGCTCTTCTGACCAGTCTTCCGCAATCTCGATAACGTTCGAAATCGGAATACTGAAGCCGATCGAGCCTTGATCATAGCCCGCCGAGTTAATGCCGAGCACGGCGCCAGACGTCTGATCGACAAGCGGTCCTCCGCTGTTGCCAGGCGCAATCGGCGCCGAAATTTGATACAAATCGGAATATAAATACGGTTCGATTTCGAAGCTTCTGCCTAAGCCGCTGATGATGCCGGTCGTAACCGTATTTTGAAAGCCGAGCGGACTGCCTACAGCCAGCACCTCATCGCCGACCTCCGCTTTCCCGTCACGCACCACCTGCAGCGGCTCGGTGCCAGCCAAGGCTTCGACACGAACGACGGCGATATCCGTCTCCGTGCTGATACCGATGACCTCGCCGTCCAGCTCGCGTGCGTCGGCCGTTTTAATTTTCACCTTTTTGGCGCCTGCGACAACATGCGCATTCGTGATCAAATCACCTTCTTTATTATAAAGAAAGCCGGAGCCTTGGGAGCCGTCCTCCGTTTCAATCATGACGACCAGCTTCTGCGTTTCAAAAATAATATCCTTCAGTGTCTTCTTCTTTCCGATTTCCGCAACGGCTAACAACGGCTTCCCCTGCAGCTTGCCGGGCATCTCGGAATGAATGGCTAACGCGGCAGCCATTCCTCCACAAACAATAAGGGTGGATGCGATGGCGCTGATCCATGCTCGTTTACTCATCTCATCGCCCCCTTAATCCAAATACCAAGTCGCATGGTCAACGACGACGGTTGTATTCTCTACATAAACACCGTATACGGTGCTGTTAAAGGTTATTTTCTCGCCGGGCTGGGCATAATCAGGCGCGGCCGTTGCCGTGCCCGAGCCTACCTCGTTGCCTCCCGCATCATAGACAATAAATTTCACTGTGATCGAATAGATCGGACGCGTCGCTGCGTTTTTAAGCTCGCCTGCGATATTCAAGTCACCGAATTCATCAAGCGTGGAATCGATATGAACAACCTCGACAGCTGCCGTTTGGTTCTTTAAATCCTCGGCCGCCGCTTGCTGCATCGCTTGCTCCAAACGCTGCTGCTCGTCCTTCTCGTAATCTGCCTGGGCCTCCGTAATTTGTTTCTCCAGCTTCGTTAATTTTTCATTATCCTTAGCGTAGGTCAGCCCCTTCGCGGTAACCTCCAGTGCGCCCGAATAGCTTTTCTTCTTAAGAAGCGATTCCGCTTCCTTCAAGCTGATATCTACGATTTTCGCTACGATCTGCTCCTGCACCGCGGCTGCTTCTTCACCCTCTAAATGATTAGCGACATTAAGCTTTGCCGCTAGCTCATCCACTGTTTTCAGATCGGCGAGCTCTTCGGTCAGCTTCATTACGCCTAGCTTCACCGTAAAGGTGTTCAGCTGCTCCTTTACCATCGTAAAGATGGGCTCGGTATGACCGCTCAGCTCATTTCCCGCTTTCTCCAGCGTCTGCTCCGCTTCGGCAAGCTTCTGCTCCTCCAGCTGCTTGCCCGCCGCAGTAACCGAGTTCGACAAAACACCTGCAAGAGCGACAATCTCTGCATCCTTCTGCACTGCAGCAAATGACGGACGCACATCTGCAGCCTCTTGGAGCAACGCCTGAGCTTCCTCATACCTGCCTGCCAGCGCCGCCGACTTCGCTTTTGCCTGAAGCTTGATCACTCTATCATTAATTCCTGCTTGATATATATAGTAGCTAAAGACAGAACCCGCCGTAACGAGTGCTAGAATAATAGGCATCAGCCATGCCCACAGCGATCCCCTAGCGCCACGCTTCCGAGCGTTAATTGGTATAGCAGTCTGTCTGTTTCCCCTATCTGTCTCTATAGAAGCGGCAGTCTCCAAAATGACTAACGTCCGTTCAGCGCTTCCCTTTGCTGCGGCGTCCTCATCATCTGCAAGCAATCTTCCGCACTGACTGCAATAAACCGCATCATCTGTCCGCTTCTTTCCGCAATGATGGCAATACACTTCCGTTCATCCCCCAGCCCATGATTCTCTCTATACACATTTATCTATTCTATCTCAAAAAGTAAATGATCTCCATTTTTTATTAAAGGAATTTTATGGGCAATATCACCGGCTTAATTCCAATCCAAATCGTTTTCTTTTACGCTAACCGTTTACACAAGCGTAAACGGCTGACGCCGTCCTTGCGGCAAAAGCTCGTTTCGCGGTGAAATATAAGCATCGTATAAGATTGAAATTTATACTCTCTTATATTTTAAAAAATGACAGGGCTTCCTCACAAGCAGCGTCACTGCTTGGAGGAAAGTCCTGTCTTTGGCCGAGTAGGCCGCACGCTCTATAGGGAAAGCTTAAGCCTGCTCTTCCTTAATCGCTTTAAGGCGTTTCAAAACATCGTTTGAACCACGGCCATAATAGTCATGAAGCAGATTGTATTCCGCATACAGCTTCTCGTAAACCGCCACGTTCTCCGGAATCGGCTTGAACGTCTCTTCACGTACGCGAGCCATGCTTTGAGCCGCTTCAACGATGCTGTCAAAGCCGTATAGGAACTAGGAATATGCTTCCTATCGCTATCAGCGCTTACCTATAAAAAAAGAACCGCCGCCGGCGGTCCTTGATTCCCCTATGAATGAGCCTATGCCTTCGTTTCCTTCAGCCTCTCCAGCAGGTACCTTCTAACCTCATCGCCAAGATCCGCGCGTTCAAGCGCAAAATCAATGGTCGCCTGGACGAAGCCAAGCTTATCGCCCACATCATGTCTGCGGCCGTCAAAGCGAAAAGCGGTTAACGAGGCCATGCGGTTTAATTGCTGCAGGCTGTCGGTCAGCTGGATCTCACCCGCTTTTCCCGGCGCTGCTTTCTCGAGCAGGCCAAATATCGCAGGATCCAGAACGTAGCGGCCGACAACCGCATAATTAGAAGGGGCTTGTCCCGGCGCCGGCTTCTCAATGATATCGCGGACGCGGGCAATCTGCCTGCCTGGTTCAATGTCGACGATACCGTACTTATGGGTCTGATCCCACGGCACCTCCATAACGGCAACGACCGATGACTGCTCCTGCTCATAAATGTCGATCATTTGGCGCAAGCACGGCGGATCAGATTTCAGAATATCATCTCCGAGCAATACGGCAAAGGGCTCGTCCGCAATGAAGCGGCGCGCACATAGTACGGCATGTCCGAGCCCCAGCGGCTCCTTCTGCCTTACGTAATAGATGTCAGCCAGCTGCGATATTTTTTGCACCATCTCCAGCATTTCCTCGTTATGGCGCGCTTCAAGCTCCATTTCAAGCTCAGCGGATTTATCAAAATGATCCTCGATGGCCCGTTTGTTGCGACCGCTGACGATCACAATGCTTTCGATGCCGGATTGGACCGCCTCTTCTACAATATATTGAATGGCAGGCTTGTCGATGATCGGGAGCATTTCTTTCGGCTGTGCTTTAGTTGCCGGCAAAAACCTTGTCCCGAGTCCTCCTGCGGGTATGATCGCTTTGCGTATCCGCTTCTCCATTCGAGCTTCTCCCCCAGAACGTTGCATGAATTGTATAGACTGCCTCCATCATAACCGCTTTATTCTTGATTAGCCATGTTTTCATGCCTCTATGCTCCCGTCCTGCAAGATTACCGTCTATTATTGCGCCGGAGGCGTAAATGGGAGCCGTATAATAAAGCTTGCGCCCTTTAGTTGATCGGCGCAGGGATCAAGCATGATGCTGCCGCCATGGATATGGGCAATGGTTTGCGCAATAGACAACCCGAGACCGCTGCCTCCCTGGCTTCGGTCACGCGATAGGTCTCCTTTATAAAACCGTTCAAATACGCGCTCCCGATCCTCCTCGCTGATGCCGATCCCCGTATCAGAAATCCGGACCACGGCGAAGCCGTCCTGCCCGGTCAGCGAAAAAGAGATTTTACCGTCCTCAGGCGTGAATTTCATGCTGTTCGCCAGTAAATTCATCCATACCTGGTTAAGCTGATCACGATCTGCGGTAATGACCGTTTCCTCCATTAAAAGCTCAACCGTTTGCCGTTTGGCTATCCACTGCGGCTCGCAGGCGAGCACGACATCGCGCAGCTGGCGGTCGAGTCGATAAGGCTGCGGGTGAAACGGATGCTGCTGCGAATCCAGCGAAGCCAGGTTAAGCAAATTCTCGCTCAGACGCGAAAGCCGCATGCTCTCCTGCTTTATGATGCTGATATAGCGGTCCCGCTCGGATTCCGTCACTTCCTCGCTGCGGAGCGCCTCGGCAAAGCCTCCGATAGAGGTGAGCGGCGACTGGATTTCATGGGAAACGTTCGATACGAAATCCTGACGCATCATTTCAAGCTGCGACAAGCTAAGCGCCATTTTGTTCATGCCCTCAGCGAGCTCGCCAAGCTCATCTCCGTGTCTTGCAGGCAACCGCACGCTGAAATCGCCCTCCGACATTCTTTTCGCCGCGTTGGTCATCATCTTTAACGGTCTCACGAGATAACGGGCCGCAACCAAAATAAGCACGCATCCGACGACGAGCAAGGTTACGAGCAGTGTCACGGCTGTCCATATAAAGTTACTATTTTGCGGAAAACGATCCGGCTGGACAAATAAAGCCCAATTTTCACTGCCGAATTGCACCAGCTTGCCTATGGCAGGCGGCAATGGCGGGTCTCCCGCATCCCGATTGAACACTTCCATGCGCACGGTGCTGCCGCTGAATATGCTTGCCAGCTGCTGATATGTGAGCCTCTCCACCATGATGTCGCTTCTCTCGCCAACCGTCACAAGGCGGTTAGCTCTGCTGACTGCGATAATGGACATTCCCTGCTGGTTCGACATCTCCTCCAAAAACTCTTTCATTGACGCCGGCTCAGAAACCGCATAGAGCTGCTCGATGCGGTCGATGGCCCCCTCCATCTGGTTGGGAAGTTGGCCGCGTGCATCCCGTTTGAACATTTGATTCGTGAATAGAAAAGCCACGCCAATGCTAATAAGTACAATAATGAGAAAGGTAGCCGTTATGCGAACATATAGGCTGCGGATCATGACCATTCCTCCAGCCTATATCCGAGTCCTCGGATCGTTACGATTCGGAAACGATATAGCTCCTCGGGAAACCGGTCGCGCAGCCTTTTGATATGTACATCAACCGTCCGCTCGTCACCCTCGTAATCCATGCCCCAGATCTGTTCGATGAGCTGATCGCGCGCAAAGGTTTTTCCCGGGTAGCTGGCCAGCTTGAACAGCAGCTCGAATTCCTTAGGCGGCAGGGTAACCTTCTCTCCGCCCGCGGACATATGAAAGTCGGTTTGGTTCATCATAACGTCGCCGAACTCGACCGTCTGCGACGCGGTGATCCGGTATCTTTTGAGCAAAGCCTTGACCCGGACGACCAGCTCCGGCGGATCAAACGGCTTGACCATATAGTCATCCGCTCCCAGCTCAAAGCCCTTCACCTTCTGCGTCGTTTCCCCTTTGGCCGTCAGCATGAGCAGCGGGATATCATAGCTGGCACGCAGTGCGGCGCAAAGCGCAAAGCCGTCCATGCGCGGCATCATGACATCGATAATCGCCAGATCAGGGCGAACCGCCTCCAGCTTCTCTAATGCGTCTACGCCATCTATAGCTTCAATAACCTGGCAGCCTTCTCTTTTCAAGAAAAGACTGACCAGCTCGCGGATGTTCGGATCATCATCTACAACTACAATTTTGGGCATTTCATTCGTCCTCCAGTCTGGCTTATGCAATCGCTCAAATCAGCATACAATACGAACATGAACGTTACATGAACGATATTGACTTTAGCTCTAGATTGTAATAATTTTAATGTAGTATTTATTATCTGAAAAAGCATCCGAAACGGAGGAGATTATAGATGACTTACAAAACAATTATTATCGGTACAGGTCCTGCCGGTTTGACGGCTGCTATTTATTTGGCTCGCGCGAACATGGAGCCGCTCGTTATTGAAGGGTGGCAGCCTGGAGGCCAGCTTACAACGACTACAGAAGTAGAAAATTTCCCTGGATTCCCCGATGGAATTTTGGGCAGCGAGCTCATGTCCAATATGCGTAAGCAAGCTCAGCGCTTCGGCGCGAAATTCAAAACAGGCTCCGTCAAAAGCGTCGACTTCAGCAAGCGTCCTTACACGCTCGACGTGGAAGGCATTGGCGAGCTGCAAGCCGATTCGATCATCATCTCAACCGGCGCTTCGGCCAAATACCTTGGCATCCCGGGCGAGCAAGAAAATATCGGACGCGGCGTAAGCACCTGCGCAACCTGTGACGGCTTCTTCTTCCGCGGCAAAAAAATTATTGTTGTCGGCGGCGGCGACTCGGCGATGGAAGAAGCCGTGTTCCTTACCCGCTTCGCGTCGGAGGTTAGACTCGTGCACCGCCGCGATGATCTTCGCGCTTCAAAAATCATGCAGGACCGCGCCCGCGCCAATGACAAAATCGTATGGAGCTTAAACCGCACGCCGCTTGAAGTCGCTGCTACTGGCATGGGCTTGCAAGGGTTGAAAGTACGCAATAATGAAACAGGCGAAGAAGAGCTGCTGGAGTCTGACGGTCTGTTTGTAACCATCGGACATACGCCAAATACCGGCTTCCTAGGCGGACAAATCGATACCGATGAGCAAGGCTACATCATCGTGAAGCCCGGCACATCGGAAACGAATATACCAGGCGTATACGCATGCGGCGACGTGCAGGACCGCAACTACCGTCAAGCGATTACGGCAGCAGGCAGCGGATGCATGGCAGCGCTGGACTGCGAACGCTTCTTGGAATCGCAAGCGCATGAAGCGGTTCACGCGTAATTTTTTTTCACAAACGTACTAGTACAAAACGTGCAAATTATGTATAATAAATGTGTTGAGAGTTACAATAGAAAGGCAATGCTACCGCAACCATTTGTTCGCATTATGCTTCGCGTGAGCGGCGCCTGAACGTTTGATGGGAAAAGGTACAACCTCGGCTTTTATGAGCAGAGGTTGTACCTTTTTTCGCGTTTTCACCCTTTATTTATATCATCCATAAGGAGCGATTATTATGTTATTAGAAGCTGTATATCACAGGCCGAAGCAAAACTGGGCCTACGCCTACGACGGAAAAACGCTGCATCTTCGCTTGCGTACCAAGAAAAACGATGTGGCCGCGGTTGAAGCGATTGTCGGCGACAAGTATGCCTGGGAGCAAACGATCACAACGGTCCCGATGCGCATTTTGTCCTCGGATGCACGATTCGATTATTGGGAAACGGCTGTCATCCCTCCTTTCCGCCGTCTGCGTTATGCCTTCCGTTTAACCAGCGGTTCTGAGAGCATTCTGCTTACCGATAAAGGCTTCGAACTGCTGCTGCCGAATAATCCAAATTCCTTTTTCGACTTCCCTTATATTAATCCCATCGACGTGTTCGAGCCGCCGGCTTGGGTGAAGGACGCTGTCTTCTATCAAATATTTCCGGAGCGCTTCGCGAACGGCGATCCATCGCTAGATCCCGCGAATGTACTGCCTTGGGGCGGCGAGCCGACTCCTTATAATTTCTTTGGCGGCGATTTACAGGGCGTAATCGATCATTTGGACCACATTTCCGCGCTTGGCATTAATGCCGTTTATTTTACGCCGCTGTTCGAAGCGACGACGAATCATAAATATGATACACAGGATTATATGAAGGTTGATCCCCAGTTCGGAACCAACGAGAAGCTGAAGGAGTTAGTTGATGCTTGCCACGCCCGCGGCATTCGCGTCCTGCTTGATGCCGTATTCAACCACTCGGGCAAAACATTTCCTCCGTTTGTGGATGCGCAGGTAAACGGACAGCAGTCGAAATACGCGGACTGGTTCTACGTGCGGGAATGGCCGCTGCAGGTGGTTGACGGTGTTCCTTCTTACGAGACGTTTGCTTTTGAGCCGCTCATGCCAAAGCTGAACACCGAGCATCCCGAGGTGAAGCAATATTTGTTCGAGGTTGTGCGATACTGGATCGAGGAAATCGGAATCGACGGCTGGCGGCTTGACGTTGCGAATGAGGTGGACCACCAATTTTGGCGCGAATTCCGTCAGACCGTGAAAAAGGTCAATCCGGAAGCCTACATCCTGGGCGAGATTTGGCATGATTCGATGATGTGGCTGCAGGGCGATCAGTTCGATGCGGTCATGAACTACCCGTTCACGAACGCGGTGCTTGATTTCTTTGCTTACCAGACCATCGATGCTTCTGACTTCGCAAATGCCATTGGCTCGCAGCTTGCCGCTTATCCGCAGCAAGTAACCGAGGCCGCCTTCAATTTGTTAGATAGTCACGATACGCCTCGTTTGCTAACGATTTGCGGGGACAACACGGAGACCATGAAGCTTTCATCATTATTCCAGTTGACATACCCTGGGACCCCATGTATTTATTACGGCGATGAGGTAGGAATAAACGGCGCGGGCGATCCCGGCTGCCGCAAATGCATGGTGTGGGACCCGGCTGAGCAAAATAGCGAGCTCCTCGCCTTCTATACGTCGGCGATTGGGCTTCGCCACAAATACAGCGCGCTTCGCAGTGCGGATATTTCCTTCGTGCATGTCGGTCAAGCAGACGGCACTTTGGTGTATGAGCGCCGCGACGGCGATCAGCGCCTGCTTATCGCATTGAATGCGCGCGGCGAGGCTGCTAATCTTAGCTTCGCGATTGATGCTGCGCCAGTAAATCAAGGCGCGCAGCAGCATGAGATCGCGTTTACCGGGTTCTCCGGCAGAGCGGAGTTGGATGTTTCGGTTTCTAAAGACGGCGCGGCAGTAATCGAGGCTGCTGACAGCGGCCAGCTGGAAGTTGCAGGCAGCGCGGATTCAATAGCAAGCACAGAAGATGTGAACGTGCTCAGCGAATCGGCATGGTTGACGCTCCTCTCAAGTGAGGGCGAGAGCGCCACTCGACTTTCCAAGACAACTAACACGGTTGATGGCAAGCTTCAGTTTACGCTGCCGGCCTACGGCTATGTTATCCTAGAGCAAACGGCATTGTAGAACCATCACAAGCTTAATCGGCTGCCGATGCCCTCTGTGGCAAAAGCAGCCGTTTCATAGAGAGATATAAAGGGGAATGTTTAAGTAGGCCACCTGGCCGCAAACATTCCCCTTTTTGATTTGGCTGATCAGGCCCATCCCGAATCGTTGATGTCCAAAGAAAATAAAGTATTAGACTAACCTATTAATTCAAATAGGTGCATGGTTGACCTTTTTACTGGTCGACATGACTCCCAAAGCGTTCAGGCCGGAATTTCGGTTGTATAAAATCGCAAAAACGATGCTCGCTGGAATATTTCTCTACCAGTGAGCATCTTTGTTTATTGAACTTTACTGACGTGTAACTTTGTAGCCTTTCTTCTCAAGCAGCGGCACGATTCCGTCATCGCCTAACATATGCGCTGCTCCTACAACTACAAAATAGGTCGCAGATTCCTTACTCTTCAAGTATCCATCTATTTTTTCGACCATCGGTTTGTTGCGGTCGGTCAGCATTGCTTTATTCAATTCTTCATGCTCTCCCGTTTCATTCGTAATCGTTAAAAGCTTCTTCTCATCACCTGTTACCCACATGTCCGTCAGCTCTTCAATCCCTGATTCGGTTGAATAATAACTCTCAATGGAAGAGACAAGCATTTCCTCCTGTAGCTCAGACGAGAAGCCATCAAGCATTTCAAGCTGAAACTTGATTGACTCCAGCTCTACAATCGGAACCTTACGCTCGATCGCTTGCGCCAAGAAGTACATATCGATCCCAATATTGCTATCGTATCCCGACTTCATTGCTTTCAAATAATCCAAAGTAGACGATACACTCCACGGTTTAAACCCATCAAGCGCGTCTGCCTTTGAGCCATTCTCCTCTAGAATACCTTCCAGCTTCGCATACGTTTCCGCTGAAAGGTGATCCTTCAGCGTCGAGCCATCCTCATACGAGCTCATTTCAAGCACCAGTTGCTGCACAGCTGGCTCGTTAGCTTTCGTAATGTCAGCCTCTACAACCAAATAGTCGGACTCATCAAATGCAGTTGTAATTTCCGAGCGAAGCGGATACATAGCGCTGTTTGCGATATGAATGGATCCCAGTAAATAAACGACGTTACCCTCATTTTCTACCTTCCACATAAATCCGCGGCTCGGTACCTTTACTTCGACGGAAATAGCGCGTTGCTTACTATTCCACTTAACCTCGTATCCGGCAACCTCGCTGACGAAGCGTAATGGCACATAAACCGTTTTGCCAACGAGCTTAGGACCAGTCAACAATGGCAGCTCTGTGCCGTTTACAACAGCCGTTTGCTTGCCAACCTGAAAGGAGATCACTAGTTTGTCTTTCGTACCAGTAACAACCTTGCCTTTCGCGTCCCAGCTTACCTCAAAGTCAAGCTCGTCTAATATAGATTCAGCTGGAACAAGCGTCGTCCCGCGCTCGATAATTGGCGCTTCGCCGCCTAGCTGCGCCTGTTCGCCTTCCACCCATACCGATATAGGCTTCGCCTCGGCTTGAACGCTAGTAATGAATGAAAATAATAGGGCTAGAGATAGAAATAGTGCTGCGATTTTTTTCATGAATTGATTCGCTCCCTCATTGTTTTAGTGCAAACTGTGTCAAACTGCCGTTCCTAGTAATATACCTTTACTAGCCAGTGCTTGTTTCTCTTGAAATATCCCATAGCTCAAATTCGCATTATCAATAGCTAGATTCAGCTTAGCTAGCTCAAGCTGCAAATCCTCCAAATTTCTCACCGTAATACGACCATTTCGCAATAATGTTTCATAATCTTGTATATTCTGGATTAATTCTACTTTTTCTTGAGCGAGCCGCTTAGCTTCAGCAAAGAGTGAGTTTCCTTCCTGCTCTAATTGCATCAGCCTTAGCTCTAATTGCTGCTTTCTAATCGCCTTCTCTTCCTTCTTATCATTCCAAACCCTTAAATAATAGCTAGATAGAGTCAAATTTGTCTTGGATACAGAATCGTAATTATCCTTGGCAAGCTTTATGACCTCATCTGCTTGACGAAGCTCATAGTTGTCCTCAAGCTTTACCGTTAAATGCGAATAACCTTCATTCGGCAGCTTCAAATTAACTTCTTTAATGACTACTTCTTGTTTAGTATCAATTCCGAGCTCCGATTTAAACAGCTTCAATTGAAGTTCATACTGAAGCCTCATATGATTGCTTATGCTTTGCTCTTTCAGTGATTTTGATTTCGCTTGCTCCAGCTCGCTCTCCGTTATCTTCCCGTTTTTGAACAGAAGAATAGCATCCTGGACACGATTATCCAAGTATTTCGCTTCAAGCTCCGCAGATTTTAAGCTGTTACCCGTATTCAAAAGTCGGTAATATTGTTGAACCGCATAAAACTCAACAAGATTCTTCGTTTTTTCAAGCTCCAAAGACGCAATTGTCTTGTCAGACGCTAAAGCACGTATATTATCGCTTAATGAAACAAGATTAATCGTTTTTTCCTTCAGCATGGCGTTGAACTGCTCCGAATTCTGAGCATCCAGAAACTGATTGAATGAGTGATTAATCATACTCTGAATCATAATCATTTGATCAGCTTCTGCTTTTTCTTCGTCAGATAGTTGATCATAATTCGGAATTTGCTCCAAAAGCTCCTCAGGCAACGTAGGAAGATGACTTGGAGTGGGCCTTTCTCCTACTTCTGACGTCATATTTTTTTGTATTTGCGCATAATCCAGCTGCGATTCGCTAGATCGAAGCCTTAACTGAGCAAGCTTTACGTCAATATAATTTTTTAGAGCTAAATCAATGACAGACTCCTTCGACAATACCCGCACAGCAGCGACTTCATTATCACTTCCGTCTGCCTGTAAAGGCAGTACAGCACTGCTAATAAATACGCTCATAAAGAGGATGAGCCATAATTTATAACGCACACAATCCCCCTCTTTACTCTCGTAGATTGATTTTCTCAAGCACATACTGAATGATTTTCTTCGAATCGGTTATGACATACGCTTCTGCCGTCATACCGACCCGAATTTCGCCACGCTCTCCTTTTCGATTTGTTAACGGCTCGTTTGCTATGGAAGCCTCAACAACATAGTAGCTCAGCCCATCCTGTTGAACGACTGCATCGGTACTGATTGAAGTGACCACACCGGTTAATGAACCGAAGCTTTGTTTAGGAAAAGCCTGAAAATTCAACTCCACCTTATTCCCTAATGCAATCTTGCCGATTTCATGATTGGGAACGGCTATGCTTATTTTGTATTTCGTCTCATTGGATGGAATAATGGATAATAAAGCCTCACCCGCCTGAACAATCCCTCCCGTATTCATCTCCTTCAAGACATTGACCGTTCCGGAAACAGGGGATGTTAGCGTTCGTTTATCTATCGCCACCTCTAGCTGCTCTGCATTCTCGTTCAATGTGTCCAAACTTTTTTTCTTTTCTTCCATTGTCATTTGAATTTGAACCACACGATCGAGCTTATATTTCTCCAAGGCTGTAATCTCTGACTGATTTGTTAACTCTCCTTGATTCGTCAAGCTCTGCTGCTTGTCCGCCAATTGCTGCTGCTGCAGCATTAATGATTCCAGCTCCAATGCAGCAGGACTGTGCTTCTCATTTAACAGTGACAAACTGTTATTTAGCTCACCGAGTTGATATTCGTAATCAAAAATATTACTTTCTACCCCTAGCATGGCTTCTTGCTGATATTGGCTGAGCTGAAGCTTTGCGGCCTCAAGCTTTGCAAGCTCCTCCTCCAACTGCGCTTTTGGCACAAAACGCTCCCCGAGCTCCACAGAGCGTTCATATACCGCTTTGCTTTCACCCACCGCAGCATCCAATTGTTCTAACCGAAGCACATATTGCCCAAACTGTGCCGTTCTTTTTTTGTCCGAGGACGATATCTTATTTGTCTTTGATTGCATAGAAAGCTTTAGTTTTCTCTCTTGTTCCAAATCCGAAGTGAGCAGCTTGATCTTCCTATTCAATGCTTTTTTGTCCTGTAATACTTTTTGCTCGCTGGATCGCATACTTACCTTCAATGAATCTTGAGATTGGATCGTTTCTGTCTTGGCACTGATCATTTGTTGATCAGCGGACTGAAACTCCAATTCTTTCTGATGATATTCGAGGTGGAATTGCTCAACCAGATCATAGTAGAAGCTCTCCTCTGATTTTCCGGCTGCAAATAGGTTTTTTCCACTTTCGATGCTCTTCTTGTAGCGCTGAAGCAGCTCCAGATCAAGCTTAAGCTTGTTCATTTCCGCTTCGCGATTACTCAGCTCTATTTGGAGCTCCTGCTGATCTAAGCTAATGAGTACTGTTCCGGCATCAACGTGCATGCCTTCTTTTACGTAGACCTTTTCAACCTGACCTAGAGAAGAAGTCTGTATGGTGCTTACCTTTTCGTTCGGCCTAACAACACCGGGAGCCTTTGCCACCTCATCGATTTCACCGATAAAGGACCATGTTAGAGCTGATACAATTAAAACTAGAAGAATGACAATAAATGCAGTAATGGCAGGACTCGTTCGAGCCTCCATCATTTCCCTGCTATCTGACATATCCGACATATTTCGAACAATCGCTCTCATGATGCTATATGACACCTACCCCTACTGCAAACTGAGGCTGCGCAGGAAGCGCATTTTCCAGCCCTGGCAATTGGTCCTTCCACAGCTCATAATATCTGCCTCTCACCGCAAGCAGATCCAAATGTGATCCTTGTTCAATAATTCGCCCTTGATCCATAACATAAATTCGGTCACAGCGCATAATGGTGCTTAGTCGGTGGGCAATAATGATCGTCGTCATATCTTGAAAGCTATTAATGGTCTCTGACACTGCTTTCTCCGTCGTTGAATCCAAATTACTCGTCGCTTCATCCATAATAAGAATGTCAGGCTTCTTCAAAATCGCTCTGGCAATAGCTAACCGCTGCTTCTGCCCCCCAGATATGTTCGTCGCGTTCTCTTCCAGCATCGTATTGTAGCGAAGTGGAAATTGGTTGATAAAGTCATGCGCCTGTGCGGTTTTGCATGCCTCCGTAATAAGCTCCAAGTCCGTTCCTTCCTCAACGCCCAAACATAAATTATCTCGAATCGTACCGCTAAAAAAGAATGTATCCTGCGGGATATAAGCAATTCTCTCCCTTAGCGAGTCCAAATGAATATCCTTAATATTATGATCATTTATTAAAATTTCGCCTTTTTCATGGTTGTAAAATTGCATAAGCAGTTTAATCAGCGTCGTTTTTCCCGAACCGCTTTCGCCTACAAAGGCGATCTTCTCACCTTGTTTAATGGTCATAGCAATTTTTTGAAGAACTAATGCTCTTGTGCCATAACGGAAATCTACGTCAATTAATCGTATATCGCCTTTTAAGGAGCTAGGCTGCAGCTTTTTGTCCTCATCCTCGGATTTTTCCGTATCAAGATCAAGAATTTCTCCAAGACGATCCGCCGCAACTACTGCCGTCTGTAGAGTTGGCTGCAGATTAATCAGATTTTGAATTGGATCTAGAAAATAAGCCAGCAACGCATTGTATGTAATGAGTTGCCCCATCGACATGTTTCCTTTGATAACCTGAATTGCACCCACCCACAATATGACTACACCGCCAACCACTTGGACCAATCCCTTTAGGGAGCCTTGTACATTATTCATAAATCCGAACTTAAAAACCGACTTGAGAAAATCAACAAACTTTTTCTCTGTCTCGATGTTAGCTTTAGACTCGGCATGATATGCTTTCACTGTCTCAATTCCATCGATTGACTCCACAATATAAGAAGTAAGCTGTGCGTTCTTCTCCATCTGCTCACGATTCAATTTATCGAATGGTTTATGAAAGCCCCATATTAAAGCCAGATACAAAGGAATCATGAGTATTGTCACACCGAACAAGAGAGAGCTTTGCGAATAAAGAATGATACCTCCAGCAATAACCATAATGATATCAATCATAATAGTCAGTGTTGCGCTCGATATGGCATCTCGCACCTTGGAGGCGTCCATTAGTCTGGAAATAATTTCTCCCGTTTTACGTGTGCCAAAGAAATTCATAGGCAACTTGAGTACGTGATGGTAGTATCCGAGAATGAGCGATATATCTAGCTTTTGGCTTAAAAATATGAGAAGATGGCTTCGAAAGGCGTTAAGTAAAATTTGAAATAGGTATAAAACAATAATACCAATTGAAAGGATATGTAACGTCTTCTGCAACCCATAAGGAAGTATTTCATCTAATAGAAATTGGAAATAAAAAGCACCAAATATGCCTAAAATCGTATAGAGAATTGACGCTAAAAATATCCCCAGAAGCATTCTTTTCTGTGGAATTAAGAGACCGAAGAATCGCGAGAACAACCCCTTTGTGTGATCACCTTTTTGAAATTGTGGTGTGGGTACCATAAGGATAAGAATACCTGTCCATATTTCAAAAAATTTCTCCGGCGTATATTTGACAAGCCCTTTTGCCGGATCGGCAATAAGAACTTCTTTTTTCGATATTTTATGAATGACTACGTAATGAAGCAATGTTTGGTCAATAACAACGTGGGCAATTGCTGGCAGCGGGAACTCTTCAAAAAAAGCTTCTTGATTGCCTTTTACACCTTTGGCTGTAAAGCCTAGTTTCTCGGCGGCTTTAATTACTCCATAGGCGTTAGTTCCTTGGTTATCTGTTCCGGCAACCTCACGAATTTTGGAGATTGGATATTTTAATCCATATTGCTGGGTAATGGTAGCTAGACAAGCTGCACCGCAATCCTTCATATCCTGTTGCTTAATCGAGTAGAACTTTTTAAACAACGTGTCGTACCCCTTGCTACTATTATTTATACTTAATATTTAGACCACGGCGAATTAAATAACCATATATTACCACGTGTATTAACAATGAGAATTGGGATAGGCACAGTACACATCCATCTCGTGAAGCTTAAGTTTGTTGACATGCCCTAGCTTAACCTTTATTTCACACTGTTATTTATTGATGTTTTTCATTTCTATTTTATAACCAATAAAAACAATAATGAATGAGATTGTAACTACAATAAACGCTACTCCAACTGCAGGAACTTTGAAAGCAAAATAGTTAACTCCCGTCGTAATAAATCCTATAAAAGACATTAACAAAGAAAATTTAAAAGTTTTAATTTTTTTTTCCATTATCCTCATTACCTCCGATAAAATAGAGTTCCAATAACTCATGGACTAAATTAATGTTGAAAAAAATTGTGCAAGAAGGAATCATAATGAATTCCTTCTTGCATACAAAACATATCCGGATTAATAACTATCTGCTTGTTGCAATCTGAGCAGCGCCTCCACCAATAATTCCTATTCCGCTTACTATCAATCCATATCCTCCATATTTGGTTACCATTGTAGGTTCGGGAACAGCTAATAATGCTACTCCACCAACAACAGTCGCTACTCCTCCAACTACCGTAGCTATACCACCAATAACTCCCCAAATACCACCTGCATTTATTTCGGACAGTGTGAATTCATTTAATTCAATAAAACCATGGGAAATAGATAGTTCCATATTTTTCACCTCTTCTTATTTTAATTATTTTTTTGTAGCATAATCTAACATGGATGCACCTGCTGATACCATACCACTTGCCGCAGCAACGCCTGCTGCTACGCCTACAAGCGGCGTACCTACAAAGCTACCGCCAATTCCCGCAACTACGCCTACAAGTGGAGCAGCTCCAATAGCAACGGCTCCCGCTGTCGCCACAATGGCTTTCCAAAGGCCTCCACCATCTACGAACATCATTTCGTCACTTGACAATTCAATAAAATGATTATTTTTCAACATCAGTGCACTTGTCATTTTCAATTCTCCTTTATTCTTTACTTCATTTATATATTTCAACTGTAAGCCTGGCACATAGGCTAGCACTATGCAGCAAGGAATTACAACTAAAATCATCATTTATAAGATTGATGGATTCACTCCTATATAAACATCCACAATCATTTCATCCATGGATTGCCCCGGATTTAAGTCAACAACATTTACATTGTAAGCTGCTGTTATCGGTTGCAATCCCTTCTCGCTAATATACTGATTTAACTCGTTATATGTATTCTGTAACGTATTAGGATTGCCCTCATGTCTAGCATAAACTGTATTCATGAGGTGAAAGACGTCTTTAAGTTTATATTTACCAGACAATTTCGCAGGCTTGTCTATTGGAACCAAAATCTCCATATCTAATAGTGGCTGTTCAAATGATTCCTCAATTGCAAAGGTAGCAGTTACAATGGGACCATTTTTTTTAAAACTATTCTGCTCAAGGAAATTACCAATACTCATCATTTCCTGATGTATTTCTGCTTGAGTCATTTTCTTTCTCAATGACAACACATTCTCAATTTTAAACTCTTTTCCTATTTCCATTATTCTCATATGTAAATTTATTCTCCCTTCAATTAATACTCGAGTTTTGGCTAGTCATCCACTATCGAGTTCCAATAAATCTTCAAAATTAAGAAATATAAAATCCCTCTATAATTGTCATTGGACGAACACCATCGTGGAAGGACGCCACAATCGGATCAAAGCCTATCAGCGCCGTCCCTTTTCACTCGAAACCGTATCTAGCTCTTTTTGTTACTTCAAGTAACATTTTAGTTACTTCTAGGCTTTTTGTTAACTACCCCAAAGGGTAGGTTTTTAGAGTCATGTAATTGCCCGTGTGAAACATACTGCTAAACGACGTCAAGCCAGATATAGCGACCTGAAGAGTGATCTATTGAACTTCGGGATTTTTTGGAATTAGCCTGCTGTTATCAGCAGAATTTCACTTTTTGTGACTACATTTAATAAACCAATATTTGTTTATTTCTACTAGTATGTTTCTTCATGAATTAACCGTTCTCCTTGACTAGTATTTTACCTCATCATCCAAATGATGTAAGTCCTATCTTTTTTAGTTTTTTATTATTAAACTATGATTGTTACTACTTAGGTCTCCTCAATACTGGGGAGATTTTTTTTGTCTTAAAATAAGGATTTTCAGATCTGCTTGTCGAATTAGTCATTATTACCAGCGCAATGAAGGGAGCCTTGCAAATGGAAATAACTCGGGAAGAAGTCAATACCATATGCAAAGGTGATCAAGAGATTGCCCGTTTTGTTCATGCCTTACTTGAACAAAACCAGCAATTGTAGACACTGGTTGAAAAACAAGCAAAACGTTTTGAGCAATTAGAGAACCGTGTCCATGAGTTGGAACGGCAGCTTGGAAAAAATAGCAATAACAGCAGTAAGCCGCCTTCCAGTGACGGACTGCGCAAACCTATGAATTCACGGCGGATAGGCGGTAAGAAGGGCGCCCCCAAAGGGCACCAAGGTCATACCCTTGCATTTACGACACAGCCCGACGAAATCGTCGTTCACCATTTAGCGACATGTCTCCGGTGTGCTTCTTCATTAGCAAATGCAACGGGCATGGACTATGAGAGGCGACAAGTCTTCGATCTTCCCGCCCCTGCTATCCGAGTAACCGAGCATCGCGCAGAAAAGAAATGCTGTCAGGTATGCGGACTAGAGCAGAGAGCCGCGTTTCCAAAACAGGTAAGTGCCCCGATGCAGTATGGTGACGGAATCATGTACTATGCAACGCCCATTTACTGCGGGAGTGCCTGGGGATTACCGAGCATGACGGGCAAACATGGTCACAGCAAATGGTCGAATTGCTGCAAGAGAGCTGGAGGCTTGCAAAGTCTTTTAGAGCGGAGCAAATGGCCATTCCCGAAGATGTTCTTGGCGCTATTCGGGACCATTACGATTACATTCCGTTTGATAATAACCAAGCTGAACGAGACCTTCGGATGGTGAAGGTAAAACAAAAGATCTCCGGCTCATTTCGAACGATGTCGGGTGCCATATATTCGCTAGAATGCGGAGCGTTATTTCCACCCTCATTAAACAACAGATTTCTGTACTATCCTCACTCACTTCTGCACTAAGTGGTCAACTTCAATTTTAATGAATCGGAGCTAAGTAGTAACCTTTTTTGTCAGTAATGAAAAACTTTGCATCAATTGTGCAATATTATCCGATGTTTCATTTAGATTTAAATGCTCATTTCACAGGCGATTTTTCAGGTGAAGCTAGTCTGACCACTTCCATTCTATTGCTTATGATGACTAGTGTTATATGCGTAGGATGCAGCTTATGGAGGATAAAGACAAGGGATTTCTCGTAAATAAATAGACAGAACGGTAGAAGAGCTGTCTCTCCCTGACCAGATGCATACAGCTGATAAGAGGTGCAGGATTGGCATACAGACAAATAAGGAGCGGCCCACTAACCCGAGGACGCTCCTTATTCTATAGTCGATGAGCGCTTAAATTAGAAAGCCGCTACCTAGGGATTACTGTTTTGCTTGGCTTCCTTTTTAATTTTCAACCATTGGCTAAAAAATAGCAGAAGACAGCCTAAAAAGAGCAGAAGTCGGAAGTACGATATTTCACTGTGATCCATCCATCCTGCTATTAAATCATACCCATACACAAGACTTAATCCCCCGCCGATCATCATCCATATTTTATGATGCATGTCCTAGTCCCCTTTGATAAGGTTGTCACGAACAATATATACCAATTCAGCCGGTGTGATCAACCACATGTAATATCCATATATCTACATTTGGACCACGCAAAACCACTTTCGGAAAATACCAATCTATTTTTCGTTGCTTGCGGTCTATTGTGTCAAATATACTTTATCTACAAATAGGAAATAAGTCCCTGATTCTAAAGTATTGGTACCCTAAAATAAGCAAGGAGTGACCTCATGCAGCTCATACGTATATTAATTGTAGAAACTGATCCAGTATGGCAGAAATGTATTTCCAACTACTTGTCACTTATAGAAAATTTTCAAATCATCGATTGCGTGGATAGTAAGAAAAGCGCAATAGAACAACTCCCGCATGCCGACCTTGTACTAATGAAACTACATCACTCCGACAACAAGCTTGACGGCATCGAATTAGCAATGGAAATGAACGTTATTAAACCAACAAAAATTATTCTAATGACAGAGGACACAAAGAGAGAAACCATTCTAAAGGCATATAATGCGGGGGCCGTACATTGTTTACCCCAAACCAACTATTATGAATTACCCCATATCATTAGAACTGTCGTACTAAATGGAAATCCAATTGAAGTACTACTAGAAGATTATGCCAAGCTGAAAAAAGACGCCATTCTTAACCAATTATCGCCATCTGAGAGAGAAATCTTCGAATTACTGGAACGAGGTTTTACGCAAATCAGCATCACCCAAACTTTACATAAAGCAGAGAGTACTGTGAAAAACCAAGTGAGCAGTATTTTAAAAAAGATGAAAGTTCGTACCACCAAGCAAGCCATTGAAAAAATAAAATCCAATTACTATAGTAGTGAATACGCATGAAAAATAGTAGAAATAACATAATGAAGCTGTCCATTCCTCGTAATAGAATACATTATTCAATTGGGAATGATGGTGTATAGCTCAATAATAAGCTTATTCCTTGGAAGAATATTGTCCTTTATAATTTGAAGGAGTCTGATCGTTTCGATAATAGGTTCTCGTTAGAAATAAAGACAAATCATCAAATATTACGAGGGATTATCCACGCTGATTCGAAAACCAGAGTACTTGATTTACTTCAAAATAACATCAAGCAGCTTTAATGGGCATATGAGTGCTGACTGCAGACCACCCCGGTCCCCTTTGATTTATGTAGATAACTCTGAGACCAGCTCGCCGCTCTCCAACAGCATGCGATCCTTCGTATGAGCTTCGATAATCCGTTTGACGAGCAGCTCGAACGCTTGCTCAATGACCTCATCTTGCCTTGCAAAATTTTCGGCCGTCAGCAGGTTGCCCGGATCGATCACAACGCCGATTGAAGCCTTCGTTCATTCCTCATTTCGGTTACCAAGTTTTTGTCCTCGAGCATCTTCGGACCCCTTATTGTCTCGGCATTGTCCTCATCAACAAGGATTGGCCGTTTGCTGTGAAACTCTGGATGACGAATTTATCTGCCATCACGATCTTGCTTATGAATGAATATTCGGATCAAGGACCTGAGCCCGGGATCCTGCAACGCTATTCCGTTCTTACCTGTTTCTTCTCTTAACGAATCCGACGATAGGAGTCACTGAATGGGTCAATGAGTTAAAAATCACACCCATCTACGCAATTCTGAGCGGGTTCTCTCCAGATGATCTGACCGGAGTCAGGACGTTCTATGATTTCTTCGAACGCCTTTGGCCAGCATTCGATAAGAACCTGAGGCCTATCCTGCAGCGCAAACGCAAAGGCAGGAAGAAAGGCAAGAAGAGCTACACGATGAAAGGCGGAGCTATGTGGGAGGAAAAACGTTTATTTTTGTCTGACAGTTGAAACCAATGCTATGATTAAGATACATCCATCATTTCGCCTGGGAGGAAGCCGCATGACAAGCGAACGATTCGAACAGCCGGTCAACTCTGTCCTTGACGAGTTCACGAACCTGTTTTTGGCTGAATATCCGGTTCATTGCGAGCTTCGGATGGGACCGCTTGGCCGCAAGGAGCTGCACCATCACGATGGCTATGAAATTTATCTATGCTTACGCGGTACCGGCTCCTATATTGTGGAGGAGAATCTCTACCCGCTGCATGCAGGAACGCTCACCGTCATCGCTCCGCATGTGCTGCATCATCCGTTTTCCAAGCCGGGACAGGATTTTGACCGTTACGTGCTGTCCGTAAGCGACTCGTACTTGAATCGCCTCGACCAATCCTGTCCGGACATGAAGGAAGGAATCGGCAGCCTCCTGACGGACGGAGCGTCCGGCAGCCATTATTTCCTTCCTGCTCCGCAATTCGAGCATGCACGGCTGCTGCTGGAGGAGCTCAGCACTTCGCTCGCCTCGAACCAGCCTTGGCGAGAGCTCTCGATGCTGCGCTGCATGTCGGAGCTTGCGCTGCTCATAATAAGAAAGCATGAGGAACCGCTTGCGCAGCGGGAAATAATCTCCACCGATGAGAGGCTGATCGGAGACGTTGTCGCTTATCTAGTAGCCGCATACCGCGATGAGCTGCATATTGACGATCTGCTTCGTAAATTTCCTGTGTCGCGCTCCCGCCTGTTTCGTTTGTTTAAGGAAACGACCGGTTATTCGATCAAGCGTTTCTTGAATGAATACCGGCTGAACAAAGCAAAAGGACTGCTCGCCCAGACCTCCTTGCCTATGATAGACGTTGCCGGACAAACCGGCTTTGGAGATCTTTCGCATTTTTTTCACCAATTCCGCACTTCGACTGGAATGACACCGATGTCTTATCGGCGGCAGGCCGCGCTTAGCAGAACGCAAGGGTAAACGATTATCGCGGCTGCCTCCTGAAGCGGTTTAAGCCTATACATGATTAGGGTAAAGCCGAGCAACCGGAAGCTTCACCTCGTTGGTCCGGTATCGTTCCGTTGTTTGTCCCGGGGCGACGGATAACGCGACCGAAACAGTTTCGCCATCCATTTCGGCCGAAGCCTTGACGAGGTCCCCTTCCTGGCAGATCTGCGCGGCCGGCAGCTGCCCGGACTCATTCAGCCCGAGCTGGAACAGCCACACCGATTCCTGAACCGCATGAAAATCGAATTCGCGCTCATCCCCGCTATACAATACATAATCCGCATGAATCGCGTCATCCGTACGTTCGCAGCGCAGCTCCAGCTCCCCGTAATCGGAACGCTCATGAAGCAGCTTAACCGCCAGACTAGCCTCTCCAAGCCGCAGCTGCCATGCTTTGCCTTCATGTACCTCCGGCAACTCCAGCCCAGTCGTCACGCCGCCGATTTTCAAACGAATCCTTAGATCGCTTGACCGGAATCTACCGTTGATTTGATCCAGATCCGAGTGCCATGCTCCGTTATCCGTCAGTAAATTAAAACCGAACAGCACGTTCGTGCGCGCTTGTACGCCAGCAAACATCGCCGAGCAGAAATCACCGCCGTCCTTCAAAAATTGAAGCTGAACGTATACCGGCTCTCCTTCGACATTCACATAAGCGAGCATGTTCCGCCGCTGATTCCACATGACGCCTTTGCTGAATGTGCCCAGAGACAAGCGTTTATTCTGGAATAACGTCGCATAGACCTGATAGCCGGTGTCCGCCTCCATCAGTGTGGCTTCCGTCAGATAGCGGGTTTGAGCCGTTTGAAATAATCCGCGGTACGCCTTCGGACAACGGATGTTTTCTCCGAATTCGAAGCTTTCCTCGAGAAGCGCTTCGTACAGAAACTTGCGGTCATCCGGCTGCAGCAGCGTGCTGTAAGTCCGGCTGTGCGGCCCGCTCCACTCTCCCGTGCCAGCATGAAAATGCTCACCGGCCATTTTCCAAGCGAGCTCGATCAGCTCATTCGCGTAAGCAACTGCCTCCGCAGACGCCGAGCAGACGGCAATGCTGTGCAGCTCGCGGATCGAAATCGGCGTATAGCAAGGGCTGTTATATTCCGAAAACGTACCGATTCCTAACGTGAAATCATAAAACCGTTTGATGCGGGCCAGGCCGTACGCCTTATATTCATCATCTTGCAAAAGCTCGCCGCCGACCAGCGTAACGAATGCGCCCATGATCGCAATATTCGTGTAATGCGGACCTACGTTTCGTATAATGATAGCCCTGCACGCATGGGAAATCGCCGCTTCAATCTGCTCCGCCAGCTCCGTCCGCAGATGCTCCCTATGCTTCATCAATATAAGGATAAGCCGTTTGCCGTGAAAATCAGCCATGTTCCAGTCGGGCCGGTCCATTTGCTCAAGCGGCTCCTCGAAGAAATACGGCCATATCCCATAGGTGTCCGAGGCCGGATTCTTGTCCTGCAGCGGGACCACCCGCTCTAAAATCCCATTGGCTCTCGCAATATGCTCAGCCTCCCCCGATTCAAGCAAGTCGTAGGCGTAGCTGGCTGCTGAAAGCAGCGCATAGACCTCAGGGTGTTCGCTGCTCTTCAGCGCTGTATGGTAGGTAGCCGTTAGCGGCGTTCGGATGAGCTGCAGCGTCTCGTCATACGCTGCCGTTTGTCTTCGAATTCTTTCATCCAGCTGTTCTCTATTCATGAGACGATTCCCCTCTCCAAAGTGCTTCCGACAGAAGCATCAGCACTAATCCTTGCCCATAAAGCGTAGCATAGGTTGGTATGGCATTATACGCCTCAACGCTCTCCATCACCGGTGTTCCTCCAGATACGCCGGCCACGATGCCGTCTTCGCCAATATTCTCAATAATCGCCTTCAGCGCACGGCGAGCGGCTGTCTCGTAGCGCTCCTCCGGCAGAAGCCAGCCGCCATCGCTTGCCTTCCATAGCCCATATGCGATGCCTGCGCTTCCGGACACTTCGCGGTAATAATCCGGCTGATCGAGCACCGTACTCCACAAGCCGTCCTTGCGCTGAAACCGAACAAGTCCGTCCATCAAGCGGCGGTAGCGCGCCAACAGCTCCTCCGACACCTGCACGAGCGGCGCGATTTCCTTCAATATCATCGGCACGCCAGCAGCAATCCAGGCATTCGCCCTCGTCCAGCGTGCTGCGGACATATGGTTCGCGGTACTGCAGTTCCAGCCGTGGAACAGGACGCCGCTCTCTCTGTCCTCAAGCAGCGTCAAGTGAAGAAGCATCTGCTTCTGCGCTTCCTGCGCATAGGCTTCATTTTCGAGCATTGATGCCGTCCTCGCTAAAAAAAGCACAGCCATAAATACCGTATCCGCCCATACCTGCTCGGAGAATTCCACATTCTCAGTCACCGTATGCTCGAATGCCTGCTCTCTTGTGCGCGGCGCTTCCTCCATTAGCCACTTAGCGACACGCGCAGCCTCTTCCTTAAAGCCGTTATCTCCCGACACCTGGTACAAGGCGGGGAAAATCGCAAACGGGGCAATCGCGTTAATGACGAGCTCTGCCTCCTTTGCCATTTTGTTGCGCGCCGCCCATTCGGCCAAAAAACCTATAATAGCCGGATCGCCGGTCGTTTCGTAATAGTCCAGCAAACCAATGACGCCTACGCCCGGAACCCAATCCCACTTGTGAATGTCCATTCCCCAGTTACCGGTATAATCCCGCTTCATCTCGTTCCATACGTTCTCTGCATGTTGTTTTAACGACAATGCCCTCACGCCTTTCCCTTGATAATATGGTTATATTACCACTCTGATAGGGCTTAGCTCTTGGGCATGCGTCTTAAAAAAGCGGGGAAAAGTCCAGCTAATACTAACCGTGTCTTGCAGCAACGAATGCCCTTCTCCTCAATGCCGCGAAGCTCCGATTGCCCCTAGACAAAGGAGCCTGTCCCGTGTGATAATGACTTAAACGTTTAAGTCATTGATTGCGCTTTTGACAGCAGTGGCTGCTGCTCTTGGATGGCACTGTTAGCTTACTAGGCCGCATCGATTGATGAGGGAGCTGTTTTCACATTAAAAAAGCTACGCTTAAGGATATTGCAAAGCTTTCAGACGTTTCTGTCGCAACAGTCAGCTACGTACTCAATAACGTCACCAAGCAAACCATTCCCGACGAGACTAGATCCCGCGTGCTCGAAGCCGCGAAGCAATTAAATTATGTGCCTAATCTGGCCGCCAGATCGCTGGTGAAGCAAAAATCCGGCTTGATCGGCATTCTGATCAGCCGCGCAGAAAACGAAGGCTTTTGGCGACAGCTCCGTTACTCGCAATTTATAAACCGGCTGGAGCAGCTGCTCTCGAACTACGGCTACCACGTCGTATTATTTGGCCTCGATGCCGCAAGCCCAAAGCTCGATATCATCTCGGAACGCAAGCTTGACGGCGTATTCGTAGTCGATGTCAAAACGGAAAATTTCCACCTGATTTCAAGTCATTTTTCAGTTGGCGTACCGCTCATCGTGGTAGACAGCATCATCGACGATGCCTTATTTTATAAGGTTAACTATGATTACCTAGATGCTTTCGAAACGGTGCAGGCCACCACCTCCGTACAATACGAGTATGTGATCATTGATAATTTCAATAACAAAGAGCTCGTGGAGCATATTGCCACTGCTTCGAAAATGGGACCCGATTCTATTCATATTATGCAGAATGACCAAGCACTAGAGCTGTTTCTGAGAATGCACGAACATAAAAAAGGGATTATCCTGAACGAATTTGCAGCCATTTCGGCAGCCAAATATGTGGACCCTGCGAATTTAACGGTCATTTGCTCAGCAGGCTGTCCGGAGATCCTGCCTCTCTCCGCTGGCCGCTTCACTTTTGGAGATCGCAAGCCCGAAGCTGCTTTTCAGCTTATGCTGCAGCTGCTGAATGATTCAAAGAAAGGGCCGGAAAGCAGCTATATCTTAGTAAAAGCCGATAATGATTAATGACGTTACAAATTTTCATTTGATGACGATGACGGTGTTCGAATAGCAGATTTCGATCTGCTTTTTCCACGATAACTTAAACGTTTAAGTCGTTTGGTCGTTTTGTTGATGGTCCTGCTTACTGTTTAACGGTTTAAGGTAGACTACCAACGGAGTTGGTTAGCGAGGATTAATTTATTTGTTCCATACTTTCATTGAGGAGGCTGAAACATGCTTGAATTAGCTAAAGAATCCAAAAGCGGGACGCCGAATTCGACCCGGCAGCCGGGCAGTCATGCTGTGTCCTTATGGCGAAACCGGACATTTCTAGCGGTTTTCTCCAGCTATAGCTTATCGCTGCTTGGCAATACGTTTCACAGCATTGCCTTAAACCTTTGGGTGCTGCAAACAACCGGGAGCGCCAAACTCATGTCGGTCGTCCTTATCACTCATCTTGTCATCAGCATGCTCTTCGGCTCGTTCGCAGGCACTGTTGCGGATCGCGTGGACCGTCGCACCCTTATGTGGACAACGGATATTATCCGTTTCGTGCTTGTAGGGGCGATTGCCTTGCTCATTTTTTTGCCTCATATTCCGTTTGTCTTTATTGTCCTGCTAACTGCGCTTGTCGCATTTACCGGTGTGTTTCGAACGCCCGCTTTCCAAGCCTCGCTCATCGAAATCGTCGGTAAAGAACAGCTGACGCAGGCTGTAGGGGCAATCAGCATCTCAGACAATATCATTCGCATTTCCGGCTTTGCATTAGGAGGCATTGCCGTCGCTGCATTCGGCGGTGCTTTTGCAATAGCAATCGACGCTGTAACCTTCCTGCTCTCCGGCTTGCTGCTGCTCTTTGCAGGCAAATTTCCCTATAAAGCATCCAGGGACACGGCAGTATCCAAAAATTCCTTCAAGGAGGATCTCGCAGCCGGCTTTCGCTATGTGTGGAATGAGCCATTTGCCAAAGCCGCCGTTATGCTGCTTCCGCTTGTCATGTTCTTCTTTCTATCCACCTTCATGCTCATTCAGGTGATGGCCGTACAGGTATGGCAGGCTAAACCTTTCATTTTCGGGCTTATGGAAGCCTGTATTCCGCTAGGCTACGTGATCGGCTCCATTCTGATTATGAAGCTCGATACAAAGCTGAAAAGCAGAGGAAAATGGATCATAGGGAGTATGATCCTGATGGGGCCGTTATTCATCGCCATTTCGTTCATGACTGCGGCCGCCGCCGCGCTGCCGCTTATCCTGCTTGTGGGCTTCCTCTTCTCCTTCAGTACGACGATCATTTTTATCGTGCTCAGGGTAGCGATCGAACCATCCATGCAGGGCAGAGTGTTCGGACTAGTTGGCGCTTTAACGAGCGTTGCCCCGCCAATCGGCTTAGCCGTCTTCTCGACGCTGTCCGATCTTTACGGTCCGGCCGTCATTATAGCAGCAAGCGGCGCAGCTATGCTCTTGATGGGGATGATCGCCTACAATCAATTGAAAGCGATCCGCGACTTCGACTAAATGTAATCTAACCCTTCAATGAGCCTGCAAGCGCGCCGGATATAAAATAACGCTGGAGGAAAATAAACAACGCTATCATCGGCAGCGCCGTCACCACGACTCCGGCAAGCAGCACGGGGTAGTCCGTAATATATTCGCCGCGGAATTGCAGCATGGCGAGCGGCAGAGTAAGCTTATCTTTTCCGTTCAGAAGCAGCATCGGGAACAACAGGTCATTCCATACGATGACGAACAAAAAGGCAGCGGTTGCCGCAAGGTACGGCGCGCTGAGCGGAAGCGCGATACGCGCGAGCAGCGTCCATTCACCGGCGCCGTCGATCTCGCCTGCCTCCAAAATTTCCTTCGGCAAGGTTTTCATAAAACCGGATAGCATAAATACAGACAGGGGCAGCAGCACGGAGGCAGACACGATAATTAACCCCGTGAGCGAATTGCTCCAGCCCAGCTTATGCACAAAAGTGTAGATGGGAATCATATTGACTTGCGACGGCACCATCAAGCCAATTGCAAATAAGCCAAATACGGCTGCTCCCACACGGCGTCCCGATCGCATAATGCCGTAACCGATGAACCCGGCAAGCAGAAGCTCAAGACCTACCGTAGCCAGCGTAACGACAATGCTATTGCGAAAATATCCCCACATCGGCTGTCCGTCAAACAGCGCCTTAAAGTTGTGGAACGACAAGGATTCCGGCAGCCCCAGCGGATTCGCATAAAACTGCGGCGTTGTCTTTAATGACGTAAATAACACGATCAGCAGCGGGACGAGAATAACCGCTGCAAATAGCAGCAGCATGGACCTGCCTAACCATTTTAGAACCACATGAATTCACCTGCCTGCATACTAGTAGGATACGCGATCCGTCCGAAGCGCGCGGAATTGAAGAAAGGTTATGAACGAAATGAGCACAAGGAAATACACGGATGCCGTTGACGCTTTGCCAAACGTATAATTCATGAATGCTGAGTTATAAATGTAAGTCGATAAAATTTCGGTGGAATACGCCGGTCCGCCGCCGGTCATCGTAAACACGAGATCAAAGGCCTTAAACGATTGTATCGTCGTATAGGACACGACAATCGCGGCTGCTGGTGCCAGGAGCGGCCATATGACGCGGAAAAACAGCTGCAGCTTCGTCGCCCCGTCCAGCTTGGCCGATTCAACGAGCTCTTCCGGTATCGCCTGGAGTCCTGCGACGAACAAAATGATCATTTGCCCGATATGAGCCCATGCCTGAACGGCCGCAATCGAGAAAATCGCTATCCCCGTATCGCCCAGCCAGTTCTGCGTCCAAGAAGACAGTCCCACTGCCTCAAGCAAGCCATTTAACAGCCCAAGCGACGGATCATAGACGAAGGTCCAAATAAATCCGACCGATACCGATGACAAAATGGTAGGCACAAAATACAGCGAGCGCAGCGCGACATTCACCTTCGTTTGCTTCGAAAGCTGAAGCGCCAGCAACAGCGAAACGACTGTCTGCGCGATAACGACAGCGACCATAAACTTAATATTGTTAACGATGGATTTACGGAAAATAATATCCTTGGCTACATTGGCGTAGTTATCCGCACCGACAAACTGATAGGACGGCGATAAGCCGTCCCAATCCGTTAAAGAGTAATAGAAACCCGTTACCGTCGGATAGATGAATAGTGCGAGATACAGCGCAATGCCGGGCACGAAAAACGGTAACAGCTTCGCATACTTTTTCATCTGCTTATTTTCCTATCTGCTGGTCCACGATCGCTTGCGCGTCTGCCGCTGCCTTCGCTGGCTCCGTTCCGCCTAACACGGCTTGAATCGAGCTGGTGACCGCTTTTTGAACCTCAGCGTTTTTTATTGTGAAGCGTGGCTGGAAACGCGTTTTCTTCGCTGTCCATTCCGCTACGGCCTTCAGTTCATCGCTTGTATATGCGACATCCTTAATCGTTACGTTCTGGCCTGTGCCATTGGCATACTCTCCAGCAATATCCTTACGGCTTAGAAACTCAATAAATTTCTTCGCTTCCTCCGGGTGCTTCGACTTGCTGTTCACGGCGAGCATGAACGTCGTCGTATGAATCCCTTCGAACACCGCTTGGTCAGCCGGTACCGTAATCGGCGCAAGCAAACCTTGTTGAAGCTCCGGATTGTTTTTCTTATTGCCTACCAGCTGATAGGAGCCTGTTGCCAAAATCGCTGCTTTCTCCTGCACGAACAACGCGCCGGCCGCATCGCCCTTCGTTCCAAGCGCATCCTTCTGGAAGTAGCCCTTGTCGTTCAATTCCTTGAACTGGGAAAGCGTCTTAACCCACCAATCATCGGTAAGCTTTGCTTCGCCAGCTTCAAGCTTCACAAAAATCTCCTCATCCGGCGCATTATTCATCACCATTGGATTCATGAACTGCCCTGGACCGATATCGGCGCCCGGGAAAGCGATCGGTACGATCCCTTCCTGCTTCAGCTTCTCGGCCGCCGCAAGGAATCCGTCCCAATCCTTCGGAACTTCGATGCCGTATTTTTCAAACAGCTTTACGTTATAGATAGGAATGTTATAAACGAGCTGGTACGGGACCGCCAGCTGTTTGCCATCCTTTTGGCCCAATTCAATCAAAGATGGCGTGAAATTGTCCACGAAGGATGAACCGCTCAAATCGGAGAACAAGCCTGCTTTCGCGATGGCTTCAAACTGAGCGCCAGGAAATGAAGCGAACACGTCGCCTACAGAGCCGTCAAGCAGCTTCGCTTGGGCTGTCGATTGATATTGATCAGATGGAAACACCTGCGTTTCTACCTTGATGTTTTTGTTTTCTTCCTCAAACTTTTTAATGATGCCGTCAAGCACTGCAGCATCCTCGCCGCGCCAATGAATAAAGCTGATCGTCACAGGTTTATCGCCAGAGCTCCCTTCAGCTGCTCCTTCCCCCGTCTTATTTCCGTTTGCGTTCGTATTGGAATTGCTTGACCCGCAGGCCGAAAGCACAACACTTAATATCATCGTAAGCGCCAGCAGCGCTAAATGCGGTTTGCGTAATCGATTCATATTCATACCCCCAATGATTAAATAGTTATTCCCTTTGCGGCCAGCTTCTGCTTAACGAGCGGCAGCAGCAACTCGCCTGATATTTTCGCCTCTTCCAAATGCGGGTAGCCTGATAAAATAAAGGAGGTTACGCCGGCATCGATAAACTCGATGAACCGATCCGATACCTGCTCTGGCGTACCGACAAAGGTAACCGCCCCGCCGCCGCGAATGGCCGACAACCCTGACCAAAGATTGGGGCCAATCACGTAGTCCTGCTCCTTCGATTGGCTGAACAAATCCATTTGGCGTTTCTGATTCGTCGCATCCGTCTTGTTGTGCAGCTTTTCCTTGGCTTTCAGCTGCTCCGGATCCGCCTTGCTCAAAATGTTCCATGCGGCCGCCCAAGCCTCTTCCTCGGTTTCGCGTACGACAACCTGTGCTCTAATGCCGTATCGCAGCTCTCTTTCGATCCCCTTCTCTTCCTTCAGCTCAGCCAAATAGGTTTCCATCTCGGCAATCTGGCCTTGAATCCAATCCAGCGGCTCTGTCCACATTAAGTAAACATCAGCTGTTTCTGCTGCAACGCGCTTGCCTGCCACCGAGCTTCCGCCAAAATACAGCGGAGGATGCGGCTCCTGAACCGGAGCAGGCTTGCTTACGCCGCCTTCTACCTCGTAGTGCTTGCCAGCGAAATTAAATCCCGTTCCTTCGTCTGCCGGCTGCTGCCATACGCCTTTGACCACTTCCAGAAACTCTTTCGTCCGTTCATAACGCTCGTCGTGGCTGCCGTGCAGCGGATCTCCGGTTGCTTTAAGATCTGCCGGATAATGGCCGGTAACGACATTTATCAGTGCCCGGCCTCCTGACATGCGATCCAGCGTAGAAGCCATTCGTGCTGCCAATACCGGAGAAATAAGCCCGGGTCTCATCGCAATGAGCGGTTTCAGCTTCGTCGTTGCAGATGCAACCCACGAACCAACGATCCAACCGTCCCAGCAATCTCCGCCGGCCGGAATAAGCGCGAACTCATAACCCGCTTCCTCCGCCGCTTGTGCAACCTCCACAAAGTATTGCTGCGATGGCTCCCGTTCTGCCTTAACGCCTATATAGCGGCCATCTCCGTTGGTCGGAATAAACCATCCAAATTCCACTTTTGCCTGTTTGCCCATTTCTGTTGTCCCCTTTACGCTTCGAATCACCAGTTGACCGGTAGAAAACCGACAAACTTTATCGGATTAATTTGTTATTTGAATAATAGCAATCAATCCTTCTAGCGTCAATGTCAATTCGTAGCTTGAGTTATTTGTCATTTTGTGGTTTCATATTAGTGAATTGAATTGTTTCATAAGCAATATTCACCAAAACCAATGGCAAAAAGGGGTGGCTATCCTGTTTAACCATATGAAAGAGGATCACCACGAGCAGCTTGAAATTCACTACTTCACACCATCAGCCTTCGAGAAAGCAGGTCCTGCTTGGCCGATTAGACTCGGCGCCAATATAGCAAAAACGGGCTATCATATCGGTCCAAGAATTACGCCTTACTATTACTTGATTATGGTGCTTGAAGGGGAAGGCATCTTTATCCAAGGCGGCCAAACGTATACTCTTCGCAAACATGATCTTTTCTGCCTTTTCCCGCAGGTAACGCATGAATATTACACAATGGACCATGCTCTGCTGCGAAAAGCTTTCTTCGCCTTCGACGGCAAGCTTGCGCTGCAGCTTCTCGATCGAATCGGACTAGGCCCCTACCGTCCGCATCTGCCGAACGGATTGACCGCAGATGCGCTCACTTTGATGGAGCAGTTTTTCAGCCTTGTCTCCAATAAGGAAAAGCCTCCCTCCGACTTGTCGCGGCTCGCTATTTTCCATCAGCTGTTCGATACGCTCTCCGAGAGCAAAATCCCTCGCGGCACTCCTGCCTCGGCAGGCAGCTGGCTTCAAAAAGCCAAGGATTACCTCGAGATTCATTATGCTGACGGAATCACAATCGAAAGCGTAGCGGAATACGTAGGCATTGACCGTACCCATTTTTCCAAAGCCTTCAACAAAGCCTTCGGCTTGTCGCCCATGAAATTCGTGCAGCAGCTTCGGATGAACGAAGCGACCCTGCTGATGAAGCAAACGGATTACAAGCTGGCGGAAATCGCGCAATCCGTCGGTTACCCCGATTTATTTTCCTTCTCCAAGGCGTTTAAAAAGCAGCTTGGCGTATCGCCGAACACCTACCGCAAGCAGTAGCAGCCCACAACAAAAAGAGGGAACTGCACGTTTTGTGCAATTCCCTCTTCCGTTACTACTTTAAAATCACAGTGCTGTAAGGAGGCAGCGTCAGCTTTCCGCCATCAAGCTTCGCCCCGCTGCCCGTTGAGCGAGTAAGCTCCTTGAAGCTGCCGAACACTTCTGACGGCTGCAGATCCGTTGTTTGCTCCTCGCCTGATAAATTGTGAACGACGAGTACTCTTTCCTTGGCAACAGCCCGAACATATACGCTAAGCTTCTGGTTAGCAGGCACCAACTTATACTCGGCTATGCCGCCATCTCTTAAAGCAGCTTCCTCGTTCCGCCATTTAATCAGCTCACGATAATGATTCAGCATCGACTGCTCATCCTGCGTCTGCGCTTCGACGGAAACGGCGCCCGGATCGGGATTATAGCGCTGCTTCTCCCAAGTCGTCTGGCCCTCGCCCCCGCCTGAAGAAGCGTACCACGGCATCGGTTCCCGAATATATTCGTCCGGCTTAGCGCCTTTCATGCCAAGCTCCTCGCCGTAATAGAGATAAGGCGTGCCCGGAAGCGTCAGCAGCATCGCCGCCGCCATTTTAGCATGGTCGAGATTGCCGTTTAATACAGTCATCACGCGATTTTGGTCGTGGTTGCTAAGGAAAGGCGCATCTACGAACGTTCCGCCGGAAGACTTCTCGTAAACGCCGTAAGCGCGTCCGAGCGAAAACGCAAGATCCGCATCTTGCTCTTTATCCGCTGCGCTGAGCAAGCGTCCGGCAAGATCGAAGTGGAACGCCGAATTCAGCGCCTGATCAAAGTAAGGCGCAATCACGGTCAGCGAGTCCCATACCTCTCCAATTAAATAAGCATCCGGCTTCACCTTGGTCATGCCTGCGCGGAACTCCTGCCACCAAGCCTTGTTCTTTGCCTGGATTTCAGGCGTGCTTGCCGTAGAAGCGAAATCGCCGTAGATATGCTTAGCCGCATCCAGCCGGAAGCCGTCCAGCCCCTGCTCCAGCCAATATTGACCGATTTTGATCATTTCCTCCCGAGCCTTTGGCTCGTCAAAATTAAGGTCCGGCATGCCTTCCCAGAATACGCCCAGATAGTTGAGACTGCCATAGCTATGCCATGGGTCACCGCCTACTGCGCCGTCCGCTCTCACCTTTTCATCAGGCTTCGCAAAAGTATACCAGCTGCGGTAAGGGCTTTTCTCGTCCGCCAGCGCTTCCTTAAACCAAGGATGCTCCTTGCTCGTATGATTCACGACGAGATCCATAATGATTTTGATATCACGCTTATGCGCTTCCTCTAGCAGCTTCTTTAAGTCATCCAGCGTGCCGTACTCCGGATTGACGGCGTAATAATCCGTCGTGTCGTAGCCATGGTAGCTGGGTGAAGCATTAATCGGCATCAGCCAAATCCCGCCGACACCAAGCTCCTTTAAATAATCGAGCTTGGCGGTTACGCCGTTCAAATCACCGATTCCATCTCCATTCGTATCGTAGAAGGAACGGACAAAGATCTCATAATACACCTTACCCGGCTGCTCATCTACCGCGTAAGAAGCAGCTTCAGGTTCACCGTCCGCACTGTTTCCCACAGCCTCGATGGTTTCATCGTTTGGTTTATTAGCCGATAGCTCGCCGTTATTCCCGTTCTCAGATGAGCAGGCTGCGAGTATGGCAAACAACAATGAGCATAATAGAATAGCTCCCGCAAAGCGCAAACGTTTGTCCTTCATTCCTTTACCCTTTCGATGCGCCGGACATCAGCCCTTGCACTAGGAAGCGCTGCAGGAAGACGAACAGCAAAGTAATCGGAATGGCAATCAAGACCGCACCTGCGGCAAAGAGCGTAAAGTTACTATTTTGATAAGAGTTAACCAGGTCCCACATCCCGACGGCAAGCGTCCAGTTGTCTTTGCTGCGCAGTACCAATCTGGCAAAAATAAAATCAACCCATGAGCCCGCAAACGTCGTCAGCGCCACATATGTCAGCATCGGACGCGACAGCGGAAGCATGATTTTCACAAAAACCTGCAAATGCGAAGCGCCGTCGATTCGAGCCGCTTCATCCAAGCTCCGCGGAATCGTATCATAGAAGCCTTTGACGACAAATCCGCCAAGCACCGCACCTGCGGAATAAACGATAATTAAGGCTGCGTGCGTATCAAGCAGGTTTAGCTGCAGCAAGAAAATGAAGATCGCGATCATACTCATAAAGCCCGGGAACATGCCAAGGACGAGCATTAACGTCAATGTCATTTTACGACCGCGGAAGCGGAAACGCGATAAGGCATACATGCTGAGCGTGACAAGAATCGTGGAGAAAATCATCGTTAACGTCGCGATTTTCAGCGTATTCACGTACCAAACCCCATAGCGGAAGCTTGGGTTCGTGAACAATTCCTTATAATGCACGAGCGTAAAGGACTCGGGAATCAAGCTCGTGCTAAATAACGAGGTTCCCGGTCGGAGCGACGAAAGCAGCACCCAAAGGGCCGGATAGATCGCACAGATTGCTATCGCAATGAGCAGCAGGTAGCTTAACGTCAAACGGACAACATTTGCGGTTTTGCGTCCCATTTTCATTGAATCATATCCTCCTCTTTGAATGACCGCGAACGGCGATAGTTGTAAATCGAGAATGAAGCGACAACGATAAATATGATAATGCCGATGGCCGAGGCCATATTGTATTGACTGTTATTCAGCGTAAGCTTATACAGCCACGTTACGAGCAAATCGGTGCTGCCGGCAAATTGATAATCGCCTTTTACCGGATCGCCGTTCGTAAGCAAGAAAATGACGTTGAAGTTATTGATATTGCCTGCAAATTGCGTAATGAGAATCGGTGCCGTGGAGAACAGCACGAATGGAATCGTAATGATCCGGAATTTCTGGATACCCGTCGCCCCATCGACATCAGCCGCTTCGTACAGATCCTTCGGTATAGCCGTAAGTACCCCGAGAATAAGCACCATAGATACCGGAATACCCACCCACATATTAACTAAGATAACGGTTACCTTCGCCCAGAATGGATCTGTCAGCCATGGAAGCTTGCCCATGCCAAAATAACCTAAGTATTGATTGATCGGACCAAATTGCCCGTTAAACAAATTCCGCATTACAAGCAGGGAAATAAGCTGCGGAATGGCATAAGGGATGATGAAAAGCGTCCGCCATAGCTTTTTGAAGCGGATTCCTTTTTGCTCGATAAGCAGCGCGACCAGCAAACCGCCAAAATAAGTCGTCACCGTAGCGATAATTGCCCAGATAATCGTCCATGTAAAGACGCCTACGAATGTATGACTCCAAGTTTTAAGCGTCAGCAGGTTAGCAAACGTTTGGAAGCCTACCCAGTCCACCAGCTTAGCCGGCGGAATATGATCAGGCGACGCGTAGTTGGTGAAAGCAAGCATAATCATGAAGATAATCGGCATGATCGTTAGAAACAATACGCCGAGCGCCGGCAATGTCAGCATCAAATGCGGAAAATTGCGATCCGTCACATAGGCCAATGTTTGCCGAAAGCTTGCGGGCAGCACACCTTCATCTCTCTGCTTGCCGTTCCGATAGGCATCGCGGATATTCATAATGTAGATAATGATAAAAAGAATGAATAGGAATAACGTAATCAAACCGCTGATTAATAGAAAGATCGAATGATCTCCCTCCACGCGTACACTGATCTTACCGATCTTCTCCAGCCCCTGCGTTTTTTCGCCGAGCGTTACAATTCCCCAAATTGCTCTTCCTAAGTTCGGAATGAAATACATAAGCGCTGCCGCTTCGACAGCGAGCATAATTATGCCCTTTATAAATTGACGGTTATACAATTGTCCAAGACCCATTACGAGTAACGACAATATAGCCGCGGTGCTTCGATGACGATTCATCCCGCCTGGCTCCCTTCCTTTCATGTGAAAAACGCTTTAAGCCGCCATGCGCTCAAAAAAAGCTGCGGATTAATGAAATCGGTTCACCCGCCGAATCAGATTCGGCGGGCTGGACCCGATTAACTTATTATTTTGCTGCTGTACCGTTGTTTGCATCTTTGATTTGTTGAACCGCGTTATCAAGAGCTTCCTTAGCATCTTTGCCAGAGTTCCACACATCGGAGAACGCTGCTGCGATCGGGCTCCATACGTTGCCCATTTCAGGAATCGAAGGCATCGGCGTCGATTGGTTAAACTGAGCTACGAAACCTTTTACGATATCATTTTCTTGAACGGCAGGATCATTTGTAGCTTCGGTGTTAGCCGGGATAGCGCCTGTCAATTCAAAGTCTTTCAATTGCGCAGCCTTTGTGGATGCAAAGTTAGCAAACAAACGAGCTGCATTCGGGTATTTCGAGAATTGGTTAACATACCAAGCTTTAACGCCGGAGAAAGAAGAAGCCGGTTGACCGTTGATGCTTGGAATTGGAGCTACGCCGAAATCGATTCCTGCGTTTTTGTAATCTGCGATTGTCCAAGGACCGTTAATATCCATAGCAAGCGTTCCGCCTGTGAACATGCCTTTCTTGATGTCGTACGTGATATCGCCGGAGTTAAGCGGCAGAATGCTGTCTTTCAGGGAACCGTAATATTTCAATCCGCTGATTGCGCCTTCTGTGTTCAAGCCGATATCTTCTTTGTTTTGACCGTTCTCACCGTATACGTAACCTCCTGTGGAGATGAACGGATAGTTGAAGTAGAAGTTGCCTACTTCCCACATCAGAGCGAACTTGTTGTTTGGTACATCGTTGTAAGTTTTTGCGAAAGCAACGATTTCATCAAATGTTTTTGGAGCTTCTTTGATTAACGCTTTGTTGTAGAACAAAGCGTAAGTTTCGATCGAACGCGGGTAGCCATAAAGCGTGCCGCCGTAAGAAACTGCGTTTACAGCGATTTCAGAGTTTGCCGTTTTAGCTTGCTCTTCATAGAAATCATTCGGCAACACAAGGCCTGCCGTTACAGCTCTGCCTAGGTTATCATGAGGGAAAACGACAACGTCTGCGCCTAGGCCTGCAGGACCGTCAGTCGTCAGCTTCGTCACTTGGTCAGCTGCGCCAACCTCTTCAAATTTCACTTCGATTCCATATTTTTCGGTAAATTCTTTTGAAATTGCTTCAACAAAAGGACGCTCTTCTTTACTTTCCCATACAAGCAAGGATGCGCCTTCCTCTGGAGTTATCTCTTCGGAATCTGCTGCTCCTTCATTCGCATTCCCTGCTGTGTTGTTCGTGTTCGCAGGAGCATTTGTTGCGTCAGCCGCATTTTCCGTTTTTCCACCGTTGTTCGAGCCGCCGCATGCGGATACGATAAATAAGGCAACAATTAATGACATTACAAACCACTTTTTCATGCTAGGTGATCCCCCTCCATAATGTGTTCCATGCCTTTACTGAATCGGCGCCGTTCAAACGGTTCTTCATGATCCTTTTTTACAGCAGAATTCCTCGTACAAACTATTTGATTATCGCTCGCAGCCGCTTGTTTCCGTTAGGAACAGCTCTTTTCATACGTTGCGCAAACGTTTGTACAAACTGTTGTAAAAAATGCTCCGCAATCAGCATTTTTGCCGTTTTTCGCGATGCATGTCTGAAGGAACTGCTTTGAAAGCGTTCTATTCGTGGCTTCATCATACAACAAGGCAGTGCATTTGTTAAAACGTTTGCACAGTTCAATATTCAGAACAAATAATCGGTTATCTTCTCTTTTCTTCGCTTTTCTCTCTCTCATTCAGTTTTTTATCATTTGTGAAACGCTTTCCTAACATATATATTTACTTTTAGGCAACAATTGCATTAGGATGAAGCATATAAAGCATGCATGATTGCGCAATGGGGGAAGGGCTTAATATGGTAACCATTAAAGATATTGCTAAAGCTGCCGGAGTGTCGCCTTCTACGGTTTCCAGGGTCGTTTCAAATCACCCTCGCATAAGTAAGGCTACAACGCAGAAGGTCAAACGGTTTATGGAGGAAATGGGCTACCATCCAAACGTGATGGCGAAGAGCCTTGTCTCAAAAACAACCCAAACACTGGCTATAATGCTGCCCCGCCCTGCCGAAGAGCTTTTTCAGGATTTTTTCTTCGGTGAATTGCTGCGCGGCATACTGACTCAATCGACAAGAGCAGGCTACGATATGCTGCTTACAGCTGCAACTTCTCCTAGTGATGAAATGGAAACGGTATCTCGCCTTGTGTTCGGACGCCGGGTAGACGGCGTAATTTTGTTATCGTCACGGGTAAATGACCCCTTAATCGACCTGCTGAATAAACATAGCTTCCCTACCGTATTGATTGGCCGGACCGAGGATCGTCCTAATATATTATCCGTCGACAATGACAATGAGTTGGCCGCCTATGATGCGACTCAGCATTTAATTTTGCAGGGCCATGAAAGAATCGGCTTCGTCAGCGGACCGCCAACGCTTACTGTTGCGCATGATCGGATGGAGGGTTACCGACGGGCGATGCATGAAGCCGGCTTGCCGGTCCGATCGGAATGGATTGTGGAGGGCGAATTTCTTCAACAAAGCGGCTATCGCGCCATGTCCTTCATGATGAGCTTGCCTGAGCGGCCAAGCGGCCTCGTTGTCATCGATGATGTTGTCGGATTCGGCGTACTGCGCGGCCTGACGGAGCTAGGCTATAAGGTTCCGGAAGATTTGAGCATTGTCAGCTTCAACAATATTGCCCTATCAGAACTGGCTACACCTCCGATCAGCTCCATTGATATCGGAACCTATCAGCTTGGCTATACGGCATCGCAAATGCTGATCCGTTTTATCCAAGAAGAGAGCGTGCATCAAAACCGAATGATTATTCCGCACAGACTAATTGTTCGCGAATCGTCCATACAGAACATTTCCAAAAGGAGCTGACCCCATGTCAGATAAAAAACCTTATTTAGTAGACGCTATTATCGGCAATTCCAAATTTCTTGCATCGCTTGGCCGCACCGGCAAAATGTATCGCCTGTGGTGGCCGAATATTGATCTGCCTCAGCATGTTGACGCCATTCGCACCGGTATTCAATTCGAGCAATCATCTGTTTCTTGGTTTGATGAAGAGGCAGATGGCTGGCAGCATACGGCTGAATATGTGGCCAAAACGAATATTTTCCGCGTTAATGCCCGTTCTGAGCAGCAGCCTCTTCACGTAAGAAGCCTGCATCTCGCGGTTCCCGGCCAAGATACGATTGTACGCGAGTATACCTTTACGAATTCAAGCGATCAACCCGTTTCCTTCTCGTTTATCGTTCATTCCTCCTTCCTCGTAAGCGAAAATCAGCTGTACAACACAACGTTGTTCGCTGCCGCTGACGATGCATTGGTTCATTTTCGCCATAAGTATTATTTTGCGCTTTCGAGTGCAAACGTATGCACAGGTTACCAAGCAGGCCTTACTTGGGACTCCGCGCAGAGCGGTCAATTGAATGGAAATAACATAGATATGAAGCCAGACGGGGCTTTAAAATGGCAGATTGACACGCTTGCAGCGGGTGCGTCCGTAACCGTTCCCGTATACCTGACAGCCGGGCATGACGAACAAAGCGCATTGCAGCAAATGCGGACTGCGAAAGAAAAGGAAAGCGAGCAATGGATCGCGGAAACCACGGCTTATTGGCATGATTTTTTGGCAGCGGCTGCCCCTTGCCCAATTGAAGATACTGAAATTTCAGAGCTGTACGACCGTTCCCTGCTTATGTTTAAGCTTATGTCCGACGAGCAAACCGGCAGCATTATCGCTGCGCCGGAATTTGATGAAAATTTTGTCCGCTGCGGCGGATATTCGTTCTGTTGGGGCCGAGATGCCGCATTCATTACAACTGCGCTTGATAGAGCAGGTCTTGGAGCCTTGTCCGACAGCTTCTATGCATGGACGCTCACAGCGCAGTCGCCTGACGGCTCATGGCAGCAGCGCCACTATCACGACGGCAGCCTTGCTCCGTCATGGGGGCTTCAAATCGACGAGGGCTCGTCGATTATATGGGGAATGTGGCAGCATTACTTAGAGAAGAAGGACGGGAAGTTCGCAGAGCAGGTTTGGCCCGCAGTCGAGAAAGGTGCAGCCTTCCTCATTAGCTTCCTCAATTCGGAGAACGGCCTGCCTAAGCCAAGCATTGATTTATGGGAGGAACGTGAAGCTTCGCATACTTACTCCTCTGCCGCTGTATACGGCGGTTTGACGGCGGCTGCGAGCTTTGCTGAGCTTGCCGGAAAGCCTGAGCTCGCTGCCGAATGGACGGCCGCAGCAGAACGGATTTCTGCTGCCATTAAAGAGTTGTGCTGGAATGAAGCAGGCGGAAGCTTCTACCGCGGCGTAGAACTCACCGTTCATTCAAGCAAATACGTGCAGGCCCTTGCGGACGGCGCAACCGGCTATGTGACTGAAGGCAACAAAGGCTACCAAAAACACATCATCAACCATGACGACGTACTTGATATCAGCCTGCTCGGCATCTCCGTTCCGTTTGGCGCCGTACCTGCTGATCACCCATATATGCGCAGTACGGCCGACGCTGTAGAGGCTGCATTAACTGTTCCAGGCGTGGGCGGAATTAAGCGTTATGAGGATGACATCTATATCGGCGGCAATCCGTGGATTCTCACGACGTTGTGGCTCGCACACTATCGTATTCAAACGGGAAGCCTTGACGAAGCAAAGCAATTGCTCAAATGGGCAATCGATCATCGCACCGAAACCGGCCTGCTGCCTGAGCAAGTAGACAAAAACACCGGCGAAACCGCATGGGTCGTGCCGCTTACTTGGTCACATGCGATGTTTATTCTCACGATCTTTATGCTCGCAGACGCGGAAGCTGCAGCATCCCTTGAAGCAGCAGTTAACCATTCGCAAGTATAAACTTAGCTGCTGATCTGAGTGAGACTGCCCTAGCGCAGTCTCACTCAGCTCTCAGCTCAGCCGTACAGTGTATAAAATACAACAGACGCCTTTGCCGGATCTCCAATTCATAGCCTACATTGCAGTTTATGCAGCCTAAAAGGTCCTTTGAGCGCCAAATGCGCCTTCAAAGCGCCAAACCACTGCATAAACTGCATCGTAGCTAGAGAAGGCTTGGCTAACATTCGATTCTGTTGCACAAACTACAATGTAGCTTTACACGTGGCATTATTAGAACTGGAACAAACCATTTATTAGCTTGATCCAACTCCGACACGTACAGTGTATAAAGTACAACAGAAGCTTGGAGCGTTGTATTACCGGAACAAACCTTTTATGACCTTGTCCCAACTCCGACACGTACAGTGTATAAAATACAACAGATGCCTTTGCTGAATCTCCAATTCATAGCCTACATTGCAGTTTATGCAGCCTAATCGGCCCTTCGAGCACCAAATGCGCCTTAAAAGCTCCAAACCATTGCATAAACTGCATCGTAGCTAGGGAAGGCTTGGCTAACATTCGATTCTGTTGCACAAACTACAATGTAGCTTTACGTGTGGCATTATTAGAACTGGAACAAACCATTTATTAACCTGATCCAACTCCGACACGTACAGTGTGTAAAGTACAACAGTAACCTTGCCGACTCTCCTATTTATCGCCTACACTACAGTTTATGCAACCTAATCGGCCCTTTGAGCGCCGAATGCGCCTTCGAAGAGCCAAACTACTGCACAAACTGCATCGTAGCTAGGAAAAGCTTGGCTAACGGTTCATTCTGTTGTACAAACTACAATGTAGCTTTACACGTAGCATTATATTAAAACTGGAACAAACCATTTATGATCTTGTTCCAACTCCGACGCGCACAGTGTATAAAGTACAACAGAAGCTTGGCGCGTGGCATTACCGGATTTATGACCTTGTCCCAACTCCGGCACGCACGTACAGTGTATAAAATACAACAGAAACCTTGCCGACTCTCCTTATTTATCGCCTACACTGCAGTTTATGCGGCCTAAAAGGCCCTTTGAGCGCCGAATGCGCCTTAGAAGAGCCAAACTACTGTAGAAACTGCATCGTAGCTAGGAAAAGCTTGGCTAACATTCGATTCCGTTGCACAAACTACAATGTAACTTGGCGCGCGGCACTGACTTTTGTTCTGATTAACAAGCTAAGCTTAAGCTCATTCAGCGTTTGAGCAGGCAATTCCGAGGAAATGTTAATCCGTTAAATATTTAATAGCATGACTGTATATAAAAAAGCGCACCGGCTGAGTCAGCCGATGCGTTTTTCTCTTTCCGCTCGAGCACCAATGGATCCCTTAATTCATCCGTACCATACCCATCTGCTGCTTCCCCTCTACTCCATAAACCTTTTTTCCACATCATATGTTCGGCTACCTGTTTCACTTCGTGATAAAGCGTGTATTAATATTGACAGGAAACATGTAATTTGTAATAATTATAAATAAGGAATTGATCTAAATCAAATCCATCGTATTTATCCTTTTATCATTATTTATTTCGTATTCACTTCCTGTTAATAGCACAAACTACCCTCAGAAAGGATGATCAATATGACTACAGCAACAACTGCAAAATCGACAACCGTACAAGAGCACTTGAACCATCAAATCGCCAACTGGAGCTTGCTTTACATCAAACTCCATAACTATCACTGGTATGTGAAAGGCTCTCAGTTTTTCACTTTGCATGTTAAGTTCCAAGAGCTATATGAGGAGGCTGCGCTCCACGTTGATGAGCTGGCAGAGCGTTTGCTCGCCTTGAAGGGCAAGCCTATTGCGACGATGAAGGAGCATATGAAAACCTCCAGCATTGAGGAAGCATCTAATAAAGAGGATGCTACCCAAATGGTCGATCAATTAATCGCGGATTTCACAACAATTATCGGTGAGCTGAAGGAAGGCATGCAGGCAGCCCAGAAGGCTGAGGATGAAACAACAGCTGACATGCTGCTGGCGATCCATACAGCACTTGAGAAGCATGTGTGGATGCTGAGCGCATTTAACAGCAAATAAGCTGTTATCATCGTAAAAAGAGGGTGTCTCAGTGGCGAATACGCTGCTGGGGCACCCTCTTTTGTCCGATTGGCTCTAACTGAGCATGAGCCGCATTCGGTTTTAATCATTGCTCATTCTAAGCGCATCTACCGCTTTCACCCTAAGCGCCGCCCTCGCGGGCGCGATATTAATCATTAAAGAAGCAAAAAGCAAGCCTCCTATAATCGGCAGAAGGATAGCATATGGATAATGAAAAACGAACGGCTCCTCAAAGACGCGTACATCCTTCATGACGTTCTCCGCAAATATACGTACCCCGCTCGCTCCGATCGCCGATCCCACCAGCAAACCAACAGCGCTTATAACAAAGCCCTCGATAAGAAACATCCAATAGATAGACTTGCTCGGTACCCCGATACAGCGAATCATCCCTACCTGCTTGCTTCGTTCCCGCACTGCTCTAAACTGAATAATCGCGAGCCCCATCAATCCGATAAAAGCCGATATCACCGAAAAACCGACGAAACCATACCCAACCTGCTTGTTCATGAGCTGCGCCGATGAGTTTTTCAAGTAAGGAACGGTAAAGGTCAGGACACCTTGAATGGCGAACCTTTCTTCCAGCGACTGCGCGAGCAGCACATCCTTATAATCAAATTTGAACAAAACAAAACCAAGATCATCTTGTCCTGGCCATTTATGTCCAAAAGGACGAAGCTCCTCAGCAACTGCCTTATGCATAAAGGTAGCGCCGTAGAAGTCCATGAGCAGCGGGGCTGTGTCATTTGGCACAAATCCGGCAACAATAAACTCGCGTTTCTCAGCCGGTTCCCATGTGTCCTGACTCGTTCTAAGTTTATTTTCGTAAATGGGGAGCGTAACGGAGTCGCCTGCTTTTATAAGCGTGATATCCCCAATAGTCAAAGGATCCTTCATCATATAAAAATGTGGGAGCATAATATACTTAGGGTCATTTAATACCGCTTCCCACGCAGCTTCATCACTCGAAAAGGCTGGCGACCTGCCTAGCAGACGAACATGGTTATCCCGCAGAAGCTCCTCGGTAACCGGAACAACGGCTTGCGCCATTCCCCGCTCCATCATCGTGAGCATATAGGGCTCAACGTTTAGCGATCCCTTTAGATGCTCCTGAATAAACGGATCCTTTGCGGCCGCTGTCTCAATTTTCACCTTTTCCTGAGCCGTACGGTACGAAGCATAGCCCCCAAAACCAAATAAAGTTTGGTTAGTCCGATCTACATTGCCATTCGCGAGAATCAACTGCATGATACAAACGACAAAGGTGATCGTCATCATAACTAGCGCAAACAAAAGCGCAGCTGTATATGTTCTCCTACTGTGCCGACGCGGATATTTGATCGCCATCATCAACGATAAAGGAGGTATGCCGATCAGACGCAGCAGCTTTTGCAAAGGGATCGCCAGCTTGTCTAGTACTGACAGAACAATAAAAAGCACGAAACAACAAGCTATTAGCCAGGTCGTTGCTATGAGGAGCAAATTTCCGCCATCTAAAGCAGGGGTTTGAACGAAAGCAAAAGTAAAATGAATGCATGAAGCTGCCAGCCCTATCATGAAAATAATAGAGGTTTTCTTTCGTCTGCCGCCTTTGGCCCGTTCTCTCTCCTCCCCTTCTGAAGGTCCGCGCAATGCTGCTGCAATAGAAAATCTGCTTACTTTACGTGCCGTAAAGACGGTAATCATGCTGAGAAAAAAGAGCGTTGCCGCGAAAATGGCTGCCACGCTTCCCAGCGATACATAAGGATGAACCGGCATTGGGCTGCCTGCCATACGTGCCAGTTCAGCTGCATATGCCCCATAAAATAATCGAACAAGGCCGTAGCCGCCTGCAATCCCGATAATCGTCCCAAGCAGCGCACTGGCAAGAGAGAGCAAAATCGCTTCCACTGTAAACATCGCTGCTATGTTTCCTTTAGTAAAGCCAATCGTCCGCAGGATGCCGTACATTTGTTGTCTAGACTCGCCAATCATCACCAGCACCTGGCGCATGAACAGCATACAGGAAACGATCGCAACGATACTGATCATGCCGATAATGAACGAATAATTCATCTGCTTGACCTTAATTTTGAAATCATGCTTTAAGTACTCAATCTTGTAAGGGTAGTCCGGATCGATATACATTCCTTGCAAGTCTACTGATGGATCCGCGGCTCCTGCCAAAATGGCTGCATAACCATCGCCCGCTTGACCGGACAGCTCCCGAACAGCATGCTCCGTGCCAATAACCGTACCGGCGAATGCACCGGATTCCTGATAGCCCGTCAAGCCCCGCTGCTGCACCACGGCATGAATTCGAAATAGCTGATCTCGTTCGGAAGTAGTGACGGATAAGACATCGCCGACATCGACGCCGAGCAATCTGGCCATATCCCGATTGATAATCAGCTCGTCATCAGCGAGGCCTTCTTTCCATAGCTCCGCGTCAGCCGGATCAAACCTCGCCGCATCCTCCATGGGAAACCCCATGAGCAGGATGTTTTTCAATGCTGCTTCCTCACCCGTATTCGCCGCCGTCGTAAATAACGCAGCTTCCGTCTTCACATAGGGCAGCAAGGTAAAGCCATCATTTACCCTGCGGGCATTCTCCAGCAAATGAGTGACTTCTTGCCCTGTAAAATCGCTGCCATCATGCGTTTTCGGTGTCAGCTCCCAATGGATGGGACCGAGATGCGTCTCGATCCATACTTCTCCGCTGCGCTGTATGGATTCATAGTTTACCACGCTGATAGCAATCAGCATGGCTCCGATAGCTCCCGCCATTATCGTGATCAGCGTCTGCTTCCATTGTTTTTTCAAATGCCCAAGCGCCATACGCCAAACAATCCCGGATATAATCAATGCAGACCGCCTCCGTCATGGACGACACGGCCATTCTGCAAGCGAATCGAACGAGAGGCCCGATTCGCAACCTGAGGATCATGAGTGACCATGACGATAGTCGTTCCATGATGACGATTCAGCATTTCCAGCATCCCAATAATTTGTTCAGACGTCTCGGTATCCAGCGCCCCGGTCGGTTCGTCCGCCCAAAGGATTGCCGGCTTTCCTACAATGGCGCGGGCAATGGCTACCCGCTGGTTTTGACCGCCTGATAGAGCACCAGGGTATTGTTTGGCTTTTCCCTCAAGGCCAACCTCTTTGAGAGCTTCAAGCGCTCTCGTTTTGGCCTTATTCGCCGGGACGCCCGAGGCGATCAGCGGAAGAGCCGTATTTTCCCAGGCGTTTAATACCGGCACGAGATGGTACGCTTGAAAGACAAACCCCATTTTCGCAAGCCGCAGCTTCGCTATTTTTCGATCATCCCACTGGTGAATGGGCGCGTCGCCAATCCATATCTCGCCGCTGTCACAGGATTCAATGCCCGCCAAAATATGCAGCAGCGTCGATTTCCCGCCGCCGGATGGGCCCGTGATGGAGACCATTTCACCGCTGTTGATCGTTAATGAAACATCGCGGAGCGCCCTGGCCGCCGCTTCTCCTTTGCCATACGTCTTCGTTAAGCCTTTTACCGTAATCATTGTTCTTTGTTCACCTCTTGTTCCATCGAATGCTTTCACTCTAGCAAATCGATATGCACTCATCATGGAGCAAATATGCAGAACTTGTGCAGATTTCTAGCCTTCAATAACTGGCAGGCATAACGTAAATGCGGCCCCCGCTCCATACTGGCTTGATACGCTTAGCCTTCCGCCATGCGCGAGCGTGAATTGCTTAGCTATCGCCAGCCCCAGACCAAGGCCCGACCCGCGCTTGCTCGCTTTGAGCTGATCACCGCCTCGATAAAAGCGGTCAAACACAAAGGCAAGCTCCTCCGCTTCGATCCCGAGACCATCATCAGCAATCGTCAGCTCAGCCTGTCCGCCCTTTAATCGGAGCTCCATTCGCAGCTCATCGCGCGCATGCTGGAGCCCATTGCCGAGCAGATTGATAATAATTTGGCGAACCCGAGCCTCATCCGCATAAACCCGAATATCCTGATCCATGGCGATGCTCATCTGTATTTCTTTCTCCTCCGTCCCGACAGCCAGTGTCTCGGCAACATCTGCAGTAAGCTTCGATAATGAAAACCAGCTTTTGCTCAGAGGCAGATGACCCGATTCAGCGAGTGACAGCTCCTGCAGATCACGAACATGCTTCGTGAGTCTTAGCGTCTCATCATGAAGAGGTACGATTCGCTCTAGCGGCAGCGGCTTCCCCTCTTGAATGGCATGATCCAGCTGCGCCCGCATAACGGCAATCGGCGTTCGAAGCTCATGGGCGATATCCGCCACCATGGTGCGCCGCACGGTTTCCAGTCGTTTAACCCTTCGCGCCAGCTGATCCACCTGTTCCAACACACGTTTTAGAGAAGCTTCGCGATGATACGCATGCTTCTCGCCCGTTAGATCTGCCCGCTCCGCTATCGCAGCAGCAATGCGCTGCTCCGTTTGCCTTGCTTCTCGCTGCGAGCGGCGAATCGCCCAAGCACCGATAACATAGGCAAGCAACAGGGACACAAGCGGCGGAATAACAATGCGAATAGCGGATGATTTAGGGGTCTTTACCATTGCCTGCGTATAACCGACAATTTTCCCATTCGAGAGAACAGCTATTTTGCGCGCCTGAGGATTGTCCTTTTTATCGACATTCCATCCCGCTATTGCAGATCCTCCATCAAGGACATAGGCTTTGAGCATCAGAGACTTATTGGAAGCAACCATATAACGATCGGATTGAAGTCGTTCTTCAAATCCAGCCCAGCTCCCCGTTTTCTCATAAAATAATTTGGCATACCCGTTCCAAAAAAGCGCCAGCTTCTCTTGCTCTGCCCGATCGGCGCTAAACGACAGCCATAGTGAGCAAGCAAGCGTCAGCAAAGCAGCCCCTGCGCTTACGAGTACTAACGAGCGCTTCTCTCGCCGCGAAAAGCCTGCGTGACTCCCGCTCCTCATTTGAACGCCTCCGTAAAGCGGTAGCCTACACCGTATACCGTTTGAATAAGCTCAAGCCTTTCATCTCCGCTTTCCAGCTTCCGCCGCAAATTGCGAATGTGAGAGTCCAGCGTCCTCTCATAGCCTAGAAAACCGTCACCTAGCGCTTCATCCATTAGATGCGTGCGGGTAAACACCCTTCCCGGATTGGCTGCCAGCTTCCAGAGCAGCAGAAATTCCGTGCGGGTCAAGTCAAGTTTTTGCTCTCCGAGCTCGGCCATGAAGCGCTGACGGTCCAGCATGAGTGGACCCTGATGAATAACGGAAGCCTCCGCAGCAGGCAAAGAAGCCTCCCCCGGCTTGCCTGCTCTGCGCATTACCACTTTTATTCGCGCACTTAGCTCACGAAGCCCAAACGGCTTCGTCAAATAATCATCCGCGCCGAGCTCAAGCGCCAGCACCTTATCAAATTCATCCCCCTTCGCTGTAACCATAATGAAGGGCAGCTGCCACTCTTTTTCATTCCGCTTGCATATCTCTATTCCGCTCACTCCGCCAGGAAGCATCCAATCGACCAGCAGTAAATCCGGACGCACCTGCGGAATAAGACGCTCAGCTTCCATGAGTGAAGAAGCGCCATACACCTCTACCGATTCCTTGCTCAAATAATCAGCGCATTCCTGCAGCAGCTGTTTCTCATCCTCAATCCATACCACTTTCAACATCCACTCACGCTCCCATATGCAAATTGTTACACAAGTGTAAACACTTGTCACTGTAATATGGCAGCAAAAGCTCGTTTAGCGGTGAATATAAGCTTCGTTTAATATTAAAATTCATACTTTCTTATAGATTAAAAAGAAGACAGCTCTTCCAAGTAAGGAAGAACTGTCTTCTTGTAAACATTATTTAGACTTGAAAGCATTTCCCCAATTTATACAAACGTTACGCTGCAGCTGCCCACAGGCTTGCCCGCCCACAGGGCTTGCAGCTGATCGTCTTCATGCAAAGCCGCTACGCCGGCCGGCGTTCCCGTATACAGAATATCGCCTTCGCCCAGCCCATAATTCTCGCCTACATATTGAATCAGCTCAGCAACACCGAACAGCATATCGCTTGCTTTGCCGCGCTGCGCTTCTTCTCCATTGCGCAAAAGCACGAATTCATTCTCCGCCAGCGCAGTCGCACCCGGATATGGCAGCCACTCGCCTAGCGGAGCGGAATTCTTGAAGCCTTTTGCAGCAAGCCACGGCTGGCCCTTTGCCTTCAGCTTAGACTGCACATCGCGAAGAGTTAAGTCGAGGCCCAGCGCCATGCCGTCAATGCATTGCTCTGTATCGATACCCGGCTCGTAAGCCCGGCCGATACGCAGCACGATCTCCAGCTCAAAATGCACCTCGCCCACATTCGCCGGAAGCGAAACGACATTGCCGGCCATCGGGACAATGGCGTGAGACGGCTTCGTGAACACAAGCGGCTCCTCAGGAACCTCGTTGCCCAGCTCCAAAGCGTGGAGCCTATAATTGCGGCCAATACAATAAATATTACGAACCTCGTTATTGCTCATGAACAATGCCGCCTCTCTGTCCTATAAGTTATCATACAGCAGCTTATTTCTGAGCTGCGATCTGCTCGGCCAATTCGTTCAGCTCTGCCCAGCGGTCCATTAGCTTCTCCAACTTCTCTTCCAACTGCTGCTGCTCAGCAGCAAGCTCCTGCAAACGTGAAGAGTCGCTGCTTGCCGCTTCCATGCGTCCTGCGATTTCAGTGATTTCGTTTTCCGCGGCTTCAATCCAGCCGTCGATTTGTTCGAAATCCTTCTGGTCCTTGTAGGACATTTTGAGCGTACGTTCTTTGACTACCGCTTTCGCAGGAGCTTCCGTGCTGCTCGGGACAACAGCCGCAGCCGTTTTCGGAGCGGCAGCTGCAGCCGGCGCAGCTGCGCCGTGCTTCGCGACAAACTCCTGATAATCCGAATAATTGCCGGTATGATGCGTAATCACGCCATCGCCTTCGAAAGCGACTATTTTATCGACCGTACGGTCGAGGAAGTAGCGGTCATGGGAAACCACGAACACGACCCCCGGAAAATCGTCTAAATAATCCTCAAGCACCGTAAGCGTGGAAATATCGAGATCATTCGTCGGCTCATCCAGCAGCAGTACATTCGGCGCATTCATTAACACGCGCAAAAGCTGCAAACGGCGTTTCTCTCCGCCGGACAGCTTGGAAATCGGCGTCCATTGCATCGTCGGTGAGAACAGAAAACGTTCCAGCATTTGGCCCGCCGATATTGTGGTTCCATCTGCCGTTTTCACCTGTTCCGCAGCCTCGCGAATATATTCAATCACGCGCAGCGATTGATCCATTTCTTCGTGCTCCTGCGAGAACCAGCCCAGCTTAACCGTTGCGCCAAGCTCAACCGTGCCCTCATCCGGCGTTAATTGTCCGGTTATCAGCTTCAGCAGCGTCGATTTCCCGCTGCCATTGCGTCCGACGATGCCTACCCGATCCTCGGGAACCGCAATATAGCTGAAATCACGAATCAGCGTCCGGTCACCGAAGCGCTTCGTTACGTCTTCGATTTCAACGATTTTCCTCCCCAGTCTAGTAGAAGCCACTGATACGTCCATCTTCCCGCCCGCTTGCTTCGGCGAATCCGCTTTAAGCGCTTCAAACCGATCAATACGCGCTTTTTGCTTCGTCGATCGCGCCTTTGCGCCTCGTCTAATCCATGCAAGCTCGTTACGCAGCAGATTCTGACGCTTCGATTCCGTTGAAGCTTCCCGTTCTTCACGGTCCAGCTTCAGCTCCAGAAAGCGGCTGTAGTTCGCTTGATAGAAATGGGCTTGCCCTTTATCCAGCTCGATCACTCTATTGCTGACACGATCAAGGAAATAACGGTCATGCGTAATCATGAGCAGCGCGCCTCTGCGCTTTTGCAGCATGCCTTCCAGCCAGGCGACGGAGTCATTATCAATATGGTTCGTAGGCTCATCGAGAATAAGCACATCGGATGGAAGCAAGAGCGCAGCCGCCATAGCGACACGCTTGCGCTGACCGCCCGATAAGGTCTCTACCTTCGCCTCGAAATCATAAATGCCCAGCTTGGATAATGCCATCTTCGCGTCGCTCTCCAGCTGCCACGCATCAAACTCATCCATGAGCTGGTTGGCTTTGATGAGCTGCTCCTGAAGCGCAGCATCGCTAGGCTTCAGCTCAATGGCTTCCATTGCCGCGGCATAGGCCTGTACTGCTCTGAGCTGCGGGGAGTCTCCGCCCAGCACATGCTCGAGCGTTGTTTCATTTGGTGCAAAAACCGGATCCTGCGACAGCATTCTGACTGTTACCCGGTTACCGATGGATATCGTGCCCGAATCTGCTGGCTCGAGGCCCGCAATCACCTTAAGGAAGGTCGACTTCCCGGTCCCGTTCACGCCAATGATGCCGACTTTATCGCCATCCTCTACGCCGAACGTGACATTTTCGAACAATAGCTTCTCGCCATAGCTCTTCGTTATATGTTCTACAGACAATAAATGCATGAGGCAAACCTACTTTTTTGAAATAGTATAGCTGCAAAAGCAGCCACTCGTATCATACCACAAAAAGGCTTTATCTTCACTTTACGCAAGCCTTGGCAGCCCCATCTCCCCTTGCAAAATACTAATCAATATTCCCACGGTTAATGTCGATATAATTAGTAAGAGGAAGGAGTGATCCCGAATGGGTAAGCCCTATTTATTTCTATTTACCGGCACAAGCGGTTCCGGCCGCAAGACCTCGGCGCATAAAGCCTTGAAAGGCTCCGGTATCCTGCATATCCCCTCCTGCACCGACCGGCCGCCGCGTGATAGAGAACATCCTGATATGGATTACCGATATGTCAGCAAGGAGCAATTCGATCAATTGGCAGCGGACGGCTTCTTCACCGAACTGGTCAAAATCGATCAGCACCGCTATGGAATCGGCCGACGTTATCTCGATTTGGCGCTTCAAGCCGGCAACAGCGTCTATCTTATTCTCAACCGTGAGGGCGCGGATACGATTCGCAAGCTGTACGGTGAGCGCGCCATCCGGATTTTCCTCTACGTGGATAAGAAAACGGTGTACGAGCGGCTGGAAAGCAAAGGCACGAGCTATGAGATTATTGACAGCTACCTCAGCCATTATTCCGAAGAAGTCACATACCGCAAATCCTGCGAGCATATTATCGAGAACCTGTCGCTGGAGCGGACTGCTCAGCAAATCCGAGTCATTATAGACAGCTATCTAAAACCAAGCGAATAGAAACCTTGTTTATTTAGGCAAGAGCAAGCGGCTTTCGCCGTCCTCTGTGGCAAATGGCAAAAGCAGACGTATAACGGAGATATATAAGCACATTTATAATGTGTAAACGTTTAAACTCTTATATATAAAAAAAGGGCCTGCATTTCGTCTTCAAAAGACGGTGCAGGCCCTTTCAGCTATAAATTAACGTTTGCCGATCATGTTCTCAGGTCGTACAAATTCGTCGAATTGCTCGGAAGTAAGCAAGCCGCTTGCAATTGCTGACTCTTTTAAAGTAAGACCTTTTTTATGGGCGTTTTTCGCGATTGCAGCCGCATTCTCGTAGCCGATGTGCGGGTTAAGCGCCGTAACGAGCATCAGCGACTGATCGAGATTGCGCTTGATTGCCGCCTCGTTCGGCTCAATGCCAACCGCGCAATTATCGTTGAACGATACCATGCCGTCAGCAAGAAGCGCTACCGATTGCAGGAAGTTATAGATGATAACAGGCTTGAATACGTTAAGTTCGAAGTTACCTTGGCTTGCCGCCATCGAAATCGCCGTATCGTTACCGATAACTTGGCAAACCGCCATCGTCAACGCTTCGCTTTGGGTCGGATTCACTTTACCTGGCATAATCGAGCTGCCCGGCTCGTTCTCAGGAATCGAAATTTCGCCGATTCCGCAGCGAGGCCCACTTGCGAGCCATCTCACATCATTCGCGATTTTCATCAAATCCGCTGCCAGCGCTTTAACTGCGCCATGCGTGTACACGATTTGATCATGGCTTGTCAGCGAGTGGAATTTGTTCTCAGCCGTCACGAAGGTTTTGCCCGTAAGCGCCGTTACTTCCTCTGCTACCACGACTGCAAAGTCAGGATGTGCGTTAAGGCCCGTACCCACCGCTGTACCGCCGAGCGCTAGATCACGCATAGTTTCCACGCTTTGAACAAGCATGGCACGCGTTCTGTCCAGCATCGAGTACCAGCCGCTAATTTCTTGACCGAGCGTGATTGGCGTAGCATCTTGCAGATGCGTACGGCCGATTTTCACTAGATCGTTAAACTTCTCCGCTTTCGCGCGGAGTGTACCGTTAAGCAGGTCAAGCGATGGAAGCAAACGATCCTCCAGCGCGATAACGCCAGCGATGTGCATCGCTGCAGGGAAGGTATCGTTCGAGCTTTGCGAGCGGTTTACATCATCATTCGGGTGAATGCGCACATCGCTTCCGCGTTCAGCAAGCAAACCGTTCGCACGGTTAGCGATGACCTCGTTTACGTTCATGTTCGTTTGCGTGCCGCTGCCTGTTTGCCAAACGACTAGCGGAAAATGGTCATCCCATTTGCCTGCAACGATTTCATCTACGGCCTCGCCGATAATGGCTGATTTTGCCGCATCCAGTACACCAAGCTTCTCGTTGGCTTGCGCTGCTGCTTTTTTGATATAAGCCATAGCATATACGACTTCGATCGGCATGCGCTCGCCGCTGATTTTAAAGTTTTGCAGGCTTCTTTGCGTTTGAGCGCCCCACAGCTTGTCTGCAGGAACTTGAATTTCACCCATTGTGTCCTTCTCAATCCGATAATCCATTAATTGAACGACTCCTTTAATCAATTGGTTTGTCTCTAATGACCCTGTTTCTGTTATAACGCTATTCCCGCTCAGAATCAAGCAATGCTGCGTAATCTGCTTCAACAAGCAGTGGAAATTCCAGAGCGAAGCACGAACCATCCCCGCTTGATCAGGCGTAGGATTCCTCGTTATCAACAACCAATCCTTCATCCAAAATCATATTTTCACGGTTGTACGACCTCAGAACCGTTGTCGTTAACCTGTCATTTATAGCAATGCAAAACGTATTTGCCGAAATCATCGCGCTGGCCGTGCTCATGACCTGCGTGGCCGAATCGTAAATGTTGCGTGAGACGATTGTTAGCATGTCCTCAATCATTGTAGATCTCATACTATCCATCCCATCGTGTATATATATGACTAATAAGCCAAGACTTCAGGCATCTATAAAGCATATACCTCTGAGATGGAGATGTCTAAACTTTTTCATGTAAGTTTCACTCAGGATTTTCTTTGCAGCGTTCCATTTGTTTCAATAACTTCAATAAAGACAGCCCGTTCCTCCGGCTGATTGTTTGGCGTATGCATAGCCAGCATTAGTCTTCCCTCCAAGGATCGGAACAGCATGCCGTGTCCGCCGTCCTCAGGAAACAGCGTTTCTTCATCCTGCTTCCAAGGTCCTTCTACCTTACCGCTCTCCGAACGTGCGATCCCAATCGCATAACCGTTCTTCGATCCGCTTGACCACAGCATGAGCAGTTCACCCGCCTGATTTCTGAACAGGAACGGTCCATCCGTTACATAGACATCCTTGTCATCCCCGCCAGCTACCGCCCAAGGCGCTTCCGAAGCAGCGAACAGCGTGATCGGCTCTCCTGCTGCTTCGCTCAGATCCGAAGTGAGCGGAATGGCGCACATTTTCCCATCCCTCACCTGCACCCACTCATGGCAAAATACCATCCAAGGCGTACCATCCTCGTCAATATGCAGCGTTCCGTCCAGGCATTCCCATTCGGCCGGCGTAACCGGCTTTTTGCCGAGCGGCTCAAAGGGGCCTACAGGGCTTTCGGCTATCAACACTTGCGTTGCCCGGCGCTTGTCGTCCGACTTAAAGGAGGCAAACATATAATAGCTGTCTTTATAAAAATACACCTCAGGCGCCCAGAAATGATGATCCGCCCAAAATCCGGGCTCCGGTCTGAATGCCGGGAAAGGGCCCTCCCACTGCTCCAGATCCGTGCTGCGATACGTATTAAAGCCCGTTCCCGGACCAGACCACACCGTCTCGTCTGTCGTACCGTAAAGGTAATAACAGCCCGCCTGCTCATCAACAAAAATATATGGGTCCCGAATGCGAATATCTTCACGTTTTATCAATAGCTCATGTCTCCTCCAGTGAATTGATGTTTTTGCGCACGCACTTGAAAAAAATACCCTGACAGAGGTTTAGCTTCTCTATCAGGGTATTAGGCTACAGCCCTTTCGCTTCGCGATAAGCTGTGATATAAGCAGCCGCCTTCTTCTCGACGAGTGAGAAATCGCCGGTTTTCACAGCATCCTTCGTCAGATCGGAGCCAATACCGACCGCAACTGCGCCGGCCTTGATCCAGTCCTTCAAATTGTCGAGCGATACGCCGCCTGTCGGCATAACGTTCGCCTGGGGCAGCGGTCCTTTTATAGAAGGAATCACGCTCGGAGAGTAAAGGTTGCCCGGGAATAGCTTCACGATATCAACACCAAGCTCCAATGCGGTTTGAATTTCGTGAATCGTCATCGTGCCTGGCAAAATCGGAATCGCATAGCGGTTACAAAGCTTGATTGTATCCGGGTTAAGAGCTGGAGATACGACATATTCAGCACCAGCCAAAATAGCCGCGCGCGCCGTTTCCGGATCAAGCACGGTCCCTACGCCGATAATAGCAAAGTTATCCGCATCTGGTGACACGGAGCTAGAATATTCCTTCGATAATTGCTCAATCGCGCGAAGCGCGAAAGGTACCGTCATCGTAATCTCGATGGCTTTGATTCCGCCCTTGATCGCGCGGCGCGACATTTCCACAACTTCCTCTGGCGAGTCTGCGCGCAGCACAGCTACAACGCCGGCATCCGTCAGCTGCTGCAGCACTCTAAGCTTTTTCATCCGTTTGTCCCTCTTCCCATTATGTTCGTATTTGTTCGAAAATGTGCTATCTCTAACGCTCATTATATGATGTTTTAAACAATTCTTCAATCATTGTCCTACTTCGCGTAATCGATCTCTAAAAACTTTTCGACTTCGGTTACCCAGCGTTCATTCACAAATTGCACATGGAGCGGATGCTCGTTGTACGCATCATAATCAGCCTGATTCGCAAATTCCATTGAAAAGCCGTGACGGAAGTCATTTTTACCGCTTACCTGCTTATAAACTTGAAAGTTCGTTACCGTCGGGATCGAAGTTAAAATCCGCTCGCCGTCCTCCAAAAACTGACGCTCCGCCTCCGAGCCCTGCTCATGCTTTAAGTTGAAAATAACCGAATGCAAGATCCACTCTTTTGTATGCGCTGACATCTAGATCGCTCCCTTTGTTTAATGAAATGAAATGATTCCTTTAAAAGTAACATAAACAAGCTGTTTAGTGGAACGTTTTCATTCAATAATCGCTTTACAGCAATCGGCTGTGCCCCCATCCCGCTGTTTAGCAAATACAGAATAAGTTTAACTACATGGGGTAAGACTAGGTAAATCTTAGGAGGTTAATAAACGAATGTTTACACGTATGGATGAGATTATGATCGAGATCCCGAATGTTGAAAAACCGGACCCGAACGCTGCGGCTGCCATACAAGAGCTGCTTGGCGGTAAGTTTGGAGAGATGTCGACGTTAAACAATTACCTGTATCAATCTTTTAACTTCCGTTCAAAAGATAAACTTAAGCCATTCTATGACTTGGTGATGAGCATCACAGCGGAAGAGCTTGGCCATGTCGAGCTTGTATCGCATGCTATCAATAAATGCTTGAGAGGCTCAACTGACTATAAAGAGCCGGACAAAACGCCGCTTGGCTCCATTCAAGACGCACGCTTGTCCTATCACTTCCTTTCCGGCGCGCAAGGCGCTATGCCATTTGACTCCATGGGAAATCCATGGACAGGCGCCAATGTGTTTAACAGCGGAAATCTGGTTGAGGATTTGCTGCATAACTTCTTCCTCGAATGCGGGGCTAGAACGCATAAAATGAAGGTATACGAAATGACGGACCATCCCGCTGCGCGCGCAGTCGTAGGTTTCCTCCTCGTTCGGGGCGGCGTTCACGTCGTTGCATATGCCAAGGCGCTGGAAATTGCAACAGGCGTTAATGTAACGAAATTAGTGCCGATTCCTTCCTTGAGCAACAAATCATTTAACGAGGCTAGGAAATACGAAGAAAAAGGCGTGCATACGAAGCTTTACACTTGGAGCGATACTGACTTTTCCACGATCGATCAGATTTGGAAAGGAACGCATCCCGAGGATGATCTCCCACTTGAGGTTATTCAAGGTTCGCCTAAAGGTTTCCCAATTCCTGAAGCCCCTTCCGTAGAAGAGGAATTCGCGCCTGGAATCTCCGCAGAGGAATTTAAAGCGATCGCCAAACGGCTTAAGCAGGAAGGTAATATTAAAGAGTAACGGTAAAGATACGTTGGAAAAGAGAGATATGATCTGCTAGCTGGGCTAGTAGGACAGCTTCATCTATCTTTATTAGATATGCTTGGTCCTTAACCATATGAATGATATACTTGCAGCAGACGAAGAACGTCCTAAAGCCATTCTGTTGGCATTGGGGCGTTTTCTTATTTTCAGAAGGAGGCCTGTTGCAATGAGTGACTTTGAGCAATCCTATTGTGATTTTTTAGAGCAGCATGAGCGGAAAAGATCCGGGGAACGCAAAGGAAGGTTGGTAAGAGGACATGGTTATGCGGAGAAGCTGCTGCTCCAAAACGTATGGTGGCCGCTTTTCGGTAATTTCCATAACCTGCATCCCGAATACGAGATTTATGATTGGAACCGCAAGTCGCAATTTCTCGATTTTGCTTTTCTTCCTGAGTTTGGTCAGTTTGGGCTGGAATGCGACGGTTTTCAGAGCCACATTAAAGATATGGACAGAGAAAAGCACAGCTATGCCGTGAATCGTGATAACTTTTTAACCGCAATGGGCTGGAAGATGTTCCATTTCACGTTTGATGATGTACAGAAGCGCCCTGAAATATGCCGCATGCTGCTTCAAATGTCCCTTGCTCCTCATCTAATACGCAGCAGCTCCAGCACACCAATCAACCTGAAAGAGCGAGAAGTCCTTAACTTAGCTTGGTCATTAGGCCGCAAAATACGCCCCAAGGATGTCCAGAATCATCTAAATTTGAATTTTCGCACAGCTCGAATTAGACTACATTCGCTAGTCGAGAAAAAACTGCTCCGTCCCATAGTTAACGGCAGAGACATACGTTTCTACGAACTCGCCGAAGGCGCCTTAGAATCTTTGTTGTAGATCCAGCAAAGACCCGTTTAGGCTAAAACGCTATTAGATTTTTGTTTGACCCATTTTTAGTCCTTTGTTTGGCCCTTATTTGGCCCTTATTTGGCCCTTATTTGGCACTTGTTCGACCCTTGTTTAGTCCGTTGTTCGTTCCTGTGTTTACCTGGTGCTACGTAGCATTTAGTACACTCTAATCGTCTGTTAAGTAACCACGCTCTTTCTACACTGCAGTTTCTGCAGCAGAATCCGACCATTGAGACTCTTTAGTCTCTTAACAGGCTGATTCTGCTGTACTTTCTGCAGCGTAACCCATCCTGCGCTCCGCATATGCGTTTTCTGTTGTACAAAGTGCAATGTACGCAGTGATTGGTTAGTTGTTACCGATATTCAGCACTACCAGCACTATCAACACTATCAACACTATCAGCACTATCAGCACTACCAGCACTACCAGCACTACCAGCACTACCAGCACTACCAGCACTACCAGCACTATCAGCACTACCAGCACTATCAATACTATCAATACTAGTAACACTAGCAACACATTCCTAACACTAACCTGTGCTACGTTGCAGTTTGTACACTCTAATCGTCTGTTAAGTAACCACGCTCTTGCTACACTGCAGTTTCTGCAGCAGAATCCGACCTTTGAGGCTCTTTAGTCCCTTAACAGGCTGTTTCTGCTGTACTTTCTGCAGCGTAGCCACTCGTTCGCTCCGCATTTGCGTTTTCTGTTGTACAAAGTGCAGTGTACGCAGCGATTGGTTAGTTGTTACCGATATTCAGTAGTATGAACATTACTAGCAGTATGAGCATTACCAGCAGTATGAGCATTACCAGCAGTATAAGAGCATTACCAATAGTATGAGCATTACTAATAGGAGCAAGGCGTTAGCACACTCCATTACGAAGCCAACCGCAGCGAGTAAAAAAAAATAATTCTTCGACACTAACCCTGCCATAATGCTGTCAGGGTTGATGAAATATAATTAAGCTCATAATGAGGAATAAGGAAGTTATGAGGAGGTTTTGGAGAATGCGTATGGAGACATCTCAGCACACCGGTGCTGCTTCGGCAGCCATTCTTAGCAAACGGCAACTAAATCGCGCATTGCTGGAGCGGCAAATGCTGCTGCAGCGCTCACGCGTTTCCGTACTTGAGGCTATTGAACAGCTCGTTGCGATTCAAGCGCAGGCTCCTAATCCGCCATACTTCGCATTATGGTCACGACTTGAAGGCTTCCACCACGAGCAGCTCTCTAACTTATTGATTGAGCGGAAGGTCGTGCGTATTGCACTTATGCGTTCTACAATCCATATGGTTAGCGCGCGAGATTGCTTGGTAATGCGCCCCTTGCTAGCAGAGGTTTCGGAAAAGGGGCTACGAAGCGCTTACGGCAAAAAGCTGGTGGAATTAGATCTGGACGCTATTATCGCAGCTGGCCGCGCATTAGTCGAAGAGCATCCACGCACCTTCAACGAGCTAGGCAAGGTGCTCGGAGAGCAATGGCCCGATGCGGAGCAAGCTGCTCTTAGCGCGATCATTCGGACCCATATCCCGCTAGTCCAAGTGCCGCCGCGCGGAATATGGGGTTCAAGCGGTCAAGCCGCGCATACTTCTGCTGAAGCTTGGCTTAGCGAGCCTCTTGCCGCGGCTCCTTCTTTAGATAAGCTGCTACTCCGCTACCTCGCGGCCTTTGGCCCAGCCACCATCAAGGATATGCAGGTATGGTCGGGTCTAAGCAAGCTGCGCGATACGGTAGAAAACCTTCGCCCTAAGCTGCGTACCTTCTCCGACGAGAACGGCAATGAATTATTCGATCTGCCTAATGCATCCTTGCCGCCAGCAGACACGATAGCTCCGCCGAGGTTCCTGTCTGAATTTGACAATATGCTGCTCTCTTACGCTGACCGAAGCCGCATCATGGATGAGAAGCATAAACCGCAAATATTCACGATAAACGGCATTATTCGGTCAACGTTTCTTGTAGACGGATTTGTGCGAGGCACTTGGAAAATAGAACAAACGAGCAAATCAGCTGCTTTGCTTATTCAGCCATTCGAGCCGCTGAGCGCGGCTGATCGAGAAGCGTTGGCACAGGAAGGAGCAAGGCTGCTCGCATTCGCAGCTCACTCCGCCAGCACGCAGGACATTCACTTCATGGAATCGCAGCCAGTCAATAAGTAAACACTGCTGCTAACACGTTCTGTTAACACGCCCTAGACTCATCAAAAAAAGAAGCAGACTATACGGTCTGCTCCTTCCTGTTTGTTTGCTGCTCATATCATTTATCTCCAGCTGTATTAAAATAACACTGTCGAGACCTGCTGCACTTCATTTTTCCTATTGTGAATAGGATGTACTTCTCCCGTTCATTGCTTATATCCTTTTATCCAGTTCCTATAATCTAACATCCACTACTGGATGATCTGCTATTTTCCGTGTCGACCGAGGTTTGCCGTTAACAGACCAATACGTCCACATCCGCAGCAGTCGCTCAAGCGGTCCATTTTTGAACCTGAACAATAGAAAGCTGGACACGACAGCCTGAACAGCATAAATGAAAAGTGCCAGCAGCATGCCATTTAACACGCCAATTTCTCCGAACCAGCTGAGACCGTAGCCGTAAAACAAAGTCGTACAAATGACCGTTTGCATCAAATAGTTGGTCATGGACATCCGCCCAACCGCTTCAAACGCCGATATAACTACCGAGCTTTTTGCTGCATACGATAAAACGAGCGCCAGTCCGAAAATATATCCGAGAGCCAGCATGCTCGTCCCAATATGCAATGCCACACCGCTCCAATCCCAATCCTTCTGCAGCACGCCCAAGCTCTTTAACAATAGGCCAAGCGGCAGCATGATGGCCGTTGCTAAGGCGTACCTTTGCCTCTCTCGTTTCGGGTTATGGAACCACTGCACTTTTGCAGCCGCTATTCCAAACAGAAACATGGGCAGCATTATCAGCGGCATAAAGATCATTAAAGCCACCATGCCGGCCACGGGTAGATCTAGTGGATCTTCATTTAAGCGAAACTCCATAATCTCCTCATGTGTCCCTTCTCCGTATATAGTGATAGACTGCATCACATACTCCTGCATGCGCTCTTGCTCTTTTGGCGTACCTTCACCTATCCCATAGTTGATTCCTGCTAACAACAAAGTTAAAGCGATGCCCCATATGATAAGCGTCTTTGGCTTCCTTTTCACAAATAACAACAAACAAAAGCCCGTAACTCCGTAAGCGAGCAAAATATCCCCCTCCCAAATCAAGAGGCTGTGCATAAGGCCAAGCGCGATCAGCATGATAAAACGCCTTACCAAAGACCCACCCGGTTTTATCCCCTTCGACATCAAACCTTCTCGCAGCTTATACAGGCTGTATCCGAACAAGAACATAAAAATTGGCATGAAGCTGCCCTCGACTACTATTAACAGCGACTGATGCATGAATTCATCCAGCTTGGAAGGGCTAAAATACTGCATTTCATCTTTCCCGTATATCCCATATTGGAAAATGAGCATATTCGAAAGCAATATGCCGAGCAAGCAGAAGCCTCTAATTACATCTATAATGCGAATTCGGCTTCTCGTTTCTAATTGATTAATCATCCCCATCACCTCTCCCATAATGATAATGACTCTTGTTGAACGGCAAGCAAACAGAATCATAACAGCAGCTTAATTTTTCCGATTTCGTTCAACTGCTGTTAAGGTTTGTGTGATAGCATGAAAACGGGTGATAACTATGAATAAAATTTTAATCGTTGATGATGAGCCTTCTATCGTTAAAATGCTGCAGCTGGTGCTGCAGAAAGAAGGCTTTCAGCACATCTATACAGCGGGTACCTGCCAAGAGGCTCTTGATACAATTTCCCGTTTCGGAGCCGATATTGTCCTGCTTGATGTGATGCTGCCGGACGGCAGCGGATTCGAGGTTTGCCCCAAAATAAGAAAGCTGGGCAATCCGCATATATTATTTTTAACAGCAAAGGCATCTGACCTGGATATTCTGACGGGGTTCGCGATGGGAGCGGATGACTACATAACAAAGCCCTTTAACCCGCTGGAAATTGCAGCACGCATAAAAGCGCGATTGCGCCGCTTCGATGAAATGGGCAGCCTTAAAGGTGATACGACTGCTTCACCTTTAACAATAACCGCTGCCGCACGTAAAATATTTAGCTTTGGCCGTTTTCAACTGGATGAAGCAGCCGGCGAGCTATTAGTCGATAGCATGCCAGTGTCCTGTCCTGCGCAGGTCTTTCAGCTGCTGTTATATTTCTGCAAAAATCCCGGTATCGTCTTCTCCAAAGGCCAGCTCTACGAAGCTGTATGGGGCATTGACGGAATTGGCGATGATAATACGGTTATGGTACATATCCGTCGAATACGCGAAAGAATTGAATACGATCCCAGCATGCCGACCCATTTGCTCACCGTTCGAGGATTAGGCTATAAACTAGCTAAGGAACCCCTACACATATGAAGGTTCAGCGCAGATTAGCATTTCATTTTATATACCAGCTTATTGTATATTCAGTCCTAATCATCGTCACAATGGTCGTCCTTTTGCTTGCTCTCATTAACAAAATTACGAATGAGGATCTAAAGCGTTCCTTTCCTGCCGGGGCACTTGAAAAGATCGTCACGGAAACGTACTACGAGAAGGAAGAAATTAGGCTGACAGCGCATTGGAAGAAGCTTATCGAGGAGCGTGGTATTTGGCTTCAGGTTGCTGACGCTAAGGGCAATGTTATTTATGCTGCCAATACACCAGCCGACCAGCCCAATACCTATTCCATCACCCAGCTTTTAGCAATTCAACAATCTGGTAAATATGGGCCCTACATTGTCGCTAACCAGCTCGATCAAACCTACGACACGCCGCTGCTGTTTCTTCTCGGTTACAAAAGTCCACAACAGGAACAGCTTGCAGCGTGGTACGAAAACTATCAGGATAATGGTCTCGTAAACGCGGCTTTTCAAACTAAACTTCTCTCACAGCTGCGGGAAACGGACAGCTACCTGCTTGTTGTCGATCAGGCAGGCAAGAACGTACAGACATTTGGCGAACAGGCTTCTGCTGTCAAGGATTATGAGCCTTTGGAGATTTTGGCTATGCAGCAGAGGCCTGGCGATTACGATACAAATATTGCTGTATATCAGCCGCCAACAAGTCAAATGACATGGATTATGTACACCCCGAATAAACCAGGAACATTTACCAAACAGCCTGTATTCAAAGAGATCATTCGTAGCTTTATTTGGGTAGGCGGCACGATTCTCCTGCTGTCTCTCGCCATCTCGATATGGCACGGCTATCGCTACGGTCAACCTCTCATCCTATTTGCCGGTTGGTTTGAACGCATGGGCAGCGGGCTTCAAGGGGACGTATTTACGACTAAAGACCGCAGAAAAATATTTCGCCGTAACGGTAAAATCCGCGTTCGCTATCGTCTTTACCGAGAGGTTATCGGAGCCTTCCATCAAATGGCCGAGCGACTTTCGGAAACGGAAAAGGATCGGCTTCAGCTAGAGAAGACAAGAGAAGAGTGGATGACCGGGATATCGCATGATCTGCGTACGCCACTTTCCACGATTCAAGGGTACGGGTACATTTTGGAAAACTCGCCTGCAGACTGGAGCCCTGAGGAGCTTCAGGATATGGGCAATATGATTCGCGAAAAAAGCGACTATATGCTGGAGCTAATTTCTGATTTCTCGCTCATCTTTCAATTAAAACAAGGTGCCGTGCTTATAGATCGGACGAAAATTGAGCTTGGCGAGCTCGTTAGAAGATCCGTATTAAAGTATGTTAATGATGCTACTCTCACGGATGTCTCCTTCCATTATGAGGAGGATGAGCTTCTGGTTGCCATATTCGGAAATGACAAATGGCTGCAGCGGCTTATGGATAACCTGCTATCCAATGCAGTAAAGCATAATCCTCCCGGTATCACTGTTACAGTAGTAAGCGGCATGCTGAACGATGAAGCTTATATTCGCGTCTCTGACAACGGAACAGGTATGAATGAGGAGACCATTCAAAAGCTGTTTGAGAGGTACTACCGCGGGACAAATACGGAAGAATCAAGCGACGGCACTGGCCTTGGCATGAGCATAGCCAAAATGATCGTAGAGGCGCATAACGGCAGAATTGAAGTATGCTCTGCTCTTGGTGAGGGCACATCGATTGTTATTTATTTTCCAAGTGGCTAATTTCAATAATAGGGAGGAAGCATGCGCTTGCTCCCTTTTCTTGTCGCCTTACATACCTGAAGCACGCAAACAGCGATCCATACGATCCAGCGCTTCGGTTAGTCTCGCTACCGAGGAGGCATAGGAGCAGCGAAGAAAACCTTCTCCACCCCGTCCAAACACATGCCCGGGAACCGTCGCCACCCCTGCTTCAAACAGCAGCTTCTGCGCAAAAGCATCGGAATCAAGTCCCGTATGCGCAATCGACGGAAAAGCATAAAACGCCCCTCGCGGCTCATGGCAAGGCAGGCCGATATCCCGTAAACCCTTGACGAACATCCGCCTGCGCTGCGCGTAAGCATCGATCATCATATCCTTTTCCTCCAAGCCATTCCGAAGCGATTCAATCGCCGCAATTTGACCGAGTATAGGTGCGCACATGACCGTATACTGATGAATTTTCAGCATAGCGGCGATGAGCTCCTGATGTCCGCAAGCATAGCCGATCCGCCAGCCTGTCATCGCAAAAGCTTTTGAGAAGCCGCTGATAAGCAGCGTTCTTTCCTTCATGCCCGGCAGCGAAGCAAAGCTAACATGCTTCTCATCATAGGTGAGCTCTGCATAAATCTCATCCGATATGACGATCAGGTTGTTCTTCTCCACCAATTTAGCGATCGGAAGCCAGTCTTCATACTTCATGATTCCGCCCGTCGGATTGTTAGGGTAGTTAATAATAAGCACCTTCGAGCGCGGAGTGAGCGCAGCCGTCAACGCCTCTGCCGTAAGTTTGAAATGATCCTTCGCAAACGTCTCCACCTCGATGACCTTCCCGCCATTCAACTGCGCGATCGGGGAATATGCGATATAGCTCGGAACGGGAACTAAGATTTCATCGCCTTGCCCGATCAATGCCCGCAGCGCAAGATCAATGGCCTCGCTGCCTCCGACGGTAACGAGAATCTCGCTTGCTGGCTCATATTGCACTTGAAAGCTATTGTGCAAATAGCTCCCGATCTCTTCCCTCAGCTCAAGCAGTCCGGCATTTGGCGTATAGGAGGTTTTCCCGAGCTCCAGCGCTCTCACGCAAGCCGCCCTCACATGCTCCGGCGTAACGAAATCAGGCTCCCCTACGCCGAGCGAGATAATATCCTTATTCCCCTCTGCCAAGCTGAAAAACTTACGAATGCCCGAAGGCGGAATTTGCTGTACCAGCGGCGAGATCTGCTCGCTCATCGACCATGTTTTCATGTCTGTTCCTCCTAAATTTAGGTTGCTGTGAAAACAAAAAAGAGACCCATCCCTATAAAGGGACGAGTCTCTACCCGTGTTACCACCCTAGTTTCACGCCAAAGCGCGACACTCTGCCCATGCATCAATCAATGCATGTTCCCGTTAACGCTGGAAATGCGGCAGAGCTTACTCTCGTTCAGCCTGCTTCTCGGAGATGGCTTTCCGTTAGTACCCGAACGTTGGTTTTCAGCTGCCCCAACTCTCTGTTCGATCAGGCCCATAACGTACTCTTTCTCGTCATAGAATGTAAAAGCTATTTAGCTTGTCATTTAGAATTAACGATCATCGTGAAATTTTCACCAATAATAACATCAAACAGCCGGATACGCAATACCCATTTTTTAACTTTCGAACTCCCTCTTATTCATAGTCAATACCTATAAAGATTATTCGTTTTATATATTTACGTAATGAAGAAAGAAACTGTAAAATACAATTTAACTTAACCCGGAAGCGCAGCAGGAGCACATTTTAATTTCAAGGAGGCTATTTTATGAGAGATATCGTAAAAAAACATTTCGATGCCGTCGCCCCCAATTACGATCGGCAGCGCAGGCAGCTTATCCCTTGCTTCGATGACTTTTACGGCATGGCAGCCGATGCCGTTGCATGCATGAATCAGGCTCCCCGCATTTTGGATTTAGGGGCAGGAACAGGACTTTTTTCAGCCTTTATACACTGTAAATATCCGCTTGCCTCTTTCACCTTAATCGATCTGAGCGAGGAAATGCTGAAGGAAGCACGCGTTCGTTTTGGCGATAATCCTGCATTTAACTATGTTGCGGCTGATTATTCGAATTACCCCTATACGGAGAAATACGACGCCATCATTTCCTCCCTCTCTATCCACCATTTGACGCATACCGCCAAACGGGAGCTTTTCTCCACCATTCATGAACGGTTAGTCGACGGCGGCGTATTCGTTAATGCCGATCAAGCCGCGGGCTCGACTCCTTTTTGGGACGACTACTACATGTCGCAGTGGGTAAGCACGATTCAAAAAAGCGGCTTGTCTAACGACGCGATTGAAGCGTCGATTGAACGCCGCAAGGTCGATATCAACGCGAGTGTGCAGGATCAGATAAACTGGCTTTGCGAGGCTGGCTTTGTCCATGCCGACTGCATTTATAAACATCATGGTTTTGCTGTTTTTTCCGCTTTTAAGAACGGATCGGCCGCTTCAATTAACTCCCTCTAGAATCTCAGTAAAAACACGCTGTTAATTCCGATTAAATAAATTGGAATTAACAGTGTGTTTTTCATAAGAAAAGCCTTAACGCCATAAACCTCGCCGCACCGGGGATTCTCCTTGCAACAATCCTACAAAAAATCATCAAACAAACCACTTGCAATCCCTTTAATTCCTAGTATAATACTAGGTATAAGAACACTACAGAGATTGGAGCTGCTCCGCATGACTTATTCCGAAAAACAAATTGCCGCAAAATGGGTTGACGATTATCTGGACCTCTATAACTTTGCCGTAACCGTTCAGGATACCGAATGGCAGCAGCAAATCATCCAAACTCTGCATGCAAAGGATAACCACATCCGCCTTGAAATCGAGCACGGCATTCGCGTGGATTTATGGCTTCGTTTTGATAACATTAACCGGAAAATGCTCGATATCTACGAACAGCTTCGGAATGCACAAAATTCAGAGCAGCTGCAGAAACAGCTTAGAGAGAAAGTTTGGGAGTTTAAGCTTCAACGGGTGATGATTGCCAGCAAACTAAAGGCTCACTATGCACTATAAGGTGGTTAAACGGGGCTGTATCATAAATAACCATTCGGAAATAAAAAAAAGCCTGCATGCAGTGGTCTGCTCTGCTTAGCTATGTAGGGTAAAGCTATTAACGAGGGCATGCAGCGACCTGCTCTGCCGATCAAGTCTATGAATGGCTAGATTCATAGATTACATGCATTACATCGATACTTGCTCCATGTCACGCATCATCTTCATCATCATCGTCGACATTTCGTCACACTCTTGCATCTTCATCATCATCATGTTCATATCCATGCTGTCCATCATTTTCATTTCCATCATCATGTCCATCATCATCTTCATAGACTTCATCTTGCACATCATTTCTTCCATACACATGTTCATCATCATTTGCATTGCCATCTTTTCCATGCTCGTTCACCTCCCTGAGTCATATCCTATACAGAAGATACTACAGCCTGGAAAATAATTCAAGGCTTTTTTTGTTTTTTTATTGATTTTCAAATTAATAATATGATATAAATAAAGATTACACATTATTTCTTATTACTCCGCTTGGAATTATAGAAATTATCGGACATTAGAGATAAAGAATCAAAGAAATAAATCACACACAAAAAAAAAGCAGCTATTAGACTTAAAAAAGTCCGATCAGCTGCTTTTATTTTAAACAAGTGTTATGCGTTTGTTTCCGGCTCCGGAGCGACATTCTCTTTATGCGCTTCGATAAATGCCTTCGTATCATAAAGAATGGCCGCTGCTTCCGCACGAGTTAAGACATGTGCAGGATCAAAGTTTCCTTCTTCATCCAAGGAAATGATTTTGTACAAGAGCGCACGTTGAATGGTGCCCTGGTAATCAATCGTAATATCCTTCTCGTCTTGAATCGGGATAAACATTTTGACCGTTGGATATTGGCCCGTAAGCTCAAGCGCTTGGACGAGATAATGCGTAAACTGCTCTTTCGTAAGCGGTGCAGAAGGATCAATATCCGCTGGGATATCAAGACCGTTGTAATGCGCAATAATAAAATCCTCCGCATACCACGCTTCATTTTTCACCTTTGTATAATAGTCGTCCGCGACAGGCGCCCTTTTGAAATCAATGGCAGCCAGGCTGATCTGCGTTGTTCTCACGATTAAGGAAATGCCCTGCGCGGCAGTTAGATTGTCCTCTGGATGGAACGCCGTATCGCTCACCCCTTTTATGATCCCTTGCTGCTGTAGGGCTTCAATTTTGGCTTTGTTTCCTGAAGCAGCGATATCGTTAAAAGGAGCAGCCGCGAAGGCTTGTGATGTGATTGATGCAGAAAGCATGACTGCGACCGCTGCAATGACTGTGCTCATTCGTTTCTTCATGGTCGTCCACCTCTTCTGTTCGGTTTTGGCCGTTCCCTTATTTGAACGGACCTGCGGCCAAAAAGGTTGCAGTCACACTATATCTATGCTCCTATCCTGATTCGTATATACCTTTCTTCGCAGCTGCATGTACAGCAAGCAAAAGCCGGCTATCCCTGCCGCTGCCAATATGCCGCATAGCTGATACATGGACTGAGGGCCGGCTTCCTCAAACATCCAGCCACCGATAATACCCGCCGCGATTCCGGATAAGCCTCCCCAAGTAAGCGCATAGACAGCCTGGCCCGAGGCTCTGAATTCAGCAGGCACCAGCAGGACGGTTAGCTGCGTGCCAATATAATAATAGCCGCCAAAGGTTAAGCAATGGAGCACCTGAATGAAAATGATTTGCTGCGCGCTGTCCGCACCAGACATGAGAAACCAACGCAAGGCAAACAGCATGCTGATTACCACAAGGCACAGCACCATGGTTCGCGAATTCTTTTTTAAATAACGGTCAAGCAGTAAAAATACCGGTATTTCAAAAATCGATGACCAAAAAGCAGACCAACCGATTAATGAAGCTTCTCCGCCTAGCTCTCTGATATAGAGGGAGATGAATGTGGTATTCATTGAATTTGGGATGGAGATGACTAATCCAATCATCAAAAACAATAAGAAAGATCGGTTAACAAACATGGATCGGTAATTAACTTTGCCCGCCGGAGCGGCCCCTCTCACCTCGCCCTTTGGAAGCGCAAAGGCAAATACTAGTGAGATCAGCATCATAGCCGTATAAATCATCCAAAGACGATCAATACCGATCTGTCCAATGACAGGCCCGGCCGCAACAGCCATCAGCGCCCAGCCAAGCGAGCCGAACAAGCGAAAAGCCCCGAATTTATGAGTTGTTCCCTCAATGCTGTTTAGAATCAGGCTGTTGCTCTGCGAAAATAAAGGCATTTGAAAAAAGAAAAAGAACAGCATGCTCGCGTAAATGATCGTGTAGGATTGATACAAAAAGACGAGCTGCATGATGAGCATGCTTCCGGTAAGCATCACAATGAGAATAAGCCTAACGTTCCGGAGCCGATCGCTCAAATAACCCCATAAAGGATTTGCGATAATAGAGACGATAGGGCCTCCTGCCATCAAGGCACCGATCTCGAGCGTAGTCATTCCTATGGATTGCAAATACAATGCAAAAAAAGTGCTATAGACGGCGATCGCGCCGTATACGAAAAAGTTAAACGCCTTAATCAAATGAAAAGTCCGATTCGAATGGTTGTTCATATCCCTGTCCTTTATCCAGCTGCCGGCTCTCCTTGTCTTTATAGCTCGACCGCGGACGTTCGGGAACGCGTGATCACTTCCTCTGCGCCCACCTCACGTCCAAGCTCCTCCGACATATAGATGCCTTCGCTAATTAGCATGGTATTCAGCGCAATTTCCGCCGTTGGAAGCAGTGGCACTCTGCCTTGAAGCGCCGCAACCCAGTGATGCTGAGAGCTGCTGTAAGCATCCTCATTCTCATAAAGGCGATGCCTGCGTAAATCCATCATATCCAAATCCACCGTGCTGTCCATATCCATATCGCAAACGGTGCTGTGGAAGCTGAACGGCTGCGCGCCTGCTCCTGTCAGCTCATTCGGCAGGCGTATGCCGCCTTTTGAGCCCGCGATGCTGCTGCCCTCGAAGCCGCCAAGATGCACAGCCCATGCCTCTACGATATCAAGCGTCAAGCCGCCTGTGAAACGGATAAAGCCCGCAGCCAATTCCTCTACATCAAAGCCGCTTTGCACTCTTCGCTCCTGCAGCATCTCCGTTTCTTGATACACTTTGCCTGAAATTCTCTCGACCTTCGGATTTCCCAGCAGATAGAGCAGCTGAGCAATATGATATACGCCCATATCCAGCAGCGCGCCTCCGGCCGCCGTCTCCTTACGCGTAAAATAAGGCGTGCCGTAGCCATCGACGAACGGCCGATTCCTTCTGCGGAAGCCTGTCGAGCGCGCATGGTACAGCTTTCCGAGCATACCGCCGTCAATCAGCGTCATAGCCGCCTTCGTGTCTTTACCATATAACGTAAACAGCTGCACATGCAATTGCTTTCCATTTGCTTTGGCCGCATCGACCATCGCTTTGCCGTCCGTATAGGTTCCCGCTATCGGCTTCTCGCAATAAACATGCAGTCCCGCTTCCAGAGCGGCAATCGTTACCGGAGAATGAAAGTTGTTGTGCAAACATACATCAACCGCATCCAAATCCCCGCGCTTCAGCAGCTCGCGGAAATCCGCATAGGCGTGCGGGATGCCATATTGCCCGGCAACCCGCTTAGCCTCCTGCTCATTGACGTCACACACGGCAACGAGCTCCGCGCCAGCGATTCCTTTATATTTTTCGATATGCATTTTGCCGATTTGCCCAGCGCCAATGATACCGATTCTTATATTATTCATCATGCCGCGCCCCTCTGCCTGATTGTTGTTTAGCATCGATCAAGAGCTTCTTCACCTTGGAAATAAGCAGCTCCGTTTCGGCATATTGATTGCGAGGCGCGTTATACTCCACGCCAAAGTAACCCTTATAGCCTGCTACCTCCAGCATAAGAATGGTCTCCACAGCTTGGTCTCCATCCGCCGTTTCCTCGTCGAAATGGGTATGGTAAGCCCAAGGAGCAACAATGCTGTCGCCTTCCGCCTGGTTCTCTTTCCAGCGTCCCAGATGCACGAGAAAGCCAAAGGACGGATGATCAACCGCTTCTGCGAGGCGCTTCATCTCATTTGGATTCAGCGATGCCCCCATATGATTTTCCGGTCCGATAAGAAAACCATGCTCCGCCGCATAAGCCGCAAACTCCCGATAGCGCTTAACCGTGTATTCAAATTGCTCTTCACTCATTTTTTCTTCGTTTTTGTAGCTGCCGCCCGTATCGATCCGTACGGTTTCGGCACCCAATAGAACGGAAGCGCGCAGATGAAGAATCGCATTATCGTAAAGGTACTGGCGCATCTCCTTGTCCGGGTCCCATAAATGCGCTCCGTCGATTGCAAAATTAACGACACGCATTTCTTTTTCATCCAGCGCCTCGCGTATTTTCCGAATATAGCTTTCATCCGCCAGCTTCATGATAGGCTTGCTGCTGCGGTTAATAAAAAAACCGTTCCACAAATCGACTGTATCCATCCGATATCGGTATTTGACGGTTTCCAAATAGCCGAATACATCCATCTTTCCTTCCAAATACATGTTGTTAAATGAATAACCTCCGATAGAAATGTTCATCGATTGATCCTCCAATTATGAATTAGATTCGCGTTCATACCCATTATAAACCTCGTTTGAAGCTGGCTATGGTGCACTTTCTACTTATAAGGGGGGAAATTTCTATTCTCCTGTCGGTGTATCAAAATCTAGTTCGATATACCTCCTTTTATTTACAAATTCAATACAATTTCTAAATAATGGGATAATAAATAGCTGATAAGATCTAGTAGAAATGAACGACATGCTATAAACATGTTCCGAACAAACGCTGCCTGGGAGGGATCAAGCCACATACATACCGACCAAGGCGTCGGAGACTCGGTTTATACTAAAATACCCATTTGAGAAAGGTGATCCTATTCCATGCAAATGAAAAAAGCAATGGCCATCTCTATGATCGCAGCAGCAATCAGCGCATCGGCAGTCACTCCGGTTTTCGCACAAACGGCAGCAGGAAATCAAGCTGTACAAATCAGCGCTTCAAGCTTTCTCGTTAACGCGAACCCGGTATCCATCCGCACGATTGTAGATGGGGGCGTCACACTCGCTTCCGTTCGCGACATCACGAACGCTATTGGCGCTACGCTGCATATCAACAGTGACCACACGGTTGTCGTTAAGTTCGGCGAGAACACGCTGAAGCTAAAAAACGCTTCGAAATCCATTACGGTTAACGGCGCAGCTACTCCGCTTTCGCATCCGGTGAAGGAAGTCGCATACTCCACTTTTATCGAGCCTGCCGCATTCGTTAAAGCGCTTGGTGGCAGCTTTGAAAATAACGCGATCAGCACGGTGAAGCTGCTTGACGGAGCAGAGCATGCGGTTTGGGTTAATGCTTCCCAGCTGATTGTGTCGGGCACAGCGGGCGAAGGACGCGAGGATTTCTTAGTTGATGCCGCTACTGGCAAAAACGAGCTGCTGCTGAAGTCCGAAGGCGCTTCCGAGCTCGTTCTTTCTCCTGATGGCAAAAGCGTCGCTTACTCCGATGCGAACGGTGCCGTATTCACGATTGACCTGAGCAAGAAGCAATCGAAGCAGGTAAGCACGGACACCTCGATCAAAAATGAGCTGCAATGGTCAAGCGACGGCTCTTCCCTCTTCTTCCTGCAAGGTGACAAAAGCTCGGTTATCGCAAAGGTTGCCCTGGCTGATGGTAAAGTGACCAAGGTATTGGAAGACAAGGTCGACTACAAAGCGAACCTTGAAGTATCCGCTGACGGTACGCAATTTGCTTTCTACGTCTTCAAGCAACCGAAAGTAACAGCAGACAGCAGCAAGGACGTTGAGCTTGATGATGTCGCTATCGATGATACGGGCACTGAGCCGCAAATCTACTTCTACAACGCTAAAGCGGCAGACAACAAGCCGCTGCAGCTTACTAAAGATACCGCAGATAAGGTTTTCCTAGCACTGTCAGACGACGGCTCGAAAGTCAGCTACGTCAGCGTAAGCGCAGACGAGGCAAGCATCGGACAACTTGTAACAGTAGACAATGCAGGAAAAGCAAGCACGCCCCTGTTCGCTGACAAAGATGTTTATCAGCTCGTTCAAGGCGGAAGCAAACTCTATCTGTTAACAGCAGACGGAAACAACACCAATGCGATCTATGAGATCGACAGCGCAACGGGCGCAAGCAAGCTTGTACAAACGGTATCGGACAGCGCTTCGGAGCTGGTGGTTTCGAACAGCTCGAATATCGCGGCACTTATCGACGGTCAACTGGCTGTATTAACGAACGGCAGCTGGAAAAACATAACTAACTAATTTATGGAGGTTATTCCTAATGAAATGGTTTAAACAATTAACGATCGCAGCGCTCATCGCCGTAATCGGCTTCAGCTCCGTTCCTGCTTCCACGCCTACTGTTACCGCTGCTAGCAAGCTAAGCGGCAAAATCGTCATCAACGGCTCCTCTGCCCTTCTGCCGCTGACGCTTCAAGCAGCCAATGAGTTCAAAAAGCTCAATCCTAAAGTAAAAATTTCAGCTTCCGCTGCCGGTTCGATCACAGGGCCACAAGCTGTGCGCAAAGGCATCGCTAACATCGGAGCTGTTGACTGGGATGCTTCGAAGGATGTTCCCGGCTTCAAAAAATTCGAAGGCCAAGTTGCTCATAAAGTAGCCATTATTCCTTTCGCTGCTGTTGTAAATAAGAACGTAACGGCAACAAACCTAACGACAAAAGAGCTGCAAGGCATCTTCTCCGGAAAAATTAAAAACTGGAAAGAAGTTGGCGGCAAGGACGCTGAAATCATCGTTGTAAACCGTACGTTTGGTTCAGGCACTCGCGTAAACTTCCAAGACAAAGCGCTTGACGGTACCGATTTCATGACGAAGGGCGATAACTACAAAGAAGTAAAAACGAGCGGCGACATGAAGTCCGCAATCGAAACTACTCCTAATGCCATTGGTTATATGGACCTTGCTTATGTAACCGACAAAATGACGGCTGTAAAAATCAACGACATTGCTCCTACTGAAGCGAATGTCATCAACGGAAAGTACAAAGTATGGGGCTACGGCTACTATATGACAAAAGGCCAGCCGACAGGCGCAACGAAAGAATTCATCAAATATGTACAAAGCACGAAGTTCCAAAATGGTTCATTGAAGAAGCTTAAATTCATTCCGATCTCGGCAATTAAATAGTCTTTCTTCAAAGGAGCGGTCGGCTTGCGCGAATAAGCGCCTGAGTCGGCCGTTCTTTCCTTCAATGGCATTAATCATTATTCCCATTTATATTTCATAGCGAAAAGCTCTGGGAGCCTAAAGACAAGGCCGGCTTCAGAATGCTTTTGCTTAGAGGAGCTTACCGTATATGTTGGAATCCACTCATGCCGGACCGCAGTCGCGGCCGCGGCTTTCCGCCGAGCTCGGCAAAGCCATACTGGCTGGCAGCAGCAAGCCTTTTGACCGAAGATCCCGTCTGTTCTTCACCAACCGTCTCTTTCGTTATCTCTGTATCGCGGCAGCCAGCTTCGTATGCCTGATTCTCTTTCTGATCCTGCTGCTGATGTTCCGTACCGGCGTGCTGACTTTCAGCCATATTTCGCCTATGGATTTCTTCTTCAGCACGGAATGGAACCCCGAGAATGAGCAATACGGCGCTTTGATCTTTATTTTTGGCACCTTCGCCCTCACGGCATTAACGCTGCTGATCTGCGTGCCTATTTCTCTGATCATTGCCGTGTTTCTATCGGTCTTTGTACCGCCCTGGCTCAAAAACATGCTTCGTCCTGTGCTTGACCTGCTCGTCGGCATCCCATCCGTCGTTTACGGTTACTTGGGCTTGACGGTTCTGATTCCCTTGATTCGGAATGTGACCGGAAGCGGTATGGGCGATGGCCTGCTTGCGGCGGCGCTCGTGCTTACCATTATGGTTCTCCCAACCGTGAGCCGCATAAGCGATGATGCAATCAGCGCGGTTCCTTCCAAATTCAGCGACGCCTCCTACGCGCTCGGCGCTACCCGCTTCCAGACGGTGTGGAGAGTGCTGCTTCCTTCGGCCAAAAGCGGAATCATGTATGCCGTTATTCTAGGCATGGCGCGCGCGGTTGGCGAGACGATGGCTGTCGTTATGGTCATCGGCAATACGCCTCAGCTGGCCGACAGTCTGCTGAAGCCAACTTCCGTTCTCACAAGCAACATCGTTATGCAAATTTCGAATGTTCCGTTTGATTCCACGTGGAATTACGCGCTTTATTTGATGGGCTTCCTGCTCCTCGTCATATCGTTGTTCATGATCGTTGCCATCCGCTGGCTGCAAAGAAAGGGGTCACAAGCATGAAGCAAGCTCTAGATATTAACCCTTTGGCAAATCCGTTCAGCGGCAAAAAAGGACTCAACCGGTTCAAAGACCGCGTGTTCACTGGCGTGGTCTGGTCGCTTGGCATCCTGATCATCGTCTTTATTTTCGGTCTCCTTTTTTTAATTTTGCAGGATGGACTCCCGAAGATTACATGGGACTTCATCTTCGGCCTGCCAAGCGAGATTGACGAGGGCGGCGGGATCGGTCCGACTCTGCTGAACTCCTTCTACGTTTTGTTTATTTCCTTGCTGATCTCCATTCCGCTCGGAATGGCAGCCGGCATTTATTTGGCGGAATTCGCGCCGGACAATAAGCTGATCGGCTTCGTTCGCATTTGCGTGGAAGGCTTAGCTTCGGTGCCGTCTATTATATTCGGATTATTCGGCATTGCGTTGTTCGTTGAATATTTCGAGATCGGCTTGACTATTCTAGGCGGCGCGGTCAGCTTGGCTTTTCTTAATTTGCCTGTGCTGACCCGCGTAACCGAAGAATCGATACGTTCGGTGCCCAAGGAGCTGAAGAACGCTTCCTTCGCGCTTGGCGGCACACACCTGCAAACGATCACCCGCGCGCTGATTCCCACCGCATTAAACGGCATCATCACAGGCATCTGCCTTGTGGCTGGCCGCGCGTTTGGCGAAAGCGCGGTCATCATTTTGACCGCAGGCGTTACAACCTCCGGTGAGATGTGGGATTTCAGCCTATTTTCACCCGGCGCCACGCTGGCCGTCCATCTCTGGTATGTGCAGTCCGAGGCCATTGTCGGCGATGCGCAGGAAATTGCCCAAAAAGCGGCAGCCGTGCTCGTATTTGTCGTACTGCTCATCAATTTAGTCTTCCGTATTCCGCTTTGGCTTAATTCCCGCCGTATGAAGCGTTCCTAACGCGAGCCTCGAACCGCAAGCGGCATGCGCAGTATGCCACTCCCTCCAGCCGTTCCTCTCCGGATGCGGCTGTTTCTTTGCGTGGAAAATAAATGTAAAAGATTGGGACGATACTCTACTACGTGGTGAAATTAAGAAAATAAAGCTGAAAACGCGTTCTACCATATTGTAGTTTCCATATGGATAACTTTTTCTGATAGAATGGAGAACACAGGCTATCTATCGGAGGTTAAGATTTTGGATTATATTATATTGGATATTGAATTTAATGGACGTAAGTTTGCAAGTGAATTGCCCATGGAGGTCATTGAGATTGGCGCCGTTCGTTTAAATAGCTCATTGGAGCAGACAGATGAATTTTCCGCTTTAATCCGGCCCGTTTATTTTTCCAAACTGAACAGCTTTATTAAGAAAAAAACCGGCATTCCGCAGGAAGACATCGACACGGCGAGCCGATTTCCGAAGGTGATTGGCGATTTCACTGCATGGTTGAAAAAAAGTGACACCTTCCTGCTCTTTACTTGGGGCGGCGAGGATTTGAAGCGAATCGTCTACGATACGCGAATGCATAAGCTCGATGACAGCTTTTGGATGGCCGCTGATTATTTCGACCTGCTGAAAGGTTATATTCGGTACAAGAATGTCACGAATGATGTCAGCGTAGAAGCAGCCCTGCTCGATCTTGAAATTACGGCAGAAGGCTCTGCGCACCGCGCGCTCGATGATGCCCGCATGACGGCAGAAGTATTCCGCAAAATCTTTGGCGAGCTGGATTTCAGCCTCAAGCAGCAGTTTAAGGATATGTACACGAATGCCAAGGAACGCCGAATGGTTAAAAATGCGATTCGTACGATGACCTCGCAAAAAATCGTGCCGCAATGGGAAGTATTCGCCGAACGTTATCTTGCCGGCAAAGCCTCGTTTGAGGATGTAAGGAAGGTCGCGGAGCTTCAGCAGTATTTTGACGCCGAGCTGGAGAAGGCCGCCGCTAAGCCTACCGCCGGTCAAGTCGGTTAAGTAGAGAATATAATAAAACCCCTGACCCTTGAAGAGCTAACGCTTTGAGAGAGTCAGGGGTTTTATAAGTATGGGAGATATTACAACGATGGAACGCAGCACCAAGTCAATCGCAACCTATGAATTGTTATACATTATCGGGATAATCGCTATCTCGTTTTCATCGATATTCGTACGATGGTCCGATGCCGATGTAGCCGTCATTGCCATGTACAGGCTGTATTTAACCAATCTTATTATGCTTCCGCTCGTTTGGAAGTACCGCGCTGAAATGTTCCATCTCACCGCAAGACAATGGCGGCTGTTAGCCGCTTCAGGTGTGATGCTTGCCCTGCACTTTTTGCTATGGATGGCATCCCTGCGCCTGACAACCGTCGCAAGCTCAACTGTCATTTTAACGCTTGAGCCTGTTATGGTGATGCTCGGCTCTTACTTCCTATTCCGTATCAAGGCAAACCGCATGATGCTGTGGGGCATGGGCCTTGCGCTTGCAGGCTCAATCGTCATCGGCTCGGGCGATTTCGCTCTCTCCGGAGATGCGCTGCTTGGTGATATTCTATCCTTTCTTGGAGCGGCGGCCGTAGCCGTTCATATGCTGATCGGCAAGCAGCTGCGGAAGGACATGAGCGCCTTCGCTTATAACTTCTGGGTATTCGCGCTCGCTGCTACGGCGCTTGCATTCTACAATATCGTACGCGGTAATCCCTTCACGGGCTACAGCTCGAAGGAATGGGGCTTATTCCTGCTGCTGGCGATTGTTCCTACGCTGTTCGGCCACTATCTATTTAATTGGCTGTTGAAGCATATGAGCGCAGCTGCCGTGTCGATGTCCGTACTCGGCGAGCCCGTCATTTCCTCGTTGCTCGCATGGGTGCTCTTGAAAGAAGCGTTGACGGGCTACCAGCTCGCGGCCGGAGCATTGATTTTGTTCGGGGTGTGGCTCTTTATCCGGCATGGTAAGGAGTAGGCAGCCTACATGGCATGCTTTATCTCCCAGATGCGAGCTTTCATTCGGTTATCGCATTCGGTTACTGCATACGGTTACTGTATTCTGTTAGGTTACCGCATTCTGTTACCGCATTCGGTTACTGCATACGGTTACTGCATTCTGTTACTGCATTCTGTTACTGCATTCGGTTACTTCATTCTGTTACTGCATTCGGTTACCGTATTTTGTTTATACACTGCGCTAAAAAGGCAGCTCGCCCTATATCTACGCTGCAGATTATGCAACGTAATGCTCCTCTAATCGCTCCCTATGGAGCTACATTGTAGTTTGTACAACAGAATCAGCTATATGCGGTTCTATTTCATATCCGAGTACTGATTCTGTTGTATTTTCTGCAACGCAGCTGTCCGCTTCGAGGGTCATGTCAGGTTTCTAATGTATTTTTTGCAGTGTAGCCATCTACTCTACGCCGATAAGTAAGCAGCTGATGCCGTCCTCGGCGAAAAAACTCTCTACTCGGTGAAATACAAGCATCGCACGGCCGTAGCATTGATTTTGTTCGGGGTGTGTCTTTTTACCCGGCATGGCAAGGAGTAGGCAATAAAAAAAGACGGGCTGTCTACAATGGTCAAATTGACCAAAGGAGCAGCCCATCTTTTTTTATTTAGCCAGCAAGTTATAAATTACTTGCGCGCTTTCGGCGCGCGTCATATTACCCTTCGGCACAAAGGTATCGTTCGCTCTGCCTTGAACCAGTCCAAGCTCCGCGGCAGCCGCTACGGATGCTGCGGCCCATGGGCTAATCTCACTGCGGTCGGTAAACGCCGCTTCCGCCGATCCCGCGGCGCTCTCGTTCGCTTTGCGCACTTCATAAGCGCGAATAATCATAACCGCCATCTCCTCGCGGCTAATCTTTTCATTCGGCGCAAACTTGCTGTCGCTGCGGCCTTTTACGATGCCCAGCTTGCTCGCTGCAGCCACATAACCGGAATACCATTTGCCTGCTCCAACGTCGGAGAAGCTTGCCGATCCATCCGCTTTAACGCCAAGCGCGCGAACGAGCATGGCTGCGAATTCGGCACGGGTTACGTTGGCTCCCGGAGCAAACTGCGTGCCGTTAATCCCATTCACGATGTTCTTCGCTGCGAGCGACTTCACCGCCGCGGAAGCCCAGTGGCTGGCCTCCACGTCTGCAAATGATTTGTCGTATTCCAGAACCGCATATTTGCTGAAATGGAATACCTCCGCCGTCATCCAATCGCCGTTCAACGCGCCTCCGACGTACTCCAGCTTGCCGTCATCGCTAACATAATAAACGCCAACGATGTCTTTGTTCGCATTCGCATCAACCTTGAAGGTAATCGTAATCGGCTTCTCGAACTTCGAAGCCTGAACCGTTTTTCCATCCTTCATGACTGCGCTTAAATGGAATTCATAAACCAAAGATGCTGCCTTCACCTGAGCCTGATCGGCTTCCACACGGTCAAGCAAAGCTTTAGCGTCCGCCGTCTTCACTGCTTTTAATTCAAATACAAGCTGCGCGCCGTCGGCTTGGGTGGCTGGAACGAGGGCTTGCACCGCTGCCAGCACTTCATTCGGCAGATTAATCGTAATGCCGTTTGCTTTCAGCTCCAAGTCATTGCCTACCAGCATAGCCGCTGCTTTAAACGGCAGCTGCACAATATTTTTTCCATTGGCTATTTGCACCGACGCTTTGCCGTCCTTGATCGTTTTCAAGCTGCTCTCATCCACGGTTTGAGCATCTGTTTCCTGCGGTGTATCAGGCGATGATCCATTCGACGAGACCTCGCTTAAAATCACCGTTCCGCCTTCGTTCCTGCCTGGTACGGAAACCGTCAATTGACCATTTGCCGCCACCGTGTACATCGTTCCGCTGTATTCATCCTTAACCGCCGATCCTGCTGCGAAAGGAGCGGTCAGCACAACCGCTTTGCTGTCAGTTGCCGTGTTAATGACCGTTACGACATTTACACCGTTAAATTGTTTGTTAAATGCCAGGTAGCCCAGTGCATCCGAGCCCGCAAGCTTCGTCCGCGCCCCTTTCGCATAGACCTTCGAGAATTTAGCCCGAATATTGAGCAGCTTCTCATAATGATCATGCATCGCCTGTTCTGCCTTCAGCTGCTCCCAAGGCATATCCGTCCGGTTTTCGCTGAACAGACCCGCGCTCATATCGCGTGCATTGGCACCCGAGCGGCCCAGCTCTTCCCCGTAATAAATGACGGGCTGGCCTTTTGCCGTAATTTGCAGAGCTGCTGCGATCTTCAGCTTTCCTTTGTCTCCATCAACAAAATGCGAGAGGAAACCATCCTCATCATGGCTGCTCAGGAACTGCCCCATGGTTGTCGTGTTATCCAGCTTGGTCTCGCGGTCCGCCAAGTAAGCGTCAACTGCGTCAATGGCTCCGTTTGCAAAATCTCTCGCTCTGTCATTGAAGCTGAAATCGAGCAAGCTGTCCATTTGACCACTGCGAAGCATACCTCCGTCACCGTCTACAGTACCACCAAAATACTCGCCAATCAGCTTAAACTCGGGATCTGCGGCAGTCAGCGCATTTTTGAATGCTTTCCATGTCGTGCTCTCCACATGCTTGATCGTATCTACGCGGAAGAAATCAATCGTATCTCCACGCTCCGTCTTCGCCCGCTCTAACCATCCTGCCTGCCATTCGATGATTTTTTCGCGTACAGCAGGATCCTCTGTCTTAAGGTCTGGAAGATGATCCAGCTCCCCTTCAACCGGATTCGTGCTGGCTTGAACGCCATTCGTCCTCAGCATGCCGTCAAAGCGCGCTTTGTCCTCAGGTGTAATGCCCGGGCGGCTTTCATCCGCCTTCAAGCCATAGCCGGTATGATTTAACACTACATCGACCATGATTTTGATGCCTTTGTCATGGGCTTTGTTGATCAGCTCCTTGAACGTCTCCATATCGCCGAGATGCTCGTCGAGCTTCGTGAAATCTTTCGCCCAATAGCCATGGTAGCCGTATTGCTTGGCGTTAAAATCAGCGCCTTTGTTAAAATCGATATTATCGACAATCGGTGTAATCCAAAGCGTATTGATGCCAAGCTCCTGCAAATAATCCAGCTTGTCGATCATCCCTTTGAAATCACCGCCGTGATAAGCCTCGAGATGCTCTTTATCCACGTCCGCATTATTGGTACTGTCACCGTCCGCGAAACGATCGGTTAACGCGAAATAGATGCGCGCCTCATCCCAATCAAAGTCCAGATTGCCGGCAAACGTTCTCGCTTTAACGGTCACCGAGCCCGTATGCGTATGCTTATTGCCGAACTCGTCAACCAGTGTAATCGGTATTTCCTTTACGCCGGCAGTAACCGTGTCTTTTACGGCAATGGTTTGTGCGAGCAGCGTGGTGTCCATCTTCACCATAGCCGGTCCGCCTAATGCCGTTAAATCCATATAGCCATCCGTAAAAGCTACCTCTTCCGATACGGCGGTCGTGATTGTCAATACCGCATTTTCGTTGTATGAAATCGCAGCTGGACTGACGGTTGCCGTCATGGTAACGACAGGCTTCCGATACGTAATGAAGGATTTGCCGTCAGAAGTATTTTTCGGATCGTTGATTTCTACTGCCGCTTCGTCCTTCTTCTTAACCACAAAGGTATACTCGTACGTACCGCCTTCTACATTAGCAAGCGTATACGCAAACCATTCCTTCGAAGCATCATAAGCCATATCGTACTCCGTATCGTTTACCCTCACCTTAACGCTGGTCATATCGCTGGACTGCCCGTTTTTGAACAACGTATCATCCCGGTAGAGGAAGGTAATGCCTCCATCCTTCAGAACAGGTCCATCAATCGTTGGCAAAATATCAAGTTGACTGACCATGCTCGTAATATTGACCTTTGTAAAGGCAGCCCCCGGCGCAATCGGAATGACCCGATCATCCGGAATATCCTGCTTCGCGGTGTTCCAGTCTCTTCCTTTGCGAAGCACAAAACCTACGCTGGTCGTGTCGGCCGAAATTTCCAGCAGGACCGTAGCTACACCGTTTTCGACTTTATCGAAATTGATTTGGTCATTTTTCACGCCGGTATTCCAAATCCACAGATTCCAATCCGTGTAGTTCTTATCCGGCCGGATGTAATTCAGCTGAACGTAACGCTTCACCGAATCCGTCGTAACCGAAACCGCCGCGCTCGCCGTGATGCCTTTGTACGTAACCGTAATCGTCGTTTGGCCAGCGCCGACTGCGGTTACAAGACCGCCCGCTGTAACGGCTGCCACCTCAGGCTTCACCGATGAGAACACGGCTGCATTCGTTACTTTTTTCTTGCTGCCGTCGCTGTATTTCGCATAAACTTCCGTTTGGTGCGTCGTTCCTACTTGAAGGGAATAGCTAGCGCTATCCAGCTCAAGCCCCGTAAGCTCCGGCGCTGCCGCGTCCAGCTTAATAATGACAGCTGTCAAAGGCGCAAGCTTAATCTTGCTTGCTGTCAGCTCGAAGCCCGTTGGATCTGCAACGGCCTGGGTGCCCGCCTCGTCGCTGTCCACAACGACCGTGCCTCCCGTCAAATCCTCCGAAAGCGTAAGCGTTCTTTCTTTATTATCCGCATTCATAAATACGTAATAATTCCCCGTGCCGTCGGTTGCTTTGTTTTTATAACCGATCACAAGATCGTTTGTTTTCATTTCCTCCGCGTTAATGAGCGTCACGTTGGAGTTAACCAAATCCTTGTCGCCTAGACGGAACGCATCCGTATGCTTTCTAAGCTCAATTAAGCCTGAAGTATACTGCTGCGTAACGTTATTGACCGGATATTGCCCGGCATCCGTCGCCTTCTGCCAATCGAACTTATTAATGGCATCGGACGAGTCATAGGAGTCATGGATAAAATACCCGAATGGGGTGCCTGACGCATCCGCAAGCTCATGGTATTTTTGCTCCGGGATGCCTTCGCCCAGCCATTGCTTCGTCCGGCCGTATTCTTGCCCTGCATGCAGGAAGGCCGTTCCTTGCGACGTCAGGATAAGCAAATTGCCCAGCCGTACCCGCTTATGAATTTCCAGATCATTAGCCGCTACGGCAGGATCCTTCTTGATCGATTGCGCGATAACATCGTATAGCGGTAAGTTATCATGGGCTTCGATATACTGCACCATGTCCCCCGGGTCGTCCGCCGGCGTGTTGCCGGGCTGGCCCTTAATGTTATTAAGAATCGTAGCGATGCTTCTCTCTCCGCCTGTAATGAATCTCGGCTCGCCCTCAGAGCCGAAGCCGGATTTCAATTCATTGCGAATCTCATCGGAGAAGACACCGACGCTGTCCGTTTTGTCCATCCAAGCCTGGTCTGCGCCCTTATCCTTTAAGGCCGGATCGGAAGCGGCGCCACCGAACGTTTTCCAGCCTTCCCCGATGAACAAGGCATTCGGATTAATGCCCGCAGCCGCGTCATAAGCATGCTGAACGGACTCATAAGTGGCATCGCCCATCATATCCCAGCGCATGCCGTCGATTTTATATTCATCAAACCAATACTTAACGGAATCAACCATCAGCTTTTCCGCCATTTTGTGAGAGGTCGCCAGGTTGTTGCCGAAGCCTCCGATGTTGTTGCCGTTCGCGTCCTGGAACGCATAGTAGTTTGGCACAATGTCGTTTAGGAAGCTTGCTTTTGCCATATGGGTGTAAACGACATCAAGCACAACCCCCATGCCTTCCTCATGAATCGCATCGATGAGTCCCTTTAATTCTTTCACTCTAAGCTCAGGATCCTTGGCATTTTCTGAATAAGCACCGTCCGGCGAGAAATAGCTGTGCGGATCATAACCCCAGTTATATTCATTATCGATCGCCGAAAACTCATTCTCCCTTACACCCATGTTCGCCTCGTCGCCATAATACCAAGCCATGACTGGAAGCAATTGAATATGGGTAACGCCCAGCGATTTGATGTAAGCCAGTTTATCCTTGAATGCGTTGTAGGAGCCCCATCGTGCCGTGAGATCACCTGCAACGGAAGGATCGGATGTAAAATCCCGAATATGCGCTTCCCAAATAATCGCATCCTCTCTTTTCTCATAGCCGTCGATTTGGGCAAAATCATAGTCTAGCGAAGGATCGGTTCCGCTTAGATCGACGATGGCCGCTTTCCCAACCGCATCGCCGTCAGGACCAGCCTCCCCTTTCGTATTGACTCTGAACTCCGCCATCGACTTCGCGTACGGGTCGAGTACGTTTTGGGTTACGCCGTCATTCGTTACTTCATATTGATAAAAATAACCCTTCAAGTCGGTTATGCCTTGACCGGCTAAATCGGCCGGAGCAATGGCTGCCGTCCACACGCCCTTGTCGCCTTTCGTCAAATCTACGCTGCCGACAAGCTGGGCTGCGTCATCCTTATCGTAGACATTGGCAACGACAGAGCTGGCTTTTGGCGCCCAGAGCTTCAAGATAACGCTGCCAGAGTCATAAGTCGCGCCAAGATCATTACCCTCGTAGTCGTACAGCTCATCCAGCATTCTCCAGCCTGAAGCGGCTGATATGGTTTTCCCTTGGTAGGTAACGCTGAGCGGAGCTTTGTCTAATTGGATATTCGCCGAAAGCAAGGCTGTTTTTTTATCCGCATTTAGCGTAACCAGATCAACGGCAACTGCTGCTCCGTCCTTATCTTTAATCGTGATCGCTGTCTTCAATTCATCCGCTGCGAGTCCGTCGGTCATCGTGAACCCGAGAAGGAGCTTGCTCTCAGATAAGATTTCGGCGGACACAAGTCCCGTTGGCAATTCAAAGTAAGGGGACACATAAACGTTGTTGTCGTCCTGCTTAATCCACAGCTGATTGTAGCGATCCAGGAGACTGAATGTCCGATCCCCGCCGTCTTTATCGCCTGATGTGCGATTGACCACTAGAAAGCTGATTTTCTGAGCGTTTTCTTGAAGCGGTACATCCACATAGCTGCCATAGCGGTCAACATGCTCAGCTGTAAATGCGGATGCTCCCATTGGCCAACCCGTAGAGGGAGCTGCCACCTGATCCCACAGCCATAGGCCAAAATCGCTCTGTTTTTTATCGTCTCTGACATAGTGAATGCGAACGGTGTTAGCCGGAAGCTCGACCGGCTCGTAGTAGGATACCTTATCGGAGCCCTGCTGTATCCAAACCTCATTAACCACCGGCGAGCTTATCGCTACGGCTTTGTCTCCGCCGTCCTTTGCGCCATCGGTGCGGTTGACAATAAGGAAGCCTACTTTTTTGGCGTTATCCGCAAGCGGAATATCGACATAAGCTCCGTAGCTGTCGCGCTTATTTTCCGGGAAGGCGGTCGCGCCAAGCGGCCAGCTTGCCGATGGAGCAGCTACATGATCCCATGCCCATACCCCTTGGTTCTCGTATAGGGCATCGGTCCGGCTGTAGTGAACGCGAAGATGCTTCGCAGGGACCGGATCCATATTCGGATCTAACGGGTCCGGGTCCGGATCCGTTTCAACCGGCGCCTTGAAATCTGCAGCTACCGCATGCGTGTTGGCATCATATTTAAAGGTTACCGGCAGATCCGCGGGAAGACTGAGCAATTGATTTTCTTGCGGGTAAGTTTCATCCTCCCACGTCGTTCCCAGTACAATTTTGAACTCGTAATTGCCTTTGGGCACATCCTTCGTGATCGTGTACTTACCGTCAAAATCAGAATCGCCCATCATAGCGAGTGCCGTTTGCGGTGCCCAGTTCCCCGGATCTCCGATTGCCGTCTGCAGGCTTCCAACGATACGCGGGAGCTTATCGCCCGCTAGCGGCGTATAATAGGTAGAATCTGCGATTTTATGCGTAGCGTGATTATAGTAAAAAGTAACCTCAGCTGCTTCAGCAAGGCTCAGCTTGATATTGCCTCCATTCTCCGCGCCGCTCAGATTCGTATAGCTGCTAAAGCCATAGCTTTCATCCCAGCCGCCGTTTAGGGCAACCTTATATTCATAAGCGCCTGCCGGCAGCATAGCCGTAAAGCTGTAATAGCCATTGCCGTTATCGGTCATTTTCGTAGCTTCGGCTGCCGGATCCCAGTCCCCGGTATGGCCTAGCTCAGACTGCAGGTCGCCGACAAGCACTACCTGAGTCGGTGCCGCAGCGCTCGCCTGCATCGGTATGATACCGGCAATCGACCAAATCATAGCCGCGATTAACAGGATAGCCAGCATTTTCTTTCGTTTTAGAGCAAAGCCCATTCGTGTGAACCTCCCCAAATTATCGTTAACGCTCGTTCAATTCTTATTAAAAAATCCCGTTTCACTGCTTCTTTCGCGCTGAATTAACACCTCCCGGCTCCTCTAATCTTTTCGAAAACGACTGTGCAATCGTTTGCATTAAAGACAAAACAAATGCAAACTTTAATTCAAAACCCCATTACTCAGCTGAATTGCTGCCGGAACAGGAATGAAAGCGTTTGCTTAGTCTCATATTAATACTCTCGTTAAAGCGCTGTCAATTGTTTTTCACTGATTTACCTTATTTCGACATGTATATGCATCCCATTTATTGAAAATGACAACGTTTGCACAAAAAGTTGCACAGTGCCTGCTGCCCGAGAAAAATAATTAGCTGGAACCCCATTATACAAGCGTAAACGGCTGACGCCGTCTTTGGCGGCAAAAGCTCGTTTCGTTTCGCGGTGAAATATAAGCAACTATAAAGTTAAATTTTTATACTTTCTTATATTTGAACAAATGCAGCCACGGACGGGAAAATAACGTCCTTGACTGCCTCTGTATCTCCGTTAGTGTGATTTGTAATCATCAACTATTATATTAATAATTCTATATGCTTCTTCTGCCAATGCATGGTTAGCATTTTTATTGCCGTTGTAGGTTATTAAAGCCTTCCATAAAGCCCATCCTCTTGCTCTGTTCCAAGTCTTTTCGTCCATATTTATTACATTCTTGAATATTTTTCTGCTGTTCTCGTCAAAAAATGTCCATGCCATAGCAGCATCACAAGAAGGGTCGCCTACACCCAATATTCCAAAATCAATAACCGCGCAAAGCTTCCCATCTTTAACTAATAAATTCCCCGGCGCTATATCACCATGAATCCAAACGGGATCTGAATCCCATTTCGAATCTAAAGCCAATTTCCAAATTTCTTTCAATACGTGTTCATTAAAAGCATCTTTATTATTCTCAATTGCATTTCTAGACTCTTCATCGTATACAGCTAAAGCTCCGCCTCTATAAAAATTATGCTTCCCGGCTAATGGACCTGCGCTTGCATCGATAGATTGTAATTCAATTAAAAATGCTCCTAAATCTCTCGCGAATTGATTTATATCATTAATATTCTTTGGCGTTAATGTCTCACCCTCCAACCACTTGTTGATAGACCAAGGATATGGATATTCATCACTTGGCATACCTTTGGCTAAAGGTATAGAAATGGGTAAAGAAAGTTTTTTAGATAATAGGGGCAGCCATTTCTGTTCTTTCTCTACTTGAGGAACATAGGACGCTGCACTTGGTAACCTTACACTCATATGATCGCCTAAATGAAAGGTTCTATTATCATGCCCGCTAACTTTGACAGGCCTGATCTCTAAATCCGACCATTCTGGAAATTGTTCTTTTATTAATCTTATAACTAAATCGACGTTTATATTATTCATTGATTACCTCTCTAACCGCCCAAAATCTAAGACTTGATTTACTTTTGTCATGCTGTATCCTAATTTTTAACCGCTGCGATCATCAAGAAAATAGGACGGCGAAGTTCGTCGCGCATTTCAGGAATTTGGTCCAGCATCTCCTGCGTCGGTTGAGGCTCGGAAAGCTTCGTGATGCTGAAGCCCGATTCAAGGAGTGCATTAACGTAACTGGAAACCGTACGATGATATTTAACGACGATATTATCTAAAAAATTCGCTTCTCTTGCACCTTCCAAATAGTAGCCGTCGACAGGCCAATGCAATTTCTCTCCGCTAGCGCCATAGTACCAGTCCTGCGCCGCCACAGCTGTGAAAACCGGATGCTCAACCGAGAACACAAAGGAGCCTCCCGCGGAAAGCGCCTGATGAACTTTCCGGCATACATGATCAAAGCTCTCGACATAATGAAAGGCAAGAGAGCTGATCACCACATCGAATTCGCCCTCGCTAAACTCAAAATCTTCAATTGCGCAGCGGCGGTACTCGATCTCTGAATCGTTCGTCAGCGTTCTCGCACGCTCCAGCATATTCTCCGAGATATCCGCGCCAACCACCGAACGGGCCTGGCGCTCGCGCGCATATCTGCAATGCCAGCCGAAGCCGCAGCCGAGATCAAGCACCTTTTTATCACGCAGCTCAGGAAGCATTGCGCGGAAAGCATGCCATTCCCCTGCTGCATCAAGCCCGCCGATCGAACGGGACATCTGGCTGTAATTCGCGAAAAAACCGGGATCATCATATTTATTCTGTTTCATGATAAGCAAAGCCTCCCCGTTATGATTTGAGCAGTCTCTCATGATGATGCTACTCTGCTCTTACAGGCTAATCCTATATTCTTACTTTCTGCTGCTGCGCATCCCTGCAAGCACCTTTAAGCCCTCCTGCTTACCCTCAACATATTGTTGGTATTCGGCAGATTCCCTAGCCACAAGCGCAAGCTTTCCAGCTTCATTAAAATGAATGCCCCAGCCGTATTTCTTCGGAAGCATCGATGCCCGCATGCATGCCATTGGCTTCGAAAAAAACGCCTCCCGAATCTCTGCTCCCTGTTCGGCTAATATCTCAGGCGCGATCTCCTTGTGGCGCACATGCACCTCGAGCATCAGCTCCTCCTGCGTATAGCGGTAAGGCTGCCCCGCGGCTAGCTCATATTCAAGGCTTGGTTTTGTCCGTCCGCCCTTCTTATCCGGCGGCACCGATCCGAACTCTACCGGACAATCCGCGGATACCGTAATAAACGTATTGTAATAATTCCATTCCATCACAAGTGCCCCCTTTGAGAAAAAGCTATTCCCATTATACCCATTTTTCCGCGCATTTGCTGCCGCTGAGGAAGTTAGTTTTATGCAAGCTTCACTTAGTTTCGTGTATGTAGCACGGGGCTGATATCTCATATAATCGGTGTATTCCAACAAACTTTAGGAGGACACTACTCTATGAATCCATCCCCACTATTGCTGACAGACGAACAAATGCGGAAGTTTATTACGGAAGGCTTCCTGATATTAAAGACGGATTTTCCGAAATCCTTCCATCAGTCGATGACCGCTGAACTAAAAAAAGTATATGACGAGGAAGGAAATCCCGGCAATAATTTACTGCCGCGAATCCGGGAAATTCAACAGGTATTCGACAGCCCCGTCATTCAAGGAGCCTTAACGAGCGTACTCGGACCAAACTATATGCTGCATGCGCATCGTCATGGCCACTATAATGCAGTGCCCGTGGCTGGCGGCTGGCACAAGGACAGCTACTGGGGTTATTCCCGTATGCGCAACCACCATCCATGGTGGGCAATGATTATGTATTTCCCGCAAAACACGCCTATGGAACTCGGACCGACAGGCGTTATGCCCGGCACGCAAAATTACGAATCACGTACTTTTGTCTCCGACGAGGCGGCTGGTGAAGCTTATGCCAGCGGCGAAGCAGGGACATTCGCCCTTATCCATTACGATATTTGGCATCGTTCAACGCCGAATGTATCAGGCCAAGCGCGTTATATGCTAAAATTCGAATTTATGCGTACCGAAGCTCCTGCCCAGCCTTCATGGAATAATCAGGTATCCGAATGGCAGGAGCCAGCCGACCTTGCGCTGCCTATCGCTGTCAACGAAACCTTGTGGGAGGAAACTTGGAATTGGTTATCCGGAAGTGTGGGAAGCCTGGCCGAATCAAGGGAAGAGAATAGCGTGAGAATAAAAGAGCTTTCGGGGGATTTGGCGAATTCGTTTGAACCGACCGCGCTGAACGCAGCTTATGAGCTTGCCAGATACGGTAAAAAAGGCATCTCGGCCCTTATTGCCGGCCTTCGTCACGAGAACGTATCGATTTCGCGCATTTCCGCATACGGTCTTTCCGCAGCCGGCATCGACGCCGTCGAAGAGCTGACATCAGCGCTGGCGGATGATCGCGAAGAGACCGTATTCCATGCGGTGTTTGCACTCGGCGAGCTTCGTCACCTTGCAGCTTCGGCGCTTGAAGCGCTTTGCCGCTTGTTATCCCACCCTTCCGCAGCCATTCGCAGCGCTGTGGCCGAAGCGCTCGGCATCATCGGCTCAGCTTCGCCTGCTTCGGTCGATGGGCTAATCGCCTGCTTAACCGATGAGGATGTTCAGGTGCGGTTTACGGCTGGACTCTCGTTATCCCGCCTCGGCTCGGCTGCGGCTTCCGCCGTTCCAGCTTTGGAGGCAGCCCTGGAAGATGAGAACCGATACGTTCGAGCACATGCGCTCGAAGCTCTCCGGTACATCGGCACGGAAGAAGCAAAGGACATCTTAATCAAGTCGCTATTCAACGCCCGCTGGTGCACGACCACTACGCCGGCAACCCCCTTCTATCCTTAATGTGAACAAGCGTAAACGGCTGACGCCATCTTTTGCGGCAGAAGCTCGTTTCGCGTTGAAATATTAGCATTGTATAAGGTTGAAATTTATACCTTCTTATATTTTAAACAAAGAACCGCAGCGAATCCGCCGCGGTTCTTTGTTTTTCCTATGCCTTCATGGAAAGCTCCCTATATTCGCTTGGCGACAACGCCGTGTACTCCTTAAAGAGACGCGAGAAATAGGTAGCATCCATACCGAGCGATTCTGCGACTGCCGAGATGCTTTGCGAAGTAAAGGTCAGCAGCTGCCTCGCCTTATCCATTCGCTTGCGGTTCACATATTGAATCGGCGAGAGCCCGGTCGTATTCTTAAACATACGTATAAAATAATTAGGGTGAAAATGTACAAGCTGCGCAAGGGTATCGACCGTCATATTTTCGGAAAGATGCTCCTCGATATAACTGAGCACCACATTCATTTTCTCGAATGAGCTTGTGGTTGGCGTGTTAATCGCAATAGGGCCCGCCTGCTCCAGCAGCATCGCCATGATCTCAAGAAAAGCAGCCTGCACATGCAGCTCGGCTGTCCATTCCTCGCTCTTATGATGCGCCACGAGGCGTTCGAATTTCTCCTTAAGCCCTTTATGATCGTTCACCGTTAAGATTACCGGCATTTCCAGCATCTGAAACAAATTGAAATTATCCAGCTTCGCAGTAAAATGGCACCAATATTTGCCGAACGTATCCGCGCTCAGCGTGCCGTAGGATTGCATGACATCCGCAGGCAGCAAGCAAAGGTCGCCGGGCTTTGGATAAAATTTACGCTTCCCTATCTGGACGTACCCTTCGCCTTCTTGGATGTAATAAAGCTTGTTTACATCAGGTGTATAATCATCATCCCTCCACGAAATGGGCACCTTCGTATAATTGGCAACGGCCACATGCAATTGCAAGCCGCTCAAATACGTTTTCCAAAATGTTTTACGATCAGCGTTCACTGTTACTCCCGCCTTCCCGGCTTTTTAGCGGGGCTGCCCGGACAAAAAGCGGCGCAGCACTGAAACAAGTAAATCATGATCCTCTTGATCCGGCAATCCGGACACGGTGACCGTTCCAATTTGCCCCTCGCCGATGACGATCAGCGGAAATGCCCCTCCTGCTCCTACATAATCCGCGAAGGGCAGTCCATACTTCTCTTCCATGGTGACCCCTTCGCTTTGAAGCCGGCAGGCTGTATGCCACGAGCTGGTGCCAAAATGATTCGCTACATTGATTTTACGTCTGATCCAGTTCTCGTTCTCTACTGACGTTCCCTCCATCGCATGGAGAAACAAACGTTGGCCGGCCCGGGTAACGTCGACCGTTATCCGTTTACCTGTTTGCCGCGCTTCCTCTACAATTGCTAGTCCAAGCGCAAGTGCTGTGTCATTCGTAAATGATGAGAACAGAAGCTCCTGCTCCTCCAGTTCCATCTGTTTTAATTTTTCTTGGATCGTTTGCATCATGGTCACTTTGGCTCCTCTTTGCTTTGCCTTAGTAAAAGATGTGGGTTACCACCTTTATATCAACCATCTTATCTCTTATCGCATGCCTTGCCAACAAGCTCCTTCATCATTCAGCCCGGCTTTGAATGCGATAGGTATGTCCAGCCAACACGGAAAAGTTCTCCTCTTCGCATACTAACACTTCTCCCGCTTCGTTCCATACCTCGAATGCGCCCGAGTGTGAAATGGTGCAAATTCCGTCTGCTGCTGCCGTTACGAAAGCCTCAAGCCATTTGCCCTCGCGCCATGCGATATCGACAATATAGCCTCCCCTTGCCCTAAGGCCCGACACGCTTCCTTCTGGCCATGCGCTTGGCAGCGCCGGCAGTAATATAATCGAGCCGTTATGGCTTTGCAGCAGCATTTCGGCAATGCCGGCCGCCCCGCCAAAATTACCGTCGATCTGAAACGGCGGGTGGTCATCAAATAAGTTAGGATGCGTCGAACGGGCCAAAAGCGTGCGTATGAAGCGATGCGCTCCTTCTCCGTCCCGCAGACGCGCAAACTGATTGATCAGCCACGCGCAGCTCCAACCGGTATGGCCTCCGCCATGGTTCAGCCTGCGTTCCAGCGTCGTCCTTGCCGCAGCCAGCAGCTCAGGCGTCGCTTCCGAGATTTGCTCCCCGGGATGCAAGCCGTACAAATGAGAGATATGACGGTGACCCGGTTCACTTTCTTCAAAATCATAGAACCATTCCTGCAGCTGGCCATGGCGTCCGATTCGCAGCGGAGGAAGCTTGGCTAGCGCCGCTTCCAGCTCCTCCTTGAAGAGAGGATCAATATTTAAGATCATGCAGGCTTCAATACAATGCGTGAACAGCTCCCGAATAATGCTGATATCCATCGTGCTGGCTAAGGATACGCTGCCTATTTCACCGTCCGTCGTAACAAATTTGTTTTCAGGTGAGGTAGACGGGTTCGTGACCAGATAGCCATCCGGTCCCGGCACAAGAAAATCAAGAAAAAATAGTGCGCTGCCCTTGAGCAGCGGGTAGGCCGTATCCTTCAAAAACACGGGATCTAGTCCGAACTGGTAATGCTCCCATAAATGGCGCATCAGCCATGCTCCGCCGAGCGGCCAAAACGCCCAGCTGGCATCCCCGCCGCTTGGCGCGGATGACCGCCACAGGTCTACATTGTGATGAGCGGTCCAGCCTCGCGCCCCATAATGGATTTTCGCCGTCCGCTGACCAGCCTCCGCCAGCTCGCCGAGCATATCAAACAGCGGCAGATGGCACTCGCTCAGCGCGCAAACCTCTGCATGCCAATAATTCATCTGCGCATTGATATTCGTCGTGTAATTGCTGTTCCAAGGCGGCTGCAGCTGATGGTTCCATATGCCCTGCAGATTGGCAGGCTGAGTGCCCGGCCTCGAGCTTGCCATGAGCAAGTAACGCCCGTATTGCAAATATAATGCTTCAAGCTGCGGGTCCGCTCCACCGTTCCGGTAGGCGATAAGGCGCTGATCCGTCGGCAGCTTCGCTGCGGGGGATATGCCTAATTGCAGATCCACCCGCCCGAACAGCCGGTCATGCTCCGCCATATGCCGCTCGCGCAGCGCTTTGGTGCCAAGCGCTTTGGCTGCTGCCATACGCTTTGTACACCTGGCGCTAGCTTCGGCCGCTCCGGCGGGTGAAGCATCGTAACGGATAAAATCGGTAGCAGCCGCCAAAATCAGCGTTACCTGCCTCGCTCCTGTAATATGGAGCCTGCCGCCGGCCGCTGCGCTAACCGTTCCACCCTCCTGCACCACCTGCAGCTGAAGCCCAAAGGATAAGCCACGCCCCTCCTCGAACAAGATCGGCTGCGGATGATCCCCATGATAATTGTCCGCTACATGGGTCGGGCATTGCCCTGCAAGCACAAGCCCATCCTCTCTTGTCTCCACGTGATACGGCAGCAGGGAATCGACAGAAACAAGCAGCTCCAGATCCGCGCCGCTCGCTTCATAGGTGACCACCATCACATCATCGACAGCGCTGACGTAGGCTTCCCGCTTTACCTGCGCTTCGCCAAATCCGTTTTCGGTCGACGCGATACCTGTCGCCAAATCAAGCTCGCGTCTGTAGCCGTCAGCCCCTGTTAACGCTGCCCCGGCATGCTCGATCCAAAGATTGCCGAGCGGCTGGTAAGGCTCAGTATTGACGCCTAGCATTTTTTGGTTGATGAGTCTCTCCGCCTCGGCATATTTACCGCCCTCTATGAAGGATCGCGCTGGCTGCAAATAGCGAAGCGCCTCATAATTGTTCGTATCCCGCGGGAAGCCTGCCCACAGCGTATCCTCGTTTAATTGAATCCGCTCGCGGCGGATGTCTCCAAACACCATGCCGCCAAGCCGTCCGTTACCAATCGGCAGCGCTTCCTCCCACCTCTGCGCCGGCTGCCCGTACCATAATTTCCATGCATGCTCCTGAATATCGTTTACCTTCATTGTGCCTACTCTCCCTCTCTTCCTTTTGCACCCTGATCCGCGTCTGCAAAGGAAAAAGCGGACAAGCTTCCCTGTCCGCTCCGCTATTATTTAATTCCTTTTTTCTCTAAATCGGCCAAATGGCGCTCATACATAACCTTCTCTACTTTATCGGCGCCTACCTTTTCCATGTCCTTCACGAAATCATTATAGATATCGTCGAATTCCTTATCCGTTCCCGCAAGCACGAGCGTCGGGATCGTTTTGTTCCATAGGTTTTTAATTTTGGCGTTAATGACGCCCTCCGGCGAGGAGCCCTCCGGCTCGATATTTTCGAGGCCAAGCGAGAAGCTGTCGAAATTGTATTTCTTCAAGAGATCCTTCGCTGCCGCTTGTTCGGGCTGCTTCTCGTCGAAATCGCGTTTTTCTGCGGCATCCCACAGCTTGCCAGAACGCCACATCAGCGTGGAAGCCGTAAAGCCGTATTGGCTGTACCATGCATTGTTGTCGCTCAGCTCAAGTCCCTTCACTTCGTCCTTCGCTTTCGGCAAGCCGTCGACCATGTCATAGGTTTCGCCTTCTTTGCCGTAACGGAAGTCGAGCTGCCCTTCGTCGGACCATGCGTATTCCAGGAATTTAATGATGCGCTCCGGATTTTTTGCTTTTTTCGTAATGAAGAAGCCCTGCCAGCCCATCAAGCGGCTAGCTGGATAACGCGGTTCTTGTCCGCCGACCTTCAAGCCATCGAGGACGACATACGTTTTATCCTCGCCCAGCGTGCTTTTGATTTTCGGGTTGTACTGCGTGTACATGCCGTTCATAAAAGCAGAGGTTACGATAAAGTTAGCGCCGTAAATTTTCTCGTCATACTGCTCCGACTTGGCGATCAGCTGCTGCGGATCAAACAAACCGTTCTTCGCAAGCTTGTTTACGTAACGGAATGCATCGATGAATTTCGTATCGCGCATCGGATACAGGACGCGCTGCGTGTCATCCTTGATCCGGTTTTCCATATTCATCGGGGAGAACGAATCGATCAAATAATCCATCGACGTGCTGCCTTGGAAGCCCCACATCGATACGTCGAAGGATTCCATGCCCACCGGGCTCAGCTCCGGATATTTCGCTTTGGCCTGCTCCAAGAATTCGAACAGCTGCTGCTCCGTCTCGATTTTTGGTTCGCCCAGCGCTTTATAAATATCTTTACGCACGAACCAAGGGCGGATGCCCGTAATCGGCACGCCGTTCGTCAAGCGTTCTTCCGTCTCGTAGTTGTTTGGCAAATACCAAAGCTTGCCGTTCACGGAATGGTATTTAATAATTTCCGGATCGATCGAATCCCAAAGCTTCGGCGCATATTGGTCAATCAGCTCATCCAGGGAATAAAGCATGCCGTTGTTGATTAGCTTCGTCACCTGCGGATGGTTCCAGTCCAGCATGAGCGTATCCGGCAAATCATTGGAGGCGATCAACGTATTTAAAAAGTCATTATCATTGCCTGTTGCAAGGAAGCGGTCAATCGTTACGCCTGTTTTATCCGTAATCTGCTTCATGCTGTATTGATCTTTCCACAAATAGTTGGATGCCCATGTTCCATAAAAATATTGGCGGAACGTAAACGGCGAGGTGTCCTGCTTCCATGCCGGCTCATTCGGATCGCTGGATGTTTGCGCGGCGTTGCCTTCTTCGCCTGTCTCTGTATTGGCGCTGCCCGCGTTTGCCGCCGATTCTTTATTGCTGCCGCTGCTGCAGCCCGTGATCGCTAAGGCAAGTACGAGAATGAATGCCAATGCGGCCGTAAGCGACTTTCTATTTGCTTTGTACATGATGAAAGAATCCTCCCTTTTCGAATTGCTTCTATTTGCTTCTATATATCGGGCAGTTTGCCCGCGGAAGCCTTTGCTTAGCCTTTTACCGAGCCAATCATGATCCCTTTAACGAAATACTTTTGCAGGAACGGGTAAGAGAATACGATCGGCAGCGTCGTAATCACCATCGTTGCCAGCTTGACGGATTCTGCGGTAACCGCCTTCATCCCGAGGTTGCTCGCCATCAAGCTCACGTTGCTGTTGGAGCTGATGATTTGCATTAGGATTTGCTGAAGCGTTCGCAGGCTCTCGCCGCCGTACAGCATCGCGTCAAACCATGAGTTCCAGTGGAACACCGCATTGTAGAGCGCAATCGTTGCAAGCACGGGCTTTGAGACCGGCAGCACGAGCCGCCAGAAAATCGTAAGCTCATGCGCGCCGTCCACTTTAGCCGACTCCTCCATTTCCTTCGGAATGCCCCGGAAGAAGGTAATCATAATTAATGCATTGAATACGCTGAACAAATTAGGCAAAATGTAGGCCATAAAGCTGCCCTTCAAATGCAGGTACTGGGCAATCAGCAAATAGTGCGGGATCAGTCCGCCGCTGAAATACATCGTGATAATGGCCAAAATAAGAAACAGCTTGCGGCCAAGCAGCTCCGGCTTGGAAACCCCGTACGAGAAAGCTGCCGTGAACAGGACCGCTGTTGCCGTACCGACGACCGTACGGAGCACCGTCACAATAAAAGCGTTGATCAGGCTCTCGTCCTGCAGCACCATTTTATAATTTTCAAAGGAAAGGACTCGCGGCCAAAAGGTGATGCCCCCCCGCGCCGCATCGGCGGGATCGTTTAATGATGTAATCAATATGTTATAGAACGGATACAAAGTCACGAAGGCAAGCAGCAGAAGCAGCACGACATTCGCCGCGTCAAACAGCTTCTCCCCCGTTGTCCGGTGTACAGCATTCATACCTAACCCTCCTCATGCGTATTCATCGTGATGATCGCTGCCTATAGACGTTTAGAATAGACTTTCGTTTGTCATTTTGCGTGATGAGTAGTTCGCGCCCAGCATAAGCACGAATGCAACGACGGACTGGAACAGCCCAACTGCCGTACCATAAGAGAACCGGCCAAGCACTAGCCCCATCTCGTAGGAATAAATAGAAAGCACGTTAGCCTGATCCTGCGTCATCGAGTTTTTCATCAGGAACAGCTGATCAAAGTTGGCATTGACCAAGCCGCCTACGTTGAGGATAAGCAGAATGACCACCGTCGGCTTAATGGCCGGCAGGGTGACATGCCATATTTTCCGAAAGCGTCCCGCCCCATCCACCGTCGCAGCCTCGTAAAGCTGCGGGTCAATGCTTGCAATCGCCGCCAAAAATATGATGGAGTTCCAGCCGATGTTTTTCCACACTTCCGAGATGACAACGAGCGTGGTAAAGGTTTTTGGATCGCCCATCAGCAGCTGCTCCTGCGTGATGAGTCCAAGCCACTGCAAAAGCCCGCTGAGCGCGCCCGTTCTTGGATCAAGCAGCGTGTACATGAAGCCGACGACAAATACCCATGAAATAAAATAAGGCAGATACGACAGCGATTGAACGACCTTCTTAAGGCGCTGCGCCCTTAGCTCATTGAGCATAATCGCCAGCAGGATCGGCGCCGGGAAGCCGAACAGCAGCTTAAGAAAGCTGATCTTAAACGTATTGACAACCGAATCCAGAAAGCTCGGATCGATAAACAGCTCTTTGAAATTAGCCAGCCCCACCCATGGACTGAACGTAAAGCCCTGCACCGGGTTGTACTCCTCAAATGCAATAATAATGCCGTACATCGGCACATAATGGAATATAATCAGCCAAATGACAGCCGGCAGCGTCAGTATCATCAGATAGCGCTGCGTCCATAAGCGCTTGCCGAAATTGCTGCGTTTGGTCCCGCTCGTCACAATAGGCCTTGCGGCCACACTCAAGTCTTCCATCTGTCCACCCCTTCTCTTGATGTTTTCCCTAACCCTATTGTAGAAGATGGGACTGGGGCGAGATATATCAAAAAGTGTGGTTTGTTTAAAATATTAACGCACTATTTAAACGCTTTCATACGCTTCCTGCAAACAAAGAAGACTGCCTTAGTGACAAGGCAGCCCTCCGACCGTTCCGTTATCGTTATTTTCGATGCAGCATTTCCTGATATTCACCCGGCGATACACCGAAGGCGTTCTTAAATACGGTACAGAAATACGATGTGCTCGGTATGCCAACCCCTTTCGCAACCCTCGCTACCTTATGTTGAGGGGAAGCCAGAAGCTCCTTGGCTTTGTCCATTCTGATCTGTGCGAGCTGATCATGAAAGGAACGTCCGGTCGTCTTCTTATAGAGCGAGCCTAAGTAGTTAGGAGACAGGAATACTTCCTCCGCTACCGACTTTAAGCTGATATCCGGCGACATAAATTTCTGCTCGATCAGCCTGTTCACCTGGCGGATGACATAATCCTCCTTGCCGTCACGCTTCTCGCGAAGAGCCCTGATCGTTTCCTTTATATATTGAAGGCTGTACGCTTTAATAGAGGCGAGTGTCGGCAGCAAGTACAGTTGCTCGCCTGGATCGGCTCCTCCGTTTTCCTCGGCCTGGCGCGCACCTGCGACAACAGACAGCTCGAACAGCAAACCGCTCACATAATGCCGAATGTAATCGCCGTCAGCTCCTTTGCGAAGCATCACATCATGAAACAATTCTTCCGCGCTCGCAAGCGCCTGTGCTTCATCAAGCGCATGAACGCTGTGCACGATCGCTTTCACCTGCTGGCTGCCCTTGTGCAAAAAATCGGCCACCTCGCTCAGAAACCTCGCCCGCTCCCGCTCTGTCTGCTCCAGGCTGATCACGCCGTATTCATCCCAAAACGATGCATACGCAAGCACATGCTCAGCCTGCTTGACGGACTCCGCAATCCGCAGCAGACCATCTACCGGCGCACCTGCTCCGACCTTCAAATCAGCCGGCCACAATAGCCCTCCTTGTCCCGAAATGCGCACGTTAAGCTTGGCGGCGTATTCCTCTGGCTGCTCCTCCGGCTCAGGAATGACGATTACTAGGTGTCCGCTTCGTTTATCCGAATAGTAGACTAAGCTAGGGCCGGGGAACAGTTTCTTCAGCCGTTCAGCGAAGCGGCCTTGCTTTTCATCCGAAATCGCAAATGCAACGAACCTGCCGTGCTCCGAGACGAAGCCCTCCGCTTGGATAAGCTCCCTTATATATTTGGGCTCAAGCGTGCCGAACAGCAAATCATCCAGCCATTTTCCCTTCATCAGCTGACGATGCTCCTCCACCTCAGCCCGCAGTTTATCCCGCTCCTCTTTGGATTGGACGTCCTCTTCGCATTCATCTCTAACCTTGCGCAAAGCCTCCAACAGCTTTTCCTCGCTAATCGGCTTCAGAACATAATGGCTCGCCCGCAGGTCTATGGCCTTCCGCGCATATTCGAAATCGCCATAGCCCGTCAAAATTATGATCCTCACATGCGGCTTAAGCTCCTTGATCCGGCGAGACATCTCGAGGCCGTCCATGCCGGGCATCCGAATGTCTGTAATGACGATATCCGGATCAAGCACGAGCGTTTGCTCCAGGCCTTCAATGCCATCGCGCGCCGTTCCCGCAATTTCTATCCCAAGGGAAGCCCAGTCGAGAAAATCGACCAGCCCTTCCCGCTCCCAACGCTCATCCTCAACTATAAGCAGCTTATACATAGGTCACGCTCTCTCCTTGGCAAAAGTAATCATAACCGACGTTCCGATGCCCGGTGCGCTGTGAATGTGGAAGGCATGCTTGTCGCCATAATAGGAATTTAGCCGTTCTGTTATATTTTTCACCGCATAGCCGCTCCCGCTCGTACGTTCAATGTTGCCGACAAGCAGCGCAGCAAGCCGCTCCTTCGACATCCCGACCCCGTCATCAATGACCTTGAAGCAGAGCATATCATTGGCTTCAAGTGAAGCCTTTATCTGCAGCGTGCCGCGGTCCCGCTTCGGCTCGATCCCGTGGTTCAGCGCGTTTTCAACGATGGGCTGTAGGATGTTTTTGACCACGCAGTACTCATACACGCGTTCATCAATATCGTAAACGACGTCAAACATTTCTTCGAATCTGAATTTCTGGATCGCAAGATATGCTTTGACCATTTCCAGCTCATCCTTGATCAGGATCTCGCGTCTGCCTTTGTTCAGCACCAATCGGTAAAACTGCGCCAACGCTCCCGAGAGATGAACGATTTCCGTCGAATTGGCTTTTCGCGCTACCCAAGAAATCGTAGCAAGCGTGTTATATAGGAAATGAGGATTGACCTGCGACTCCAGCGCCTTGAGCTCGGCCTCCCGCTCCATCAGCTGGCTTTTGTACACCGTTTCGACCAGCTCATGGATTCTCTCGGTCATATGGTTAAAGCTGATTGCGATTTGCGAGAATTCATCATTCGACTGGACCGGTACCGATACGGTGAGCGAGCCTTCTTTTACCCGCTTCATCGCAAGCACGATCCTTTTCAGCCGTGACAGCAAAGCATTTGTGATCAAATAAACGATAAAACCGAGTACAACAAGCGCAATAAGCAAAATGCCCGTAATCGAGAACGCGGACTCCTTCACCTTTTCATTCAGACCGCTCACCGGAAAAATGCCGATTAAACGCAAGCCAAGATCATGAAGGGGGACGGAAATGACAACCGATTTGCGGCCATTCACCTTTAGCACCTGGTTGAAGGACGTTTCGAGCGGAATCGTCGCCAAGCCTGCGTCCGTAATCTTCTGCTTAAACAGCTCGCTCTTATTGCTGGATACGACATTGCTTTCCCGGTCGATCATAAAAATTTCACCGATCTGCCCCGTGCTCTCCGTATTCAGAATATCGAATAAATCGCTTTCCAAAATTTCAATTTCAAGCAAACCGACCGTGTCAAAATAACGGATCGAGTTGATTTTTTGATAAAAGGAAAAGACGCTCTCCGGCTCGCGGCGCTTCGGAATGTTCAATAGAAACTTCTCGGTATGCAGTCCGCGCCAGCCGGATATGTTGGAATCGTTTTTCGTAACCTCGCTAACCCACTGCTGCTCCTTGATCCGGCTGATCTGATAAAAGCTGTCGTAAACCTCCGGAATCGACGGATTCGTCATATAGACTCTAAGCGAATGCACATTCGGATTTTGCCGCAGCACGTTTTCCACGTACGGGCTAATGTTGGACGTATAGTCGTCATAAGCAAACGAATTGTTATTGAAATCGCTTCCCAAAAACGTTTGAAGACGAATATCCGAGGTCAGCAGCTTCGATATATTTTGAATCATATTCATTTTGTTCATGACACTGTTTCGCGTTTGCAGTAAATTTTGCTCCATGACCATCTGTGCTTGCGAGATCGCCGAGCCCGACAGCTGCAGATACAAATAAATGCCGCAGGCGGACAGGGATACAGCCAAAATACAAAGAAAGGTCGCGACAAACTTCCAGGTCACGCTTAAATTACGAAACAGCTTGGTTATCCTTTGCATGCGGCATTACCTTCTTCTCTGGTGTAAACGCGAAAACCGGCTTTCCAACGATGCCGGTTTTCTCCCTTTAATATGGTTAACTATCCTTTATCGGCATATCCATTGCCCAGTACCGTTTGAAGCCACTGCTTCGCGATTAATTCATGACCGGCTGCAGTAGGATGGACGCCATCCCACAGCCAATACGCAGCATCCGCACGGCTGCAAGCTTCATCGAATGCCGCCTGCAGCGGCACAAAGACGGCGCCAAACTGCTCGGACAGCGCTTGGACCGTTTGGCGATAAGCCGTAATCCGCTCGGACCAAGCCGGCCAATTTTGCGAAGGAGCACCCGTATTTAGTATAAAAGGCTCGCATAGCACGAGCTGAGCTTCCGGAAGCACCTGCTTGGTTTCCTCCAGAATGTGGCGGTATGCCCGTTCAAATCGATCCGTAACACCGCTCGGCTCTCCGTTCATGATCCGCCAAGCATCGTTTACGCCAATAAGAATGCTAATTAAATTCGGATTCAGGCTAATCGCGTCTTCATTCCATCTGGCATATAAATCTGAAGCCCGGTTGCCGCTTATTCCGCGGTTTATAAAGACAGGCTTTTGTTCGGCCCAAACGTAACCAAGCCTCGCTCCAATGATATAAGCATAGCTGTGACCCAAGATATGGTTTGGATCATCATTTCTTCCCCTTGCTCCATCAGTGATGGAGTCGCCTTGAAATAAAATAACCCTGTTGGTCATGCCGAGTGCTCCTTTTCATTACGCTATTGTTCGTGTTTTCAATTACATCTATTATAGGCGATAATCCATCGCTGCGTAATTGCAAAAAACAACGATCCTTTCGATAATCAACGAAGGGGCCGGCCTGCTCATATTCATTTTTGATTATTCTATATACCCGAAAAAAAAGAAGCCGGCATGGCGCCTGGCCTCTTCACGTTTATATCTCTTCCTATGTTTAGGCCACGGCGATTCCTTTTTTCACCCACTGCGCTACTGTTACCGTCCGCTTGGCTTGGTATTCAACCGCCGCCTTTACGTCCTCAACCATTTTACCACCTTGGACGGTTACACTTGTGCCATAGGGATTGCCGCCAGCCTCAAAGGTCACCGGATTCGTATAGCCTGGCGCAGCCACGATGGCTCCCCAATGATACATGGAGGTATATAGACCGAGAATGGTTTGCTCTTGGCCGCCATGGGCATTCTGGGCTGAAGTCATCCCGCTTACGACCTTATTGACCAGCTTTCCGTTAAACCACAGCGCACCGGTCGAATCAAGGAACTGCTTAACAGGTCCAGGAATGCCGCCAAAGCGCGAAGGAATACTGAAAATAATAGCATCCGCCCACTCCAAATCCTTGTAGGAAACCATGCTGTAATATGCTTCAACGCTGATATAACGGGTACTCTACTTGAGTCGGCAGTTGAATAATGATCATGCGCACCTGATCGTCCCCGCTTTCCAAGTGCAGCAGCTCTGCCTGATTATCTGCCTCCAGCACCGTAAAATCCTTTTGCTTGAACAGCGCCCTGCTTCCTCCCTCTGCGCCGAAGCTCCATACGCCGTCTCCTCTAATCGCAAGCGCAGCGACGGAATAGCCTTCGGGGATGGTCAATTCATATTCGGAATCCGGCTCTAAGGTTAGGTCCCACATTTGCGCATCCGTTACCAGCTGGATAGGGGAACCCTCACCAAGAATGGTTGTCTTATGCACTTGGCTGCCGCTGGATTGAGGGAAGTCCTCTGCGTTATATTCGTTGTATGTCGGTTTTCTTTTCACGGCTTCATTAAGATCAGGCTCAAACCAAATTTGAAATATTTCAGCATCAGGTCCTGTTATTTTCTCGCGATGCGATACGCCGGAGCCTGTCTGCATGACCTGTGCGCCGCCGGGGCCCACGGTGCTTGCCGTGCCCAAGGTATCTCCATGCTCAACCCGCCCTTTCACCACATAAGTCATAATTTCAAAGCCCTTATGAGGGTGAAGTCCGATGCTGCCGCCTTCCTTGGCATGTGCCCAAGCCCAATAAAATAACGGGCCTACCCGTTTCACTGCCCCCTGATCCTGAGGAAATCCAATCGGCTTCTGCTCGATAATTTTACCGCCTTCAAATGAACCAACCGCCTGCTGCAAGGGTGTATACACATTCACCTTCATGATTTATCCCCCTTCTCGCCAAGTGCTTCCGCGCCAAGGCCGATTGCCTTTAACAGCACAATAAGCTGTTCTTTATCCGCATTGCTGACAAAGCTTAAATTCCGTGAAATAACCTCTGCATGCTTCGGAAAAATATCATCAAACAAAGTCTGTCCCGATTCCGTTAGGGTCACGTTCGAGCCTCTGCGGTCAGTAGGGCTTGGCTCCCGTTTCACATAACCTTTCTTCTCAAGCTTGTCTACTACGTAAGTGATACTGCCGCTTGGGATCGAAAATTTCTCGCTTATTTTTTGTATGGCCTGCGGGCCTTTGCTGTACAATAGCTCCAAGATCATAAATTGCTCTTGGCTGATGCCGTAGCTGGCAATGTCCTTGCTAATATTGTCTACGATCGTCTTGGAAGCTTTATTCCAAATACGAAACAATCTTAAATCAAGCTGGCTTTGCTCATCCGGCTGATACATATTTGCGCCTCCTTGCATCTATATCTTAAATTAATGAATTCTATAATTAGGATATATTTATCCTAACACTAGTATAAATAGTTGTCAACATGTTTTCTTCGCAAAAAAACCGAGAGCCATCTCCATTGGAGAGGCGCTCGGCCCGATTTGCTCTTTATCATCCTAACCGTTTATCGCTTTCCTTACTCCCGGCAAACCATAAGCAGATTATCATCCGGATCCTTAATAACAAACCAATGCTCATGCTGAATATCCGTCACCATATTCACCTGATTAGCAACCGCAAAATCATAGGACGCTTGCAGATCACTCGTCAGCAGCATAAAAGCCGGCGTCTTAAGATTGGGAACCCCGCCCGGCTCTTTTCCTCCCCACATCGGCATGGTATCAAGAATAAGTCCGGTGCCCTGCATGGGTAAAGGACAAAGATGGCCGTTCATGATTTCGCAATCATTGTTCAGTCCGAGCAAACGACAATACCAGTCCCGTGACTTTTCTATATCCTTAACCGGCACAAAAATACTTCCTACCTTGTTCATGATCGGACTTTTGACAGCCTCACCGCTTGTTTGTTCATTATATTTCATTTGAACGCCTCCAAACAAAGTTTTGACAGCCTTTGGAACGATTACAGGTTTGTACCATTTAATCGCTTGCTTTGTTCTTCGTATGACAGCTGGAGTTCGTCGTTTCGATTGTTCTCCCAACTTAGTCACCTCTCTCACTTATTGCAAACTCATATTCATGCGAATGACAGGGATGAAGCAGATGATTACGGTTGATCGTTCCGACTCCCAGCCCTGGGTCTTCACATATTGGCCGAACCATTCCCTGCTCTCATCCAATCTATATTCCACGCTTTGAGCGGCCCATGCATAAAGCTTATCCAGGACACCGGTCATTACACCGTATGCGCTGGTCGTCATACTGGCATACAGACCGCCCGGCTGTAAACGGACTTCCGCTGTTCCAGCTAATCCGCTGGCTTCCGGGAGCGCTATCGCAAGCTCATACCAACTATGAGCTTCCTCTGAGATGCCATAGCTGTAAGACATAAATAACGCTTGGCGGTGTTCCTCTTGAAGATGCCTGCCTGCCAGCCAATGGGTAAGCTTCTCGTCAGCCGTTTCCTTCGCATCTCTTCCACTCGCGCGAAAAGCTAGCCATTTCATCGGAGGCACGCTCTGTATGATAATCGGTTCCTGCTCCTGCTTTCGTATAACCGGTAAAAACAGCTTTAGCCTCGTCACCTTGCCGCGATGATGCTGATGCTCTTCCACAAAATGATGTTCTCCCAGCTTAAAGCTGCTTCTTGGCAGCCATTCCTCAAGCATACGGTTCCACCCCGCTTGGATAACCGATGAATTCACTGCCGGCACCTTGCTAACCGCGTATAAACCTCCCTCTGCCTCCGTTAAGAATAAATCAGGATGGTCAAGCGCGATTGCCGACGTTAATGGCGTGTAGATTTGATAGGCATACGGGAACGAGCCCGGCTCCGGTTCTAGATTGAAGCCAAAGAAGCGCAGCTTATCCGTCGCACAGCCCGCCGACTCCAATCGATTGAAAAACAAACGAAAGGCCTCTTCCTCCAGCCCCTCGCTTACTGGAGCGCGATGCCGATAGGCAAGCACCTGGGCAGTCTCTGTCTTAATGACCTTAATATCTGAGTATTGAAGCGATAATTCCCGGTCTTCTGGATAACTATGCTTCTCCAATAAATGGACCGGCTCAAAGCTATAATAAAAATCGGCCTTACGGTACATGCCTGGCGTCAGTCCTGTTATCCGTTTGAATACAGTCGCAAACGTTCGATAAGAATCAAAGCCGCAATCCAGTGCAATGTCCAATATGGGTCTTGTTGAGTGCCGAAGATAGACAGCCGCTTGATTGACACGCCTTTTGCGAATGTAATCCATGAGTGAATGCCCCGTCAACGCGTAAAACAGGCGGTACAAATTCGGTACTGACATATAGGCTGAATCCGCAATCTGCTCCGGCTCCAAAAGGTCATAGAGTTTCTCCTCTATATAATGAATGGCATTCTGCAGATGCTTATTCGCGTCCATATTCACCCTCTATCCGTCTGGGATTCTCTTCCTGTCATTATATTATCAAATGCCCTGACGGAAAACATGCCGTTTTATATCAAAAAAAACCGAGATTCACCTTTGCGGAAAATCTCGGTCTTTATTATTATTATTATTGAATTGCATTTTTGCCGCCTTGGGACATCTATCCCTAGTTATAGATATCTTTCCTTTTATGAAAGCCGTCTGCGATTACAGTCGTTTCAATATTCGCTTGATCGACAAATATCGGATCAAGCAGCACGGAAGGGATCTCGCTTTTTCCATTGTTAATGTGCTTGTCGGTTATTACCGCCTCTCCTCTAGCAAGCTTAGCTTTCTTCGCCATGCCACAGCTTGCGGAATGATTCATTGCCCTCAAGCAGCTCCTCTGCGGTTCCTTCGGCCTCGATCCGCCCATCCCTCAAAACGATAATATGATCCGCCTGAGCAAGCGCTGTCTTGCGGTGCGAGACTACGAGACAAGTGGCTTCGCCTCGCTCGCGGAAGAGGCGCGCCCAAAGCTTCTGCTCGGTTTCGACATCCAGCGCGCTGGAGAGATCATCAAATACATAAAGCTCGCTGTCACGGACAAGCATGCGCGCCGCAGCCGTTCGCTGCGCCTGGCCGCCGGACAGCTTCACGCCGCGCGGGCCGATGACCGTGTCCAAACCATTTTGCAAATGCCCTAGATCCTCCTCCAGCACCGCGGTATGCAGCGCCCTTGCGAGTTGGCCTTCCTGATCCGGATGGCCGAGCAATATATTCTCGCGCAGCGTATCGCTGTAAAGCCTAGGTACCTGAGCTGTATAAGCGCTCCGCGGAGGAATAAAGAATGAGCCGGGATCCTGCACCTCATGGCCGTTCCAGCGTACCGTACCGCCGGCTTGAGGCAGAAGCCCGAGCAGCGTTCGCACAAGTGTCGTTTTTCCCGACCCGATCGGCCCGGTTATGACCGTAAAGGAGCCGCGCGTAAGCTTAAGATCAACGGCCATGATGCCCCTTCCGGTTTCTGGATATGTATAGGTCAAACCGTTTACTTCCAGCCGCTCAAGCTTTTCAGCTGCAGACGACGTTGCCGCAGTTGGTTTATCGGTCGCATCCCCCTTCAAATGGAGGCTGTTTGCGACCGTCAGCACCTGAGCCGGCGCCCCTTGCAAAATGCCGGTCAAACGCAGAAGAGCCACCGTCATTTGTTTGAAATAGGTCAGGAACTTGCCGAAGTTAGAAATGAACTGTGTCACGAAGGTAAGATAATAGACGAATAAGGAAAAGTCCCCTACCGTAAATTCTCCACCGCGCATTTTTTGCCCGGCAAGCAGCAGAATGAGTCCCGTCCCCAAATTGACTGAATTGGAAAAAATCGAATCCAGCACCTCGGTCATCAATTTATCCTTCAGCATCGTTTTGCGGCGATTATCGTTCAACTGCCTGAATCTCGACATGACGCGTTTCTCCGCGCCCGCGACTTGAATAGCCTGCACGCTGCCGAACATTTCACTGATTGCCCCGGTAACCTTGGCCGTAGAATCGCGGCTCTCCGAGCGATACTTTTGCAGCCGAGTCGTAGCGAGCTGCGCGGCAATAACCACGATAACAAGCGGTAAAAACACCAGCATCGTCATTTGCGCGTCTATTCGAATGAGGATAAAGCAAGACACGACCGCGAAGCAGGTCATGCCGAACACATCGACAGACCAGCTCACCGCCTCCTCCAACTGATCGACATCATCGCGGAAATGGCTGATCGCCTCGCCCGGCGAGCATGGAATCGCCCTTGCTCCCGGCTCCTTCAAGATATGCTCCAATAAATTTCGCCGCAGCAGCATGCCCATTCGGAAACGAAAGTTAACATCCGTAATAAAACCGATCAGTACCGTAGCGCTGCGGGCGAGAGCAGCCCCAATCAAGAGTGCGATTAAGCCCCATGTGCCGTAGCCGGCAGCTGAATCGATCGTCAGGGAATCGAAAAATGCCTTCGTAATGAGCCCCGGGAAAATCGGCATTAGATAAATAACCGTCCAGACGAGCGCATTAGCGATGTACCAGCCCGGCCGGTAGCATATTAAACGCCACATGTACGTAAATGTACTCATACCAGCACCTCCTCAAGCCCTGCCGCCAGCATCCTGCTGAACCTGGACGCTGGATCAGCGGCCAGCTTTATCCGAGATCCGCTTTCAACAATGCGTCCTTGCTCCAAAATCACAATCTGATCTGCGCGCTGCACCGTAGTTAAACGATGCGCAATGATGATGCAGGAGCGGTTGCTTAGCAGCCTGCCGATCGCCTGCTCCATCCGAAATTCCGTCAGCGGATCAAGCCTCGACGAAGCTTCGTCAAGAATAACAAGGCCGGGGTCCGTAAGGAAAACCCTCGCAAAAGCTAGCAGCTGCGCCTCGCCTGCCGACAAGCTGCCGCCGCCCGAAGCGAGCGGCGTATCCAGCCCGTCCGGCAGCGATTCATACCAGCTCCGCAGTCCCAGCTCCCGCAGAACCAGAATGATGTCTTGGTCCGGGATGCTATCGTCATAGAAGGTCAGGTTATCTCTTACGCTGCCCTGCAAAATTTCGATGTTTTGCGTGACAAGCGCCACCCTGGATCGCAGCTCTATGAGCTTGCACTGCCTAATATCCGTTCCGCTCAGCTTAATGCTGCCCTGCTGCGGGTCGTAGAAGCGCAGCAGCAATCGCGCCAGCGTCGTCTTCCCGCTTCCCGTTCGTCCAAGCAGCCCAAGCACCTCGCCTGGCTTGACATAAAGCTGCAGCTCCTCAAGCGTCGGGTATTCATCATAGCCGAACGTAACCGCATCCAGCTCTACGGCAAGCGGACCAACCGGCAGCTTCGCGCCTGGCCCATCCTCGATTCTCGGAGCCGTAGCCAACAGCTCGCGAATCCGAAGCAGACTGGCGTCCGCCTTTTGCAAATCCTCGATTTGCGTCCGGATTTTTTCAATTGGCTTCGCTAAAAGCTCCGTATAATAAAAAATTAAATAGACGGTCCCTATTGAAATGCTGCCTGCTTTCCAGAGATAGGCGCTAATCGCAAAAGCCATCGCATTGCCCAGCGCAAACACAATGATCGTCGTAATCCACATGGAGGAGAAGCCGAGAAACGCCCTTCTCCGCAGCGGCAGCATTCGGCGCAGCAGCGAATAGAAGCGGTTCATGACGAACCCGGTTGCGCCGTTTGCCCGTGTATCCTCCGTCCCCTCCAGATGCTCGCCGATAAAGCCGTAAAATTCAGCATTGATTTGCCGCCACTTGGCCCATACGGGCACGGCGAATTTGCGAATCCATTGAATGACAAACATAGCGAATGCCACAAATAGAAGCATGCCTGCGCCGATCAGCACGTTTTCCCGAAATAATAAAACGATAATGCCCAGCATAAGCAGCAGATTGCCCGCCAAATGAATGATGAAGCTGGAGAAAAAATTCGCGAGCGCATTCACATCCCCGTCGACTCGCTCAATAATTGATCCGGAGGTATTCGATTTGTGAAAAGACATATCCAGTCTCAAGCAGTGCTCGGCAAGATCGCCGCGCAGCTGGTTTGTCGCTTGCCAAGCGAGATTCTCGCTCACATAGGTGGCGATGACGGATACGAGCTGCTGAACAAGCGAGAAGCCGATAAACAGCGCAGCTGCATAATAAAGCGGCTGTAAGGCATTTTCTGATTGCGCAGTATCAATGAAGTAGCGAATAATTTGAGGATTAACCAGCTGCAGCAAAATCGAGGCAAATAGCAGCAACGCGAGCCCGGCTAACGTTTTTTTCCGCGGAAGCAGATAGCGGCTCAGCATCATTCGATAATGGCTTAATGAATTCATTTTCTTGGTCTTGCTCATGTTGTTCCCCTTCCTGCTCTGCATGGCTTATTGATCCAACTTGCGCAAGCACTCCTGAATGCGAATACTCGTTTCCTCTCCGAGAAAAGCATGCTTCTTTTCCCTTAACGCTTCCCTCTCAAACGCGCCTAGCTCATACAATCTCCCCCAAATGTGCTGAAGCTCCTGCAGCAGTGCTTTGATAAACGCCTTTTGGGGCAGCACGGCATGAACGAATCTTTCCTTGTTATGAGTTAAATAGATGCTAAATTCCATTTCGTCCTTTCCGCATGCTTTCATTTGCATCTCGAAATAATCGATGCCATAGAGCCCCTCGGCATAATGATTCGCTAGATAGCGTTCAATCATAGCTAAATAGTCAAACCAAAGACATGTACCCGGGGTAAACGGATTATCGAAATCGACCACGTTTGCGCCGTTATATTGAATAAAGATGGTCATTGAAAAATAGTTAACATAAAAACTTTCGCTATCTATAATACTCACGGCATTATCGTCATCAATAGGAATATACAATTTCTCGCGTTCGTTCGTATGCACCCGTTTATACTGTTCAAAATCATGGCCAAACTCGGCTTCAATCCGGCTTTGCGGCTTTCTTAAATAGGTTTTGAGCTTGAACATACGTCCTCCTTGTTGATCTGGATAAAAATAGGATACACTCTCCGGAGCGGCCTGTCCAAGCTTTCATTGGACCGTTGACAATAATATGCAGGATATGGTAACTTTTTATTGAACAATGTTCAAAAAAGGAGAATTGGATCCCATGACACCACGTAAGGCTGTTGATCAGGAGCTTAGCAAGGAACGAATACTGGAGACCGCAAGAGATCAATTCTCGCTGCTTGGCTACCGCGACGTATCCATGCGCGGAATCGCAAAGTCGCTTGGCTATTCGCCGGGATCGCTTTACTACCATTTTCGCGAAAAAGCGGATTTGTTCAGCGCGATGGCGGCGGCGGATTTTGAAAGGCTTAATGCACTGCTTGATGATACTGTCAGTCAATCGCCCATTGCCGGCCAAGAACAGCTGGAGATGATCTTTATCGCCTTTATCCGGTTTGGGCTTGTGAACAAACGATCGTTCGAGCTGATGTTTCTCATCCAGCAGCCAGAGCTGGACTGCTACACCATGAGGCCGAAGACGGAAAGCTATGAGAAATTCGCAAAGGCGGTTAAGGAGTCCCTGCACGTAATCAATCCGGAGCATGCTGAAAACGGTGCTATGATCTGGATCCTGTTCCTCTCCCTTCACGGCTTTGTCAGCTTTTTTATTTCGAGCACGCAATCCTTTGAAGAAGTCTCCACTCTGGCCTACATGCATGTGCGGCTGCTGCTGCGCGGCCTGCACTAATTTTTTTGATATTTATTGAACACCTATCAATTAAATCCCAAAAAAAGAGAGTGTGATATTCATTATGGGAAAAAAGATCAATCGTGCGCTCGTGTTTTTCTTGGCTTTTGCGGTAGCTGGTTATGCTGTTGTGCAGTACAGCCTTTTTAAAGCCAGCGATGCCGGACTCGTGGCCGCCAAGCTTCTAGAGCCTGACTTCCAGCTGACGCCTTGGGTCTACGTGCTTTATATTCATATCGTTACGGCTGTGCTAGCTCTGGTCATAGGTCCCTTTCAAATTTTTCAAAAGCCATCCAAACCTAGAGGCCGGCTGCATAAAAGGCTGGGCTATGTCTATGTCCTTTCGATAGCCGTAAGCGGCATTGTCGGCATCTATTTATCCTTTTTTGCAACAGGCGGCTGGATTTCGGGACTTGGCTTCTTTACGTTGGATGTTCTATGGGTAGCAACGACATGGATCGGCTTTCGCAAAATTATGGCCAAGGACGCCAAAGCCCATCGCGAATGGATGCTCCGCAGCTACGCGCTAACGTTTGCGGGTGTTACCCTCCGCATTTGGCTTGCGCCGCTTGTCATGCTATTTGGGGATTTCGAGTCGGGTTACCTTGTCGTGGCTTGGCTTTGCTGGATTCCTAATCTGCTCGTCATCGAATATATCATTCGCAGGAAATCCTCCAAAAGGCTGCTGCCGGTTGATGACAGCCAATCGCGGCCGAATCTATGATAAACTAGTAAAAAACGATTCAGGTCGCAAGGAGATAGATCATGATTAAGCTGGTATCTTGGAATGTAAATGGTTTAAGAGCATGCGTAACGAAGGGCTTTTATGATTACTTCAAAGAAACGAACGCAGATATTTTCTGCCTGCAGGAGACGAAGCTGCAAGAAGGCCAGATCAGCATGGAGCTCGGCGAGGAATACGAGCAATATTGGAACTACGCCGTGAAGAAGGGTTACTCCGGCACGGCTGTCTTCACTAGAATAAAGCCCCTCTCCGTCCACTACGGCATTGAGGAAAACTCGGAGCCTGAGGGCCGCGTCATTACGCTTGAATTCGAAGGCTTTTATCTGGTTAATGTGTACACCCCAAATGCCAAGCGCGATTTGTCGCGGCTGGATTACCGATTGGAATGGGAAAACCGGTTCCGCGGCTACCTTCAGAAGCTTGACGCCGTGAAACCTGTGATCGTTTGCGGCGATTTGAATGTCGCGCATCAGGAAATCGATCTAAAGCATCCGAAGCCGAATCTCGGAAACTCGGGGTTTACGCTGGAGGAGCGCGGCAAGATGTCTGAGCTTCTGGATGGCGGCTTCCTCGATACGTTCCGGCATTTCTATCCGGATCGTTCCGATGTATACAGCTGGTGGTCTTTCATGCCGAAGGTACGCGAGCGAAACGTGGGCTGGCGGATTGACTACTTCCTAGCCTCGGCAAGACTCGGCCCGCAGCTTATCGACGCGCAGATCGACTGTCACATTTTGGGGAGCGACCATTGCCCGGTTCTGCTCACCATGGAAGATCTCTAAGTCTCGCTCCTGTAGAAAGATAATAAAGGATTAGACTGATCTCATCTATAAAAACAGCGGCAGCCGTGGACGAGAAATAAAGTCCTAGAGTGCCGCTGTTTTATTGAGCTAACGTTAACGCATATCTGCTCATTGGATAACGCCTGTACTTGTAATATGAACTTGAATACTCGGCTTCAACTTCACATCCTTGTACTCGTTTTTCCAGATGATGTTTTTCCATAGGTTCGAATGGCTAACTCTCAGTTTTCTGCCGATTCCGAGAGCATCGCAATTCGCTTTCTGCAATTTGCTTGTAACTTCTGCTGCCTGTTTGTTCAAGATTGCGGCAATTTCCTGATTTAACTGCTCGCGATTGATTTTTTGGCCCATATGGGATGGGGAGCTGCTAATCGCACCATAAAGGTCAACTTTTAATGAACATTCGATTTCTTGCGTGTTTTTATTGACAGACACTTTAAATGACCTCTTTACTTTCCGAGCTTCAAAAGTAATCATATTAGCGGTCGTTTCTTTAAACTTGCTCTCTTCAGAGCTCTGTTTCATTGGTATATCCATAAATGCACGTTTGTTTAGCTTATCCATTAAAAGCAATAACATTGTACTTTCGTCACGAGACAAGGATGCTCCGGTAAATTTGGTTCCATCAAATAATGCGATGCTATCGACGACTAAAGCTTTATTTTTCGTTTTATGTATCATAGGCAGAACCGCATCAACACCCGGATCAGTGATTTGACTCCACAAGGTGAACAGATTTTGCTTCGGTACAAGCGTCCTGCTTTCTGATCCATCAACCATTTGTTTAATACTATAAGCGGCAGGACTATTTTCTGTAGTTTCATAAGATAAAACTTCGGAAGCTAGTCCCTTGCTTATTAGGACATTAGACGCCAGATAACCTTTAGGATACCGGTAAAAAAACTCCAAAGGGGACATAATGCCACGTTTTGCTAAATCTTCCCCGATGATTAAAACATGAGTCTTGCTTGCTTCTATCGTGCCTGGAAGCATACTGTCAATAGTAGAACCAACATTAGAAACGGTATCCCCGGTTGCTTGAAACTGTTCAGACTTTACTTCGAATTGTCCGCTGCCTTTACTCTTCAGAATGACCGCACTAAGCGTCCCAACCAATTGGCCATCTTTAGCAGCATCAAAGCTAATCCCGTTTATCATTTTTTTCCTGATCAACAATTGTTGGTCCCAACACCCTGTTAGGAGCATTGAAAATAAACCTATACAGACCGCAAGAAAACATTTTTTTCTCAAGTTGACCCAACCTTTTCATTATTTTTTAGAAGGAAGGACACCAACCACAACAAAATTGGCAAGGGTGCAATCATAATAAGGTATCCATATTGCAACCATTTATAGAAAAAATCAATATTTTCCAATGTGGATAAATACCACCCTATAAGATAGACAAGCAAGCCGCTGATCCACACAAGCTTTCGGTAAGAACTTTGATTTGCGGTTAGACTTTTTCCCGCTAAGCATAGATAAGAAACGATGGTGGCGGTCATTGGAACAATCCAAATGGTTAAAAAGATTAGATCCATGCGGTCAAACAGCTGATAAGATAACCCTTTAAAGATATACAAAACCGGTTCATTCACTTGTTCTAATGCTTTAGGACTAAATCCAATCAGGCAAATGAAAACAAAATAAGTATAAAATAATGTGACAAAACAATTTGCTAAAGTGACAACGCGAAACATACCTTTCCGGTTGCCTTCGACTTGTGCAAAAAAATATAGGATCACTTCAAAACCGAGCATTGAAAAAAAAGTTTTTTCACTTCCCTTTAAAATTTGCATGAAACCTGATTCGCCTATTGGCAAAATATTAGAAACTTGCACTTCATTATTAAAGTTTAAAAAACTGATCAAGATCAACAAACCGAATAGTACAGATGTTAATACAAAAAATCTTGCTATGACACGCAAATTTTCAAGAGCCAGATATATGCCAGTCCCTATGATGAGCAGGAGCAGAACCCAACCGGGTGTCATAGAGAGCATCCAAGTTTGAATTAACTGGACATAGACCGTACTCGCGTAACCCGCTATGAGAATAAAAAAAACATAATAAATGAGGTTTAGAGTCTTGCCTATATAAGCTCCAAACACTCGTACCGTAATTTCACTTAAGGTGTGGTTGGGAAATTTTTTAAGCAGCTGCCAATATACGATAAGCAATAGCTGAATGGCCGCCCCAGCCACAAGAACCGAGATCCAAGCATCGCCTTTAGCCGAACCTTGTATTTTCGCAGGCAAAGATAAGAGCCCTATTCCAATTTGTGTTTTGATGATCAAGAAAAACAATTGGGATTTGTTTATCGTAGTATTCAAGTTCGTTTCCACCTCCCGAAAAATAACTGTTTTAAGGGACTGGTTTTACCGTTTTGTGAGTCCTTATTGACCATCCATAATGGAAGTCTTAGGAAAATATCTTTAAAATTTTGTTTCCCGTGAAAAGGACCAAATGGTGTGAAATAAGGTATTCCCAAAGTCTCTATCTTGCATAGGTGAATGAAGATGACCATCATCATGATGGAAATTCCGAAAAAGCCAAACAAAGCTGCGGCCAGCATGGTTGGAAAGCCCAACACTCTTAAGCTGGTTCCAAACTCGTTTAATGGGGTTGCGAAAGAAGCAATCGCCGTCAATCCGATGACAACAATCATCGTATGAGAAACCAGTTGGGCTTCCACTACGGCCGTGCCTATGACTAACCCCCCGACAATGCCAATCGTTTGGGCTATAGGTGAAGGTAACCGGATCGCTGCCTCTTTCAGTAACTCAAGGATGGTTTGCATAAGGAGTGCCTCCAAGATCGGCGGCAATGGAACGTAGGTTAAGGATACCTTAACGGAATATAGAATTCCGATAGGAAGCACTTCGGAATGGTACGACACGATCGCAATATAGATCGCTGGTAAACAAGTGGCCAAAATAAAACTAATTAAACGAATGTACCGGTAAAATGAACCGATTAGCCATCGGCTGTTATAATCATCCGGGGATTGGTAAAACGAAAAAAAAGTAATAGGCAAAACCAAAACACTTGGGCTGCCGTCAACGGCTACAGTGATTTTCCCCTCCATTAGGTAAGAAACTGCCCGATCAAGCCTTTCGGTCTGTATCGTTTGCGGAAAAGGAGAAAACGGGTGTTCTTCGATCATCTCATCAATGTTGCCAGCGGAATACAAATAGTCGAGATCGATCGCCGATATCCTTTTCAAACATTCCTCAACGATTTTGGGATCGGCTATGTTATCCATATAAAGGACAGCTACTTTCGTATTCGTGACACTGCCTAAGGTGAAGTATTTCACCTTCAATTTTGGACTTTTGATTCGATTGCGGAGCAAATAAATATTAGTGCTTAAGCTTTCGATAAAACCTTCATGAGATCCCTTAATAACTTGTTCGGTCCTGGGTTCTTCGATTGATCGGCCTTGCGATTGTGCAGCTGGCATCATAACTGCGGCTGAATCCCCCCCCATGACAGCAACGCAAAATCCATTAAGTAAAGATTTTCCTATCTGAACAACATTTGTTGATTTCGCGACTTCGATTGAATTTACAAACTGTTCAACATCTCCAGAGTTTGATTCCAGCAAAGGCTTAATAATACTGGTTTGAATTAACTCCGTGTTTACAAGTACTTCTAAATATAACAATGCGCACGCTTGGTTGTTAAATACGTGCATTTGAATCATCAGGTCCTCAGTATGCGATAAATGTTCTTGAATTTGAGCGATTTTGTGTTCGACTTCTCCAGATTTCAACTCAATAGTAAGGGTTCCCGATTCCGATGATTTTAGGTTTCTATTTTTCAAGTATTTCATGTAATCATCCCCTCTGTTAATAATCACTGCTTATTATTAACAAATATCCCCACAATTATTTTCATAACTAGCCCCCATCAATATTTTCATTATGGGCTTTAGCCGCTTCCTGACAAACATGGTTCTTCATAGACTAATTCCGTACCTAACTCATTAGGAAAGGGAGCAAAAAATGAATATTCCTGTTACCGGATTTGTGATGGGATCTTCCGACGAGGACGATAGCCATCATTCGCATAAGCTATATATAACGTCTTGGAATGGAAACCCTGTCCATATTCATGCCTTCTCCGGTGAAACCTCCATCGATGACGGACATTCTCATCAATATGCGAGTTGGACCGCTCCTGCACCTACCGGGGTTCCTCATGTACATGGATATCAAACTGTCACTTCACCGAATAACGGCCATACCCACCTTATTCAGGGAACGACCGGTCCAGCCATCGCTATTCCCGGTGGAGGGCACTATCATTTATTTGAAGGATATACCACGATTAACGGCACTCATCCCCATTCACATGCCTATCGCGGGAGAACAGGCAATGAAGTTAGCAGTATGTAAAAAAATTCACTGAATATAAAGGACATTCGACCGCTCTCACCATCTCTACAAATGAAAATAGGGGCGTGTTAAAGGCTTAAAGCCACCGTATCGGCTCAACAAGGCTGACAGCCGCTTCACGGTTCCCACGTTGCCGTCTACGATCTCAATATGAGACGGCAGCAGCTCCTTCAATATATCCTTATAAAACGGGTAATGCGTACAGCCAAGTACAATGATGCCGTAATCGTTCAAATTATAGCTTGCAAGCTTTGAGAGAAAATATTCATTCATGACCGCTTTATCGAATTGCAGCGATTCGCAGTAATGCACCAGCTCCGGCAGAGGAAGCGAATCCACGATGCCCATATCATCTACACGGGAAACGAGCGCATAATATTTCGGCATCTTAAGCGTTAATGGCGTTGCGAAGACGAGTACCCTTTTGCCCGTCGCGCGGTTCATTTCCACTGCAGGCTTCACCGCAGGCTCCATGCCGACAATGGGAAGCGAGTAACGCTCTCTTAAATCGTTTATGGCAATGCTGGTCGCTGTGTTGCAGGCAACGACCAATGCGTCTATGCCCTCGTTCATCATCATGCCGACCGTATCGAAAATATAAGCCTTCACGTCCTCCTCGGCCTTCGTGCCATAGGGGACATGCAGCGTGTCCGCCATATAAAGAAAATCCTTATCAGGGAGCCTCCGAAGCGCTTCGGCCAGAACGGTAAGCCCGCCGATCCCTGAATCAAAAAAACCAATTCGCATGTCTCATCGATTCCTTACGTTTATTGGAATTGAATAATTAAATGTAGCTATATCCATATTAACTCATTGCTACCCGCCATTAAAGCTTATAATTTCTAATAAACGAAAAAAATGCCCCTCGTCCTAGCGGACAAGGGGCATTTGCGCTGCTTCTATGGCGCTCGCTTCGGCAGCAAACGGACATAATCATCCGAAAGCTTCATCAGTTCCAAAATATAATCGTAGTCCGCCCGGTATTGGCTGAACTCGGCCACGGGCTGCTTCGTCCTAATATCGATCGCCCTTCCGTCATCAAAGCCTTTGCCCGGAACAAACAAAATGTCATTGTTGAAAAACGAGCCGGTTGGCAGATAATATCTCATGCCAATGACATTGTGAGAGCTATTCAGCAAATCATGGCCGAATGCGGTATACCCTTCGTCCTTCAAGGATACTCCGAGCAAATTAGAGAGCGTTGGCATAATGTCTACCTGGCCGCCTACCTGATCGACAACCTTGCCTTCCGCGCCTGGCACATGGACAAACAGTGGAATGTTGAAGCGGCTGACTTCCCCGTCATAGTTTATGCCAAGCTGCTCGCTAACCCATGCCGGATCATTGTCCTTCGCCTGCAAGCCGGAATGGTCGCCGTAAGCAACCAAAACGGTATTGTCCCATATGCCGCTTGCTTTGAGCCCTTCAATAAATTCACCAAGAGCATAATCCGTGTAATTAAGCGCCGTTAAATAGTGGCCCAGCTGCGTATCCTGCAGGGAATCCGGCATCGCAATCCGTTGCTGCCCGCTTGGCACCTTGAACGGATGATGGCTTGCTGCGGTTACGAACTGCGCATAAAACGGTTTATTTTGCTGCTTCAGCGCTTGAAGCTTTTCTAGGCCAACCTTGTAGAGCTCCTCATCGGAGGCGCCGAAGGAATTAAAATGATCATTATTAAATGACGGCTTATCATAGTATTTCGCAAATCCTAATGCAGGATACATCCGGTTGCGATCCCAGAATGTCACATCATTTATGTGGAAGGTATTGGTTTCGTACCCCTGTTCCCCCAGCAGCCTAGGGAGGCTTGGCAGCACCTTATCGCTATAACCCGTAGACATGGCAATGACGCCAGTTGGATAGATGGAGGTATTCGACATAAATTCGGCATCCGATGTGTTGCCTTGCCCGATTTGCTGAAAGAAATTCGGGAAATAGAAGCTCTCCTTCGCCAAATCGTTCAGCACCGGAGTAACTGGCTTTCCGCCTACCGAGAGATTAATCGCGAAATTTTGGAACGCCTCCAATTGAATGACGATGACGTTTTTGCCTTTGGCAAAACCGTAGTAATTAGGGCTACCCGCTTCGACTGCAGTGCCAGCTTGATCAAAATAAGTGACCTGAAGCGCATCTGCGCTAGATGCAGTTTCTTCCACGCTTCCGTTTCTGAGCGCGGCTTGTTCCTTGTTCGCTTTAATGGCTGAAGCTACCTGATAATCGAGAAAGCCCAGGCTCTCGGCTTGGACGATCTCATTCGGAATAGAGCTGCCCGACCAAATATATCCGCCCGATATGGCTGCGCACAGGATAACCGCAACAGCTGTAATCCTCGGTCTTGCGATCCGTTTGCGTCCTTCGCTGCGTAAACCTTTAATACGGTTAACGATGGCGATGACCGTAAGGATGATCACATCTATAAAATAAATATAAAAAGAAGGTTGAATAATTGAGCCTACGCTTGATCGAATCTGCAGCACCTGATCAAGGCCATGCAGCGCGGTGTAGGTAGGTACGGTCCCGTAATAGCTGAAATAGACCGTAGAAGCAAATAACAGCAGCGACAGCACCGCATTCAGTATGCCGTATACCGCTCCCCTCCATTTTGCGGAGGTAACCAGTTCTACAATCAGCAGTAGGGTCAATATTGCCGCCGCATCCGTCAGTAAGCGATCCGCCTGAATGCCTTGAAAAACAAAATGGCGGAAAAGCAGCATTTTCAGCATCATCATGATGAATATAACGATAAACGGTGATCGGCCGTAATGTTTCGAAATCAGTTCCAAGCCCTTTCACTCCTTAATGGTACATGCTTGCGTCTAATAGAAAATAACCGTCATGTCATGACGGCTAATCTAAACTTTAATGTTAAGGGAATGTGAAGACAAATGCAACGTCAATAAAATGAAATAGAGGAACCTTTCTCAGCAGCGATTGGCAATCGTCCATCCATCGCAACCTCAAATACGGATTCGACGATGACGGGCAGCTGCCCCCTTAATGAGTTTGCGCCCAATACCGACCGGGCATGAAGACCCTTCTCGCCGAATACCTCCAGCATTAGATCAGAGAAGCCGTTCAGCACTTTATGATGCTCCTCAAAGAGCGGATCAGCATTCACAAAGCCTTGGACCTTCACAACCTGCTTCACGTTTTCCAAATCACCCAAAGCATTTCTCAATACTGCGAGAACCTCTACCCCAGCCTGCCTTGCAAATTGATAACCTTCCTCTGTCGAAAAATCACGGCCAAGCTTGCCTTTCACCTCAGCAGCTGGTCCTTTTCCTGAAACGAATAGCAGTCCGTTCGAAAATACAGAGTTCACATAGTTTGCTGCCGGATCGCTTGCCTGCGGGAGCACAATGCCTAATTTCGTTAATCTTTCTTCAATGGTACCTTCTATCTTGGTCATATTCTCCCTGCTCCCTTATCGTAGTAGATGATTGATGTAGGCCTTTGTCAAAGCATATACTAGGATTGACCCCTGACGAAGTGTCAGATATGCACTTAATTTAAGGGTCAGACTGCGAGTAATGAGAATGGAACTATTACTGCCCAGGGATGATCATCACCCCTTATATTTGACCTTATATCAGCATATTCGAGGACTTATACAGGATGGCACTCTTCAGGATGGCACTAAATTGCCGTCTATTCGTTCTCTCCGCGAACAAACCAAGCTGAGTAAAACAACCATTGAAACGGCCTATCATATGCTGCTCGAAGAGGGTTATGTCTACAGCAAGCCGCGCGCAGGGTTATTTGTCATTCATCCACAAGCCGCCCCAGGCGCCAAGTCAAAACCGGCTAAGCCTTCTAATATAGAGCATATTCTGGCGCATCGGCATGCTGATCCTCTTCCCCTGCACAACGAGAAAGTAATTGATTTCAGCTTGCTAGCCGTAGATGGGGACTCCTTCCCCCTTCGTCCATGGAAATCCGTTCTCCATGACGCGCTGTCTCTCCACATTAGCAGCGTCCATCAATACGGAGATCCACAGGGCGAATATGGCTTAAGGCTGCAATTAGCCCACTATTTGAAGAGCGCGAGAGGCGTTAACTGCTTGCCGGAACAAATCATCATCGGCGCAAGTTTCACTTACAGCACTCAAATCCTTTCTATGCTTTTGGGTGGCGGCGGTAAGATTGCAGTTGAAGAAGCCGGTATCGCGCAGGTGGGAGCGATCTTTGCGCAGCATGGGTTCGCTGCGCTCTCTGTGCCTTTTCACAACCTGGAGCTGCTGGCTGCGGAATTACAGAAAAAGGACATCCAGGCGCTCTATGTTACCCCCTCACATCGGCCATCGGCCAGCCCGTTGCCCTATGCAACCCGGCAGCTGCTGTTGAACTGGGCCGTTAATAACAACGCCTTTATTATCGAGGATGACTATGACGGGGAATTTCGATATTCCGGAAAAACGATTCCTTCGCTGCAAAGCCTAGACGATCACGGCTCTGTTATTTATATTGGAACCTATTCCAAAGCCTTCACGCCGGCATTGCGATTGAATTATATGGTTGTGCCCCCGCAGCTAACAGCTAAGCTCCAATCGATCCATTACGCGCTCTCCAGCCCTTCGCGAATCGATCAATGGGCGATGCAGCTGTTCATGGAACGAGGCCATTGGTATCGGCATGTTCGAAAGATGCGTAATCTCTACCGCAAGAAGCTTGCCATGCTCCTGCAATATATTGACGTTTATTTATCGGATCGGGTGATGATCAACGGGGAGTCCAACGGTCTACATATCGAATTAACCGTACAAACCACAAGAAGCGCAGATGAGCTGATACAGTTGGCTACGGCTGAGGATGTAAGAGTTTACGCCTCTCAGAACCCCGCTGCTGCATATGGCGATGCGCCGAGAATCTACCTCGGTTTCGGAGGCTTGACGGGTAGAGAGATGGAACAAGGCATCCGCTTGCTAGCCAAGGCTTGGTCGACCGTTTAGCTGCCAACAAAATTTTCATAGTTATAGAATGAACATAATGAGAGGGGGCCTTTTTTTGGGAAACAAACATTTTCTAACCGATCTCGATGGAACACTGCTGCATTCCGATGCTTCGTTATCACCGTTTACTATTAACATCGTTAGCCATGCCTTGGAACAAGGCGTTGTTATCAGCTACTCGACGGCAAGAAGCTATATCAGCTCTCATAAAATCGTGTCCGTTATTCCATGGAAATACCCGATTATTTTGTATAATGGCGCTGTGATTTTTGATCCCCTATCCATGAAGGTCATTGGCGGCTGCTGGCTGGACAACAAAACGACCAATGAAATTATTGAACTGGGGAGAGCTCTGGAGCAAATTCCGCTTTTGTTTGCGCTTGATGAGGAGGACAAAGAACGTGTGCTGCATGAGAAGCTGATTCGAACCGGGGATATATCTTTTTATAACAGCCGTCCGGGCGATCCACGGTTTGGAGAACTTCCTCGGCTGGAATGCCCGGATTCATTTAGAACGTTAATCGTGACCTATATCGGATTGCTGCATGAGCTCGAACCGCTAAAAACCGAGGTTGAGCATCGATTTGGTAACCGGGTGCATATCCATCTCATGAAGGACGCCTACATCGAGAACCACTACTTCCTAGAATTCAGTCACAGTAAGGCTAATAAAAAAGAAGGACTGAAGCAGTGGGCGGAGCTGGTGGGCTGCAAGACCGGGGATGTCACTGTGTTTGGAGACAATCTCAACGATTTAGGTATGTTTGAGGAAGCTGGAACAAAAGTGGCCGTATCCAATGCGCATCCTGCTCTCAAAGCGCTGTCCACGCTGGTGGCAGCGAGCAACGATGAAGATGGCGTGGCCAAGTATATTAATCGTGTGACGGGAGGTATTCCATCAGAAGCTATCGATTCGTAGGCAGATGAATAAGCTTGAATAGAGGTTACACTATACACCCATAACAAGTTCACTTTTGGGGAATTCATCGTATGAATTAACAGGAAAATATGGCGCTAAATCCATCGGAAATTGATACTAATTACGTTTAGCGGTAAAAAACGGCGTTATTTCGGGTTACGAGCTTGTTAATGCAAGTAAACGCGAGAATTAGCGCCAAAAATTACTGTTAATTGGTTGGTAAGTTCTAAATCGGCGAGATTAACGCCATATTTTACCGCTATTTGGTTGGTAATTCGAAACAAGCGAGATTCGCGCCCTCTTTTTCCGCTATTGTTTATCGGTAAGTGAAATAGCAGCTGCATAAAAGAATAGAATAAGCGCTTGGAAGAAACGAAAGAGCGGTTTGGTACTGGTGGAGACGGTTTTGGTATTGGTTGAGGGTTTTTGTACGGTTAGAGCGGTTTGGTACTTGTTGAGGGTATTTGTACGGGTGGAGTGCTTTGGTACTGGTTGAGGGTTTTTGTACGGGTGGAGTGGTTTGGTACTGGTTGAGGGTTTTTGTACGGGTGGAGCGGTCTGGTACTGGTTGAGGGTTTTTGTACGGGTGGAGCGGTCTGGTACTGGTTGAAGGTTTTTGTACGGGTGGAGCGGTCTGGTACTGGTTGAGGGTTTTTGTACGGATGGGGCGGTCTGGTACTGGTTGAGGGTTTTTGTACAGTTGGTGCGTCTGGTACTGGTTGAGGGTTTTTGCACGGATGGAGCGGTTTTGGTATTGGTTGAGGTTTTTTGTACGGATGGAGCGGTTTGGTACTAGTTGAGGGTTTTTGTACGGATGGAGCGGTCTGGTACTGGTTGAGGGTTTTCGTACGGATGGTGCGGTTTGGAACTGGAGGAGCGTCAGCGTTCGCCTTTGTCTCCCTATTTCTACCGCAAGCAGCGGTATATTCGAAGAAATAGGGAGACAACAGCGGCCGGAAGTCCAAACCGTGCTTTGCATCCTGCACAAAAAAAGCTGCCCTAGGTCATCGACCTTCGGACAGCTTCTTCATTTCTGCATATTATTTCTTAGCTACATATTTACGGATATCGAATGCAACGGCAACGACGATGATCAAGCCTTTGATAATCAGCTGCCAGTTAGGATTGATACCGATGTAAGTCAAGCCGTAGTTGATGACCGTGAAAATGAGAACACCTGCGATGATACCCTTCACTCGGCCTACGCCGCCTGTCGTCGAAACGCCGCCGACCACACAAGCTGCAATGGCATCAAGCTCATACATATTGCCGTAGTTGTTCGAAGCTCCGCCTGTACGCGCTGCTTCCAGCACGCCAGCCAAGCCGTACAAAGCGCCGGCAATAGCATAAATCCACATCAAGTTGCGAGCTACGTTAATCCCGGATACGTGGGCAGCTTGGATGTTGCCGCCGATGGCGTACATGTTTTTGCCAAGGCGCGTTTTGTTAAAAACGACCCATACGATAAAAGCTACAAAAATAGCGATTAGAACGATATAAGGAATTGCGAATTGACCGCCGCCGATCGCGCCTGTGCCAATTTCCGTAAAATCCTTGCGCAGACCGCCGATTGGCTGCGAGTTGTTCGGCGGCATATCGAAGTAAAGCGAATTCGCGCCGTATACCGCGACCATCGTACCGAGCGTCGCAATGAAAGGCGGAACGTTAAATTTAGCTACGATTACACCGTTGAGAAGCCCTACCAGCAAACCAACCACAATCGCGATAACGATTGGGATAATCAGCGCCAGCTCCGGCAAGTTAGGGAAAAACTTGCTTGCGTAATCCGGCATTTGAAGCATGGATGCCGATACGACGGCACTGAGTCCGACCACACGTCCAGCCGACAAATCCGTCCCTGCAGTAATAAGTACAAAAGCAGCTCCCAGTGCAATAATAACCCGAGTTGAAGATTGCACCAACATATCTCTAAGCGTTGTTATCGACAAAAAGTTAGCATCGATAATTGCGATTCCGAGGATCAATGCGACAAGCACGATCCAGATTGCGTTTTGCGAAAATGCATGTTTTATTTTCAAGCCTTTAGCAGCATCCATTTGTCTTAACCTCCTTCAAATCCTCCAGCATTAGCCCGTCTGTGCAGCAAGCCGCATAATACTTTGTTCCGTCGCCATATCACTCTCTAGAATACCGGTTGAGCGACCTTCCGACATGACCATGATGCGATCCGACATGCCGATTAGCTCCGGCATCTCCGACGAAATCATAATGATACTTTTCCCTTGCTTCGCAAGCTCGATAATAATGCTGTAAATTTCATATTTAGCGCCAATGTCGATGCCTCGCGTCGGTTCGTCCAGCAGCAAAATATCCGGATTCGTGAGCAGCCAGCGAGCCAGCAGCACCTTCTGCTGATTACCGCCCGATAGGTTTCGGATAAGCTGATCGACAGACGGCGTTTTCGTTTTGAATTTCTCGACGCCCTTTACTGCTTCTTCTCTCATCTTCGACTCGTTTAGGAAACCGAAACGATTCTGGTACATGCCGAGATTGGCAATGGCTGTATTCTCCTTAACGGATAAGACTGGGAAGATACCCGTAACCCGACGTTCTTCCGTCAAAAGAGCGATTTTATGTTTTTTTGCATCAATCGGCGACTTGATTGTGATCGGCTTGCCATCCTTATAGACGGTGCCCGATTTTACGGAACGAAGTCCAAACAGCGCTTCGACAAGCTCTGTTCGCTGAGCTCCAACAAGACCGCCAACGCCAAGGATTTCTCCTTTTCGCAGCTCGAATGATACGTCCTTGAATGAATGTGCATGCGGTGATGTCAAGCCTTCGACCCGCAGCATGACTTCGCCCGGCTTGTTCGTGCGTTCCGGGAAACGATCCGACAGATCGCGGCCAACCATTCGGGTAATAATCGTATCGATCGTCAGCTCAGGAGCCGGCCATGTCCCGATATATTTACCGTCACGCATAATCGTCACATCATCCGAAATTCGTAATATTTCTTCCATTTTGTGCGAAATATAAATGATAGAAACGCCTCGTGCCCGCAGCTTGTTGATAATGGCAAACAGCTGCTCCACCTCATTGCCTGTCAGCGAGGAGGTCGGCTCATCCATGACGATGATTTTCGAATTAAACGATACGGCTTTCGCAATTTCAAGCGATTGGATTTTGGAAACGGACAATTCGCCAACCAGCTGGTTCGGGTCAATCGCCATGTTCAAATCCTCAAACAGACTGACCGTGTCGCGGTGCATCTTTTTATGATCAATAAACCGGAAAGGAGCAAAGCCTTTTACCGGAAATCTGCCAAGCCAAATGTTTTCCATCACGCTGCGCTGCGGCACTGGATGAAGCTCCTGATGGATCATGGATACGCCGTAGTTTAGCGCGTCCTTCGAGTTTTTAATCTCAACCTTTTGTTCATCAAGAAAAATTTCGCCGGCATCCGGCTTGTAAATTCCAAATAAGCATTTCATCAATGTAGATTTGCCTGCGCCGTTCTCGCCCATGAGTGCGTGAACCGTGCCGGGACGTACTTTCAGCGTTACATCGTCTAGCGCCTTAACACCTGGAAACGTCTTGGTAATCCCGTTCATTTCAAGCAAATAAGGATGCTGCTTTGCCATCGTATAGCCTCCTTTTGTCGAGCCCGCCTAGCGTAAACGGGCGAAAAAAAACAGGGGCAACGCAAGTGACGTTATCCCCTGCTCTCGTTCATCCATCCAAATACCGTTATTATTTGCTCTCTTGCGTTACTTTTTGGTATGGAATCCATACATACTTGCCATCTGTAATTTCGAAGCCTGTATTTTCTTTTGTCGGTGTTTCTCCCGCTGCAAGAACGCTCATCAGCTCAACCGTTGCTTTACCTTGGTTTGCCGCATCATTCAGAACCGTACCAAGCAATGTGCCTTCTTTCAACGCTTGCTGTGCCGGATCCGTAGCATCTACGCCAACAACCGGCATGAATTTATTGTCTTTGAAATAACCGGCAGCCTTCAACGCTTCAATTGCGCCAAGCGCCATGTCATCGTTATTTGCTAGAACTGCTTCGATTTTGTCGCCTTTAGAAGAAAGGAACGCTGCCATTTTCTCTTGGCCTTTTACGCGATCCCACATCGCCGTATCTTCAGCAAGCTTCTCTACTTTAATGCCTGCATCTTGAATCGCTTGTACGGAGAACTTCGTCCGAAGCTCAGCGTCTTGGTGACCCGGCTCGCCTTTGAGCATAACGTATTGCAGTACGCCGTCGCCGTTTTTATCCGCTTCCGGATGCGCTTTCCAGTACTCAGCAACAATTTCGCCTTCCATTGTGCCGGACTCTTCTGCTTTAGCGCCTACGAAAAAGGCTTTGTCCCATTTCGCCAAATCGTCAGCAAGCGGCTCGCGGTTAATGAATACTACCGGGATATTCGCTTTTTGTGCTTTATCGATAATAATGCCAGCCGCTGTACGGTCAACCGGGTTAACCGACATTGCTTTTACTTTTTTCGTAATAAACAAATCAACTTTATCATTTTGAGTCGGCTGCGAGTTTTGGCTATCTACGATATCTACTGCCATTTTACCCTCTGCCGCTGTTTCGATGGCATTACGCACACCGCTCATGAATGTATCGTCAAATTTATAGATTGCAACGCCTGCTTTTGGCAAACCGCTTGTGCCGCCCTCTCCATTCGCGCTTCCGCAACCTGCCGCTGTAACTGCTAATGCTCCGATAACGAGCGCTGCTGTCCACTTTTTCATTCTTTTTGGCCCCCTGGTGGATTAATTAAGTACAGCTTCATTATGTCGTAATTCACGAGGGAATCACATGTAATATCCTCATCACTTTTATTAATATCCTCATCTGTTTGCCATTCTATTTTTCCTTATTGCACAACAGGGAATAAAAGCTTCTGATTTTTTAGCCAAAACATATTTTCTTCCGTAATGAGCTCCATACTCATCTCTACGCGCTCAGGTACAGCCTTTCCTTGCGCAGCCTCCAGCGCATGCTTGACGCTCAGATAACCCATGCTGAACGGATTTTGTACAATTAATGTCTGCAGCTGATTTTCCTGCAGCAGCTCGAGCAGCTCCGGCGAGCTGTCGAAGCCGACCAGCTTAATCCGCTCGCCGGCCTGCCGGCGCTTGAGCTCCAGTGCAGCGCCGATCGAAGTTTCCGTATTGAGCGACATCACTCCGTCTATCTGCTGCTTGTCCATCATCTCACGAACCGCTTGCTGGCAAGCCCCGTATTCATCCGAGCAAAATTGACTGTCTACGATCCGGATCCCCGGATACTGCTTAACGGCATCACGGATCCCTTTCTCCCGGAGGCCTCCATTAATGCCGCCTTTGCTGTAAGCTGCGATTACGACATCGCCTTCCCCCCCAAGCTGCTCGGACATCTCTCGCATCGCTCGTTTTCCTGCCATATAATTGTCCATGCCGATATAAGAAGCGATTTCTCCCGACGTCAGCAGGCTGTCAATCGCGATAACGGGGATATCGCGATTGGCAGCTTCGATTAGAAACGGCTCGAAAGCGGAGTCCGCATTTGCCCCCAGCACGATCGCATCGGGCTTCGTCTCCAGCGACTGCATCGCCGTTTGGAGCTGTGTATCAATATCCCCTTCGTCCGCAGGTGCCGATATATGAAGATTAATGCCAAATTCCTTCACGGCTGCCTGCGCTCCCATCGTCACGTTTTGCCAGTAATCTCCTTTGCTTGAGCGGAGGATAAGCTGGATCGTCTTTCCCGCTTCCTCCTGCTTCGGCTGCGCAGAGCCGGGATTAAGGGCAGAATACAGCAACCAGCCAGCCGCAATGAAGAGCAGCCAGCTCATTATGATTCCTTTATGCTTAACCATCAGGACCGCTCCCCTTCCTCTATTTGTTCAGGCGTTAGAGCAGGGAAACGAATCGTCACCGTTGTACCGACTTCCTGCTCACTTTCAAAATGAAGCCCGTAAGCATCGCCGAAATAAAGCCGGATTCTCTCCTGTACGTTCATGACACCTACACCCGATCCTTTAGAGCTAACGACCGTTCCCGATAAGATTTTTTGCAGCCGCTCCTCCGACATCCCCAGTCCGTTATCCTTGATTTGAATGACAATCTCGCTGCCTTCAAGCTTTGCCGATATGGCAATATGGCCTTTATCGACCGAGGGCTCGATCCCATGCACGAGCGCATTCTCGATCAGCGGCTGTACGATTAGCTTCAAAGTTGAATGAGCCAGCGCCTCCTGCTGCAAATCAAAGGAATAATCGAATTTATTTTTGAAGCGCATTTGTTGGATAACTAAATAGTTTCGTGCATGCTCCATTTCATCGTCAATCGTTATTAAACTCTTCCCTTTTCCAATACTGATCCGGAACAGCTTAGACAACGCGGTAATCGTCGTAATAACCTCTTCGTTCTTGTTCATGCCGACCATCCGCACGACTGTATTTAACGTATTGTACAGAAAATGCGGATTAATTTGCGCCTGCAGCGCCTCCAGCTCATACTTCCGTTTGCTCTCCTGCTCCGTTACGATTCGGTTCATCAATTGCTTGATCGTGCCGATCATAATGTTAAAACGATCCGCTAGATGCTTGATTTCAAGCGGCCCCTCGCCGCTGACCGTCTTATCGAAATCGCCGCGCTCTACGCTTTTCATCGACAGCTCCAAATGCTTGATAGGTCTCGAAATACGCCGGGCCACCATGCTCGCTAACAGGAAAACAATGAGTCCTAAGGCAATTAACAGCTTGGACATCGAACGGTTCAGCTCCCCGCTTGCCGTCATCACCTCGTCCATATAGGAGACGCCAACAACCTTCCAACCGACGTTGCCGATCGTTTGCACGCTTATCATTTTTGCATCCTCAGTGGATTCATCAATAAAGCTGCCATAGGTATGCTTAAGCGCAAGCTCTACGTTCTCTTCCTTTAGATTCGCATAAATAAGTTCAAGCTGCGGATGATACACGATGTTGCCGGCCGACTCATCCAGCATATATACGTAACCTTTCTGTCCCAGGCTGATCCGCTCAGAAAGCTCGTCGATCGTATTAAAGTTCACATCCATCAGCAAAACGCCATTCACCTGCTTGCCGTTATGCCACACCGTGATGCTCTTGCTGATCGACACGACCCACCGGTATTGCTGCTTGTACAAATTTTGCACATGGGGCAGCGAGATCGACAAATGGCCGGCCGTATCGAGTGCGCTTCGGAACCAGCCTTCCTCCGTAATTTGCAGCGTTTCCTTTAATTCTACATTCGGCAAATCGAGCAGCAGCTGCCCCTTATCGTCAAATAAGACGAGCGAAACGGTATCGGTCCGTGTCGACATCATCGATTCCAGCTGCTGACGCATCATATCGGATTTCACATCATTGCTTTGGCCGAGTGCATGATGCATCATATTGAACAGGTCAGAAGTGACCTCTACGTAGTTTTCCAGATTGTAGCTAACCTGATCTACAATTTGCTGCGAATTGCGAAATGCATTTTCTTTAGCCGTTGCCGAGAACCGGCCGTACAGCACGACGCTGACAATCAAAATAATAAAAATCGAGAACAAGGTGAAGGACACCGTCAAAATAAACTGTATGCTTCTGCGCTGCATCACTTCTCCTGCTCCGTCAAGCCGCTTCTATATTCTTTCGCCGATACGCCGGCATATTTTTTAAAGCTCAGGCTAAAATAATTCGGATCCGCGAAGCCGACCTTATCCGCAATCTCGAAAGCCTTCAGCTCCGTTGTCCGCAGCAGCTCTTTGGCTGCTTCCATCCGAAGCTGCAGCAAATAGGCGCCAAACGTCAGCTTTAGCTCCTTTTTGAACAAACCGCTGAAATACCCCGCGCTGATATGCAGCTGCCCGCATACCTTTGCGATCGATAAATCACTTTCGTGGAAATGGCTCTTGGTGTAGCTGATCGCATCCTCAACGATTTGTTTGTAAGTATGCTGCCTTTGGCTTGCGATGCGGCTGCGCACTTTCGCGCACATTTCACCAAACCACGCGCGCGTCTCCTGTACGCTGTTCAGCTTCTGATACTGATTTAGGATGCCGAACCCTCCTCCGAAAATTTCTTCGGTATCGCTGTCAAACACCTTCGTCATTTTAATAATCGCCGTGACCATTTCAAGCAAATAATGCTGGTATTCATGCACTGGTGCCTGCACGCGCGCAATCTCGTCAAACAGCCCGTCAATTACCTCTTCAAGCTCTTTCTCCGTTCCCAGTTTTACGGCGCGAATTAAGCTTTGCTCCTTCCATTCATCGAACAGGAGCTTCTCATGAGACAGATTTTCCATATCGTCAATGCAAATGATTAAATTATTGCCGAGTATACGCCGGTAATCCAGCGCTACAGCTGCGGCCTCATACGCATATTTCAGGTTATCAATATCCTTCGTAAACGTCCCCACGCCAATCATGACCGGAAAGCGCAAAAACTTCTCGATGCTTTGCAAAATTTCCTTTAATGCATCCTGCGTTTGCTCCATCATTTTCTCCTGATCGGAATGGGGGCTTACCGTGAACAATACAACCTGGTCCTGATGGATAAAAACTTTGCCAAGCTCATGCCGGGCCCAGATTTCACTTGCTATGTTACTAACGGAAAACAGCTTTAAATCCAAATCGGATGATTCTGCCAGTGATATGGAGGGCGTCTCCGCAGCTACCTCATTCTGATTATCCGAATGGTTAACGGCAATAATTGATACGACGTAACCTTCGCCTTCGAGCTGCATGCCGTATTTTGCGGCTTTTGAAGCAATCTCCTTATGCGGCTGCTTACGCGTAATTAAGGAAGACAGAAACTTCTCGCGAACAATGGGCAGGCTTGTGCGGTAATGCTCCTCCAGCAGCTCAATATTGCCCCTCTGCTCCCGCTCCTCGTCCATTCGTTTTGCCACTTCCACGACCGTATCGGTCAGCTGCCCTGCTGAGAACGGTTTCAAAACATAAGCCTCCACCTGTAGATGGATCGCCTGCTTCGCGTATTCAAATTCATCGTGTCCGGACAAAATAACGATACGGGTAATCGGGTACGTTTTCCTTACCCATTCCGAGAGCTCAAGGCCGTTCATATAAGGCATACTAATATCGGTAATGAGCACGTCAGGCTCCATTTTTTCAAAAAGCTCCATCGCTTCCTTGCCGTTCCCAGCCGTCTTCACCTCTGAGAAGCCGCACCTTGTCCAATCAATCTCTACCATTAATCCTTCTGTAACTTCCGGCTCGTCATCGACGAGCAGCAGCTTGTACATGTGGCTCCCCCTAAAAACTTTGCTCTGAGCTCGACGCAAGCTTGTAAGCTGCGTTCCGCCTTTCTCATTTTGCCATAGATTTCACCATTGTAAATAAGAGATCGCCGATTAGATTATGGTTTCTCATTTCCGTGCCTTATTATTCATTCCAAACGGTGACAAAACGACTACTTTTGCTGCATGCAGCTGGCTATTTCCTCTTTATATTGATATATTACCTAAGGTGAGCAGGATTCTTACAGAACAAACAGCTCCTTAGACTAAAGAACGCGCAGGTGACGAACATGATTGAGGTAAAAACTTCTACGCTCAGCGATGGAGAGTTAAATAGAGGGGTATTTGCGACACGCGATATAGCAAAAGGCGATTTGATCCATGAAGCACCCGTCATTCCCTTCCCGAACGAAGAGCATGAACACATAGAGAAAACCATTCTCGCGGATTACGTATTTGAATATGGCTCTAATCACACGGCTATCCTGCTTGGATACGGCATGCTGTTTAACCATTCCTATACACCTAATGCTTATTATGATTTGAATTTCGATAATCATACCGTCGACTTTTTTGCCCATACGGCCATCGCCGCAGGGGACGAGATTCTTATTAATTATAACGGCGAGGTCGATAATGATGATCCGCTTTGGTTTAATGAGGATAAGGAAGAAGCAAGCAGCGATCCCTCCTAATAAGATTTTCCCCAATAAAAAACGAGGCTGTTCCACGCAAAATGTGGAACGGCCTCGTTTATTTTCAGCTTATTTATGCGAATAGCTCGGTCCCTACTTCCATTTTGGTTTTCCTATTTTTGTCTTATAAATTCAATATAGTCCATCCGGCTGTTCACCTGCATAAGGAGCTGCTCCGCCATGTAATGCGCCGAATATTTAAAGCTTGTTTCCGCCCAATACATAATAACGCCGACCGTCGCAGACATTCGGTAGCTTAGCATAATTTCATAATCGATCGGCGGATCGCTCTTTTCCATCTCAATATGCATATCCGTCCTCATCGACTCCCGCAGCACGTCGACAAGCTCAAGCCCCAGTCTTTTATCGATAGACAGCAAAGCCATAAATTCATCCTTATGCTTCTCTACATGCTCGAATAGCTGCAAGCTGGATGGGTAAATGTTTGTTGCCTCCACCCTCTCCATCCCCTCGTAAGGAATCAATAGCGTCTCAGCAAAGCCCCGCAGAAATTCGTCGTGGATCTCACGCAGCAGCTCTTCTTTGCCAATAAAATGGTTATAAAAGGTTCCCCGGTTGTAATCGGCCCGTTCCGATACATCCAATATCGTGACAAGCTCATAACCCTTTTCAAGAACAAGCGCCACGAAAGCCTCTTTGATTGCTTGACGGGTTCTTCTTATTCTTCTGTCCGTGTGTGCTTCCATCGTCATGAAGTTCATGCCTCCACCATTATACTGCTATTATTATAGCCCATCCGATCACATTATCGCGATTTGAACAGAAAATCCGCAGCATCAGAACCAATCACATCCACCAAACGATTCAACAAAACGGCAGCTAATGTTCAATTTCGTCATCAAAAATGACATCTCTTTCGCTTCTGTTGAATACATGACATATGCGGCTTTACTGCTCATTGTCGATGCGGTTCATCGAGAGTTATCCTAAATATAGAGCACGGCATACAAACATCCGTCCTCATGCTAATCCATTTCAACGAAAAGGAAGCGAAATGATATGAGTCAACCACAAGTGAAAACAGCTGTCATTACAGGCGCCGCCGGAGGTATTGGCAAAGAGCTTGCCCGCCGTTTAGCTGAGCGCGGTATTAACCTCGTTCTGGTCGATTTGAACGAAGAGGCATTGTTAAAGGCCAAGGAAGAGCTCGGCCTGAATGATCATAATGCACTGATCGTAGCCGCGGACGTTTCGAAGGAAGAGGACGTTCAAAACTATGTAAATAAAGCGGTCGAGAAATTTAGCACCATCGATTATTTTGCTAATAACGCGGGTATTGAGGGACCTTCGGGCCTCGTCGAGGAACAAAGCGTCCAAGCACTCGATCTCGTCTACAACGTCAACGTCCGCGGGGTTTTCCTAGGACTCCATTACGTCATTCCCGTTATGAAAAAACAAAAATCAGGTGCGATCCTGAATACATCATCGCTGGCTGGATTAATGGGGGCGCCAGGCATGTCTCCTTACATCATGTCCAAGCATGCGGTTATCGGACTTACTCGCGTCACTGCCAACGAACTCGCACCATATGGCATTCGTGTGAATGCCGTGCTTCCAGGAACAATTAATACGCGTATGATGCGTCAAATAGAAGAGAATTTCGGCAATGCAGAAGATTTTAAAGCAGCCAACGAAGCTGCGACGCCAATGGGTCGCTACGGTGAGCCTCAAGAAGTCGCTGCAGTCATGAATTTCTTGCTTTCCGACGAGGCTTCCTTCGTTACAGCCTCACTCTATACCGTAGATGGCGGCATGATCGGCCAATAATATTGGAGAAGGAGTGAATAGTCATGAAACTACAAAATAAAGTCATTATCATCACAGGCGCCGGCAGCGGTATCGGGCGCGCAACCTCTCTTAAGCTAGCGTCTGAGGGAGCCATTGTCGTTTCCTCCGACTATAATGAAGCAACTGCCAAAGAAACAGCCGAACTCATCAAGCAAGCTGGTGGACAGGCTTCTTATGTCCGTGCAGATGTTTCCAGCGCAGAGGATGTTCAGCATATGATCGATGCAGCCGTGGAAACGCATGGCACGCTCGACGGTATTTTCAATAATGCAGGCGTGGGTGATATTCGATCGTTCGAGGAGCATACACCTGACTATTTCAACCATGTCATCTCGGTCGATCAATTCGGCGTGTACCTTGGCATCTATTACGGATCGAAGAAGATGAAAGAGCTAGGCGTCAAAGGCATTATCGTCAATACCGCTTCCATCTTCGGTTACGTGGCTGCCAAAGGAAGCTTCGCTTACCAAGCAGCTAAAGCCGCAGTCGTCATGATGACGAAGTCAGCCGCGCTAGAGCTTGCCGAAGACGGCATTCGCGTAACCGCCGTGGCTCCAGGCTTCATCGATACGCCGATCATCAAGGATGGCGACGACTTCAAAAATTTCCTTGCCGAACAGCATCTAAGCAAAAAGCTGATTCAACCTGAGCAAATCGCTGATGTCGTAGCTTTTCTATTCTCCAATGAGGCTTCAGCTATTAACGGACAGACGATTCCTGTCGAGGACGGTTTTTTGATTTTCAAGCGTTCATAATACGCGGTATGACTATGGAAAAGCTAAAGCTGCTGGTTCTCCAGCAGCTTTGGCTTTTTTGGCTAGTTGGCCAGGCCTTTGGCGAAGGTTAATTATTGACCAATCAATAACATCTTTCTCTACCTTTGCGGCATTGACTGCCCAAGCCTTAAGATTTAAGCTTTGCTTGCCATGTCTGCGATCTGCTCTAACCAACCGCGTCTCGTATTTTCATCGGATGCCTGAACAGCGTCAAACACAATATGATACATCACATCGAAGCCGCAATATTCAAAGATGCCTTTATCCGAGGTTAACCGAAGCGCCTGGTCCATTCCCGAGGCAGCATATTCGGCATGCGATTTGCCTTGCGTATGAATAATAACGGCCTTCTTGCCCTTTAGCAATCCCATTTGTACGCCATCTACATACTTGTAAGCAAAACCATACGTAAACACACGCTCGATGTATCCTTTCAGGATAGCCGGCAATCCCGTCCACCAAATCGGATAAATAAAGGTGATGACATCTGCCCATTTTAAATGCTCCTGCTCGCGCTCGATATCCTCTGAAGTTCCCCCGATGATTTCACTGCTGCTAACTACCGCTTGAAAGCCGATTGCGTATAAATCACGGACAACAACCTCATGGCCCTTCTTTTCAAGACCTGTTACTGCTGTTTCCAAAATAGCATGGTTAAAGCTTTCTTTTCTTGGGTGTGCGTAAACGATTAGATGTTTCATATCAATTCTCCTCTCTAATTGGCAACTCGGTAATTTAATTTGTGATTGATCAATCAATAACAAATGAGCGAAAGCCAGCCAAGTATTCCTTGGCTTACTCATTCACAGCCATTAATTCCGGTAAAGACAGCGCCATGGAGATGTTGCACAGCATTCCTCTTGCAAGAAATATCAGCGTCTTCTCCTGCGGTCTTTCGAGGCCCGCCTCTTTAAAGGCCGTATACACGATCTGCTGAATTTCCCGAAACCCATTTTGCATGGTCTCGATAATCGCTGCCTCTTTTATCGTTTGAGCCTGCATTTGCAGCAAGGTCTCATTCTGATAATCGTCCATAATTTTCACGTATGCCCCGACTAATTCCTTCTCAAGCTGTTCAGGACCTGTTGTTGCAATAACCATACGAAACGCATCAAAAATACGTGTCCATGATACTTCCAACGCTTCCTGCAGCAGCGCTTCTTTCGTGGAAAAGAATCGAAACACATAAGGCTGTGAAATTTTGGCGCGTTCAGCAACCTTGGCAGTCGTGGCACGATAATAACCAATTTCCGCAAAAATCTCAATAGCAGCAGAAACAATGTCATTCCGGCGATTAACGGAGGTTGATGGATTTTTTGTCATTGCGTATTCCACCTTTAAACGGCATGTCGTTATTAGTGATTGATCAATCACTAAATTAATATTACTTGAACTTCTGTTTTTTTGCAACCATTTAATTACGATAAGATTGACTAAATGATCCACTCCAATAATAAATGGCTGTCTCTAAAGGTTATGCGCCTTATAGAGACAGCCTCTTTGGTATTAAGTTTGACTTATCGATTATGGCCTGCTTCATATCTGTTTGCTGGTAAACCTTTATTCAGAATAATAAGTACGCAGCTCATCCATGATTCCCAATGTGTTTTTCCGAAGGTCCTTCGCGCTAAAAAATACGTCGCCTTTGATTTCTGCATATTTTTTATTGTATTTTAACTGATTAATCATCTCCTGAGCGCTTTGCCAGCCCGCTTCCATCGTTCCCAGCTTATAAGGGGAATGTCCGATATACAGGTCTACATCCGTACCTTTAACCTCCTGCGCCCACCAATCTACTAATTTATCGTAACGCGCAGCAGTAAAGGATAAGCTCCAATAAATCTGAGGCGTAATATAATCAACCCATCCCCGCTGAATCCACGTCCGAACATCTGCATACATATCGTCGTAAGCCGTGATGCTCGCTTTGGTATCGGAGCCCGTCTTGTCTACCGCCATATTTCGCCACACTCCGAATGGACTGATTCCATATTTCGCCTGCGGATTAACCTTATGAATCGATTCCCCCAGCTGACGTACGAACTCATTAATATTGCTGCGCCGCCAATCTGCTTTTGCTGTAATTTTAGTAGGGTTATAGGCTTGGAATGCCGAATCGTCGGCAAACACGATATTCAATGGATAGAAATAATCATCTAAATGGACACCGTCAACCGCGTACCCGTTCACAACCTCCATAATGGTATCTATAATATGCTGGCGTGCCTCCGGAATGCCGGGATTGATATACAGCTTGCCGCCTGCATTCACGATCCAATCCGGGTGCTGCTTCGTCACATGGTTAGCAGCAAGCTGATCGGTTTTGTTGTCTACGCTTGCTCGGAACGGGTTGAACCAGGCATGAAACTCCATGTTCCGCTTATGCGCTTCTTCAATCATAAAAGCAAGCGGATCATAAGACGGCGCCAAGCCCTGAACGCCTGACAAATACTTCGACCACGGAACGAGATCCGACGGGTAAAAAGCATCGCCTGCCGGGCGTACCTGAACGAATACCGCATTCATCCCCATACTCTGCAAATCATCGAGCAGGCTTACGAATTCCCCCATCTGCTTCACTGCATTTAAGTAGGAGGCTGAAGAAGGCCAATCCAAATTGTATACCGTCGACACCCAAGCCCCGCGCAGCTCCTCAGTTTCTTCGGGGTCCTCATTCGGATCCGGGTCTGGAGCCGGCGGTGTGATTCCGCCTGACAGCAGTGTAATCGTCTTATTGCTCTGGCTCCAATTGACCGTGAGGCCGAGCTGTTCGCTGACAAAGCGCAGCGGTACCATAGCCCTTCCCGCTTTTACCTGGACAGAGGCATCAAGCTTAACGCTTTCGCCATTAACAATCGCCGCCGTGCTTCCGCTATGCATCGTAATCGTCTTATTCCCGCTGCTTTTAATCGTAACCCGCCGCTCGGCAGAGCTCCAAGTCACGCTCGCTTTCAGCTCCTCACTGATGACCCGAAGCGGAACCATCGTTATATTGACCTTCGGGAGAATGTACGGCGCTACCTCACTCTCGATCACCTTTCCATTCAAAATAATGCGAATGCCCGCAGCCTCGGCCGCATGACTGACAGGCGCAGCTGCACTCAGGCAAATAACCGCAATAAGCAGCAAAATAGACCATTTTCTTATTTTCATAAATTCCGGTTCCCCTATCATTTTGCAGTAATCTACCCTACCGGAAGTTAGACGCTTTCTTCTGGTCATTGGTTGCTTGTTTTTGATTGGATAAAAAAATTTTAATAAAACAAATAGATCCGCGTTCCCGATAGGAGACGCAGATCTATTTGTTTTCATTTGCTTGGTTTATGGAGAAAGAAGGCTGTCGCCCTCTCTTCTCAACACACGATCCCTAGGATGCTCAGACAGAACAGAAGCGAATAACTCGCTTACCGCGGGATGCGCGGATGCTGCCAGTTTAGATTTATCGCTGCACAGCTCCACGATCTGTCCTTTGTCCATTACAGCCAGTGAATCCGAAATCACATGGGCCGCCTTTATATCATGTGTAATAAAAAGATACGAAAGGCCAAGCGTCGCTTTCAATTCACTAAGCAGACTCAGGATCCGAGTTTGATTCACCGTATCCAGGCTGCTGACAGCTTCGTCCAATACGATAAGCTTCGGCTTCAAGGCGATTGCCCGCGCGATATTAATACGCTGGAGCTGCCCGCCGCTGAATGTATGCGGGTATTTCCGCATATCTTCTGCCTTTAATCCGACTGCCTCCAGCAATTCTCCGACCCGTCTTTTCCGTTCGTCCCGGGTGAGTTTCCCATAATTATTCAGCGGCTCCGCGATGATCTGCTCAGCCGTCATTCGCGGATTAACCGAGGAATAACAATCTTGAAACACCACCTGCAAATCCCTGCGTAGCTGCCTTGTTGCTTGTGAATCTGAGTTGTACAGGTCATGGCCCTGGAAGATAATCCGCCCCTGGCGCGGCTGTTCCAAGCCAAGAATAACCTTGCCCAGTGTACTTTTGCCTGCTCCGCTCGTTCCGAGCAAACCCAGGCATTGACCGCGTTCAATCTCAAATGACACATGTGAAAGCACGGTCGTTAGACCTCCTGACCCCCACAGCCGTTTGGATGAACGGTACGCATGAGAGATATCCTCAACCTGTAAAAGACTCATCCAATCCTCTCCTGTCTTCTTGATGCCAGCAGGACAAGCAGCAAAGCTGCTAGCCCGATCCCGATACAGCTCGAGAACATAACTCGATACGAATAGCTATCCGCGATGAAACTAAGAACCATTGTGCCTACAGACGTGCCGAAATCAGCAGCTGCAATAAACAGCCCCAGCCCCTTGCCCCGGGCACGTTCAGGCACGATAAACGTTACATAGGTCACCAGAGTCGGATACAGCATTGACAATGCGCAACCGCTGCAAATGGCAGCAAGCACCAGTAGAACCGGCGATCCGCCAAACCGAATCAGCGTCGCTGATACCGTGATGAGCAGAACGAAGAGCGCGATCATGCGGGTCGGAAAATATCCGTTTGTCGGAATCTTCTTGCGTCCTATGAAACGCAGCGATACTAGAACAATCGTCTCGGTCAAGAAAAACAGTCCGGCGTAAGGCATATTCTTCTGCTGCAAATAAAGAGGCAGAAAAGAAGCTACCGTTCCGATGATTACGGAAGCAAGCAGCATGATCATCGAAGGATGCATCAGCTTGGGATCGGCCCACGCTCTGTACGGCTTTTCATCCGCCGCCCCACCCGTTCCCGGTTGAGCGTTCATGATGCGTTCCGGAAGCTTGATGGTCATCCCGACAACCAGAGTCAGCAATGCAAGCGGGATGAGCGCACCAAAGAGATAGAACATCGGTATGCGATCCGCGAAATAAATAACCAGAAAGGGGCCGTACGTATAAGGCAGCATGGAGGAGAGTGAGAAAAGTGACATCCCTTGTCCCCTGCTCTTCTCCGGCAGCGCCTCCACGATCATCAGATGCAGCACCATAGAGACGAAGGAGAGAATAACACCCTGTGCCATACGCAGGGCAGCAAACACTGCTAATTCGTCGATCAGATATAGCGAGACAACAACTGTATGCAACAATAACGCAGCAGTAAATACCCGTCTGGTACCCAGTTTATCGACAATTTTCCCGGCTACCGGCCGCAAAAACATTGAGGTAAACATGTACGCGCCCATAATCAGACCGATTTGTGACGGGCTCGCTCCAAGCTTGTACGCGTGAAGCGGAAGAAGCACAAGCAGCGTATGGCTCGCCGTATAAAACAACAAGGAAACGATATAAATCCGAATGGCATTCGTTCCAAAGGGACGATCCTCCGCGTCCATCTGCAGCTGCTTTTGTATCTGCTGGCTCATGCGTGTACAAGCCCCGTTAATGGCTCAGGCACACTTGACTTCAAATTTGGCCGTGCCTGCAGAAGCTGCTTCGTGTACTCATGCTTCGGATGATCGAACAGCGTATACACATCCGACCTTTCGACAATCTGCCCGTGCTGCATAACGATCACATCATCGGCAAGTTCCGCAATAACACCCAAATCGTGAGTGATCAACAAAACCGCGGTGCCTTGGTTTTGGCGCAGTCGGTCCAGCAGTCTCAGAACCTGCAGTTGATTCGTTGCATCCAGCGCTGTCGTTGGCTCATCCGCGATGATAACCGCAGGCTTCAAGCACATGGAAATAGCGATCATCACACGCTGCAGCATCCCCCCGCTCAGTTGAAACGGGTATCGCCGCATCAATTCAGCGGGACTCGGCAAGCGGACATCCTCCATCGAGGCAATAGCCAGTTCTGCCGCTTCACTCCTGGTCATGCGGGAATGCGTTCGAATCGTCTCGACGAATTGAGAGCCAATCGTAGCGACAGGCGAGAACGCATTCATCGGATTTTGCATAATAAGCCCAATTTCTTTCCCGCGAATAGATTGCATGGCATTAGGCTTCATGCCAATCAATTCGTTTCCATTCAGTCGAATACTTCCCTCAACGCTCGTTTGTTTCCGATCAAGGAGCTGAAGCAGCGCAAGACTTGTCACGGTCTTTCCGCTGCCGCTCTCGCCTACAAGGCCAAGCACCCGGCCAGGCTGCAGCTCGAAACTGATCCCATGGACGAGAGAAGAGATGCCATCTGGCGTTTTTGCTTGCACCTTCAGTCCGTTTACTTCCAATACAGGCTCCGATTGAACCATTAAAGCTCTCCGTCCTTCCCAAAACGCTTCTTGACGCCAAGCCGTTCCGACAACGCTTCACCAAGTAGATTAAACATGACAACAACAAGTAAAATGAGAAGCCCCGGGTACATCATAAGCTCCGGGTTACTCCGAATATAAGCTTTTCCTTCATGAATCATAGAGCCCCACTCAGGCGATGGAGGCTGTATGCCAAGCCCTAGAAAGGAAAGTGCCGCGATGTCCATAATAGCCCAGCCGATCTCCAGCGTCCCCATGACAACAATCGGCGGAAGCACGTTCGGAATGATATGCCTCCGAATGATATTCCACCGCGAGGATCCGCTGATTCGTGCTGCGGCAATAAAGTTTCGTTCCTTCAAACTAATTACCAACCCCCGGAACATACGGGCATAATATACCCACTGCACGAGCACCATTGCCAGCACGACCTGCGCAAGGCCTGGACCGAAAACGCCGACCAAACCAAGCACGAGCACGAGTGTCGGGAAAGCCATGACACCTTCGCAAAACCGCATGAGAACATAATCCATCCATCCGCCAATGTACCCCGACAGGGTTCCGATAAGCAGCCCAATCCCAAGCGATGAAATGAAAATGAGAGAAGCAAAGCCAAGCGAAACACGTGCCCCGTATAACAGACGAGACAGCGTACAGCGTCCTAGATGGTCAGTGCCCAGCGGATACTCCCATGAAGGCAGATTTAGCTTAAGCGCCAGGTTCACCTGTATGGGATCATGCGGCGCGATCCAAGGCGCAAAAACCGTCAGCAGAAACAACACCAACAAAACAACGGAACAAGCTATTGCGATTTGGGGGCTTCTGATGCCGGCTCGTATGGTCGCTATCATTGCTTAGCCCCCCCTTCCCTGGATATGCGAGGATCGAGCACCATTTGCAGAAGATCTACGATCAAGTTGCAGACGATGAACAAACAAGCCGAAAGGAGCACATAGCATTGAATAACCGGAATATCCCGATTAAAGATAGCTTCAATGAAGTACCTCCCGAAGCCCGGCCAGGAGAACACTTCCTCTACGATGATCGTACCGCCGAGCAATTTGCCCATGTTCATCCCGAGTCCTGTCAACATGGGTGAAATCGCAATTCTTAGCACATGCTTGCCCAGAATGACCCGCTCTTTCATGCCTCTTGTTCTCGCATACAACACATAAGGCTCCTCCAATTGCTCCAGGACAGTCGTTCGCAACAGACGGGAATAAATGGCGATCAACCCCATTGCCAGCGTGAACGAAGGCAGCAGGAGATGCAGCCACGTACCGGTCCCCTGTACAGGCAGAAGATCCAGCTTGACGGAGAAAAAGAAAATGAGCAAGTACCCCAGCCAAAACTGAGGTATCGATGCTCCAAAAAAAGCAATAAGCCTGCTTATATGATCGATAATGCCGTTCTTGTACATAGCCGAAAAGAAACCAATTGGAACGCTAATGATTACGGCTAAAACAATGCTGCCAAACGCCAATTTAAGCGTGGCAGGGATACGCATGGCTATCTCATCCCAGACCGGCTTATTCGTAAGATAAGATGTGCCGAACTCAAGTCGGCACATCTTCATCAGGAATTGGGCGTATTGAACGGGAAGCGGCTGGTCCAAGCCGAACTCATGTCTTTTTTGCTCGAGAATCTCGTCGGTTGGATGAATATGAGCCGCTACCAGATAGGCTTCGGCAGGATCGACCGGCGAGAGATGGACTAAGATAAACGCTAACAGCGTCGCAAAGAAAAAGAGTGGTATGACTGCAAGCAGCCGTTTTCCAATAAAGCTGCCCATGAATGGCCTCCCTGACAATTACTCGTTAATCTGCAGACTAGAGAATGCATTGGCATCCCGATTTGCCGGGAATTCAACGCCGCCCAGTTTTTTGTTGGCAACGACCATTTTCTTCACATAGGAGATCGGAACGATCGCTGCCTGCTCTTGAAGTGTCGTCAAAATGGAACCGTACAGCTCTTCGCGCTTCTTCTCGTCCGTCGAGCCGAGCGCATCATGAATTTGCTGGTCGAGCTGTGCCTTCATCGGCAGTTTAGCCAGAGCTTCCGCAATGCCAAAGCCCTTCTCAGCCGTAATCTGGATAAAGGAGTGCGGATCATATGGCGAACCGTAGTTGCTGAAGAAGTTTAGGTCAAAGTCATTTGCTCGGAACCGTTTAATTTGCTCGGTCAGATCAAGACCGGTAATGTTCAGCTTAATGCCGATTGCGGCCCATTCAGCCTGTAACGTCTCGGCCATCGGCTTTTGAATTTGCTCGGCTTTCTCATAGATCAGCTCAAGTTCAAGCGGTTTTCCATCCTTCTCACGAACCGTTTTGCCCTCGGGCAGCTTCCAGCCCGCTTCATCCAGGTAGGACTTGGCTTTCTCTACGTCGTAAGGAATAGGTGAAACGGTAATATTCGTATAAGGCAGGTTAGTGGATAACAAATTATCGGCTTTCTCTTCGAATCCCGACGTAACGCCGTCGACCATCGCCTGTTTGTTAAAGCCCGCCTGCAGCGCAAGACGAACGTTCAAGTCTGCTAATGCTGCATTAGCCGTATTCAATATCAACTGTCTCGTAGCAACGGGTTCGGAAAGTTTAGTCTCATATTCGCCGGACTCCTCAAGCTGCTTGTATGCATCCAGGCTAATGATTCCTTCACCATAAATCAGGTCGAGCTCGCCTTTTTCGAAAGCCAGTACGCGCGTATCGCCGTCTGGAATGATCTTGATGACGATTTTATCGACCTTCGGCTGCTCGCCCCAATAGTTCGGGTTACGAGTGAATGTCGCATATTCGTCCGTTTTATAATCGCTCAGCATCCATGGACCTGTACCGATCGAGGCTTTCACACCTTTCGATGTGTCACCGTCATCAGGGAATCCGGCCTCTCCAAGGAAGCGGACAGGACGTACGACAGACAGTTCCTGGATCGTCGGATAGTAGGCTTCTCTCAAATTCATTTTAAATGTATATTCGTCCACTGCTTCGGTCTTCTCAAGAAGAGCGATAAAGCCGAGCCAGCTATGATTGTCAACATTTTTCATGATAGCATCAAAGTTCTTCTTAACGATCGTTGCGTTAAAAGCAGAACCATCGGAGAACTTTACGCCTTCCCGGATTTTAAATGTATATTCCTTGCCGTCCTCGGAAATCGTCCAAGACTCGGCCAATGCAGGCTCCAGCTTGCCGCCTTCTCCGTAATTGACCAAAGGCTCGAAGATCATCGATTGTCCAATGAGCTGCGACGGATTGTACACATGTGGATTCATAGGCCCGATATCACGCGGCCAAGATAGGGTAACGACTTTTTCTGCTGACGCTTCGTTTGCCTCAGCATTCTTTTGCTCCGGCGCGTTGCCTCCATTGGAACAGCCTGCAAGGGCGGTGGACAAGAGCAGCATGATTGCCGCTGCCAGTAGAACCATTGATTTTCTCTTTCCTGCAACCATTTGTAAAATGACCCCTCTCATTCTCTCTATCCTTAATTTCGATGATAATTATTATCAGCACTTTGAGAATGATAACCCCTATCATATAATTATGTCAATAATAAATGCCCTCCGCTGCCGCTCGTGTAAGACCTCTTGCTTTCGACGCATAACCGCAATAGCTCCGAATGGACGAGTTGCAGCCCCCAATTTGTATTAATCTTCCTGTAAACGCAATGAAGCTGCCGATCTTGCCGGCAGCTTCGGTTTACATATCAAGCTTTGCTCTTCTATACACCTATGTAACCATTATTATAAAAAACACTCATGACAAAAGCAGTGACAGTTACTTCAACAATTCCACATTTGCTACAAACTTTCGAACGTCTTTCGGAGACTTTAAAATGATTATGTTCTTTTCATTCGATAACCCTCGAAGCTTCTCTAAGATCTTTGGCTTTTGTTTTTCAGGGTATGCCCAGACCCATTTCAAAAATTCCAGACTGACCTTTTCTTCGCAGCCTTCGGCCATATCCATTCTCTTCTTGTTGCGGTATTGGAATCTTCTCTTCAACACGCGGAAAATGCAGATCCACCTCGACAGATCAAAAAATATGATCGTGTCAGCCGCCTGTAACCTAATGTCTATAGTGCCCCCATAATTGCCGTCGATAATCCAACTGTTATGACTTACGAGCTCCTCTTGAACATCTTTTTGCTCGTATTTTGGCGTGCTAATCCAGCCTGGTTTCCAAAAGATTGCATCCAAATGATAAACTTCAATTGATAAAATCTCGCCCAGCTTGCGAGCTAAAGTTGATTTACCTGAACCTCCGGAACCTATAAGTACAATTCTTTTCATATTGGCCCCCGACATTTTTAAATTAATAGATTGTTTCTTGTTAACCTGAAAAAGAAAAAGGATCCGCCACGGCGGATCCCTTACGATTGCTGCTCCAGACGATCCACGCGCCTGCGAAGGCGTTCAAACTCATTGGTCAACCGTTCCACTTGACGTTCCAAGCGCGTTACCCTTCGTTCTAGGTTATCCGGTACGGGTGGGGTAGGCGGAAACGGCGGGCTGGGTATAGGGATGTATAGCGTTAACCCGACATAAATATAGTTCGGGTTCGTCAGGCCGTTCGCCTGCATGATTGCTTGAACGGAAGTTCCGAATCTCGACGCGATCGACCAAAGTGTATCGCCGGGTTGCACTACATAATTCATGAAATGTTCCTCCCGATAGTTAAATCCTTACCGAGATAGTGTATGTGCCTATGGCTTTTAGTGATTGAGACTAATGCCTATTGCGTTACGTTTATTATCTGAAGTAAGTCTCACTTTTTCACCCGTATAAACTGGCGATCCTTCCACTCGAACTCATTCCCCAAACGAAATGTGGATAGCTCAAGTACGAGATCGAGCTCCTTTTTAGGAGTCTCTAAGAATCGTTCCCTCCCCTGCGCCCAGCAGGAATAGAGTTCTAGCTCTTCACCTATCCCCATATGAAGACGTAGGTAATCGAATAGTTCCGTTAAACATTTTTTGTTGCTTTTATAGGATGAGAGGGAATGTTGTTTTATTTCGTCATTAATCTGGAAAGAACCTCCTTCGGGGTTCACTTGGTACACTAATGGATGACAGAACAAATGCGAGGAATCTTGATTGCTGATAGGGCCGGTTATATATAAGCCTGCTGCATCCTCCACCGTCTCATAGATCTCCATAAGCTTATCACCCTGTGTATATTTCTCTAGCAGTATTTGCATAAAGGGATGATCCTTCGCTGCAGGATTCATATGCGTCACATAATGAATTAGCGTCATAGCCGTTTTCTTCTGTCCGAACGAACCAGTCGGAAGCTCATGGCTTGCAGCAATATAGTAGAACTGGGACATAGGTAATATCAACTCCCTAGCTTAGAAAGCCTGTTATTCAAAATATAATCAACCAAGAGCGGATAAATAAAAAATCCAAAGGACATGCTACTCCTAACTTAAAGGAGGGATAATAATGCCAAATAAAAAAATAGTTGTAGAAACCGATGGAGATCCAAAAACAGCTTATGAAGATACCGCGGCTCATGAGCGAACTGGCTTTATCATTGACGCTACGGAGCAGTTAGGTAATGAAAACGAGGAACTATCCAATATACCAAACAACAGCTAATTAAATAGTTCTTGAGTTAAGAAAGGCTGCCCATATGGCAGCCCCTTATGAAGTAATAGCTCACTGTCAGCGCAATTAATCCAGCCATACCTTCGCCCCATGTAAGCTCATTTTACGCTTTCTCTTCGCCAGCAGCCTCCAACCGCTCCATAACCAGAGGGCAAAGACAACCATTTGTACAAGCAAAGCCTTGATCGTAAAATAATGACGCTTAATTATGCCTTCATCAAATTGAATGCTGCCCAGCTTCTTCTCCGCGTGTTTCATGAGGGATAGTTGCAGCGCTGGATCATTGGCCATACCTCCAGTATTCAATCGAAAACCGTTGGTTTGTCCGGGCTTGTTTAAACCCATCTTTACAGTCAGCGTTACATCAATTCCTAACTGGTCGCATATGTCCAGAAGTGACTCCGAGAAGCCTCCAAAAGGAAAAGCAAGCACATTGTTTTGGATTCCCAGCCTCTGCTGGAGGATGTCATTGGCCTGCTTAAGGTCGTTAGTAACACGCAACTTATACTCTTCCTCCGTTTCCTTCCGCTGCTTGTCCTTCAGGTAAATCCGACCGGCAAGCATTGCCGTTTCCTCGGTACTCGTGGAGTCCGTTTTGGCATACTTATGCGAGTCATATGTATGACTGAAAAATTCAATACCGTTTCTATGCATCAGCTCAACCTGTTCCCAGGTCACCTTCGGAATCCCTTTATACTTTGGATTGTCGATTGCATTGACAATAAGGAAGTTTGACACAGGGGCTTGATATTTCTTAATAAGCGGATAAGCATACGTATAAAATGATTCATAGCCATCGTCAAAAGTAAGGAGCACCGCGTTGTCCGGTACAGGAGCAGCGTGCAGTATGAAATCCGTGTATTGCTTCATCGAAATCCAGTGAAAATTATTATCTCTCATTAACTCTAATTGCTTCTCGAAATTAGCGACGGACAATGTGCCAGCGTCCTTCGGCTCAGGACTAAGATCATGATACATCAGCACAAGAACGCGTTCCTTATAGTAAATACCGTTTGGATTATTATCTTCAGGTTTTAATCCATCATATGGAGAGCTATCCATATCCAAACCCAACTTTTTGGCACTATCAGTAAACATTTGGTTAATAATAGGTATTTTCGAATGGTATCTTTGAACGACGAAGTAACTAAAAACAATCGAAGATATCACTAGCATCACAGATAATAGAATGAATTTGATACGTAAATACATGTCTTCGCCTCACAAAGCAGAATTGATGTTCGAACGGTACTTATAGTGAACATATGAGGGAATCGTACCATAATCTGGAACATTTGGCATCAAAAATGTAAACATTTCACAAAAATGTTATCTATTTTACAAGCAGCTTTACCGAACAACAAGTTTGATTGTTCTACTTTATATCGCACACACAACATGCTATTGTTATTTAGTGGAAAAAATAGAAGGCTACGAGAAGGAGTCTTGCAAATGAGTGAATTCACGTCCGGAAATCTGACGTTAGTATCTTTTAAAGAAAAAATAGTCCATGAAGGGCTTTCGTACGTGAACGAGCTTAATGAGGATTGGCTTGTCTTTTTTACCGATGAAACCATGATTAACGACGAAGCTTCTGAACGTGTTATTCGTATGTCAGAAAAGGCTCCTATTTTATATTTTTTTAACGCCGAAGACCATGGATGGGGCTACCGTATTATTCATAACAAAGAAGTGGTCGCTAAGGTGGATGTATCCTACGACCTTGAGGAAACGATGCTGATGAAGCTTGTTGAGGAGCGGCATCCTGACGTGGAAGACCCTATTGAGCTTTTCTACATTGACGATGAGGGTGAGGAATTGCGAGCGCAATATGCGGAAGAGATAAGAGCATCTTCGGATTTTGATGATGCAATCGCTAAGCAATTCATTAATCGCAACATCGAGCATTTCAGGCTTTTTAACGTAAATGAGGCTCAGCTTGAACAATTAGGCACTCTGTTGACGAAAGAATATTTGCAGCAATTAGAATTCCAACAGCATTTAGTAGAACAATTCAAAGAGCTGTTGAACTTGCAGGAAATGAGCTGGATACGTCCCGATCGCATCCATAATTTATGATCGAATGTGAAACTATGGATGCGCTGCTGGCTTTCCGCATCTGCAGACTTTGAGTGCTTCATTCCTTTCGTAATCTCCTGCACATGGGAAACAATTCCTTCCACATACACTTTTTCTAAGCTAGCCAATTGTAACCCCTACCGCACCCGAGGAGCACATGCGCAAATAACCCACATACAATGCATGTGGAGGTGAGTATTCATGCTTCAAATGTCGTGGTATACAAAGGCTATAGGCTTAGTCGGCCAGCCTGTAGGTGTATCATTTGTAAACGGCCAGGGTGTGACAGGCGTTTTATGCAGCGTCACCGGAGGCACTGTCGTTTTAATGGAATACTTGTATCAAAGCCAATTTGCCACCAAGCATTATCCTTCCAATACGATTCAGGACATTAATTCTTTTCCCGGCTGCAGCATGCCTGGACCTCTTTTCTAAACCATAACGAGCCGCTCAAGGGTTGCACCTTGGCGGTTCATTATTTTATATATTCGGATTTAACGAACTAAATTGTTAATGATGTAATATGAGCGGCTTCAGCTTTGAATGGGAATGATAAAAGATATTTTCGTGCCGTGACCCGGTGCGCTCTGAATGTGGAGGCCTTGGCCATATAGCTGCCTCAATCTCCGGTCTGTATTGCGAAGACCAATTCCTTGCCTAGAGCTCGTTTGGGTGATTAACAGCTTCTCCAGCCTATCCGCTTCTATGCCCACGCCGTCATCCTCAATCACAATTTCCGCATAATGCTGATGGCCGGAAATTCGAATATGAATATTCCCGCCTTTCGCGCGTTTTAAGATACCATGCTTGATTGCGTTCTCTACAAGCGGCTGAATCGTAAGGGGCGGAAGCTCCAGCTCGATATTGTCGTCAACCTCCCAGAAAACTCGTACCCTATCCTCGAAGCGTTCCTTCTCGATATATAGATAAGAGCGCACAAGCTCCAGCTCATGCTCCAAAGGAACAAACCTTTCTAGATTCCTTGAGTCAAAGCTTGCCCGTAAATAATCGCCGAACACATCAAGCAAAGCACGCATTCTATTGATATCGATTTCGCTTAGCGCGCCGATCGAGTTTAACGTATTAAATAAAAAATGCGGTTGAATTTGAGCCTGAAGCCAAGCCGCCTCCACGCGCAATCGTTCTCGAAATGATTTCTTATTGTCCGTCAAAGCCCGTACCCGCGATTTCAGTTCTAACGCATCGACCGGCTTCATTAAATAATCGTTCGCCCCGGCTTGGAAGCCTATTTCGATATCCTCTGGACGGCTGCGCGCAGTAAGGAGAAGAATGGGAAGCTCCGCCATCGCAAACCGTTCCCGAACCGCCTGCGATAATTGATATCCGGACATATTCGGCATCATAACATCGGTAATCACCAAATCCCATTCTCTTGTTGTCAATAAGGCGAGTGCTTCTTTGCCACCGGCAGCCGTTATGATCTCATAGCTTTCGGATGAGAGCACGCTCTCGAGCACGCTTAAGTTAATCGGGTCATCATCAACAGCCAAAATGCGGGGCCGATCTGCGCCCGGTTCCGCGCTAGTCGCAGCGGGCAATTCTGAATATGCCGCTGCCGCCTCTCGCAGGACAATCTGCTCCGGCGGGTGATACGCCGGCGTATTATTCGGCTGAACGGCTGAATCCGATATCGGCAAGGTAAAGGTAAATACCGATCCGGAGTTTGGAATGGAGCTGACAGCCAGTGTTCCCTGGTGGAGCTCTACCAGCTGCTTGCATATGCTTAAGCCTAGTCCAAGTCCGCTGGCATTGTCTGCATTTCCGCTGCCGCCTTGCTCGTACGGCTCAAATATCGACTGCTGCTGTCCCTCCTCAATTCCAATACCCGTATCTGAAACAAGAATGACCGCCTTCCCTTCACGAATATGAGCGTCTACTGTAATGAATCCTTCATTAGTAAACTTTGCTGCATTGTGAAGCAAATTAAATACGATCTGCACCAGCCGATTTCATCTGCAATGACAGGCGGGAAGGAATCCGGAATGCGGTTGACCAACTGAACCGGCTTGCTGTCTATCATTAATCGAATCAAATCGAAAACGCCGGATGCAATCGCCTGAACACGGACATCCGTCATCTGCAGGCGTATCCGATTTTCTTTTAGGCGTGTAATATCAAGCAAATCATTCAATAAATAAGACATTCTCTTTCCTAATGTGACGAGCAAGTCCATGTTTTTCCGATTTTTGGCATCAGCCATTCCATTATCGCTGCTCAGTACCGCCTGGGCGATATTTAGAATTCCGTGAAGCGGATTTCGCAGTTCATGCGAGGTTTGGACCAAGAACTGGTCTTTTCGCTTATCTTCCTCGAGCAGCTTCTCGGCAAGCTGCGCTGTCTGCGTGGAGTTTCGCAAATAACGCTTAAACCAGTACGATGCAAAAGCAATAAACGCGGCGATCATATCGAATGGATAGTAGTCCATTTCCATCCAGCCTGTGTTTTTAACAATTCCCCAAAGAGTATTGACAGTTACGGCGCTTATGCCGAGCAATATAAACACAACATCCCTATTCCCCCTGCTTGCCGCTAAAAAAGCGATAAAGGGAACCGCGAAAAATGAAATCATGACCAGTGGCACATGAAGATAATCCGTATACGTCAGCCACTTGACCGGCAAAAAAGGAATTGTCAATGCGTACACGGCGCATAGGGCCGTATACGTCCGAAGACCCCAAATACGATTGATCTCCGGCAAAAGATGTTTGGTATATTGAAATATAAATACAGCCATCGCTAAGTAGGATAAATAATAAAGCTTGAGGTTCCACTCATAGCTGATAGGAAGCCATACGATCAACAAGTAGCTGTTATCTATAAGAATGGATACAATTGCAAAAATGGTTATTAAGAAAAAATAGATAAGCGCTTTTTGACGGACCCCCATGAAATATAAAATAACGGAATAAATTGCATGCCCTAGCAAAATCAGGCATACAGACAATTGCAGTGATGCAGATAACCATGTCGCTTTATGGACGGCCTGATCGCTTCCGAATTTAATAGGCCAATAAATACCGCCCGCAATGCGGTCATCAAAATTTGCCACCTGAATGATAATTTCAATTTCCTGCCGGTTTGTGGCGAAGGTCGCGGAGTATGGAACGATACGCGGTTTATATTGATCATCCGTTGAAGCAGGTTGTCCCGAATGAGCCAAGAGCCGTCCATTTACGAAAACCTTTGATGATGTCGGAATCGTAGGTAACCGAATACCGTAAATTTGCTCCGCGTCTGCGCTGACCAATATCCGTAAACGGTAAGAACCGTAACCAAACGTAGCATTCTTTTCGTTCGCGACGGCATCATTCCAATTGCCGGGAACCTGAATCATTTGTTTATTTCCCAGCGCTTCAATTCCGGATAATGAATCCCCTGGCAGCAATTGGCCGCGGTAAAATTCCCATTCGCCGTTCAAGGATACCGCGCGGTCTGAAGAAAAATCCCATTCACGCAAATCCAATTTGCCGTGTATGGCATGCGCCTGCTGTGGCGGGGTTACCACCATGACCCAAAATAATCGCAAGCCTGTAAGCACCATGACGAACAAGGCCGTTATAAGCAATATTTTCCTAATATTATTCATAGGTTTATTTTTCGACAAAAAAAGCGGTATTCCTTTTTCATTTATTGAGGCAAGGCGCGCTATCCAAACAAATATATATCTTGATAAATATGGATATCCGAATGATATAATGTTAGGTGGAATATATAGTAAGATGGTACCGTCTTTATTCCCATTCGCGCGGCAATGGAGCATTTGCACGCCAAAGTGAATTTTTCAGAAAAAAAGATTATCATTGACCGGGCTGACGCCCAAATCATTATGGAGTCAGGCAAAACCTTGGTTACAATTAACGGGGAGTCCGTAATGGTAACCACACCGCCGATTATCGTCAAAGGCAGTACGTATGTCCCGCTTCAGTTTGTCGGCAATGCGCTTGGCTATGAGGTGCTGTATCAGCCAGCTTCCAAAAAAGTGCTGCTGAGCACCGCAGGAAACCAAGCCGTCATCTATGGCTATGTTGAAAACATAGACGGCCAGGCTGTCCAGCAAGGCACCGTGTTAATAGAGGATGTAGCTGAACAAATCACATACGAGGCACCTATACGGAATGGTTTTTATCGTTTTAAAGCCGCCCCAAAAACCTATCAATTCAAAGGCTATCTAGAATCCTACTCCGGAAGAAGCCAGGCGGTGAATGTACAGGAGCCGTTTGAGCTCTCGGCGGGGAAAACCATATTTTACAAGCTGACGCCACCCCAGCTCGGGTTCAAGGTTACGCTGCATGATCCGGCAGGCAAGCCGATCGCCAAAGCTGACGTGAGCTTTAATACATCGCATGGTGCCATTTACGTGAACATCCGCAATGGGATTGGCTATCTCGACTTTCTTGAGCCTGGCAATTACAACTTCGATGATGTAGAGATTAATGATGAGCACAAGAATGACTACGATATCTATCACTCGTTTACGATCGATGAGAGCGGGAATGCCTCTTCGCTGAATATCATCGCGCACCCTCCAAATGTTAAGGGCCAAATCCTAGGAGAGTCCAAAACAGTCTATGGAAACCTTGATATTTGCTCAGCCGAAGCTGATGACTGCAGCGTGCAAGTGGCACCAGGCGGCGCATTCTCCTTTTATTTACCTGACGGCAATTATAAGTGGAGCAGCTATTATGACAGCACGATCCGTCAGCACTTCGAGGTTAATCTTGCTTTTTCCGTTAGCAACGGACAAACGCAAACGAATCTGCGATGGTCCAAGCCAGTTATTAATATTCAAGGCACTGTGACCACGAATGAAGGAAAATCGCTGACTGGCGGTTATGTACTGTTCTATAACATGGGAAAAGAATACTCCGCATGGGTAGAGGACGGAAAATTTAAATGCTATCTTCCGAATGGCACGTATACCGTCCGCTATGATCAATTTTTTGGAGATTCCTTACATTTATCACTGGGGACCCCAGTAGAAGTATCCAATGGAAAAATAATAGGTTCATCGGATCTCGTATTTTATAGCTCTTAATTGCAAAAAGACCGGCTTTTCCTTTAAAGGGAAATCCGGTCTTTTCTTCTTATTATCACTCAATACGGACATGTTACATCTCTAATCGACTTATCTGGGCGGTATCTCTGGTGGTATTTCCGGCCTTACCTCCGGCAGAACATCCGGCTTAATCTCCGGTTCAGTCCGTGGAATGATTTCTGGGACTGGCTGACCGGGTATAATCTCGGGTGAGGCAGGCGGTTCGATCTCCGGTTCGTTGCCAGGATTAACATCAGGTATTTCCGACGGCTGATTAACGTATTCAGACATGATTGAGCATCTCCCTTCGCCTATAAATAGAAGTACCCAAAACCACGAAAAAATAACATTCGCATTGGGTGCGTTGCAAGAATGTGATCATAAGCATTCCTGCGCCGTTTTGTTTGTTTAAAAAAGGGAAGAAATAATACAGACCATTTCCACTATGGAATAAAGGTTTATCCAAGATTCTGTCGAATGCAGTGGACAATCCATTTTCTTACAAATGAAATTTCAGCCCATTACAAAGCGGAAGCGAGATCCATTTTATGAAAAATAAAGCTGTTATCCTTGGTTCGAATTTTTACATTGGTCTAAGCATCATAAGGGCTCTTGGTTCTCGTCAAATCTACACGGTCGCCATGGATTACTCCAGGATAAACACTTATGCGTCAAAATCAAAATATTTGAACGAACAAATCATCGTCCCGCACTATAAAGAAAGCGAGCAGGAATTTTTGGCTTTTCTTATTGAGTATGCAAAGCAGCAGGATGAGAAGCCTGTTTTGTTCCCGACTGTAGATCCCTATGTAGAATTCATAGATGCCCACCTAGATGAGCTTAGTCCATACTATCTCATCAATATGACTAATCAGGGGCTTTGGAGCAGCATTATGGACAAGGAATTTCTTCATGACTTGGCATCTAAGCATGAAGTGTTGGTTCCGGAGTCTCTAAAGCCAACGGATGATGGGTTTGAAGACAAGGTTCTCTCCCAAATCGGATTTCCATGTATCGTAAAACCAACAGACTCTCCCGCATTTGTTGCCAAATTCAGATTAAAGATTTTCAAATGCAGCAATATGGATGAACTAAGAGCCGCGTTAGAGAAAGCTGCTCAGGCGAATCTTCAAGTCATCGTTCAGCGCATTATTCCAGGCTTCGATGACCATGTCTATACGTTTGACGCCTATTTGGATCAACACTCCAAAGTTACTCATTGGGTAAGCTGTCAAAAGCTCCGGCAGTTTCCGATTAATTTCGGAGCATCCGCATTCACAAGGCAAAAGCACGAAGAGGAGCTTTATCGCATAGGCGCTCCCTTTTTAGAGTCTATTGGTTATAAAGGCTTTGCCGAAATTGAATTTAAGAAGGATGCTGTCACCGGAAAGTTCTATTTAATTGAAATAAATACGCGTACGACAACATTAGATCCTCTTCTCAGAAAATGCGGAGTGAATTTCCCGCTGCTCGCATATCGCGAGCTTACAGGAGAAGCTATCGGGCGTCATTCCGTTACCCATGATACCGGTTATGTTTTTTGCTTTTTGTTCGAGGATATTCTTTCATCGAGAGATTATATTCGGGCCAAGCAGCTGAGCCGCACTCAAATCTTTAAGTCTCATTTTGTAAAAAAGGCACCTGCAATATGGAGTATGGATGATCCGCTTCCAGCCTTTCACTTCTTGTATATAGTCCTAAAAAAAATTAACAGGAAGCTGCTGAGAAAACGGCAAATCGGTTAGAACTTACAAACCAAAGAGGGGACTGCCAAATGCAGTCCCCTCCTATTTTTGCTGCTTAACCTTTTAACTGTTTGAAAGCTCTGCTTTCTGGATGCTAAATCTAAATTAAGTAATTGATAGGTAAATAAGCAAAAAAAGACAGAGCACTTAGAGGCAATGTCCCACGATGCTCTGTATTGTTCCTAACAGATAAGCGACTATGCAGTTCTAATAAGATAACCTACACTACGTTTTCTGCATTTGGATTTCTTTTTCTTTTTCACGGAAAAGCCAACATCCACTGAAGTTATCGAAGAAATTTTAACGTAGCTTACAACACCCTTCACATTGATAACGACACAGCCGTCGACTATGCCTAAGAACACGCCGGTACGGCTTGTTCCATCAAAATGAATGCGAATATTAGCTGTGCCTACTCCGATTTTTGTGAGAATGCAATGGACGTGATCGTTTTTACCGCAGGATTGTTCCTTTGAGCCGCTGCTGCCGCTGCTCTTATGACAGCATTTGTTACCGCTGCTTTTATGGCAGCATTTGTTGCCACTGCTTCCATGACTTTTGTTACCGCCGCTATCATGGCTTCCTCTGCTGCGGCAATCTGAGTGTTTGCTTCCCCGGCTCTTGTTACCCGAGCTTTTACTGTCTTTTTTGCTTCCCATTCCTATCATCTCCCTTATATTAAGAATTGATTCTATTCTATGAGGATTGATAGATTTCGGTGTGTGTCTATTTACTAGAATTAAAAATTAATATATTCGGCGGTACATTTTAAGGTCGGAAACTTTATAGATGCAGGCCCCAGAAGCCAACACACGCAAATAAAAAGCACTTCGCAACATGCAAAGCGCCTTTTAATCCACTTATCCGCAATTCACTATCAACTGCTAAGTAGCTAGAGTCCCCTTTATATAAGCTCTTACTTGATCGGTACAATGCCGAATGTGAATGCTGTCATCGAATAATTTGCTTAGCATAAGCCCGCCCTCGACCAAAGCAATTATTACGCTGCATGCGGCTTTCACATCTACATCACTGCGGAATTCTTGCAGCTCGATGCCCTCGCTAATCATTTTTCCCAAAGCCGTCATTAGCTCCGTCATGGCATGCTGTGCCCTTTGCTTTAACAGCGGATGGCCATCGTCGTTCTCTACTGCCGTATTAAGAATAGGGCAACCGCCTTCGCATACATCCTGCTCGATCAGTGTTACATACACATCGCATACGGCCAGTAATTTATCCGCTCGGGTAGAATATGCTGCCATTGCTTCGTCCAGCAGATTCCTTAATTGCGCAAACGAATAATCAAATGCCGCCAGTGCGATTTCATCCTTATTTTCAAAATGATTATAGATGCCGCCTTTACGGACCTGACTGCGTTCAATAATTTCGGACAGCGAAGTGCCTGCATACCCTTTTGTATTAAATAAACCAGCGGACTGCCTGATAATGTGTTCTTTCGTATCTTGCCCTTTCCCCATATCCAGCCCTCATTTCAAAAAGTACCAATTGGTCTTAAATTAGCATACTCTCTTCTCGAGTTCAACCCATACGGTAAAGATCCATTTTCTAATTATGGAAAATTACTCTTGCTGCACTATCAAAAATATGTTAATTTAGTACAGACCGGTCGGTATTAAATTAACCTAGGAGATGTTCATTATGTCTATTTCGATTCAACATATTCGCAATGCTACATCGGTCTTAACCTTGAACGGTAAAAAAATACTTGTCGATCCGATGTTGAGTGATGTAGGCGAGCTTCCGCCGGTTCCTTTCACGCGGTCCCTTCGCAGAAATCCATTAACGCCACTTCCCGTTCCATTGCATTTCTTTGAAGACATGGACGCGATACTTCTAACACATCGCCATTTTGATCATTTGGACAAAAGGGCTATCTCTATTCTGAACAAAAGTGCACCGGTGTTTTGCCAACCGGAGGATCAAGCTTTCTTGCAAACCTCGGGCTTCTGCAACGTACATGTGATTCATGATTCACTTGCGTGGTGCGGCATTCAAATGAAACGTATAAAAGGGCAGCATGCCAAGGGCGTTGCCGCCAAGCTGCTCGGACCGGTATCCGGATTCCTTATCCGCACACCCGCAGACGGTTCCATTTATTTGGTCGGGGACTGCATTTACACTCCAGCTATAGAAGAGGTGTTCCGTTCCCATCAACCGGATATTACAATCTTGAATACGCCGCGCGCACAGATGCTGTTAGGGACAATTATTACGATGACCGCGGAGGATATCGTTCGCATTGCGCAGTTGTCGCCAGCCACGAAAATTATTGCCGTTCATATGGATGCAATCAGCCATTGCACATTTAAACGCCAGCATCTTCGGGCATTTTTGAAGGAACGCAACCTTGAGCATGCCGTTATCGTTCCTGACGATGGAGAGATTATTTCCTTCTAGCTCAACTATCCCGCTAAAAACCAAACCAATAAAGGAATAGGCCGGGAAGCCGCCTTGAGAACGGGCCCGGCCTATTCACCCTAATCCTCCACGACGCCAAGCGCCTTGTTCTTCTCCTTAAAACGCGCATTATGTGAGGATACGTACGCCACTTTTGGCGCTTCAGGATCCATATAGAGCTTTGCGCTGTTAACGGCTAGCGCCGCATCCGTAAATGCTCCGGCTATGAGATTAAGCTTGCTATCATAACAAGCAAAATCCCCTGCTGCAAATATACCGGGCAGGTTCGATTCCAGCTTGGAATTAACGAACACATTCCAGTCGTCCATGCTAAGACCCCAATCCTCAATTCCGCTGAAATCGGATTGCAGTCCATGGTTCACGATAACCGCGTCCACCGATAGCTGTTCCGATTGCCCGGTCTCCAGATGAGTCACCGTCACGCATTCGATCGTCTCTCCGTTGCTGCTGTACAGCTGAGTAACCTCATATGGCGTCCGTACATCAACAGAGGATTGTTTCATTTTGAAAATATTTTTCTCATGCCCGCCGAATTGCTCTCTCCGATGCACGACCGTCACCTGCTCGGCAATCGGCTCCAGCTCATTTGCCCAGTCAACCGCCGAATTCCCCCCGCCAGAGATAAGCACGCGTTTGCCGCGGAACGGCTCCAGTTCCTGCACCGTGTAGTGCAAATTGGTCACCTCGTACCGTTCTGCTCCCTCAAGCTCGAGCTTAGCCATCTTTAAAATACCGCGTCCGATAGCCAATATTACGGTGCGTGTCCAGTGCTTCTCTCCTGTAGCCGCCTCTAACAAATAGGTGCCGTCATCCTGCTTCTCCATGCCGCAAATTTGTTGGCCCAGCAAGATGGTCGGATCAAAGGTTTGTGCTTGCTGTTCCAATTGCGTAATCAGCTTTTCGCATAGGACCGGCGTAACTCCCCCAACATCCCAAATCATTTTCTCTGGATAAATCAGCATACGCCCGCCAAGCTTTTCGTTCGCATCAATCACCTTCGTTTTCAAATCCCTCATCCCGCTATAGAAAGCAGCATACATCCCAGCAGGACCGCCGCCAATAATCGTTACATCATATAATTCCAATGATTCCGTCATGTTTTCCCTCCCGGGCATGTATTTGAGATTGATTCTCAATTTCATTGTAGACTTCGTTCTATCGGGAGAGCAATGGACAAAAAGCAATGAAAATTTGTACAAATTACACGGCATTGGCCGATTACAAATGTAACGCAATCATCGACTGGACACGATAGTTGATAGTAATTCTATAATGGAACAGCTGCTTATCTTACCAACGATGACAGTTTATCCTTGATGCTGGCGCTAGTCCGTTCCCAAAACAGCTGGTTGAAATACCTTTTGCCAATGCCCGTCTCGCGAATCAGCTTAACGAAATCGATTTTCCAGCATCACTCGTTATACACCTACTTAAATGAGAATCATTTTCATTAACCTCATTGTATATGCAAAAAAGCGGACCCGCAATGGTCCACTTGAATAATTACGATTGTAAGCCTTCTTATTTCATATCAAGCAGCTTTTCGACTTGAATCTCCGGCTGCTTCTCCATAGAGATCGGGTCTCCTGCCGCCTTATCACCGGTATTACCCGCCTACTGTGTCTTTTTTCGTATCTGCTTGTCTCGGTTCTCTCCCCATTCTTTGGCCTGAGACGTTGCAATCGCAATGGCCCTGCCCTCTTCATAACCGTCCTCTATTAAAGCATTTGCGATTTCAATCGCTTTATTGCGAATGGGAGCCATAAAGTTTTTTAGAGAATCCGGGTATTCGTCTTTTGTCCATGGCATAGCGCAGCCCTCCTCTCGTCATCGGATCGCAAGCTTTAACACTTTGTAACTGCCTGCAAAACCTACCAACTAATACCCAAGCCTCGCACTTCATTAAACAACTATAAATCAATTGATCTGCTTTATAGCGTAAGTCTAGTGATTGTTGTATCATACAATAAGAATCAAACCCGTATTTACATATAAAGGAGTATGACATGTTGAGAAAAAAGCTCATTGCACTAATTACCGCATGCCTCTTGGTCAGCAGCCCTGTTATTCCCAGTAATCAAGCAAGTGCGAAGTCTGAAGCAAAAACTTATAAAAACTGCACAGAATTAAACAAAGACTATTCAGGCGGCGTAGCACAATCCGCATCCGTTAAAAATAAGGGCGGAAAAACGAAATATAAACCATTTGTATCCAAAGCCTTGTACGATGCCAACAAGAAAAGTGACCGTGACAAAGACCTCATTGCATGTGAAAAATAGGATAGGTTACAAAAAAGCCGTGCGGGCTGTGGGGCCTGCGCGGCTTTTTTGTACTTCTTGAGCTGGATAAATAATATTTATTCCTTCGGAAGTATACTCCTATTCATCACTGGAGAAGAAAGTATAACCGATGTGTTGACATTGCCGAAAGGCATGAGCCGCTCCACGAGCTCGCTCAGCGCGTCCATCCCCGTTACCGCCGCCTTCAAAATATAACTGACCGTTCCGGTTACGCGATGGCATTCCAATATTTCATCGTCATTCATAATACGCTTCTCAAATTCCGTGGGAAACACCTTCATCTCGCTCATTTGAATAATCAACTGAATGTTTCTTCCGACCGCAGCCGGGGATACCCGAGCGCCAAAACCGGTGATGACTCCTCTTTCTTGCAGACGAAGCAGACGCTCCGATATACTAGGACGACTTAAAGCCAATCGCTTAGACAGCTCACTAACGGTCATTCGCCCATCCTCCTGCAGCAGCTGGAGCAGTGATCGATCCAATTGATCCATCGTCGCAGGCCCTCCTTCATTTTGCAGATAAGAAGCAGTAATTTAGTTCAATGTTACCTACACTCACATTAATTTTGTTCAGTTTATTATATATCCGATCGGCACCGTTTTGTATGCTTAAACTAACAAACCTAAGCAGGCGGTGCATGCGATATGATACAGAAGTCAGGCAGCAAGATGAAGGAAAACATACGTAATTGGCTTCATATTGCAATAGGCTGCTTCGTGAATGCCAGTGGATTGGTCATGCTGAAGCATTCGGAGATTGTCACTGGAGGTACAGCGGGACTCTCTTTAAGCTTATCGTCGCTGCTGCATGTCCAATTCCACTATATTTTCGCTTTAATCAATCTTCCGTTTTTTATCTTCTCCTACTTTTACATGGGCAGATCCTTTACGGTCAAAACCATTCTAGCGATTGCGTTCCTCTCCTTATTTAGCGCTGTGGACGGCGCATTACCTGCATTCTCAATTCCTCCGCTGATTGGGGCCATTGCCGGCGGGGCATTCATAGGGGCAGGACTGATCACCTTGTTTCGAAACGATGCTTCACTTGGCGGTGCAACGATTCTCGCGGTTTACCTGCACAAGAGATACGACATCAATCCCGGTAAAACCAACTTTTCATTCGACCTCATGGTCGTCCTCACCAGCTTATCCGTATTCTCGCTTACGAGCGGGCTTTTCTCTGCATTATCCATAGCCGTTACATCGGGTATGTTATCCTTCTATAAGAGAAGAAAGACAAGCGATAAGAAAACTAAAGATGATCCCCTCCCGAGCGTTACTACTTTGAGATGAACACTGCTCAGATTATTGCTAATAAAGTACTCCATTCTCAAAAAAACGTGTCAGTCGTATCAACCGCTGAGCTGCATTTTCCCCTTACAGCATGACCAGACCAAAGGCGGGGTATTTCCCCCTGCTTAAGATGGTTTTATCTTCCAGTATATTCCTATACATTAGAAGGAAGTGCCGGAAGACTGGTAACGAATGGCTTGAAGGGAGACGGAAGAACTTGTGGAGACGTGTTCGAAAAATTGTGCTATACCTGCTCGTCATACTTGTGGCGTTAGCAGGTATCGGTGCTGCATATCAATGGTATGGCTCTGTACAAGACAGAAAAACGTACCAACCTGTCGGAAAACGATATGAAGTAGCTGGAAGCAAGATGCATCTCTATACGGAAGGTAAAGGGAACACGACAGTCATATTCGCTTCAGGCTGGGGAACGGTCAATCCTTACGCCGATTTCTCCCCTCTATATGAAGGTCTGAAGCAGCATATGAAGATAGCCGTCTATGACCGGTTCGGTTACGGCTACAGCGATATAACGGACAGAACGCGGGATATCGATACGATTACCGACGAAATTCATGAGCTGCTTCTTGTCTCTGGACAGAAACCTCCTTATGTGTTTGCAGCCCACTCTCTGGGTTCTCTGGAAGCCATTCGGTATGCGCAGCGATTTCCCGAAGAAGTGAAGGGAATTCTGCTTATTGAAGGCGGGAGTCCGGAATATTACAGCACCAGTCCGGAGCTTACTTTGATTCCATGGATACACAGCGGACTCCGAACAACGGGTATATTAAGAACGTTGTATCATATAAACGGCTTCGCGGAATGGGTCGCCGACCAAAGCAACGGGGATAAACTGTTGACGGAGGAACAGAAGGAATTGAATCGCAAAGCCACACTGCTTAAGGTTGGGAACCGCAATATGAGGGATGAAATACGACAAAGCCGAGAAAATGCCGAAACCGTGCTGGCGGGAGGGAAACCCCTAAACATCCCTCTTACCGTCTTGACTGCGGACAATTTCGGCAAGCTGTCCAAAGATCAAGCTTGGATGGACAGCGAAGCCGCACTTCCTTCATGGTCCATTTCCGGCAAGCAAATCATCGTGCAAGGCAGCTCCCATTACGTGCACAGCTATCAGCCGGATATTGTAGTTGATGAACTGCTGCAGCTGGCAGAACAAGAGCAGTGAATCAGAAACAGAGCAAAGGAGATCACATCTCCTCTGCTCTGTTTTTCGATTGCTTAGCTGTTATGAGAAACTCAATCGTTCGAGCTGACCTATTTGCCATGAAAGAAAGTCCGCTGCCGAGTGATTTTATAACGTCGAGGCTGCCTGGCTGACAAGCGATGATAGTTGGTCGCAATCGACTGATTGCCCTTGTCGGAGCTTGATTGTTTTTCTTTCCGGCGGACCATCGAACAAGCCTTCAGGAAGCGATAGCCCACTCGTGTTAAAAATAGTAAAGCTGACCGCGTCTTTCGACGTTGAAATAACGGCTGCGTATTTCCCATTATTCAAAAAATGTGGTTTCTTGTATTGGATGCGCTCCTGAACGCCAGGAATCGCTCCATGAACAACCTCGCGCAGGCGGAAGCATAGCTCTCCTTGCCAAGGCTCTTTTACCGCTCTAACAAAATCCGTTACTTCTTGATTCATTTATTCTTCTCCTTTTTTGAGTAAATGTGATATATTGCTCATCGAAAAATATTTTTAACTTTTATTTAGCATGTCAATTTGGTCCTTCAGGTCGGCTTCCAAGACCTTTGATTTTGAAGCTCCTAGCAGCCCCTCATTCTCAAAAAGCTGGCGGAGCTCAATTTCATATTCGCAGCATCCACTTGGATTCGGCATGCGCATCGCCCATTCGATGGCTTCTTCTTCCGATTTCACATCAATCAGCGTATAGCCTGCAACCAAATTCTTTGTCTCCGCAAAAGGCCCAGCCATGACCTTCGGCATCACGCCGTGCAGCGGATACGTAATCCGCAATCCGCACGAACTCGGCTGCAGCTCTTCCACAGCGAGGAGCACGCCGGAACTGGCCAGCGATGCGATGTACGCTGCCATCGCATCATTGTACTCCCGGCTGGGCTTCACGCCAGCTTCAGAATGTTTCGTTGCTTTCACCATTAACATATATCGCATTGGTGTTTCCTCCCGATTTTGGATGAGTACGAGATGCATATAAACCCGCCTCTACTTAAACAACGAACAGGAGGACTAATAATCGACATGCGGAGTAAAGTTATCTAAAAAAACGCAAATGGACTGCTGTCCATTTGCGTTTAGCTATGTCTGGCTATTCACTTGTTTCATGAGGCTTACCTGATTCACCTGAAGCGCATTCCGCGGCGCGCTTTAACAGAAGCTCACGCTCGCGCGCATTGCGCGTCAGCGATGCGGCGCGTTCAAATTCACCGCGAGCTTCGCCGATGCGGCCCAGTTTGACCAGAAGATCTCCGCGCACACTCGGCAGCAGATGGTAGTCCTTCAACGACGGCACAGAGGTCAGCTCATCTACAATTTGAAGGCCGTATACAGGACCGAAGGCCATGGAGATCGCTACAGCGCGATTTAATTCTACGACAGGCGATGGCATTACGCGTGATAAAGCTTCATATAACGCCGCAATACGCGCCCAATCGGTCTCGGCTGCAATACGTGCTTTCGCGTGGCACGCAGTAATCGCGGCTTGGAGCGCATAAGGACCGAGCGGACGCCCGAGCTTCTGCGCACGTTCGAGAGCAGCCAAGCCGCGGCGGATCAGCAATTGATCCCATAATGCGCGGTTTTGATTCATAAGTAGAATAGGCTCTCCTGAAGCGCTTACCCTGGTTTTGAACCGTGACGATTGGATTTCCATTAGGGCAACCAGGCCGTGAACCTCCGGCTCCGCAGGTGCAATTTCCGCAAGGACACGCCCTAGCCTAAGCGCTTCCTGACAAAGCAGCGGGCGTAACCAGCTTCCGCCGGAAGTCGCCGTATAGCCCTCATTAAACATTAAATAAACCACTTCGAGCACCGTCGATAGGCGTGCCTTGAGTTCTTCACCCACAGGAACCTCGAAGGCAACCCGCAGGTTACTTAGCGTACGCTTCGCCCGGACGATCCGCTGTGCAATGGTTGATTCCGAGAGGAGAAAAGCATGTGCGATTTCATCGGTCGTAAGTCCCCCGAGCAAGCGCAGCGTCAGCGCTACTCTCGCTTCCTGAGATAAGGCCGGATGGCATGTCGTAAAGATTAATCGCAGGAGATCATCGCCCACCTCCCCATCCATCGCCATATCAATATCTTGCTCGGTGTACAATTCGCTTCCTCGTCCCAGCTCCTCGTATTTCTGCTCGCGCAGTCTGCTCCTGCGGATAAAATCGATCGCTCGGCGCTTCGCCGTTGTCATAAGCCATGCGCCGGGATTATCCGGGATTCCGGTATCCGGCCATCGTTCCAATGCAATGACAAGGGCATCCTGTGCAAGGTCTTCCGCGAGACCGACGTCGCGCACCATTCGCGCCAATCCGGCAATTAGCTTGGCCGATTCAATCCGCCAGATGGCATCAATTGTACGCTGGACTGCGGAATCGTTCACGATTTCTTAGGCCTCTCCATCTGCTCACGAAGCGCGGCTTCCATCGCCAGCGTTTGCGGGTTTTGCGTCAGATCCTCCGCTTCCATCACCTGACGAAGCTCGATTTCGCCTTCGCCGTTACCGTGCGGATCCGGCATGCGCATCGCCCATTCGATCGCTTCTTCCCTCGATTTGACCTCAATTAGCGTATATCCAGCTATGATTTCTTTCGCCTCCGTGAATGGCCCGTCGATTACTTTCGGCTTCTCTCCAGGATTCGGATAGGAAATCCGAATGCCGTTAGAGCTAGCTTGTAATCCGTCTGCAGCGAGCAGCACTCCTGCTTTAGCTAATTCTTCGTTGTATCGAAGCATCGCTTCGAGAAGCTCCTGACTAGGCATAACCCCTGCCTCGGAATCCTTGGTAGCTTTGACGATCATCATAAACCTCATCTTTTTTTTCCTCCCGCAATCATTTTGGAATCGCAATTACCCCTTCTTAATTAACCGATAATCTCGTTCCTATATAGACAACGAACGATAAGCTACAGAATCGACATCGCGAGCAGAAAATATATTGGATACTTTCGTCATCTTTAAATGAAACTCCTTTACAAAATTTGAAGCAGCAGACGAATTACTCCTTTGCCAATGTTCCGAATCCATCTTATTCCTATGGGGACGATGCTGATCAAGACAAAAAAAGCCGCCTTTGGATAAGGCGGCTTTTATCTATTTTTTTCTACCATATTGCTTGGCATAGGCCATAATGCTGCGATACATGCTTTTGTCTTTCATATGCTTCAGTGGATAGAACTGAGGTCTTGTATTCACCTCAAGAATCCAAGCGTTTCCTTTATTGTCTAAGGCTACGTCCAGCCCCAGCTCACGGAATCCGCTGCTATGTTTATCAAATAATTGACCAACGGATTTGCCCAGCTTCTTAAGATCTTTTTCCTTGCGCTCGCTGCTAGTCTTGCTAAAGCCTGCTTTAGACAGCGTTTTTCGGAAATATCCCAAATCGCCGCCTTGATGGTAGTTTGTCGCGACTTTGCCCGGCATCCCTACTTTCGTGAAAATCGCAGTGCTCTTCCATACATCGTTGTTCGATTTTTGAACCATGACGCGGATGTCAAACGGCCTGCCATTCGCAGTAGCAAGCTGAATGCCCTTCTGCAGCAGATAGGAGCCCCCTTTGGCCCGTTTCTTCAGCTGACCATAGAGAGCGTCTAGTGTTGCATAACGGGTTTTTTTTGCGTTGTGTTGAACTTGATAGCCATTCCCCAGCTTCTTTATTCGATTTATATTAAAACCGCCTGTGCCGCCGGTAGGCTTGAAATAAACAGTAGAATAGCGAGAAAGCATAATGCTGAGATTGCTGCGGTTAAAGAGCAAGGTATGAGGTACATATTTACGTATATTCGCGTTTTTAAGCAGCCACTTCGTTTTTACCCATTTGCTCTTAATCGATGTACTTCGATAACTCATAATGTCCAAATCCCCCCTTTCTCCTAGCATATGAGGGGCTATTAAAGTTTGCTCGTGCTCCTGTCTAGCATATAATCGAATGGTAGATAATAATCTTAGTTCCTCACTTTTTAGGTAAAGGAAAAATATTGAAATAAAACATATAATTAAATAAAATGGAAGAGAGATATATCACATACATGCTAGGGGTGTATACATGAATTTATTCGATAGCTGCTCCGGTCAATCTTTGCAAGCGGAATTAAACTGGATTAATAAACCGGACAATTGGGAGTTTGATGTCGACCAGGCTTTAGTCGTTTCCGCACCAGCCGCTGCTGATTTTTTTATTGATCCATCAGGGGAAACTATCAAATCCTCCGCTCCATTTTTGTATACAAAGGTCAAAAGCGATTTCAGCGTGGTCACCAGAGTCAGCGTAGAGATGAAGCAGCAGTACGATTCAGGATGCTTGATGGTCATGGCCGATGACACGCATTGGGCCAAGCTCTGCTTTGAGTTTTTTGAGGATTATCCTTCTATTCTCAGTGTAGTGACCAAGAACAGCTCGGATGATTGTATCTCCGCCAAAGTAGAGGTCACTCAGCCGTATCTGCGAATTGCAAGGGCTGGAAACTGCTTCGCCTTCCACTATTCACTGGACGGGAAGCGGTGGGAGCTGGTCCGGTATTTCGGGTTGGATTGCCCAGAGGAGATAAAGGTAGGTGTTGTGGCGCAGTCTCCGGTCGGTGATGGCGCTCAGGTAAAGTTTGATCTTTTTCTGCTTGCCGATGGCAGCTCTGGCGATATTCGAACGGTGAGAGAATAAAGCCTCAGAGATGAGGTGGGCCTATATCGAGCGCACCATTATAACCGATATATAGCCTGCCATTATCGCTTCCTTTACGGTTCGCGTAATCGCAGACTATATTGTAACGCTTCATCCTATTCTTATTTTACGTTGCGCAGCCTTATGAGGCTTTTGGCATAATGACCGAACTGGCGCTTCCCGGTGCACTCTGCGAGAGAGCTGCAACGATCTGATCCGTCGGCTGCGTAAGCAGCATGAATAAAATGGCCGCCAGCTCCTGCTGGTTCAACATCTTCCGTGATTGGTAATTAGCTGCACCATTTGCATTCACTTCAACCTCAGGCCCATGGATGCCGAGAGCGACCATCATTTGAACGGCTGGAACCGCCCAAGCGTCTGTCTTACCTACTAGCTTCACATCCTTAAATAGCTCCGAAGGATACTGAGGGCTTAGCAAGCGCCATATCATGGCAGCAGCTTCTTGACGCGTAATGGCGCGGTCCGGTACAAACTTCCCGGAACCGCTCCCCTTCACCATCCCAAGCTCATAAGCGGCTTGAATAAAGGAAGCCGAAGGATGTCCTGCCACGTCGCTGAAAGCAAGCTCAGTCGTTTCGCTGCCTTTCAGATTGCTTGATTCCAAAAGAAATTGTACGTATTCTCCTCTTGTTACCTGCCGTTCCGGCTGGAACGCTTTGCTTGCGTCGTTCGCATAATACCCAAGCGACTGCAGCGTTAATATTTGCTCGGCATAAGCATGATCATTAGTCACATCAGCAAATCCTGCTGGCGTTACCCCCTTGCTTGCATAGCCTAGCGGATTGAGATAAGGCTCCTTCATATAAAGAACTTTTCCGTTCTCATCCAGCTTGAACGCGGTAAATTGATTCGTCAGCTCATCGACGAACAAATTTGCATCCACTTGATGCAGCTTACGAGGTCCGATAATAGCGTCGGTAATCGTCAAATCCGCTTCTTCCGACTTCAGGCTCGACACGATGCTTCTGATCCGAAGATCCGCATAGTATCCGTTGAACTTTTCCAGCTCATCGCTTGATGATGACTTGTAATCGGCAAGCTTCGCAGGCGCCGAATATTGCGGGAAAAACGTCTGGATGAACTGCGGATAAAACAGATTGCGCAGCACGCCTTGTTGGTTATACGTCAAGAAAACACCGGTATTCTGCTCAGGAATAAGAAATAAATAAGAACTGAAGTCTGGCAGGTCTCCGCCCTTCGTAATGACTTTTGAACTGCTTCCGGCACCGGGAATCTGGAACGGCGCTTCAAAGCCGTAAGTCGTGTCTGGCAAAAGCGGATGAATAGACGAGCGATATACTTCCATTTGTTCTACTGTGTTATTGGCAAGAATTCTGCCGGATTCAGCTGCGCCGCCATTAAGGAAGGCAATCATAAATTTACCTACGTCCTCGGCAGTAGTAAGCATACCACCTTGCGGCATAATTGTCGGTGTGAGCGCATAAGTCTCAACGCGCTGGCCTGCCGCATCGTATCCTGTAGCCAATTGCTCCTTCAGCTTGCCTTCAAGTTTGAAGCCGCTGTTGTTCATTCCGAGCGGTTTAAATATATTTTGATCCATATATGTCTCATATGGTAATCCGCTTGCTTTCTCCACAACTAATCCAAGCAGCAAAGAGCCAAAATTGTCATACATATAGGAGCTGCCAGGCTTCCGGACAATTGGAGGCAAATTGGCGCGGACATAGTCTTGAATGGAGACAGATTTGTCGAAATCGTAGTGAAGATCTTCCTGGTTCGGATCACGAATTTCAAATCCCGTCGTGTGTGTCAAGAGATGCTCAATCGTGACGGGGGTATTGAAAGGATTTTCAACCTTTAGGTCCGGCGCATACTTCAAAAAATCGTCCTTTAGGTTAAGCTTGCCCTGCTCGATAAGCTGCATTGCCGCTACGGCCGTAAAGGACTTCGAAACCGAAGCGATCCGGAAAACGGTAGAAGCAGGGTCTACTGCATCCTTCGTATCTTTGTCCGTAGCGCCATAACCTTTCTGCGCGATAACCTTGCCGTCTTTCACAACAACGACGGATGCGCCTACATAATGAGGTTTAGCGGCTTCCGAGGCAAAGAACTCATCGAGGAAGTCGGCTGCGTTTTTCGCATTAAGCTCCACGGCTTGCCCTCCACCACTGGTTTCCGGCGCTGCCGCATAGACGGTTGAGGTCATTAAACATACGGTCAATAAGGCTACAGCAAATGATTTGGCCCATAATGCGGTTCTAGCAACGTACAAAAGTCTTTTCATTTTCACACTGCCTCTCCCAAATTTTAGGTAACAAACCATTATTACGCATCCATTAATTGGGAGGTTTCATTTTTATGAAACTCGCAAACACCTCATAAGTTGTACCATAGCTTTATAATTAGTGATACATCAGGCACTTCCTAGACTCTCTTATATTCACTCAATCTATCAAATACTCAAAGTAAATCTCATTAACGATGCCATCCTTAATGTCCAAATAGAGATTGCTGTAAAAGTCATTAGACAGCGCATAGGCAAAGTTATGAGGCGGGGTTCTCCCATCTTTTGCAAGCTCAACGAATGGATAAACCTCCTCAACCTGCTGCGCCGTATCTCCTACTCGAATCCCTAAGGATGTTGCGTATCGCTCGTCTGTTACCCGCATGTTGACCAAATAATACTTATCCCCTTTCGCTGAATACAGCGTTAATTCGAGCCCCTCATAGGTAAGCGACTTCGTATACATGCCGTTAAAGGTACCCGCATCTGAACCCAGCTGCTTTGTTAACTCTGTAAGCGGCTCTCCCAATAAGGCCGTCAGATCAACCTCATTGTCATAATCACGCAAGGCGATATACTTCCCGCCCGCTTGTATAGCGAGAAGCGGAATTTCCCCTGCTATCTCTTCTTCTACTTGAAAATGTAAGGGGTCCAACACGAACCCCTTCTCTGTAAATGTATAGTTTACATCCATTGTTCCAAATTTCATTTTCCCCGTACCTGCTCCGACAAATGCATCCACTGTTGCATAAGTAAGATCAGGCCTATCACGCACCGTATATTTAATGGAATGGTGAAAATCGATTTTATCGCCCCAGGCTTCCAGCTTTTTAGAATCAACGGCCTTCTCGTAGATTTGTCCATTGACGTTTAATCTGATCCACACATAGCCATTAAGGGGTAAGACCTGTGATTCTACGCTTTGATCCAGATACTGCCCTGCAGACGGCACTGGAATTTCAGTCATATCTTTGGAATGCAACACATGCAGCTCTTGTGAAAAAACACCGCTTGAATTAGGAATGTTTAAGACAACGACCAGCTCATCAACCTCATCGTTATTGAGATCGGACAGCTGAAGTGTCGGAGGAAATGCAGAGCTGTATTCGTTTAGTTCCCAATTAAATATCCGAACCTCACCATTCTCGTTCTCGATATACACTTGCGAATATCCACCATTGCCATTCGATCCAGGTGTTACATAAAGTCGGTAGCTTCCGTCCGTTGTTTCTGCAAGTGTCCGTAGACCGTCTTGATCAGAAGCGTCTGTCGGATCAGATACAATTGTCTCCTTTGGATTCGCCGGATCCGAAGATGGACCCCCTCCTAATTGAGGCAATACGAATATACCCGCTCCGATGAGTATGATAATAACACTCGCCAACGCTATAATCCTGCCTAGATGCAATGAATTACGCTTAGATTGGTTTTTACTCATTAAGCAGTCCTCCCTTTATTAGCTGCCGATAAGGCTGCACGTGCATCGACCTTACGCCTCTTACCAATAGACTCCTTTCATCAAAGAAAAGTTTCCTGTATCTTCCACTTTTTTCATTATAGAGGAAGTGCATCAATGCAAAAAAGAGGAAGACATGATGTCTCCCTCTCATTGCTATGTATTTCGTTCTCCTGCCGGCTAAATCACTGCGGACCTAATTCAGACCGGACTTCAAGGGTTATTCATTAGGCAGAATGATCTCGACGGTCGTCCCTTGATTAACTTTACTTTTTATTGTCATACTCCCCTTGTGCCCTTCTATTATTTTATTCGTTACCATTAATCCGAGCCCCGTCCCCATCTCTTTCGTCGAATGAAACGGTTCGCCCAGCTTAGGCAGCTGCTCCTCAGGAATGCCGATCCCTTGATCAATAAACCGGATTAATATTTGATCAGGTTGAATATTTTTAACCTGAATCCGGACTATTCCTCCATTATGCATCGCTTCTAGAGCATTTTTAAGGATGTTAATAAAAACCTGCTTCAGCTGATTTTCATCACACTTGATTATGGGAATGTCACAATCATATTCAGTAATGATTTGTACATTGATCAGATTTGCCTGAGCGCCAAGCAGCATTACGATATTACTAAGGATACTTTCCAGATTTTTTTCTTCCAGAGAGCGGACAACCTGTGGATTTGAAACGATCATAAATTCATTTACGATAAAATTGATTCGTTCGATCTCAGCCTGCATAATCTCAAAATAGTTTTCATAACCAAGATTTTTTGAATTTAATAATTGCAAAAATCCTTTTAAAGAAGTTAATGGGTTTCGAATTTCATGAGCAACTCCCGCTGCCAATTGCCCAACCACGGAAAGTTTTTCAGACTTCCTGATCATTTCCTCTGTTCGCTTTCGCTCGGTTATATCTCTCATCACATTTTGAATGACGGGCTTACCCATATATTCTTCAATACAGATGCATGATGTTTCGACGTCTATAATTTCTCCATCTAAACGGATAATCTTCTGCTCTACGCATTCCGAACGTTCTTCTGTCGGTATAATAGACTGACTTCGCTCGGTCTCCATCTCATGATAGTCGGGATGTAAAAAATCATAAACCGGTTTTCCTACTACTTCCTCAATCCCGGTTGCCCCAACGACTTTCAAAGCAGCATCATTCGCATAGATCAAAATACCGTCACTATGAATCGTTATAGGCTCTGGTGAAAGCTTGATGATTTTCCGATACCTTGACTCGCTGTCACGAAGCATTTCTTCTATTTGATTCCGCTTAAAATTATTAATCTGCATAAGCACATACAGCAACCAAGCCATGATAAGGACAAAGAAAAGGCCTTTTAACGTTTGTATTCTAGTTATGGTTTCCGCATCTTTGAAAAATATAGCTAATACATTGTCTGTCATTACAATCCACAGACTCGTAATAAGTACATAAATGAATACTATTTTTAAAATGTTACTTTTTCCATTGGACTTTTCTTGTCTGCTTGAGCCCATAAAAAAATCCCTTCTTTTCCCCATAAGTTTTCGAGCCTACGTACGATGGAATAGTCAGGGATAGATCTCCAATCGCTTCAGCTGACGATTTTATTTACAGAAAAATCCATAAGCGAAAGATATTATCCTTCTTTACTTGCACGTTGGAAAATTTTTTCCCAACATGACCGAGTATAAGTTAATTTATTTTCCTAGTCAATGCTAATTTCGATAGTTTCCAACGATGAAGTTAGCAATTAAAATTAGATTAACAATGAACGTACATACCATGAGTTTATAATAGCCTGCAGCCGCCTTTTAGCCGATACACCCTATATAAATGAAGCAGTCAACGGAATTTTCGTTAACAATTAATTAATGTCCTATAATAGAAAAGTCGGCGTCGACTGCAGGCAATCTATTTTATATTGCATATTGAATGGACGTAAAATATAATTTGCATATACAGGAAAGTTTTTTCCTGAATTATGAATCAGTCGGTGATTAACATGAAAATAACGATTAACGATATCGCAAAAATAGCCGGGGTTTCTATATCTACAGTCTCAAGAGTGCTCAATAACAGCAAACCCGTTAAAGAAGAAGTTAGAAAACGGGTGATAGACGCCATCAAGCAGACCAACTACCGCCATAGCGCTTTAATCCACGATGTTGAAAAGAGTGATCCCTGCCTGATCGGTGTCATTATTCCGCTGCATACGCATACAGTGTTGGACGAATTTATCAGTGGTATTAAAAATGTATTCCATTTATATGGATATGACGTTTTAATTACGCAAACAGACGGTACAATCGAAAGCGAGCTTCACCATTTGAATCTATTCAATAAACTTCGAACTCATGGCATTATTTTCGCAGGAACGCCTCTACATAATAAACATATCAACATGATTGCTGGCACACCCTGCATAGCAATCGGCCAAATCTCAAACATCCCTTCCATACCTTCTGTACATATAGATAACATAACTGCTGCATATGAAGCTGTAACCTCCCTGATCCAGAATGGCCACCGCAATATTGCAATGATTCGAGGATCAGGCACATCAGCCGTCGGCGGAGAACGTTTTGCAGGTTATTTGCAGGCTTTAACGGATGCCGGGATTTCGATGCGCAAAGAATGGGTCGTGGAGAGCGGGTTTTCCGTTGAGGAGGGTAAAAAGGCAATGCGCAGCATTGCAGCAACCGGTTCGTTGCCTACCGCTGTATTTTGTTCAACTGATCTCATGGCTCTGGGAGCGATGAATTACTTACTCGACAATGGCCTTCGAGTTCCTGAGGACGTTTCCGTTTTCGGCTTTGACGGCAGCTACATGTCAACGGTAGCAAGGCCTAGACTTTCAACCGTTGAATACTCATCTACGGAAATTGGTATGACGGCTGCCCGAAATCTATTCAAAATGATTAAAGGGGCCACGGATATTCCGCAGCATACCCATGTAACGCATTATTTAGCGGTTCGCGACAGTACGAATTGAAGACAAAGGCTTCGGGATTAGTCGCATTAAACTAATCCCTATAATAGGAAAGCACCCAGCCAATGCCGTTTCGATCCGTGAGAATGGCGAGTAACCCGTTAAAAGGAGCCTCGTACTTCTCAACATTGATGCGACCGCCGGCTGTCAACGCTTCATAGACCTTGTTGAATTCCTCCTCCGTCTCAAGCTTCAGTATGAGCTTCACATAGTCACCTTTCAGAGACGGCTTGGCTGCGGTTGTATCCGCGAAGTTGATCTTGGTGCTTTCGAAATGCAGTTCCGCATTTAATACTTTATCATCCTGTGTTCTTAAAATTTTAATCTCACCGCCGAGCACGCTCCGGTAATACTCGATTTCATCCTTGCAATTTTCCACTACGACAAAAGGGCTTACGTTCTTCATATCCTTAACCTCCCATTATTCATAGGTTCATATTTGGCTCGTAACATTTAAACCGCATAGCGAACAATTGTCTTGGATTTCAGACTGCTAGGGTGAAGCTGTTACTCCCTATTGCGAACCTGTTCGCTTACATTCTGGAGTACCTTCTTCAACAGATCCAGCATCAATGCGTACTCCTCGCTGCTTATGCCGATACTGGTAATCTGTCTCACGTGATCCAATGCTTCCTGAACCTTCGGAACGATCGTTATGCCTGCTTCTGTCAAATACAACAAATGGTAACGGTTATCTGCGGGATCGGGCTCTCTTCGCACATATCCCTCTGCCTCAAGCTTAGCAATCGCCTTCGCGGTCGTTGTCTTATCAATGAGCAATTCCTCACTTAACGCTTTCTGGGTTATCCTTTCCTTGCCCGCAATGGCCATAAGGAAAATATACTGTCCGCTCCCTATCCGAAACGGAGCAAGCTCAGCCGCAATGAGAATCTGCATATTACGGTAAATAGCCGAAATGTATTTCCCATATGACTCCGTGTTGTTCTCACGGGTTTGAAGCCAATCGATATCCACTACTTTGCGCCTCCTCGAATAGAACGTTATTGCAACTAATAAAAGTATATGCCGCATAGGATGTTATTGCAACTAATTTAATGAAGGATCTTCCATACCTGTTTGTGGGCCAATGAAAGCCCATGAGCAATTCACAATCACCTGCCCCGACTAGCAGCATAGTAAGGCAGCAAGAAAAAAATTCATTTTAATGTAAAGAATACTTTACATTATGTAATTAATAAGTTACATTACTTTCATGGTCCTTTACTTAAAATGAAGATCAGCTTACAGGAGGAGTAAAAATGTCCTATCAAGAAAAAAAGAACATCGTATCTTTGATCGGCACCATATTGATTTTCGGATTTTATGGCTGGTATGTATTTCAACAGCGCCTGAATGGGAGCTTGGATTCAAACGATTCACTCAGCTTCTGGGGGGCCGTCATTCTAATCTTGATCCCGGTGTCCATCGCAGCTAAGATCATCATCACGATCATATTCAATATCATCTTCCGAATGACAACGGATGAAACCGAGCCAACCTTCTCCGATGAGTTAGACAAGTTGATCGATTTGAAAGCCACACGGAATTCGCATTACGTGTTCATTCTCGGCTTTCTCCTTGCGATGGGATCACTGGTCCTCGATGTGCAGCCCTTCGTAATGTTCCTTATCCTTATCTTCTCAGGTTTCGTGTCAGAACTGGTCGGAGTGACAACGCAGATTTATCTATATCGGAAAGGAGTCTAAGATGGGCAAAAGTCTTATCGGTAATAACGTACGTAAACTACGATTCAACCATCACGAGATGACCCAGCAGCAATTGGCTGACAAAGTAGGCGTAACCAGACAAACCATCGTAACCATCGAAAAAGGAAATTACTCCCCCTCGCTGGAATTGGCTTTTCGGATTGCTCGCGTCTTCAACTCCCCTTTAGAAGAAGTGTTCTTTATGGAAGATGGAAATTCATGAAATACCTCTCTAAAGCAGCAACTAATCATAAAAAAAGGCCAGAGTTCTCCGACGTGGAATTCTGGCCTTTTTTATACTTACTCTTGGGATACAGTTATTTCATTTCTGTCCCGGGCAAACATGAATTTAATATTCCTTGACAGGAATATTCCTTATCAGGTATATTTAACTCATGAAATTAATCTTACTTGCTCTAGCCGAGCCCCACCGATTACAAATTGTCGAACTCTTACGCGAATGTCCTCTTACTGTTGGAGAAATCGTCAATCGACTCGGGCTCAACCAGCCGCAGGTTTCCAAACATCTTCGAGTACTTGGTGATGCCGGACTCGTCGAGATGTATCCCATCGCCAACCGGCGGGTTTACAAGCTGCGTCCTCAGCCACTACAAGAGCTGGACACATGGCTAGGCTCCTTTCGTCGTATGTGGGGAATTCCGTTCGATCATCTGGAAGCTTATATGCAAGAACTACAGGGGAAGACTAATACCACTGTCTACAACGATTAACGATCGAACCATGGTTTAACAAATGTGGACCTAATGAATACTACAATCAAATTTGGAGGAATCGACATGACGGAAAGCCAAGCAGCAAACACCAATCCTACGAACACAGAGGAAGGAAAGTTGGTGATCACTCGTACTTTCAACGCGCCGCGTGAGCTAGTGTTTAAAGTATGGACGGAGTCCGAGCACTTGAAGCACTGGTGGGGACCTACGGGGATGTCGCTTGAAGTAATAAAGCTTGATCTGCGCCCAGGCGGTATGTTTCACTATGGCATGCGCTCCCCTGATGGCCATGAAATGTGGGGCAAGTTCGTCTATCAAGAAATTGTTGCACCTGAAAAAATCGTCTTCATCAACTCCTTCTCCGATGCTGAGGGTAATACGATACGTCCCCCATTCAGCTCTGAATTTCCGATTGAAGTGACGAATATCGTAACGTTCGACGAACATGAAGGCCAAACCACCCTCACTCTCCGGGGAGGTCCACACAATGCAACAACCGAGGAGCATGCATTCTACAAAGGTATGTTTGATTCCATGCAGCAAGGCTTCGGCGGCACCTTCGACCAGCTCGATGCCTACTTAGCGAAAATTTAAGGATCTGATGTTGCCTCGCAAAGACTGCTTATATAATCAGGGCCGTAATAGTCACCTCAATGGTGGCTTTCACGGTCCTTTTCTTCCTTTGTCCGGAGTATTATTTTATCATCTACTAAGCCAGTAGACCCTCGTTATAGGAGGGCTACTGGTTTTTGTGTTTTCAGCGGAGAAGGCAGAAAACAATTTTCATAGGAGCTCAAGACGTTAACTGTGGCTTGCAGAAATTCTCCTCCTTCCACCTACCGTAAATAGGATAATAGTAGCAATTATTTAATGATTATTCCATGCGTTTGAAAGGTATGTGTAGAATAACGTCGAATTGTAACGAAAGCCAATTTTTAAAAAGAGGAGTTTTACCATGCCTGTACTGCGCGAGATTAAAAGAAGTCAGAGGAATAAAATCGGTCTAGCCACACTTCTATCGGGATTAGTCATACTTTCCGTCGTGCTCACTTTGACGCTCTTACTCATTGCGTCCTATCAATCAAAAAAACAGGCATTATACGACACGACACTCACCTTAAATTTCACAAACGCTGCAAAGATGAGTCAAACCATGGACTCCTTATTTAAATCGATGCGGAGCAGCCTTCAATATACAGCCGGTGTTTTATCAAGTAATCCTACTACGAACGAAGAAGAGATGTTTAAAAACCTCGAGCTCATGCGTCTTAGCAGCAGCTACTTTAACTCCGTCTTCGTAGTGGATGAAACGGGACTCGTCCGCAACAGATCTCCTTATTCCGAAGGCGCTGTCGGGAGCCGCATTTCAACGGAAGCTGCCAAAGAGGCACTGGCTTCGAGAAAGCCCTACTTATCCCATTCGTATACAACCTCCAAGAGCAATCGCCTCATTGTATTTATGAGTGAGCCGTTATTTGAGAAAAACGGGACATACCGCGGAATTGTCGGGGGCACCATTTTTTTGCAGGAGAACAATATTATGAATATGATTTTCGGGAGCAATAACGTCGATGATGCCGGCTCCTCCTTTTATGTGGTAGGGTCAGACGGTCATCTGTTATACCATCCCGACAAAACCCGGTTAGGCGAGGATATTAGCGCTAATACAGTCGTTCAGAAGCTTGTTCAAGGCAAAAGCGGGAAGGAGCAGATGATCAACTTGAACGGTGTCCCCTTCCTCGCCGGATATTCCAGCGTTCCGGAGAACGGTTGGGGAATAGTGGTTTATTCTCCGATCGGTGCTATCCATGAACAATTAAATGATCATATCCAAACCTTACTCTTGTATTCACTCCTTCCGTTCATCTTATTATTGCTTTCCGCAATATGGCTTGCTCGTAGATTGGCACGCCCTTTCGTATCACTTGCGAACCTCGTTAGCAAAATCGGGAGAGAAGAAGTCCGTCTTCCGGAAACCAAGAACCATTGGAACAGGGAGGCCGATTTACTTACAAAAGCGATAACGGTTGCATTAACGGATATAAGAAAGCATACGGAGCAATTAACCCGCGATGCCATGACAGATCCATTAACAGGGTTAACGAACCGGAGAACGCTTGAATCCATTATGAATAAATGGATAGCCGAACAAGTCTCTTATTCCATTATTGTTATGGATATCGACCGATTCAAAAGAATTAACGACACGTACGGTCATCAAACTGGGGATGAAGTGTTAAAGCTTCTCGCCAAAATCATCATGTTATCCGTTCGACCCGGTGATGTAAGCTGCCGTTATGGTGGAGAAGAATTCGTCGTGCTTCTCGCCTTAGCCACAGCATCGGATGCTTATCTCGTAGCCGAAAGAATTCGCAAAACAATGGAAACGAGTGAGAATACAGTCGGGGAGCAGATTACGGTCTCCATGGGTATCGCCCATTATCCATTACACTCTGATTCTGCTGACGCCTTGTTCCATCTAGCCGACCAAGCACTATATAAAGCTAAGGAATCAGGAAGAAACCGGACGATGGTTACGGATATAGCGGATCAGAGCGAATAACTCATGCAAAGAATGCCGGTTGCCACTCGGAAGAGCAGGCTGCCGGCATTCGTTATGTCTGTACAAAGGACATATTTCATTTCTGGGTGAGGTTCATGAAGCAACGAAATAACTACGACTGCCAAGTTTACATGCCAGGCAGTTTTTGTAACGCCCATTGACATGAATTAATGAATTAGTGTACTATCTCACTAATACAATAATTCATGGTTAGCATTTTAAATTAAAGGGGAGATATAAATGACCAACTGGACAGCTTTATTCAAAAAGGATTTTCGTTTGACAAGAACTGTTTTTTTCATAGGACTTGTGATGAACTTCTTGGTTCTATTGTTAACGTTGTACGTGGATATGAATACTGGCGATAACTTATTCCTGTTTATACCCTTGTTAGTTGCTGTTGTGCTCCATATTTTTTATCTTCCGGTCATCTTGTTTATCAGCTTGCGAACAGAGGCCGATCAGCTGCACCTCTGGCTGCATGATCCCCGTTCGTCCTCCACCTTACTATTAAGTAAAGTATTGAATGGGATTGCCATGATGTTTGTATCCTTAGTTATTCTATATTTGATGGCGGGGTCGCTGATTATTTCGAGGTTCAGTTTAATTGAAGCGTATTGGACGGATACTTTGAAGGCGGGATTACTGATTTTTCCTCATATTTTTTTGATCTCCATTATGATTAGTGCCTTCGTGATACTCTTATGGTCTATACACCATGCGCTAAAATACAGAATTGGACGTTGGACCTGGTTAGCGCTTCTTGGTGCGGTTATCATCCCAAACTGGTTAGGCGCCTTATTCGATTCCTCTAAACCATATAAGTTATTAACGCAATGGATAAGATTGGAAACGAATTTTCCGACATTCTCAATAGATCCCATACCTGTATATGCGGGAGAATATCTGTATCACTTTATGGTTGTCGTTGGACTATTTTATTTGAGTGCTTGGATCATTGATAGGAAAGTTGAGGTGTAATGATGGATGGATGAATTTAATTCTACAAAACCAATCTATCTGCAATTGGCAGATCGGATCAATCGACTGATTGTAAGCAAAGAGTTAAAAGCAGGTGAGAAGCTTCAATCTGTCCGCGATATGGCGTTGTCCTACAACGTCAACCCGAATACCATTCAGCGTGCTTACAGCGAACTGGAGCGTGAAGGCATTTTGGAAACAAGACGAGGTCAAGGAACGTTCGTCACAGAACATGAGGATCGACTGATTCAACTACGCGGGAATTTGAAAGAAGAGCAGATTCTAACGTTTGTTCAGGTCATGCAGGAAATGGGATACAGCTCATATGAGATCATATCCGGACTACAGGACCACTTAAACAAAATGGATAAAGGGGATGCGTAATGTGATTGAACTGACTAATGTTTCAAAGAGGTATATGAAACGTCCTGCCATTAAGAACATTTCATTAGCGCTGCCCTTGGGTAAGATCATAGGCATTGTGGGCGAGAACGGCAGCGGAAAATCAACATTATTGAAGCTTATTGCAGGACTTTCGCATCCGACAAGCGGATCGGTAACCGTTAATGGAGAAATCGCGAATCGAAGAATTAGTAAGCTCGTTTCTTACATGTCAGGGCATGATTCGTTCTATTCCATATTCACGGTAAGAGAAGCACTGGTCTTTCAGGCTACTCAGTTTACTGACTTCAATATAGCTAAGGCTGAAGATATCATGAAATATATGCAGCTAGATCCCAATAAGAAAATCAAAGATCTCTCCAAAGGAAATCACGGCCGGTTAAAAATCGTGCTTACTCTAGCCAGAGAAGCGCCTTACATTTTAATGGATGAACCATTATCTGGACTTGATCCGTTGGTGCGTCAATCTATCGTGAAGGGAATGATTTCTTATGTCGATTTGGAATCGCAGACCTTAATCATGACGAGCCATGAGATAACGGAAATCGAATCGGTACTAGATAGCTTCATCGCAATCAAAGACGGGTCATTGATTCGAATGGATGATGTCGAAGTATTACACGTATCAGAGGGGCTTGGTATATCGGATTGGATGAAGAAGACGTATATCTAATTATTATCAAATCTATATTTAAACGGAGGAGATAAAAAAATGATTTCAAATAGAAAAACTGCAGTCATTGTAGGTGTATTATTTATTCTTGCGGCGGTTACGTCGATAATAGGCCTTCTCTTATACGATCCTATTCTAAATGACCCCGATTACCTTACTATAGGTTTTGAACATAAAAACCAAGTGGTTCTGGGAGCGCTTTTCGAGTTAATTCTTGTCTGCTCCGCTATTGGCACTTCGATTATGCTGTTTCCATTATTAAGAAAGCAAAATGAAAGTATAGCTCTTGGGTATGTCTGCTTCAGGTTCCTTGAAGCAGTTATCATTACTGTTGGTATAGTCAGCGTACTATCCCTATTAACCTTAAGTCAGGAATTTGTAGAAACCGCGGCTCCGAATGCTTCCTCTTTTCAAACTTCAGGCACTTTATTAACAGCCGTACACGACTGGACCTTTATGCTTGGACCAAACTTCATGCTGGGCATTAACACGATGATGTGCAGTTATTTGCTCTTTAAATCAAAACTCGTTCCCCGATTTATATCTGTCATGGGCCTTACTGGAGCAACACTTATTTTTATCGCTGCCTTGTTGGAAATGTTCGGTGTTATTCTTCAGCTTTCAACATGGGGAGCCATTTTGGCGATTCCCGTGGCCTTATATGAAATGACTTTAGCGGTATGGCTTATCGTTAAAGGTTTCAATTTATCAGCATTCGCTTCCGAGTCAGCAACAACAAAAACGATCAAGCAAACAGCAGCAAACCTATCATGAGGAGGAATACTTATAAAAGCTATTGTGGCATCAAAATACGGATCACCCGAGGTTCTTCAGCTCAAAGAGGTCAAAAAACCTACACCCAAAGACAATGAACTACTAATAAAAGTACATGCGACAACCGTAAACGCCGGAGACTGTAGAATGCGAAGTTTTACAGTCCCCCCTATGTTTTGGCTCCCCGGTCGAATAGCTTTAGGTTTTAGAAAACCAAGAAATCCGATATTTGGAATGGAATTAGCCGGTGAAGTTGAAGCAGTCGGCAAAGATGTAACACAGTTCAAGGCAGGTGACCAGGTTTTTGCCTCGACCTTCAAGGCAAGTTTTGGTGCCCACGCCGAGTATAAATGTCTGCCTGAGGATGGAGCAGTGGTAATAAAACCAAACAATATGACCTATGAGGAAGCCGCTACTCTTTCTATAGGAGCAGTTACCGCTCTGTTTTTCCTCAAAAAAGGCAACATCCAACCCGGCAAAAAAGTGCTTATCAATGGCGCTTCGGGTAGTGTAGGCACTTTTGCGGTGCAGCTTGCTCAGTACTTTGGGGCAGTAGTTACCGGGGTATGCAGCACTCAGAATATACAATTGGTAAAGTCTCTAGGAGCAGAAAAGCTCATTGACTACACGCAAGAGGATTTTACAAAAAACGGCGAGACCTACGATATTATTTTTGACGCAGTAGGCAAGACTACGCTACCACAATGCAATAGCTCGCTGAAGAACAAAGGATATTATCTGCATACGGGATTGGTGGGGTCAGATATTAAAGGGCTGTGGTATACGATGACAACAGACAAGAAAATTGTCGGCGGAACAGCTGTCACACGCAAAGAAGATCTAGTATTTCTCAAAGAGCTTACTGAGACCGGCCAATTGAAGCCGGTTATTGATCGCTGCTATCCGCTGGAGCAAATGGTCGAGGCGCACCGGTATGTTGATCAAGGTCACAAAAAAGGAAATGTAGTCATAACATTGAAACCCTAACACCTCATCCATTGTGAACACAAAGGATTATCGCCGTGCTGCACTTATTGCTTTTCCTTTTTTCCTATCGCCTTTTTCTTTATCAGCGAATAGCCTGACGGAAGGCTCGCCCTCCCTGTCAGGCTATTTGTTCATTCAACTCACGAGTTCACGGTCAAGTCCACTATGCGCTGGTTAATGTCGCCTCTCAGCAGTCCGCCATGGTAGCAAACGACAGTTTCGATATCAAACGGTTTGAATTTCTCCAACGATGCGGTTGCTTGCTCCATGTTAATCGTAGAGTAAGGAGAGGAACCTAGCAATTGGCCGTTATGGACAACCAAGGCGTCGCTAGCTATTACAGTTTTGCTAGCTTGATGGTACAGACTAACGTGGCCCGGTGTATGACCCGGCGTATGGATTACCGTTAGACCTCCTCCTATCGGAAGCGTCTCTCCGTCCGCCATAAGCCGCGTCACATTCGGCTTGGACGGACGAACGAAGACATTCTCGAACTGAGTGCGCACCTCGATCGGTAAGGTGTCGAGCTCGGCGCTTAATCGCTCGGGCGGAAATTTCAGAAGCGGAACTTTCCCATCAATCGTGTCCCTATCGTCTGCATGGGCATATACGTCAAATGATGGCGCGCCTTCATCCTCCAGAAACCCCGGAAAGCCGCCGATGTGATCGATGTCTTGGTGCGTTAGAATAATGGCCTGAAGAGGCTTCCCAGAAATTCCAGCTTGCTTGGCGTAAGCTTGAATTGCGCTTGCCGAGCCCAGCATACCCGTATCGATCAACGTCCAAGAGTCATTGTCGTACACGATGATAGGATGAATCCTCATCGTACGATCACCAAGCTTCATCTCCAAATCCAACATCTCTAAACCTTCCGCAATACGCATCATTGCTGCCGAGCCGGCGAGAGAGCCGAGCTTCGGCACACCTCCTTTAAATGTATAGAATAAAACCAATGAGTTCAATATAGAACTAATTAGTTTTATTGTCAACACCATGACGTTGACCTCATTCGAAACTCATGTCAATATAGGGTGGGGTGGTAGTCTACATGAAGGATTTAAAGAAGGCCAAAATTCTCGAAGCGGCCATGGATTTGTTTCGGAATAAGGGCTACAGTGCAGCTTCCGTGCAAGACATCGCTGAAGCGTGCGGGGTAGCCAAAGCTAGCATTTACAAATTTTTCACATCTAAAGAGGACTTGTTTACAGCGACCTTCATAGCCTGCCATCAAACGTTGCTGGAGCAGGCGGCCGAGCTTGACCGATCCGGAATGCCGCTTGGCTTGTCCCCAAAGGAAAAGCTAAGTCGCAAGATAGAGTTCTATCTGTACTATATCCTCGAGAATCATCTGTTTATGATCGAATTTAGTGCGCCTCCCATTACGGAGAACGAGACGTTCATGGAGGCGCAGAAGAAGATAAAGATTGCCCTGCTTACCTGGCGGAAGGAGATGTTGATTGAAGCATTTGGCGAGCACCTTGAGTCGCATGCTTGGGACGCAGTCATGATCTTCCATGGCATCCTCCACGAATATACGAACGGCGTCTTACAGAAGGTGATCTCGCTGCCCATTCCCGAGCTTGCGGACTTCATTGTCGATCGTATGGAAGCAATCGTCCAAGACATGGTACGAACGGCACCAAAGCCGATTATCGGCGAATGGATCGTCCAATATAATCACACAAACCAAAACGACGTGGAAGCACGAAAGGGTACGGTCGGCGAATTCCTTACGGCGATGGAAGAGCGAATTCAGACACTCCCCCTGCCGGCAGCCACTCGTACGGAGTTAAGAGAAGTTGTAGGTCTACTGCGCAATGAAGTGCAGTCGAAACAGCCAAACCTCACCCTGCTCCGAGTGTTGAAGACTCATCTGGAAGCCGTTCCGGAACTGCGCTCGTATTTGCGCCAACTCAAGCTGCTGATGACCTAGATTACCGCTTTTGCGGCACATAAGATGAGGTAAGCGATTTTTAGACTCAATTAGTAAAGTTTTTCTAGTCATGAAATAAGGAAATCAAAAAAGCCGTGTCCCGGATTCCCTTCATCAGAAATCCAATCACTCCAACTGTCTGAATCTTTTTAAGAAAAGACTATACTATTGGACTTATTCACGAAGGTAATGGTTTAATATAAGCAGATTAGGAAAATATGAGGATGAATAATCCGAGGAGGAATGGCCAATGCCGACTGTTCAAATAGAGGGAAGAGACGCCATTCAGGCAGTTGCAGGCACGAAACTCGTGCTTGCGTTAGAGGATAGCGGGATCGACATCCTGCACAGATGCGGCGGCAATGCCAGGTGCACAACATGCGCCGTAGAGGTGCTCTCTGGGAATGCGGGTGAAATGGAAGAGGCTGAAGCGACAGTCCTCCGTAACAAAGGAATCGAGGACGCCGCTATCCGGCTATCTTGCCAAATTCGGCTGCATAGTGACGTAACGGTCCGGCTTATCAAGACAGCCACTTCTACAGGCTTGGAGCCTGGCACTCGCCCCCAAGAGTAATCGAACCACCTCTTTGTCACGATATACGGTATTGAAGAAGTAAGTTGCGATCATCACGATAAGGGTATAGCAACAAGCTAACTGCTAGTAAATTAAAGGTCTGGGACTCCTCGTTTGAGGACTCAGACCTTTAATTTGTCTGTATAGGACGAGCACGTGCTCGATCCTCTCCTCTAAAATAAGAGCTTGTCTGAATTCTTTTCGGAGCATGACTCCTTGTTGACTCGGTACATAAAAAATACAGAGAGACGGCTTTAATCTCGCCACGCTCTGTATACTGATTGTACATACTATTATTCATTCTTTTTCCATTGGATTGACCGCAAAAATAGAATGGATATTACCCTCTGGATCAGCGAAAAATCCGGTTGTATGCCCCCATGACATTGTCATTGGCTCGGAAATTGCCGTAGCGCCTTTCGAAATAAATTCCTCATATAGATCACGGACAGCCTTCGGGGAATTACATTCAAAATTCAGTTCGAAAGCCTGACCTTTACGCTCTTCGATAAAGGAATAATGCTTGTTCGTGTTATCAGCCATCAGCTGTTTGGAGCATATCGCGAGACGAACTCCCTTATTCTCGAATTCCACATAATGATTCTCTTCGATCACTGCTTTAAATCCAATGACTTCCCGATAGAAACCTGCCATGGCGGATACATCGTTAGCCAGCACAGTAATACCCTCTAAACGAACCTCCACATCTCATCCCCCTTTAGTGAATATCCAAATTATAGCACAGTATGTTGACTACCTATTAAATGGCTTCTCGGCTTTTACTCCTCCCCTACCGCCACCGGTTTCCCCTTATCAGAACTCCAATCACTCCAGCTGTCGGATTCACTTTTGGAATGTGCATCGACCTCCCTTAAACTCCAAAAAATGCAGCTTGTATGGCATATCCTGCGGTAGCTGCTCATAAACCTAAAGTATGCAACCAAGAATCAGCACACCTGTATCAGATCGTTGCTCCAAAAAAAGTTGAGAACCCCATTAAGGAGGCTGTTTCTAATGAAGGTACTTAACGTAATCAGTCTTATTTTGGTCATCCTAGGCGGCTTAAACTGGTTATCCGTTGGCTTGTTCAATTACGACGTCGTCAGTGAACTTTTCGGGGGTACGGAAGAAGTTGTGTCGCGAATCGTATATATCGTTGTTGGTGTCGCAGCGCTTTATGCTCTCTCCTTCTTCTCAAAGGTAGCAAGCGAGGATTAAAGAAAAACGACAGAAACCGCAGGACACGTCTGGGTTTACCGGATGTGTCCTGCGGTTTTCATGTTGCCTATTATTTCATTCGTAGTGTTTTGCAGCTGTAGTTACACGTCGCCAAGCGTTGAAAATACCCGGTCAAAGCCTGTCTTCGAACGACGTAACGCCTCTTCCATCGTTGGTTGAACGCCATCTCCATACGGCATCAACACTTCTTGCGCAACGACGCCCGTATAGCCGATTTTTCGCAAGCTGCGTAAAAAACCGCTCAAATCGATAACACCCTCTCCCGGATAAAGCCGATCATGATCCAATACTTGCTCGATCGGCATCGATTTGGCATCGTTAATATGGACGTACGCAACTTGATTAGCCAACAATCGCTCCAGATCACCGGTCGTTACGCCATTGGTATGCCAATGATAAGAATCCAGTAGTAAGCCGATATTCGGCCTGTCGATTGCATCCATGAACGCTAATGTATCCTCCATCGTATGGATGAAAGGATGCTTGTAAGCCGTTCGCCAATGATGCGGACCGACGAATTCAAGGCCCAGCTTCATACCGTATATGCCTAAAATATCCGCGCATCGTCTAAGCCGGCGAACCGCCTGTACGGCCAGAACTGCCGGGGAAAGGGCTGTCGAAGGCAATATATACGTGCAGCAGGTATCGCTTCCCAGCAAAGCCGCCGCTTTGGCGCGAGCCTCCAACAAAGCCAAACCGTCCAGAAACTCTTTCTCACCGTTCCGCCAATCCACGCCTAGATCGAAAGCACCCATCGCCATTCCGTACGAATTCAGCAATTCCCTAGCAGCTTCCAGCCCGTAAGTTTCAATCAAGCCTGCCGCATCAATCTCCACAGCTTGGAATCCATTTTCCGCTGCCAACTCAATCAATCGCTTATCGTCGCCGACCCTACCTAGTCCCGCCCGGGTCAATCCTCTTAACATATACCCCAGCTCCATCAGAAAAATAGAATAATCGCAATACTGCCGTTTTTAAGACCAATCGAATAAAACGCCATAGTAATGCTCTTTGTCTTTTCTTAATCCTTCGTACGCGGACGCCGCTTCCTCCGGTTTAAGAATATGACTGATTAGCGGTTCGATGCACAGCTTGTTCTTCGCCATTAAATCAAAAACGAGTTGCGAATTTCGCACTAAGGAATGCTTCACGAACGAGTCTTTCTCCACCGGATAACGCCATTCATGCGCCCCTTTGAAGGCAATGCTGCCATAATTCATCAAATGAACGTAATTCAGCATCTCGGTGACGTTGGTCTGATACTCCCCCCGCGGACTGCCAAGAAGAATCAGCTCCCCGAACTTGGCGATCAAAGGCAAATTATCGACGACTACCTTCGGCACTCCGGTCGCTTCAATCAAGACAGACGCTCCTTCGCCTTTCGTCAGCCTCATTACCTCTTCCCGAATATCCCCGCGTCCTGCATGCAAAGCCGCGTCAATCCCCGTCGTTTCCGCCATCTTCAATCGTTGATTCGACAGATCGATTCCGAACACATTCGCTCCCTGCAGCTTGGCCAATTGGGAAGCCATATTGCCGATCATCCCCAGCCCCGTAACGACTACGTTGTCTCCCAATTCAATTTGCGACACCCGAGTCGAGGTGAAGGCCACCGTCGCCATCCTCGTGAAAGGAACCCAAGTTAACGGAACATTCTGCGGAGCCCTCAAAAAAACACCAGTCGTCGGAACGATTTGATAAGCGGAATGATCGCCGTAATGGAAAACAAGATCGCCGGGACTGAACTGCCGGGTGCCTTTGCCTACTTCTATAATTTCGCTCACCGAGGCGTACCCGGGCACCCCGGGCATGCCAAACCACCCTTCGTTTCCGGACAAGCATGCAAGCTCCGTACCCGGGCTGATTAATGTATATCTTTTTTTAACTAACGCCTCATGATCTCCAATGTGGGAAATGAATAACGGTGTATCATGCACCTCAACCTGCCATGGCGCCGCGAATACGATCTGTTTATTTTGCAATAGTAAAATGCTCCTCTTCTTATACGTCTTTGCGGATCGTGGAGTGGGCGGCGAAAAACTGACTAGGCGTAATGCCAACCGTCGTCTTGAAGGAACGGCTGAACAAATGAATGCTGGAGAAGCCTACCTCTTCCGCAATGGCCGTTAACGTTTTGTGTCCTTCGATAATTTTTGCTTTGGCTTGCTCGATCCGCACATGGGTTAAATATTTATGAATCGTTATATTCAATTGCTCCTTGAATAAAAAGGATAAATGATTGGTCGAGACACCGGCATGCTCGCTGATCGTCACATTATCGAGCCCCGTATCGGCGTAATGCTCATTGATGAAGTTGATTGATTTCTCAAGCACACCCCATCCTTTGGTCATCTTGCCTTCCTGCTCGTTGCTGCCGCTTTGTCCCTTGAGGAAAAAGTAAAGCAGCTCAATGCCTATCGCCTTGGCCATTAAATCGCGGTTGGACTTCTCGTCCAAGAAAATTTTTTGCATCAGCAGAAATCTTCTCTTCAAGTCGATACGGTCCACCTTACGCAAATGAGCGACAGGAAAAACGGCGTCCAAAGCTTTTTCCCTCTCGGGAACTTGTCTGGTCTGCTCATTGATGAGCCCCGTTTCCTTCCAGCCGCTCCGGATTTCGTCGTAATGAAGATCGAAATGCACAATGTATTGAATCAAGGGAACGTCTGACGTCGTTCGAATGATATGCGGAAGCAAGGGGGGCATCAGAAAGAGATCTCCTTCTTTTGCCAGATACTTTACCCCGTTTAAGACAAAATCCGCTTCTCCTTGCTCGATATAGGTAAAGACATGGTCAAAATCAATCCACTCGCCGGAGAGGGAAGAAGATTTTACGATTTTGACGACTCTCACATGTGGAGAAATGGTATTCATCCATGCTTCCATCATTCGTCCCCCAAATTTCCTTTATCGTCATCCGACACGAGCGCTTACAGCTTACTGCATGCCCGTTGGATTATGCACTAAATATAATCCATTATCGGCAACGATTACAGTCCCCTATCCACATCCTCTTACCGGTATACGAAGCCGTTGCTCCACGAAGTCTCTGCAAATTTCCAAACTGCGATAGGGCGTGCTTGTGGACCGGTCGATCTCGACTGTCACCCAGCCCTGATATTGAACCTCGTTCAACGCTTCGATAATAGAGTCGAAATCGATTTTACCAAGCCCCAGCTCGCAAAAGATCGGCACCTCGTTTCCGTCAAGCATCGGAAAATCTTCCGCAACGGCGCCGTCTTTCGTAACATCCTTCAGATGCACGTAAGCGACTCTATCTTTGTAGCGACGAATCAACTCGGCGGGATTCATTCCGGCTCCAGTCAATTGGGCCGTGTCCGGCGCAAAGAAAACGACATCGGAATCGCATAGTTCCATTATGGCATCCAGCTCATTCTCGTTCTGCACTTCAGTCCATAAATGCGGATGAAGGCAGGCTTTGACGCCTAGCTCGAAAGTGCGTTTCGCCGTCTCGATGATGGTTGCAGACGCCGTCTTCAGCTCATCCAAACTGGCCGGCCTTTGCCGGGGACCACCAGGGCCAAGCACCAAATGCCCTGCTCCGCATTGCGAAACAATTCGAGCCAGCCGCACATTATAATCCACAATCTCCTGCCTTTTGGACGGATCTGTAAATTTGCTGGACACCGCTCCCGTAACGCCTCCGTAGAGCGCCGCCAATTCCAAGTTGTACTGAGCCAGCAATTCTTTAAACTGCGCGATATTTTGTTCATATTGAAGCGCAAAAGAAGGCCATGGCTCGATCGCCCGATAACCGAGCTTGGAAGCTTCCTTAAGCGCCTGCAGATGGTTGTCGCCCCATGTTATGGCGTGTACCGCTATCTTCCCTTTAAATGCATTTATACGGTTTCACCCCCATAACAGAATAAAAAAATCCGGATATAACCCGATTATAGGGTTGTATCCGGATTTAATCTTTAGCTTAAACCATTAATTTTTATCTAAAACACGGCTAAGGGCCTTCGCTATGCCATCTCCCATAAATTAAAGAATTTATCTTGTCTGCTTCGAATACGAGCGTTCATCCAACTCAACCGCTCACGAAAGTATTTTCTGAGAGCGGATGTTGACTCCCTGTTGATTAGAGCGCCTTTTGATCGTCAAAGTCACTTGCCTCACACAGTGCTGCATCCGAACCTCGCATACTACCATGTTAATCTAAGACTTTTCCTCACCCGTAGCAACCGGGTTGCTTGGGCTGGAAATCCAATCGCTCCAGCTGCAAAATTCATCACTCACTCTTGCAATGCTTCCTTGGTTGCAGGCATTCCGGCTTCAATTAAGCGTTTGTTACCAGCGAAGAATATGGCCAGAATAACGATTAACAATCCGGTCCCAACAAGCAGCCATTCAATCTCAATCATATCCGCAAGCGGGCCAAAAATCAGCATGCCAATTGGCATCATCGAAGTCGATATCATACCGAATACGCCGAAAATGCGCCCCATATAATTCGGATCCACCTTTTCCTGCAGCAAGACGGTCGTTGGCGTATTCGCCAATGGTATTGCAACGCCGAATACAGCCATCACCATTAAGTAAATCCAGAATATCGGAACAATGCCCAAAACTAACGTGCATACGCCCATAATCAGGTTACCGAAAGTCATCGTATAAACTTTGTTGCGGAAGCCGCCCCATGATGCGATTATGGCTCCACCGGCCATCATCCCGATTGAAAACGCAATTTCAATGGCCGTCAATCGCCAATAGTCATCTCCGAAGCTGCGAGTGACTTGCAGCGGCGTTAAAAACGCGGCCGGAGCCATTAATACAAAGAAAAAGGCGAAAAAAATAAAAAAGGTTTTCAGAAAGCTATGATTCTTAATATAGTTTATTCCCTGCTTGAAGTCATCCAAATAACTTGTCGTTTGTTTATCCGACGCCTTTTGGTGCAAAGGTATTTTCAGAAAGAAAAATAACGTAAGGGTCGCGATCGCCGCCGTGATAACATCGATAAAGAAAATAACTTCGATGGTTGCCATGGAAAGCAGCGTTGCGCTGACAATAGGCGCAACGAACATCATCAGCGCCTGAAGTGTTCCGTTTGTTCCATTGATCTTTGTCAGCTTATCCTCAGGCACAATTTGCGGTAATATCGCTCCCACTGCAGGCGTTTGAATACCTGCTCCGAGCGCGCGGACGGCGGCAATGACAAACAACAACCAGGGCGCGTCATATCCCAGTAAAAATGTGAGAGCGAGCAGCAGCGTAACAATAGCGATCATGGCATCCGATATTATAATCAGATATTTTCGGTTGTATCGGTCCGCCCACACACCGGCAAACGGCGATAACAGAAAAGTAGGAATGAACCCGCAGACGATAAATAGCGCCATCATAAGACCTGATTTTGTAGTAAGCGTCACATGCCACATAATCGCATATTGAACTAATGCAGAACCAAATAACGATATGGTTTGACTGCTTAAAAAAAGAATAATATCCCTTTTCCATTTTTTTGTTTCTTTGGCATTTGTCATTTCTTACACCTTTCTGGAGCCAAATGGATTCATCATTGATTTCTCGGCTTCCTATAGTAAGTCATTGCCATATTCCGTGCAACTAATTCTATCCGCAGGCACAGATTAATTGCAAATATCGCTTTCTATACAACTTACTTCTCCCAGTAAATCAAATATGGTTCGCCCACTCTTATTATGACATGAACAAAAACGGTCGGTTTCTTATGGATTGCTGGTTTCACCTTTCCAATCATCTGACTATCACTATCAGGTCGCAGAGCATAACAAATACATCGCCCAGGGCAAGCTGCCCACATGGCAATGTATTCAGATCTTAGATACTTTAATATGTCTTTCGGCCTTTACTCATCCCCGCCGCAACCGGATTCATGAGGTTATTCTGAAAAACAAAAAAACCGTTTCTTGGTAAATAGAATTACCCATTTACGAAAGAAACGGTTTTTTACATTTGGCTCAAAGAAGCGGCCCCACGATTGTGTCCTGAGTCCGCATTCTTTTCACCTTAATAATGGATTACTTAATGACGACGTATTCCAAGTTAACCAGCTTAGCGTAGGTCACGATTTGGTCTGTCGTCAGGTTCAAAGAAACGACAGTATGGTGGCCGCCGCCATTCTCGATCCAAGCTTTCACTCCATCCTGGAAGTTCGGCTTCACAGCCCAGAGGACGCGAGCAACAGGAAGATTAGGAGCAGGAACCGTCGGCTCGAATGCGGAAACCTCGTTGATCAGCAATTTATAATGAGTGCCGAAGTCAGCCATGGATACAACGACGCCTTCGCCGGCTTTTCCGTCGAATACCAGACGCGCCGGATCTTCTTTACCGCCGATTCCGAGCGGGGAAACAATAATTTTCGGCTTGTTGCTTGCCAAGGACGGATCTACCTCGAGCATATGGGATTGCAGTATGGCTTCCTGACCGGCCGCCATCTCGTAGGTGTAATCCTCCATAAAGCCCGTGTTTTGATTGCGGCTCATCACTTTCAGCAAGCGATCGAGCGCGGCCGTCTTCCAGTCGCCCTCGCCAGCAAAACCGTAGCCTTGCGCCATCAGACGTTGGACAGAAAGACCAGGAAGCTGCTTCATTCCATGCAAATCTTCGAAGTTCGTCGTGAAGGCATTATAACCTTTCTCGTCCAAGAAACGTTTGATGGCAATTTCATAGCTCGCTTGGACTCTGACGCTTGCTTCCCAGGATTCTTTGCTGTTCGTGCCGTAATCGAATTCGTAGAGCTCCGCATATTGGCCTATCAGATCATCGATTTCTTGCTCTGTAACGGCATTCACGTATTGCACGAGGTCGCCGATGCCGTAATAGTCCACGGTCCATCCGAATTGAATTTGAGCCTCGACCTTGTCCCCGTCCGTTACGCCAACATTGCGCATGTTGTCGCCGAAACGGGCGACTTTGATATTGAAGCTTTCGTTATAGGCAACCGCTACGTCCATCCAATCCGCAATCTGCTGCTGCACTTCTGGACGTTCCCAGTAGCCTACGACGATTTTATTTTGTTTCTTCAGACGGGCATTGATGAAGCCGTATTCGCGGTCGCCGTGAGCGGCCTGATTCAGGTTCATGAAGTCCATATCGATCGTTGCCCAAGGAATGCTTTCATTGAACTGGGTTGCCAAGTGAAGCAGTGGCTTCTGCAGTAATTTCGTACCGCGAATCCACATTTTCGCAGGTGAGAACGTATGCATCCATGTGATGACACCCGCCACTTCGTCGCGAAAGTTGACCTCTTTCATGATGCTTGTAATTTTATCTGCGCTTATAGCAAGGTCCTGCAAGACAACCGGGTAAGGGAGGACACCGCTATTATTCAAGGCATCAGTCATCGTCTGCGCGTGAGCTTTTACTTCAGCCAACGCTTCTGCCCCGTACAAATGCTGCGAACCTACGACGAACCAAAACTGTTTATCTGCTGTTATTGACATCTTAATCATCCTCTTTTCTGTATTTTATAATGGCTAAGGCTATTACTTCTGCCCGTAGTAGGCATCTTTCCCGTGTTTCCGAAGGTAGTGCTTATCCAGAATGCCTTGCGGCAGTTCTTTGGCAAAATTGTTCAATTGCCGCGCGTACAGATTCATTTTGCACACTTCTTCCAGCACGACGCTGTTCACGACCGCCGACTTCACGTCTTTTCCCCAAGTAAAAGGCGCATGTCCCTGGAGCAGAACCGCCGGGATTGCCATGACATCCAATCCGCGTTTCTCGAAGGTTTCGATAATAACGTGACCCGTCTCTGCTTCGTAACCCCGGTCAACCTCCTCTTGGTTCAAGAACCGTGCGCAAGGCACGGCGCCGTAGAAGGTGTCCGCATGCGTCGTTCCCATGACGGGTACATCGAGTCCCGCTTGCGCCCAGATGGTTGCCCAGGTCGAATGAGTATGCACGATGCCGCCGATTTGTGGATAGTGCTTGTACAACACGGCGTGAGTCGCGGTATCGGAGGAAGGTCTCATCTCACCCTCGACCACCTTACCGTCTAAATCCACAACGACCATGTCGCTCGGTTTCATCTTCTCATAGCTAACGCCGCTCGGTTTGATCACGAACAGACCGCTTTCCCGATCCATGGCGCTCGCATTACCCCAAGTGAATTTCACGAGTCCGTGCTTCGGCAAATCTAAATTCGCTTGATATACCTCTTCTTTCAGTTGTTCTAACAACGTTAGTCCCTCCCGTTCTCTAGCAGATGGTCTACAGCGGCTTGTTCGATGGCTAGCCCTGCTTGGTATCGTTTGATGAATGCTTGGAACCCTTGGACATCCGTTGCATCCGGAGCAATCTCCTGTCCTTCGGCATCTTTAAAGACTTTCTGCTCGAGGAACTCCTCCAGACTCTCTTCTTGATCCTTGCCCGTCATGTACGAAGCCAGAAGCGCCATGCCCCATGCCCCGCCTTCGCCAGCCGTCGACATGACCGAGATCGGTACGTTCAGCGCAGCGGCTAAAGCTTTTTGTCCAACGACAGGGGTTTTGAAGAGGCCGCCATGACCCAAGATGCTGTCGATAGCCACCTGTTCGTTTTCGGTCAAAATGTCCATGCCAAGCTTCAACGCTCCGAAAGCCGTGAATAGATGCGTTCGCATGAAGTTAGCCAGATTAAAGTTGCTTTCAGGCGAGCGAACGAACAATGGTCGGCCTTTATCTATTCCCGTTATATTCTCGCCCGAAAGATAGCCGTAGCTAAGCAAGCCGCCGCCATCCGGGTCTGCTTCAAGAGACTTGCCCAGCAGCACGCTGAACAATTTGCCGGAATCCGCATTGAATCCCATCGCTTCGGAGAATTCACGGAACAGTCCCATCCAGGCGTTAAGATCGCTAGAGCAGTTGTTGGCATGCACCATGCCGACCGGACTGCCGTCCGGCGTAGTGACCATATCGATCTCCGGATAAACCTTGGACAATTCTTTCTCCAACACAATCATGGCAAAAACGGAAGTTCCCACGGATATATTTCCCGTCCGCTTCTTGACGCTATTCGTCGCAACCATGCCTGTGCCGGCATCGCCTTCCGGAGGACAGAGCGGAATTCCGGACTGCAGATCTCCGGCCGGGTCCAGAATAGCGGCTCCCGCCGCCGTTAGCTCGCCGGCTTGCTTGCCGGAGAGATATACCTTGGGAAGAATATCCTCAAGCTTCCACGCAAAGCCTTTGGCCGCGATTAATTCATCGAATTGCTTGACCATCGATGGATGGTAATTATGGGTTGATTCATCAATAGGGAAGATGCCGGAAGCATCCCCGATGCCGATCACTTTATTGCCGGTCAACAGCCAGTGGATGTATCCAGCCAGTGTCGTAACAAAATCAATGCGAGGCACATGCTCCTCTTGGTTCAATATCGCTTGGTACAAATGGGCGATACTCCAGCGCTCGGGGATATTAAATTGGAACAAGTCCGTTAATTCCCTAGCTGCCGCGCCGGTTGTTGCGTTGCGCCAATTCCGAAACGGCACTAGCAGGTCGCCCGTGCTGTCGAACGCCATATATCCGTGCATCATAGCGGAAAAACCGATCGAACCGACGGACCGAAGGGTGATTCCGTAATTCCGTTCCACTTCCTGCTTCAGTTCACGATACGCGGTTTGGAGGCCTCTTATAATATCCTCCTGGTTGTACGTCCAATATCCGTCTTTCAACAGATTCTCCCACTCAAAGCTTCCCGATGCGATGGTCTCGAAACGACGATCGATCAGTACCGCTTTGATCCGCGTAGAACCAAATTCGATACCCAGCGAAGTTTCTCCATTGGTTATCGCTTCCTTCAAGTCTACATGATTCATGATCACGTATATCCCCTCTCTGTTCGTGGTTTGCACAAAAATTAAATCGCTCCTATTGCAATCTAACTTCGTGATTTAACCCAACCGATGACGATTCCTATACTAGCTGCTTCCGATCGAATCGGTCACTCGGGTGAGACAACCGGAAGATTTCGACCGAAAGAAGACGCTTTCTTTCTCTTACTGACAGCCTTAGTATATTTTCTGTACGTACATTTGTCAATATAGTCTAATAGTTATACGAACATAAGTTGTTGTACTGTCCTTTTTCGTCTGATCACGGAGTTTTTCTAAGGAAAAACATGGAACTTGTACCATTTGGAATCGCAAATGATGTTACTACATTTGCATTTCATGCAATTCATGCTAAGATGTGTACGTACAACTTTATTTTGAACAACGATGAAAGAAGTGGACTGCATGAAGCCAAAGTACCAGCTCATTATTGAAGATATCAAAAGTTATATCCTCTCTGGAACGTACAAAGCAGGCGAGAAAATCCCTTCGGAGAACGTTTTGCAGGAAAGCTACAACGTTAGCCGGCAGACGGTTCGAAAGGCCATTCTAGAGTTATCGAACGAGGGGTTCCTGCGAAGCGAGAGGGGATCCGGCACGTACGTCAGCAGCCAATACCGGTCCAGAACGGGTACAAAAACCACGAATAAGACGATCGGCGTCATTACAACCTATATCTCGGATTACATCTTCCCCTCCATTATCCGCGGCATTGAAAGCCGATTAAATGAAGATAACTATTCATTACTGTTAGCCAGTACAAATAATGATATCTCCCAGGAAAAAAAGGCGTTGGAAATGATGCTATCCTACGGCGTGGATGGACTGATTATAGAACCGACCAGAAGCAGTGTATACAACCCCAATATCGCTTACTACCTATCTTTTAAGGAACAGGAGGTTCCGTTCGCGATGATCAATGCCTATTATGAAGAGTTGGAAGTTCCTTTCTTCTGTCTGGATGACGTGCAGTCCAGCTATCTCGCAACCCGGGAGCTGATTACCAAAGGACATACCCAGATCGGCATCATCGCGAAAATGGATGATTTGCAAGGGAAGTATAGAATGAAGGGATTTATCAAGGCTCTAGGGGAAGCCAAATTACGGTTCCAGCAAGAGCATGTGCTTTCTTTCGATACATCCACAAAGCCGGACCTGTCAGCTAACTTGGAAGTGTATCTGAACGACAATCGGGATGAATTGACTGCGCTTGTGTGTTACAACGACGAGGTAGGCTTGGAAGTCGTACATGTCTGCAGAAAACTGGGAATCTCCATTCCGGACGAACTATCTATAATTGGCCAGGACAATTCCTATATCGCCAAAAACGCCAATATTAAACTAACGACACTGACGCACCCCCAAGAACAAATGGGACGCGACGCAGCGGACTGGGTCATTAAAAATTTACAAGGCAAAAAAGACTTGCCCACCAACAACTACTACCAGCCCGTATTAATTGAGGGCGAAACAGTAAAAGCGATCGAAGTGGAATAGTCACGGCGAAACGTGCGAAGGAAAAGCCGGAATCAGAAAAGTGATCATACTGGCCCTGGTTCATGTCAAGCACAGAAGAGGATCTTTTCGTTTTTAGAGAAGATCCTAATTGTGCTGATGGAAAGCTTATTATGTAAGGGTTTCTGACTCATAGTCCCATGAAAATTGATGTTATGAGCAATTGTTGACTCCTTGTTGACTTCGACGCCCCCGAGCACAACGCAAAGAAGTACATCGCCATATGAACGATGTACTCCAAGTCGTATACTACTATGCGACTTAAACCTTCTCCTCGGAGCCAATGGCTACTGGATTTTACGGGTTAGAACTCCAATCGCTCCAGCTGTCATCTGTCGTACGAAAATGATTTCAAGCAAGGCACATTGTGGTGTTTACAGATACATGAACCTGAACGCCCGTCTGACGGGGTTTCTCAACTCTTACTCATCCCCCGTAGCAACCGGGTTGTCAGGACTGGAACTCCAATCACTCCAGCTGTGGAACTAGCTGCGGAAGCCGTTCATCGGGATATACATTAAGGAGTAACGAGAATGGCCACCCCATGGATGCTGGTCTCGTGGACTTGTTGGGTCCATTGGTCAAACCAACAGCAACCATCAACCGGCACTTTAACTCTGGGAGAGCCATGATCTGAGCGATGAAACGGTGCTTTCCTTTGTTTAAAATAGTAGCCTAAATGTATTAATTCATAAATATCTGTCGATAATTCGTAGTTCAGTTCAGTTAATAACAATACTACTCTCTTTGATCAGGAAACAAATTTAAATAAATTTCATCCATTATTTGATCTATATAAGAGTAAATAATATTCTTTAGCCTTTCATTCCAATTCTCTCCTATGTATTCACGATAATAATATGGAAAGAGGTAAAATACTATTTTACCCGGATCAGATAGTATAATGTCACTCATGTAACTCAAGGTATCTTTTCCAACTGGAATATCACTTTTATCTTTAACTTCTTGTGAAATACTACAACCTGTCAGATCCTTATAGTTATAATCCAAAGTGAGTACATATCCTTTATTTTTGGTAAACCCTTCTTCTATTATAGGTTCTAAAAATTCTATTGTGTCACTCTCTATTTTTCTTCGAATATCACAATAATTATCTAAAACACCAATCTCTTTTAAGCAGTTATGCTTTGCCTCATGTTCCTTTGCTGCTAACTCTATTTGTTCTAGGTTGTCAATTGGATAATCAAAAAGTCCATGTTCTTTCAATAGATCTTTTATTACCCCTATTGTATCTAGTGGGTTTGTTGTTTCTAAAGCAACTTTTATTTTATCGGAAACTTCTTCAACTTCGAAAATAATAGAAGATAACTGTCGCTTTAGCTTCCTAAATGCATTTGGGATATCAATACCCTCATTAGTAGGTAGAGGTCGGGTGAAATCATAATCAATTTCCTCTTTTGTAAAAAGTGATGGTACAGTACGGAATAAAAAAGTTCTGTTGCTGGCAAAGTCAGCTAATCTTATTGTATGCTCAATACGGTCTAGTGCCCCTTTATTATTAGTTACTTCATATTTTGATGAGCGTAGTACAGTTCCTGGTATATAATACTTTCCACTATTTTTACCGACCGAGCAAACTTTAAAATCATTTTTGATTTCATCAGCTGAAATTAAATATTTTTTGTTATTCGTTTCATCCCCTGTATGAATCATCAAAAAAAATTCACGCCGAGGCTCGCCACCTACATTTAAAACATAGTCACTATGTATATAGTGGGACGTATTTTCATCCTGCATAAATTTAACCTGTACTACCCCAAAACGAGGTGGAATTTTATCTAAAATATTTTGTTCACTCAATTTCCTCTGAATTATATAATCTGCTCCGTGTATATCAATTGATCGTTCTAAGATCCAGAACCGGTCAATTAGGAAAGCTTTTGTACGAATTTCACCTATCGAACCATTATCAACATTTTTCATTATTTTTCCTCACATATTATATAATATTTTCCTACTTTTTAGCATTCTACGACGAAAACGCTAGGTTCTTTGTAGCCCCTCAACAATACATTGAAAAGAAGCAAGTCTGCCAGAGGTGGTATCTTGTTTCTTTTCGCTTGATATCTTTACTGGCTATTCATTTCCTCATCGATTTCCTGTCTAAAGGATATAGGCTCCATAGGCATCTTGTTTTACAATGAAGTTAAAGCAAATGAAGGAATGGATCTAGTAGCTGTCATAATTCTATCCAAGACTTCGGCTAACCAGCCGAGGTATAGAATCAAATAATCTTTGCTGTGTGTTGATTTGCCGTTGATTGTTGGTCAAATCGAAATCCATTGTTGACCTGAATACAAAGACGGCAGGATAGCTATCGTAAGTTGGTGGCTAACTCGGCCTTTTTCTCTCTGCACTGAAAATGTTTTCTGGAATGTCTTGTTGACTCCGTGTTGACTTCGAATATAGAGAAACACATCGCCAAAGTGCATAAGCCCTTGGCGATGTGTTTAAGAAATGCATACTGCTATTTGTCACTCGGCACTTCTTCATCCCCCACCGCAACCGGGTTCCCGCTATCCGAACTCCAATCACTCCAACTCCCCGCATAAAGCTTCACATTGCGAAATCCCGCTTCCTGCAAAGCAAACACATTCGGCGTAGCCGTCACGCCTGAGCCGCAGTAGACGATGATTTCATCATCCTGCGACAAGCCCGCGAAGCGCTCAGCCTGCTCTTCGGGCGATTTCCAGCTACCGTCAGCGCGTTTGCCTTCATTCCAGAAGCGGTTGATCGCGCCTGGAATATGTCCGGCCGCCGGATCAAGCGGCTCGACCTCGCCGCGGTAGCGCGGGGCTTGTCTGGAATCAATCAGCACGGTGCCGGCTTTGCCGATACGTGCTTTAACCTCATCCCGGCTAACCAGCATGTCCTCCTGAACGGCAGGCGTGAAGGTTACTCCTTCCGCTGAAGCAGGCACTTCCGTGCTAACCGGATGACCGGCTGCTTGCCAGCCGGCAAAGCCGCCCTCCAACAGATAGACTTGTCCATCATGCCCGAGCCACTGCAGCAGCCAGCGCAAACGGGAGGACATCGCGCCGCCTTGATCATCGTAGGCGATGACCGTCGTATTTTGACCGATGCCCATGCGCTCAAAAATAGCCGCCAGCTCCTGCGGCTCCGGGAGCGGATGGCGTCCGCCTTCTCCATTCGGACGTTTGGGACCCGAGAGGTCACGGCTTAAATCTGCATAATAAGCACCTGGAATATGCGCTTCCGCATACGCCCTTTTGCCCGCTTCAGTATCGTTTAACGCATACCGCGTATCGACGATAACCGTGCCTTCCTTGCCCAATTGCTCCAGCACCCAGTCCGCTTTTTGATAATAAGTCATATTAATTAGCTCCCCTAACATTTTAGATTATTAATCCTTAGTGGATTGCCGCTCCAGCAGCGGAGCAAAGAAAGCTCCCGTAATGGCAATCGCCCGCTCCAAATCATCCGTCGTTCCTGCAAAAGGATGTACCGTCCCGAAAGTATGCGTCGCTCCTTCCAGCGTCGCAAAGCGATGATGAGGCGCAGCCTCCTTCAAGGCACGGAAACCCGCAAGCAGCCGCTCTGAATCCTGCAATCCTTGAATAAACAGCACCGGCGTCTTCAGCGACGCGGCTCGATCCGTAATGTCGAAGCGCTCCCGATTGCGATCCAAGTCCTCGAAAAATATAGCGTTGATCGGCATCTCCTGCTTCGTTCTGGCATTAGCTACATAACCTACGCCATCCTGCAAGACCTGCTTGCGGAACTCCTCGCCGAATAGATTCACATTCGCTATGCCGTTCCATGACACGACACCGCGTATGTCGGGATGCTCCGCTGCGAACAGCACGCTGTTCCCTCCGCCGCGGCTATGCCCTACCAAGAGAATTTGCTCCTTATCCAGTCGCTCCGCCAGTGGAAATCTATCCTCCAGCACAGCTGCAAGTACGGCAGAAAGATCCATCTGCTCCTGCGAGTAGGTGTTCCGGCCGAATTTCTCCAGCTCGTCGAAGTCCTGCTCATTCACGCCGTTATGTGAGAAATTAAACGTAATGACCGCAAAATCCTGCTGAGCGAACCGCTCAGAAGCATAAGGGAAGAACCCCCAATCCTTAAACCCTTTAAAACCATGCGCAAAAAGGAGGACCGGCATGCGTCCTCCCTCTTCCTTCACCCTAATATCGCCTTTAATAGATACATCCGGTTCCAGCTCCAGCGTAAACGCCTGATGCAAAATGCTCGTTTTACTCACCAGCAGCACCTTCCCCATCGCTATTTTTTGATAAAATAAAGCCCATTTGCTAAGCAGTCTTTATTATCATATCACTAAAACTGAGTATGAAGGTGGGTTTACATATTCATCATCAAAGGATAGCTACACCCATGCGTCATTCGCATATCCACGCGCTTCCCAATAGCCCACATGCTCGCCTTTAATCAGCTCGATCCGGTTTAACCATTTCACCGATTTGTAGGCATACATTTTCGGTACGATAAGCCGGACGGGTCCGCCGAGATCACTCGGTATCGGCTTGCCGTCATGCATAACGGCAACCATAACGTCGTCCAAATCCGCTTGTTCAAGCGTCAGCGTATCCGTATAGACGCCATCCCCCGAGTAAAGCTTCACCGTTTCCGCGCCAGACTGCACGCCCGCCATCTTAAGCAGCTCTTTGAGCGGTATGCCCTCCCAGGTGTTTTTGTACACCGACCAGCCGGTCACGCAGTGAAAATCACTCACTTGAACCGTGCGCTTCAGCGCCACAAACTGCTCCCAATCCCATTTAAACGTTTTGTTCACAAGCCCGTCTATCGTAAACGACCAATCCGCGTTTGTAAAAGAAGGAATCGGCGTTACCGTATAAACACGGAATTGCCCGATTGCGCCTCCCCCAAGCGGCGGAGCGGAGGCCGGAAGCGGCTGCGGTGCCGGAAGCAGCATATTTGTATTCTTTTCGATAAGCTTATCGATGGTTTCACTTCCGCCTACGCTTCCTAGCGAGGTGCCGAGCCATTTTAGAAAAGAAGGCCCTACTGTGACCGCGAGACCGAGGCCAATCGCGCCGCGAATGAACGCTTTACGCGTATACACCGCCTGAGGTGCCCCCGCTGGATGGATAACGTCGGCATCCTTCTGTTGTTCGTTTCTGATCGTCCGCCGATTCGGCTCTTTCAGCCATTTGACCCGCGTGATGGAATGGTAAATGATATAAGGCAGACCGATCCACGTTAACAGATCATGGATGACTAACGCGACATTCGAAACGCCGGGCCCTACCGCTCTAAACTGCCACAAGAGTACGCCTGAGCCGAACCAGCCCAACAATAATCCAAGCACCACAAGCACGTTAAATCGCTGCCAAGGCTTTTGCTTCAGCTGCTTCCAGTGCTTGCCCGCGAGCAGCAGGTAGTAGACGACTGGCAAAATGGAGGCAATGCCGACAACAATATGGGCCCACTTGATCCAGACACGGCCCTCACCTAGAAAACCGCGCCAGAAGCCGCCGATCAGGATAAGCCCGGTCAATACCAAAATCACCACAATCCATCCGTTCCAAGCATGAAGCGAAACGAGCTTTTTCCCATAGCCCTTGCGCAGCCGATCGATCAGTCCGCTCATTCAGGCAACCTCCCTCTTCTCCCCTAGTAACCCTAAACCGCTTCATTCACATTCAGCTCTCACGTTGCAAAAAAAGGAAGCTAACCATTTTGCCATGCGATAACACGCTCTCATCGCTCATCGCGCGCAACGCTCCAGCTTCTAACTTCCAATAGTTTCTTTTCTTCTATTATAACGCCGATTGGAGATAGATACGACTCCGAGACCCATCCACAAGGTAACCACTCTTTCCTCACACTCCCCGCATAATTTCAGCAGCAAAATAAGGCTCAAAGCAAGCACACACCTCATTCCCGTTCCATACCGCTGCACAGCAGTAAGCATCGTATACGGATCATTTGGGTTACTCTGATAGCTATCCTCCTCCCCCCACTGATGCAGCAGCAAGCATCGTTTACGGGTCAGTATAGTTACTCCAATAACCATCCTACTCCCAACTAATACAATACCAAGCATCACTACGGATCAATTTAGTTACTCCAATAACCGTCCTCCATCTCCACAGATCCAGCACCAAGCATCGCTTACGGATCAATTTAGTTACTCCAATAGCCATTCCTCCATCCCCACAAATCCAGCAGCAAGCATCGAAAACGCATCAATTTAGTTACTCCAATAACCATCCTACTCCCAACTGATACGGCACCAAGCATCGCATACGGATCAATTTAGTTACTCCAATAACCCATTCTCCATCCCCACAGATCCAGCAGCAAGCATCGCATACAGATCATTTTGGTTACTCCAATAACCATCCTACTCCCCACTGATGCGGCACCAAGCATCGCTACGGATCAATTTAGTTACACCAATAACCAACCTACTCCCAACGGATACAGCAGCAAGCATCGCATTCAGATCATTTTTGTTACTCCAATAACCATCCTACTCCCAACTAATACAGCACCAAGCATCACTACGGATCAATTTAGTTACTCCAATAGCCATTCCTCCATCCCCACAGATCCAGCAGCTAACTTAAGTTCTTTTCACCTTAGCAGCTTAACTACCTTTAGCTACGTTGCACTTTGTACAGCAGAAGAGGCGCTTGAGCCGAGCCCCTAGATGTACAGTGCAGTTAGTGCAACAGAATGATGCCCTCCCACTGCAATATGATCTCTTTTGATTAAATCTATTGTATTTTCTACAGCGTAGCCCACTAAAAACTCCCCCCATCCCCTTTCAATTGTATAAACTGCAGCGTAGCCACAATCAAAGCTCCATCAAGGCATCATCTTGGCATCATCAAAGCCCCATCAAGGCACCTTCCCATCCCCCTCCCCACTCCTCAATCTATGAAAGCCCACCAAGCTCAAGCTGCCGTTACCTGTATATCCACTATCACGTCGAAAACAAAAAAAACAGATCACCCTCCATTGAAGGATGATCTGCCATCTGCCATCTGTCTTTTAAAGCCTCGAATTTACAGCTTAAGCAATTTGAAAATAACGGACGCAGCCTGCGCACGAGTAGTGTGCTGTTTAGGCTGGTAGCTTCCGTCCGTGAAGCCATTGATGAAGCCGGCCTCCTGCATCGCAGCTACCGCTTCAACCGCATAGGCTGAAATCGCGGCTTGATCCTTAAAGGCTTGCCCCTCAGTGCCAGCACCATTGCCGCTAATGCCAGCAAGGACTGCTGCTCGGGACAGCATGACCGCCATGTCTTCTCTCGTAATGGATTCGTTGACGCCAAAAGAGCCGTCCGATTTTCCTTTTACGATACCGAGCTTTTCTGCGGAAGCAACTGCCGCGTAATACCAAGCGCCTTCTTTCGCGTCGCTGAAGCTGCTGCTTGCTTGGTCATCAAGAAGTCCAAGCGAGCTTACGAGCAGCTGGATAAACTCTGCTCTCGTTACCGCTCTGGCTGGTTCAAAAATACCCTCGCCAGTCCCGCGAACGATTTCTCTTGCAGCCAAGGCTTCAATCATCGTTTGCGCCCATGCTGCTTTTTGGAGATCGGTAAAAGCAACATTCGCATAACCTGCCGCATACCGGCTGAAATGCTTCGGATTAAAGCTAATCATGCCTGAAGCCGCATCGTACTGCACATTGCGTACGACCTCTAGCTTGCCGTCATCGCCAATGTAATAGACAACGATTTTATGGGCTTTCTCGCCTGGTTGGAGTTTATATTTCATCTCGACGGTAACAGGCTGGCTTACATTGAAATTGCTGACCTTTTTGCCGTCTACGCTCAGCGTAAAGTCGAACACAGGATGACCGTTTACTTTCTTCTTCACGTTCTCTGGAATCTCAGAAGCATCCACCTGGCCTACAGCCACTTCAACCTGCTGAGAGCTAGCAGTCAAAATGCCTGCCGAACCTGCTGTGCCAAAGGAAACCGTAACATCACCCGTGGTCACCGCAACTTGAGTGATACCTTGAGAGCTGTTCAGCAGCTGCTGAACAGGAATCGTTACCTTTGCTCCGCCATTCGCGGTTCCAACGCTTGGTTGAACATTAATGTTCAGCGTAGCGGATGTTGTTGTTTCCAATGCTTTCTTCAAGTCAGCCTCTGTCACGCTGGCATGCAATACGCCATTTGCATCCACAGAGGTTTTGACCAAGATGCTGCCTTCGACAACCTGAACCGAATCACCATTCGAGCCCGTTCCGCCGTTATTGCCCGGGTTCGTCGGCGTTCCAGGATCTACCGGCTCTTCTGCTTTCGTTTTTATCTGCAATGCGGAAGAGAGCTCGGATCCGCCAGCACTGTTAGCCGATGATACTTTGTAATAGTACGTTGTGTCTGCGCGGAGTCCAGTATCGGTAAACGACGGCTCGACCAGCTCATCCACGTTGATTTTGATATATACGCCATCCGCTGCATCCGAGCGATATACGTTGTACGTTACGGTCTGGCCGACAGGCTCCCATGCCAGCTTCACCGAAGTAATAGCTGTCTCGACTGCCTGCAGACCGCCCGGCACACCTGCCGGAAGCTCCTTCGTCTTCACCGCAGCGCTCTCAGATAATGCCGATTCATTCACGCCGCCATACAGAGCTGAAACTTTATAGAAATAAGCCGTATTGGCAGCCAAGCTTGTATCGGTATACGTATTCGTCAAAATACCAGAACCATTCACTTTGACATAGGTCCCACCTACCGTGCCGGAGCGATAAACGTTATAGCTTGTTGCATGTGGAATATCTTTCCATGACAGCGTCGTGGCGCTTTCCGTCACGTCACTGGCAGCCAGTTGTACAGGCGCGTTAATTTCATGTCCGTACACCTTCACTTCGCCAAGCTGAGGCGTGTACCAGTTGCTTGGATTGTTGTGAAGAACCGCATCCACCAGCTGAACTCTAACATACCTTGCGGAACCCGTAAGGGCATCCGAAGTAAAGCCGTACCGCGTATTTTCCATCTGATCGAGCGCGACCGTATAATGTACGCCGTCCATGCTCGTTTCAACTTTGTATTTGTGGTAGGCCTCGGAGCCGTTGTACAGAAACCAGGAAATCTGGATACTGCTCAAGCTGTAGACTTTGCCCAAATCGACCTGCCACCATTTGGGCCACGTATTATTTTCGCCGATCCAGCTTGTCGTGTAATCGCCGTCGTTCGCGTATTGCGGGCGATTCACGCCGCTCCAATCCGTTGCGGATGCAGGCTTGCCTGCGGATAGAAGCTGCCCATCGGTTATTGCAGCTACGATGCCTGTTGCAGGGTCTACCGTAATATGATCCGCGTAGTCATAGGATGCCGTCGTTCCGCTGAAGCTGATCGGCAGCCAAACGCGCTTCGATAGCTTAAGGTCGGCAGGCTTCCATTGGTTCGACATCATGATATAAGAGGTCGTTTCCGTGCCTTGAATCGTCAGCACGCCGCCAGATTGTCCGCCAAACGTGGAAGCATTGCCGATCTTTTGCGGCTCCGTCCAAGGTCCTGTAATCGACGTTGCGGTTGAGTACGTTCCTTGCGAAGGCCGCCAGCCTGCCGCTCCAGAGGAGAACAGGAAGTATACACCGTCATGCTTCACCATGGCAGGTGCTTCGCGATGCTTGCCGGTATAGATTGTGATCGCTCCCGCGGATTCATCTACCGTCAAATAATCGCTGGAGAGCTTATACATTTTCAGATCCGAATTCGTATTCGTTGATGAGATCAAATAAGCTGATCCGTCTTCGTCCACGAAGGTCGTAAGATCCCTGGAGTCATTGCCGAGCGGACGGAAGCTGCCTTGGAACACGAAAGGTCCCGTCGGCGAATCCGATACAGCTGCTGCAACTCTCGCCACCGTATAATCCACTGCATTCTCATAGTGGAACCACGCGACGTATTTACCGGTAGATTGGTTGTAAATGACGCTCATCGCTTCCAGCTTGCTTGCGGCAAGCTCTTCATGTGATTCATCGCTCAGCAGCACCTGCTCCTGCAGCGTCCAGTTTTTGAAGTCATTCGATGTATAGACGATCATATCCGTGAAGTGGAAGCCGTCTCCCACCGTCGTATAGTAATACCAGGTATCCCCTACTTTAAGGTAGCTTCCGATCGGCATTACATTGCCGTCCGTATCGTACCAAATGTTGTTGCGGTTATCGAAAGTAATGGATGATGCCGGCACAACAAAGGTTTTGGCGCTGACCGCCTCCGACAGCTCAGAGCCGCCGCCAGCGTGAATCGCTTTTACCTTGTAATAGTACGTATTGCCAGAGGAAACGCCAAGATCCTCATAAGCGGATGCTCTTCCGCTATACACCTGCGTGTATTCGCCGTCTAAGCGATCGGAACGATAAAGCGTATAAGAAGCTGCATTCGGCACCGCCTGCCAGCTAACTTTGATGCTGGTTGATTCTGCCGATGATTGAACCGCCTCGGCCGTTAAGCCCAGCGGCGCTGTCAACGCCATATCCGAGGTAAATACCTTCAGCTCATGCAAGCCTCTGTACCAGGTAACCAAGTTATTCGCGTTGTTCGTGTGACCGTATTGCCCAAGAATCGTCAGCTTCACATAACGGTACTTCCCAATCAGCTTATGACTGTTGAAAGAAGGCGTCCGATTCGCGCTTTGATCGATTAGAACCGTATAGGTTTGATCATCATTGCTGCCCTCGATTTTGTAAGTGTAATAAACCTCTGATCCATTCCACTCTCTCCAGCTCAAATCGATACGGCTCAGATCATACTCCCGCTCCAAATCAACCCGCCATGTCGTTGGGAAGGAGGTGCTGCCGGAGTCAAAATAAGTATCATAATTGCCGTCGTTTGCAGCCAATGCCCCAAAGCCTGATGCCTGGGAGCTTGCTGCAGCAGGTTTGCCTTGCGACACAAGCAAGTCCTTAGGTGTCTCAAAATGTCCCGTAGCCGCATCCAAATCCCATTCACCGGAATAGCTCAGCTCCGCTAATCCGTTATCCAATTGCAGCGGAAGCCAAATATATTGGGATTCCATTAGCGCGGTCGGAGTCCAGCGGTCTCCCACATAAACATAGGATGTCGTATCCGATCCGTACACGCTTACAATAAAGGATGATTGCGTGTAAAACGTTGCCGGGTCCCCGAACTTTTTCAATGACGACCATGCATTTTTATCAGCTAGATTTGTTGTTGTTGCGTACATGCCCTGATTCGGATACCAGCCCGATAAGCCGGAGGTGAACATGTAGTAGATTCCATCCTTCTTCACGATAGCCGGGGATTCGCGCTTTCCGCCCGGGAATGCGGTATACATGAACTCATCGACATACCGATAGTCATCCGTAAGACTGAAAATATTCATATCGGCATTATTATTCGAAGAGGAGAATAGATAAGCCTGACCGTCATCATCCTGGAATACCGTGAAATCTCTCGACTGCATGCCTCCAGGCTGAAACCGGTTCACGTACGTATAGTCACCGTCGACGGTGTCGGATACCGCGACCACAACATTCGCTTGGTTATAGTTGCCGGATTCTTCCCAGTGTCCCCAAAGGACGTACTTGCCTGTTTTTGCATTATAGAGCACTTTAGGTCGCTCAATCTTAGCGGATGCCAGCTCCGGATGGGCAGCAGGCGTCAGCACCGTGTTGCGGTACTCCCATGACTTCAAATCCTTGGAAGCATAGATCGATACGCCCTTCAGCACCGCTGAATTATGGCCCTTATCCTCACCGAACCAATAATAAGTATCCTCGACCTTAATGATATGGCCGCCATGCGCCTGAATCATGCCGCCCTCGTCGTTATACCAAAATTCACCGTTACGAATGGTGTCGCTGCTTGCATTATCATTCATGACAGTGACAGCTGCTTGCACGCGCGTGCTTGCGCCTTTAACGGTACCTGCCGCTGTAAAAGAGCCCGCTGCCGCATACTTAGCCGCGTCAATGGCATCCCATTCGACTTCCACGGTTGTATACAAATTGTTGGTGTAGTCGATCTTCACCTGCTCGGGAAGCCTTGGCTCAAAACCAACCTTCGTCGACACCTTCAGTACATCAAGCGTTCTTGGCGTAGACAAGCGGTTAACCAGCTCGCTCCACTCTGTTTCCGTAATTGTCTTAAAGCTGCCGGATATCGCGCCTGCCGGCAGTGTAACGCTCGCCGAATCCTTCGTCCAGCCGCTAGGCCCGTTTGTGCTGGAGTACAATGACCAAACGCCGTTTACATACTCATATTTGTACCATTTGTCCTCGGAAATCAGCTTGAAAATGCTCTGCGGAGCGATATCCGTTATTCCTGCGTTGCTGCTAAGCTCCGTCCACGTTCTGCCGTTGCGGCTCACCGCATAATACAGCGTATCCACGCCCGACACGGTTTTCTTGAACGCCAGCAAATACCCGGAAGACGCGTCCTGCTCCAAAATAGTCACTGTGAACTCTCTCGTTTCAGAAACCGTGCCCCGCGAGATCGTTGCGGTCAGCTTCACATCCAGATCACCCTGGCCTATTGCCGGACGGCTGACCATGCCATCAGGTCTGAGATTCACCGGATAATCGGATTTCCAGCTGATGACGGTCTGATTCGCGCCGGCTTTCGGCAGCGTAAGCTTAGCTGTTACCGCATCGGCATGCTCAACCGTAAGTGCGTCTTTAACAACCGCCACCGCATCCTCATCCGACAGCTGTGCCAGCACCTGAACCGTGAACGTTTTTACATCGGTCGCATTGCCTCGTTTTATCGTGGCAGTCAGCACAACCTCCGCATCCTGTTCGCCGAGCACTGGACGGGTAACGACACCGCTCGTACTAACAACTGCTGCGTTAGCTGATTCCCAAGTGATTTTCGTCCCGCTTGCCCCTTGTGCAGGAAGCTTCAAATCCGACATAACCACGCTCGTATCGCCCAGCGTTAAAGCATCCTTATCAGCCGCTACCTTAGCGGTATCTTCAGGCGCCGTGAACAATGCGATCTCAGCAGGTCCGAGACTGCGGTTGAATACATAGAAATCGTCGATCTTGGCATCCATATACGGGTCCGCACTAAACATCGAGCGGCCAATATAGTTGAGTGTCGTGTTGCCGAGATCCTTTGGCCGGATCGTCACGCTGTTGTTGCGCGCAACCTCCGCTCCATTTACATACAGCGTCGCCGTGCTGCCGGACAGCGTGACCGCATAATGCACCCATTCATTAGCCGTCTGCTGTGCCGGGCTAACCGTTGCATACTGCTCGCTGCCGCCGTTCTTGAATACGAAACGGCTTGCGTCGCCGTCCGTGCTTGCCGTTAAGAAAATATAGTTATTGGTGCCGAGGCCGATATCGAAGATCCGTCCCCATTTCTTGAGCGTGTCCTGCTTCACCCAAGTTGTAATCGTCATATCGTTTAATCCGTTCAAAATGCCGCTTGGCAGCGTAACGTGATCGTTGACGCCGTCGAGATCAACCGCACCGCCTGTCCGGCCTGTCGTCCAAGCCGCTCCGTTCACCAGATTCGCCTTCGTCTGATTGCTGCTTGCGGCAATCGGCGTTGCGGTCGTCCCGGAGGACTCATCGAACGTATAGGCTGCAATGATGCCCGGCAGCAAAGCCGGCGTTGCAGGCAATACCAATATCGTCGTCACGCTGAGCGTAGGCGCCACCGCTTCATATTTATCCAGCTCAGAGGAAACGCGGTAATAATAAGTCACGCCAGAAGCGAGGCCCGTGTCCGCAAAGGTCGTCTCCGTTCCGCTGTACACCTGCGCGAAGTTGGTGTCCGGCTGGGTCGAGCGATAAACGCGGTAAGTCGATGCTCCTACCGTACTCTCCCACGTAATCGTTGCTGCCGTGGACGTTACGTCTAGGGCCTGCACATTTGCTGGAGCCGCAGGCACTGGATTGGCAAGGCTCCGAAGCTGGACGTCATCCAGGCCAGACTTCTCCCATCTGGAACGGAAGCCCGCTTTGCCTGAGGTTAGAGAAGTATCCGTAACCTGTGCAATCAGCTTATTGTCTACATACCCTTTAATGATGCTGCCCTCTACGACCAAACGCATCGTATACCACTGGCCTGCCGTAACGGCGGCCGAATAGTCAAGAAGCGTCGTAACGGTTCCGCCTACTTTTTTGGACAGCGAGAACTTGCCGTCGCCAAGTTGAAACAAGTAATAGTTGTTCGCGTCCGTGTAACGGGCCACTATGCCCGGGAAAGACCCGCTTGCTACCTTCTTAACCTTTGCCTCATAAATATAGTTGCTGCCTGAGCTGCTATCAATGGAAGCAATAGCTTCATCGCCGCTGCTTACGTTTAGCATTTTGTTGCTGGCATTCGCGGGATCATTCGCAACGGTCAAAATGGATGTGTTGTTTAGCGTCCACCCCGTCGTATTTCCATCCTGGAAATCATCCTCGAATAACACGGCCGAAGGCTGTGAAACCTGCGGTTCAGCATGAGTCTCCTCCGCCGCAGAAGCATAGGCCGGCACAACGCTGGAAAATACGATTAAAAAGGCCAGCAGCAATCTTGATAAGGCAGGTACGGATTTCATTATGTATTTTTCCTCCATTCGATGGAATTGGAACGCTTACGGAAGGAGCTTCCCTCCTTCGACTTGTCATAGCTTCAAAATCCCAGATGTCTGAAAGCGCTGTCTTTCATCTTTATAATCAAGGCTGCCTCATCAGTAGTAACTCTACCTCTGAGACAGCCAGCTTAAAACGATTATTTAATTCCTTGCGCCTCTACATAAGCAAGCCATTGTTTTGTATATTCAGCTTGGATTTTCTCAAGACCCGCTTGCTTCGCTTTTTCCATAAACGTGTTCACACCGTCATCCACGTTTTTCACAAGACCAGCATTAAGCGGGAACAGGTACTGCTTCTCCACTTGCTCAAGCGCTGCTCTCTCTGCTTGGTAAGCAGTGTAGTCTTCAGCAAAGCCTGTGAATTTATCAGGCACTTGAATTTTATCAAGCTTTTCGAAGATTGCTTTTACACCGTCATAGTTTTTATCGAACAGCATGTACTCAGGGTTTCTCCAAGCCCAACCGTTCATGCCCTCGCGAGGGAAGCCGTTGGTATTCGAATCGCCGATCATGGAGTAGTAGCCGTCTTTCACTTCATAGTTTTTGCCTTCTACGCCGTATTGCGTAAGCAGGTTGTAACGTTTATCCGTAACAAGCTTCTCGTAGAACGCAAGAGCGCGCTCTGCGTTTTTGCTGCTAGCTGGAATAGCGAAACCGTTGTGAATCGGGTGAACCGGTGTTGCGATTCCGTTTGTTTCCGGGAACGGGTGGTAGCCAAGCTTCCAGTCCGGGTGAGTCGATTGAATTTTGATAACCATATCGTTGAAACGAGTCGGGTTGTCGCCAAGAATAGCAGCAGCTTTACCGCTTGTCATTTGATCTTGCAAAGTATCTTTAACGGCTAGAACGTTTTTCACCATGTAGCCGTTGTCCTGCCAACGCTTCAATACAGTCAGATCTTGTTTTTGCTCATCGGAACCCCAGTAGCTGTATACTTCGCCAGGTGTTGCGTAGTTCACGCCGATACCGTAAGGAAGAGCGCCGATTGGAGCGCGTGCAATGCCTTTGAAACGGTCCATCAGGTTTGTTTTCACATCAGAGTTCATCGAAAGCGGTGTTACAGTTGGCTCGTTTTTCTTGATGCCGTCCAAATATTGCTCGAACGTTGCGATATCAACCGGTGTAGGCAGATTGTATTTCTCGCGAAGATCTTCGCGCCATACAAAGCCGTCTGTTACGTACTCTTTATAAGTAGCGGGTACAGTGAAAATTTTACCGTCGATTTTTACAGCTTCCCACATATCTTTTGGCACAAAAGAATTAAGCGTAGGTGCCGCTACAGGAAGAATTTCGTCAAGCGCTTGGAAAGCGCCTTTCTTTGCATAGGATTGGTATTGCGTCCATTCAGCTGTGAAGATCAAGTCAACTTGTTGGCCTGAACCAAGAAGAAGCTTATACTTTTGATCCCAATCCGTCCAAGAAGTATAGTTGAATTTAACTGTGGCATTCAAATCTTCCAAAGCCATTTTGTTCACTTGTTCTTGTATAGAAGCGATGTCTTTCGGAGCATCACCCAGCATGTAAAATTGCAATTCCACTTTTTTTGAAGTATCAATAGCTGGTTTTTCCGCGCCTTCGTTTGTCGTGCCTTCGTTCGTTGTGCCCTCTGTCTCTTTTGGAGCATTTGTAGCATTGCCGCTATTTCCATTGTTGTTCGATCCGCAAGCTGCTAATACCGTGATAAGAACGATGATCGATAGAAACATGGAGACCGCTTTTGCTGCTTTCTTAGTCATGTGAATCCTCCCTTTAATAAGTACTTATCTATGTTAGCTACACGTGGAATTATAAATCCCTTGTCTAGTTCTAACCTTTAACCGCGCCAATCGTCAATCCTTTTACAAAATAACGCTGTACGAATGGGTATAGGAACAGAATCGGTCCCGTAACGATAATGGACATTGCCATCTTCGTTGATTCGGTCGGCATGTCGGAGCCCAAGGAAACGCCGGTGCCCGAGCCCATTTGTGCGATAAAGCTCATAGCATTAATGACGTTGTACAAGTAATACTGCAGCTGGTACTTGGTCGTATCGTTGATGAACAACGAGGAAGTAAACCAATCATTCCAATAATGCAGCGCCAGGAACAAGCCTACTGTTGCGATACCCGGCATCGAGAGCTGAAGCACAATCCGGCTGTAGATCGTGAAGTCGTTTGCTCCGTCGATTTTTGCGGATTCGATAACCTCATCCGGCACAGCCGAGCGAATGAAGTTTTTCATCAATATAATGAGGAAGGGCGTCATAAGGCCCGGCAAAATCAACACCTCAAGCTTGTCAGTCAGCTTCAAGTACTTGGTCATCAGGATGTACCAAGGCACAAGACCGCCGCCAAACAAAGTTGTGAAATAAATCATGAAGGAGAAGAAGTTACGGTATTTAAAATCCTTGCGCTGCAGCACGTAACCCGCCATCGTCATGAGAAACAGACCAAGCGTCGTGCCGATAACGGTTGTCAGCGTCGTTACGCCGTAAGCCGTTAATACCTGCTTTGGAAAGCGGAACACCGTCTCATATCCCTCGAAAGAGAATACCGTCGGGATTAGATGGTAGCCATCCCGTATGATCGCCTCATTTTGCGTAAAGGAAGCAGAAATGATGAGCAGGAACGGAAACAAGCAGGCAACGGTCGATACTAGTATGACTACGAAAGCAATGAGCCTAAACCACTTCATATAATTGTCGTCTTTGATTTTCATGGGAACCTCCTACAGTAAGCTGGGCTGGTAGCGTATGCTTCATATCGTTTAGAACAATGCGTACTCGTCGTTGATTTTCTTGATGATGTAGTTAACGGTCATGATAAGCACGAAACCGAACAGCGATTGATAAAGGCCTGCCGCCGTCGACATCCCGATATCGAACGTTACTTTCAGGGAGCGGTACACATACGTATCGAGAATATCCGTCGTATTGTAGAGCACACCGTTGTTGCCGATCAGCTGGTAGAACAAGTCGAACTGGCCTTTCATGATGCTGCCTAGTGCGAACAGCAGGAGCATGACGAATGTCGTCTTCAGCATCGGAACCGTAATGTACCAGATCCGCTGGAAAATGTTCGCGCCGTCAATTTTGGCTGCCTCATAATACTCTTCGCTGATTCCCGTAATCGATGCCAGGTAGATAACCATGCTGTACCCGATATTTTTCCACAGGTAGAAGATGATAATAAGGAAGATCCAAACCCAAGGCGTATTGTATACGTCAACCGATTCGTATCCGAATGACTTAAGCGTCGAGTTCAGGAATCCGCTTTCGAAGTTGAACACGTTATATACGATAACGCTCAGAATGACGAAGGAAACAAAGTATGGAAGAAACATGATCGATTGCGTCAGCTTCTTGAACCACTGCAAGCGCAGCTCGCTTAGCAGAATCGCCAGTGCAATCGCGAGTACGTTTCCTAATAGAATGAATACGACGTTGTAGCCGACCGTATTTAAGGTGAGTCTAGCGAGAACCCCCGATTTCCATAAAAACTTAAAATTGTCGAGCCCGACAAATTGACTGTTGAACAAGCTCGTGTTGAAGTCGAATCGGGTAAAGGCGTAGTAGACGCCCACCATAGGTACATACGAGTTAATAAGGAAGAAGATAAGCGCCGGCAGCAACATAAGGAAGAGCAGGCGGTTCGTCACGAGTTCCTTAAGCAGTCCATTTTTTTTCAACATGCAGATGATGTCTCCTCTCACAGCGTTCGTTTCTTTTTAGTGTTGTCTGGTCTGCTCTCACTGTACGACCCCGGCATTTTCAGCGAAAGAGTAAGAATGCAAAGTCAGTGAACGAAATAGCGAAATGAACAGTGAACGATTTAAACTTTTATGGATAAACAGGCCATTTCATAGGGATAACGCACTAGCGTTAACGGCTGTCGCAGTCCTTTTTGGCGGCAAAAGCTCGTTTCACGGTGAAATATAAGAACACCGATAAGCCTCGAAAACTTATATATTCAGAAAAAAACCGCAAACCCGTTTGCTCGAATAGGTATTCGAGACTAACGAAGCCGCGGTTTTCTGGGTAAGGCCTTACACTTTTTGTAGAATCATGACGCCGTGGGGCTCGATTTCCACTGTCGCGCTCACCTGACGGTTCGTTAATAGATCATGATAGACCGTATTTTCGAGGGAGATAGTCGCTTGATGGCTGTTATGATTCAAAACAAACGTATAGATTTGATCATCCTTGACGCGCTGAGCGAGTTCAATGCCCGCATCCGCCGTAAACGGTGCAGCAATCTGGTGTTTTTCGCAGAGGGTCCGGATCAGGTCGCCAAGCAGCTTTTGCTCGGGAGCCGTTGCCACGTAATAAGCCTCTCCCATGCCAAAATCATTCACCGTCAGCGCCGGCATGCCCGCATAGAAATCTGTACCATATGTACCGATCACTCTTGCTCCCTCCAAATGAAGAAGGTCGCATAACAAGCCGCATTCGTACGAGCCTTGTATATGACCATAAGCCCCGCCAATCTCGATGCTGTTGCGCATTTCAGGCAGCAGGCTGTCGATTTCCTCGACCCATAAGCCAAGAAGGCTGCGAAGCTTGCCCGGATAGCCGCCGAGCGTAACCAAGTCATTCTCGTTTACGATGCCGCTGAAGAAGGTCGTTATAAAGATCCCGCCATCGCGCACAAACGCTTCAATCCGCTCGGCCACGCCTGGCTTCAACATATACAGCACAGGAGCGACGAGTATTTTGTATTTGGAGAAATCGCTGAGCGGACTGCGTACATCCACAGCCACATTCTGGTCGTAAAAGGCTTTGTAATACTTTTGCGCCTGATCCAAATAGTTTAGATCCACGCTGGGCCCGCTCGTAATCTCTACCGCATTCCATGTATCGATATCAAATAAAAGAGCGACTTCGGCATGAACCTCCGAATCCAGCAAACGATCGCCAAGCTCACCGAGCTCTCGTCCAAGCGCCGCACATTCCCGGAATACGCGTGTATCCTCATGCCCGACATGCTCGATCACGGCGCCGTGATATTTCTCGCATGCCCCGAAGGAACGGCGAAGCTGGAAGAACATGACCGTATCCGCGCCATGCGCAACCGCTTGATAGCTCCAAAGACGCATGACACCGGGGCGCTTTAAGCTGTTATAGGGCTGCCAGTTCTGCTGGCTCGGCGTCTGCTCCATCAGCATGAACGGCTTGCCGTCCTTCAAGCCGCGCATATAGTCGTGGCGCATAGCCACGTTGGCCATCGGTTCATTCATTTGCGGATAGCTGTCCCAGGAGACGACATCCATCGCTTCTCCCCATTTTTTCAGATCTAGGCCATTAAATAGGCCCCAAATGTTCGTCGTAATCGGAATATCCGGCGTAACCGCCTTCAGCTCCTCGTATTCTCCTTGATAACAGCCGAGAATCGAATCGGACATAAACCTCTTATAATCGATAGCCATCGGCTGAAAGTTGCGATTGTCGCCGTTCAGGTTGGATGGCGGTACGATTTCTTCCCATTCATAGACGGTATGGCCCCAGAAGCTCATATTCCATTCGGCGTTCAGCCTGTCGATCGTCTCATATTTCACCTTCAGCCACCCGCGGAACTCCTCCGCGCAATGATTGCAGTAGCAATGCGTACCGTATTCATTGTTAATATGCCAGATGAGCAGCGCTGGATGGTCTTTATACCGTTCAGCTAATGTACGCGCAAGCTGGCTTGACAGCCGGCGGTACGTCTTGCTGTTTGGGCAAAAGTTTGTGCGCGCCCCATGCGTCCGCTTCCTTCCGTCTACATCAACCGGCAGCACATCGTCATATTTGCGCGACATCCATGCCGGCTGGGCCGCTGTCGATGTGGCTAGACACGCGTAAATCCCATTTTCGGATATTAGATCCAGGAGCTTATCAAGCCATTCAAATTGAAAAACATCCTCTGAAGGCTGCAGCTTGGCCCAGCTAAAAACAGGAAGCGTGACCACATTGATTCCCGCTTCCTTAAATAAACGCATATCCTCATGCCATATTTCCTCCGGCCATTGATCCGGATTATAGTCTCCTCCATACCAAATCTGTTGCAGCTTTGAATTAATCATTTCTAGAAGGCCCCTTCCGCTATTATCATGGAATTCCGTGACATTCTAACGGATGAAACGGCGCTTTGTCATCTAAAATAGGGCGTTTCGCCAATATGTTCACTCCTGTACGGATTGTTCACTTTTATAAAATCAGGTTCATTCACCTTCTTTTATTTGGTTCATTGCACCCAGAGTCAAGTGAAGATTATAATGATGAATGTATTAACGGGTAACCGAGTGAAATATTCAAACTAATTGCGCGAGTCCTAGGCTTAATCGCAAATGATAATGGGAAACGCTTTCGCTTAGGTCAGTGAATCATATGCTTATATAAGCTTCATACATAATAGAGGGGGAACGAGCATGCCAGCCGTACAATTGAAAAACAACGGAAAATTATACAGTAAGCTGCTGTTCACAATCACCTTGTGCATTGTACTTACCTTACTAGTATCCTCCTTGTTTTACTTTTTCACTTATATGCAAATCGATTTGAAGAAAGCTTACCAATCCGATGTCAGCAATCTCACCCAAACCAGCAAAGAAGTTATCAGCATGACTGAGAGCGCGCAGTCCGTCTCCTTCCAAATCTATCGAACCTTCACCGTCTCCAAGCTCATGTTCTATAATGAGCCTAATATTTATGATGTCACGGCAGCAATGAACGAATTGGACAATTATTTAAGTTCCATGCCTTTTATTGAATCCATCTATGTGTACAATTCGGCGAATGGCCAGTTCTACACGGCCAGCCGTCAAGGAGAAAGCGGTACATTCAATAAAGAGGATCTCGCGGACCAAGGAATTCTTGATATTCTCGACAACTTTCAGGAATATCGTCCGTTCACTCCTATTCCAAGAACCTACACCACGGTTAGTTTAGCCGGTGAACAGGTTACGAAGGCCTATACCTATTTAGGTTATGATGCCATCGGTAAAGCACAGAAAATCAATTCCGCCGTCATTATCAATATTTCGTCCGCATGGATTAACAAGGACATTGGCGCTAACAAAAATGATAACGAAGGAAAATCGTATATTTTGGATAATCAAGACCGCCTGCTATCTGGTGATACCCTTGTGTCCAAAAAATTAAACGATGAGGACGCCGCCTTCTTCAATGAACAAATTAAAAACCAGGACTCCGGTTATGCCGTGACGAACTTTGAGGGAAAGAAATCGCTTATTTCGTATACCTCGCCCGATTCGCTGGAATGGCAATATGTGCGCGTTACACCGTATAAACAAGTAACCAATGCCATCTACTCTATCCGCAATACGACGATCCTAATCGCTGTTGTTATTCTCGTCATTGGTTTGTTTATTTCATGGCTGCTGTCTCGTATGCTCTATCGCCCTATTCATCAAATTATGAACAAAATGAACATTCTCGAGACCGAGAAGCGTAACAGCTCCTATACGATTAGGCAAAATATGCTGCGCAGCCTTATCCAAGGCTCGCAATCGCTGCAGACGAGCTCTCAGCAGCAGAAGCTGTCGCAAAGCGGGATTACCTTTGATTTCAATTCACGTTACCGGGTCGTCATGCTGAAAATAGACCAGCTTGCCGCCTTGAAGCAAACCCGCGGCGATGATCTGCATGTGTACAAGTTCGCCGTCATGAACATTGCCTGGGAGATCGGATTAAAAAACTACCGCGTAGAAACCGTCGATATGGACGCCGATTATGTGATCATGCTGCTTAACCGTCTCGATGATGCCGAGGAACCCGATGATGAGCTGCTGCGTTCCATGCTTGAACAAATTCAGCAGTCCTCCATGGATTATTTAAAAATCGGACTTTCCGTTACCTACAGTCCGGAAGGCTTCCAAGCCCAGCAGCTGTCCAACCTTTATAAGCTGGTGAAGGAAGCCTCACAGCATCGTTTATTTTACGGGCTCGGCTCCCTCATTGACGCACAGGATATCATTTGCTTGAAATCGAAGGAGTATATTTTCCCGGTCGACAAAGAGCGGAAATTAACCGATGCGTTAATGACCTCGAAAACCGAGGAAGCGAAAAAGCTGTTCGCGGAAATCGTTCAGGAAACCGCGCTTTATCCGATTCATGTCGTCCAGCTCGCGATTTCGCATTTGACGATGACGGTGAACAACATTCTGTTCACCATTCAGAAAAACAACAGCTTGGACGTTGAAGCAAGCCTAAGCATCCATATTCCGTCGCCGGACCATTTTGAAACCATTCAGGAGCTGAATGAGGTTTTCTTCTCATTGTTCGATGACATTCAAACGAAGCTGTCGATGAAACGCTCCACGAAGCAGGGCGATTTGATCCGCAAAATCAATGAACTAATTCACAAGGAATATGCGAATCCAAACCTCAGCCTCAACTGGATTGCTGATGAACTAGACATGTCCTCTATTTACTTGAGCCGTGTTTACAAGCAGCAAACGTTAGCCGCCATCGTTGATGTCATTAACAACGTTCGCCTGGAAAGAGCCAAGGAATATTTGGAGAGCACCGATTGCTCTATCGTAGATATCGCCGTGAAAAGCGGATATACGAGCAGCTCTTACTTCCATCGCATGTTCAAAAAAAGCTTTGGCGTCACGCCCACCGACTATCGCAAAATGAAAATTAGCTAAACCTTTTTCGTTAACAAATAAAAGCCGAACAGCAGCAGAATCACTCTGCAAATGCTCGGCTTTTTGTTATGTTAGGTATAAAAAATGCCCCGCTCAGTCCCAACGGGTTAAAATAATCGGACCATCTTTCGTTATGGCCACCGTATGTTCGAATTGAGCAGCCCAAGCTCCGTCCCGGGTACGTGCGGTCCACCCGTCTTGGGCAATGTAGACATCTGCTCTGCCTGCCGTAATAATGGGCTCAATCGTTATGACCATGCCTTCTTCAAGGGCGATCCCTTGACCCGGTATGCCGTGGTGTATGACCTCAGGAAATTCATGCATGCTTCTGCCAATGCCATGACCAACGAATGCCGTCACGACCTCGAAGCCTGCCCTCTCCGCTCTCGCTTGCACAGCATAGCCGATGTCGCCTAGCCGATTGCCAAGCACAGCTTGCTTAATGCCGTCGAGCATGGATTGCTCTGCCGCCAGCAGCAGCTTTTCCGTAGCCGTATTCGTCCTGCCAATTGCGTAAGTCCATGCTGAATCGGCTTTCCACCCATCCACATCCGCAACCATATCAATGGTGACGATATCGCCGGTTTCCAGCGGCTCCGAATCCGGAAATCCGTGACAAACCACCTCATTCACGGAGGCACACGTAGCAAACGGATAACCCTTATAACCCTTCTGGGCAGGAGTGGCCCCTCGGTCAAGCATAAACCGTTCTACAAAACGATCAATTTCCTGCGTGGTGACGCCTGGCGCTATTCGCTTCGAAAGCGCTTTGTGACAGGCAGCGACAATACGGCCAGCCTTGCGAATTCCTCGAATATGTTCCTTCGATTTCAAATCCACTGCCATGTGTGTACTAACCTCCTTAAGGTTTTGCGGTAGCAAAAATCCACTTCGAAAGCATTGACTTAGGTTTTGCGGAAGCAAAATCCACTTCGCCAACAAAAATATAGCTACACTAACGAGTAGATTTGTCTATGTATAACTTATTCGCGAAAAAGGAGACACATTCCGATCAGATATGGCGAATTTATAGATAAATGACTGAGAGGAAGCAGCAGGAATGATGCGTAATAGCGTGAGGTACCCTTCTAAGGGGTTTATCTGATAAAACCGAGGGATAACGTACATGTGGACAAGAATTAGTAACAAAACTAGAGAGCTGTATAGGGTCACCGAGGCTGATTTCACCACTTGGCCCTTTGCTATTTTATCTTTATTACTGCCTGATGCTACACGCTTGCTATTTTATCGTTATTACCACCTGATGCGACACACTTGCTATTTTATCTTATTACTGCCTGATGTGACACACTTGCTATTTTATCTTTATTACTGCCTAATGCGACACGCTACGTTGCAGAAACTGCAACGTAATTAAGAATTATCGGCATGGATCAGAGCTACAGTGTAGAAAATACAATCCCATTAAGCAATTTAGCAGACGATTGCCATTATATCGTCGATGCTGCGGATTATCATTGCAGAAACTACACTGTAGCTGAGTAAACTCATCTTTAAGCAGCATTACATTGTAAAAACTACATTGTAGCCTCTGACCTTTCGTTCGAGGTGAGGACTAATAATTTAATTGATTAATTGATCGCAGGAAGATGGCCTGTAACCTGCTAATTTACAAGATAACTGATGGAATGTGTTTTAGGTATGCGATTGGTTGGTTGGTTGGTTGGTTGGTGATTAGTGATTAGTGATTAGTGATTGGTGATTGGTGATTGGTGATTGGTGATTGGTAATTGTACTTGGTGCTGGTGCTTGGTGCTTGGTGCTTGTGCTCGGTGGTTGGTGCTTGTGATTGGTGCTTGGTACTCGGTGCTGGTGCTTGGTGCTGGTGCTTGGTGCTTGGTGCTTGGAGATTGGTGCTTGGTGCTTGTACTTGGTGCTCGGTGGTTGTGCTTGTGCTTGGTGCTTGGTGCTTGTGCTTGGTGCTTGGTGCTTGGTGCTTGTGCTTGGTGCTTGGTGCTTGGTGCTTGTGCTTGGTGCATGGTGCTTGGTGCTTGTGCTTGTGCTTGGTGCTTGGTGCTTGGTGCTTGTGCTTGGTGCATGGTGCTTGGTGCTTGTGCTTGTGCTTGGTGCTTGGTGCTTGGTGCTTGGTGCTTGGTGCTTGTGCTTGGTGATTGTGCTTGTGTTTGGTGCTTGTGTTTGGTGCTTGTGCTTGGTGCTTGTGCTTGTGCTTGTGCTTGTGCTTGTGCTTGTGCTTGTGCTTGTGCTTGTGCTTGTGCTTGTGCTTGTGCTTGTGCTTGTGCTTGTGCTTGTGCTTGGTGATTGTGCTCGTGCTTAGTGAAAAACAAAAAGACTTTGCATCCTGCCGTATGACAGTTTACAAAGTCGTATTCTACATATTCTGCTAACTGACCGAGGAGTTGATTCTGCCTAACTCATTTTCCACCAATGTCGTCAATTCATCCTCGTAGCCCCCGGTAATCCGGTACTTACGAATATACTCTTTAACAAATTTACGTGGGTCCTTGGGTTGAAAAATTCTCGTGAGTTCCTTCAGGCTTTCCTTGACTTCATTCTGGCTGTGTTTCGCCATGAAATCTCCTCCCCTTTACGTTGGATGGTCGTCCTAAACAGCATTATACGAGACCGCATGCGGTTATTACTCCGCAAGAACCCCCATTTGGTGCAGGCAACTCCATGGCCAATGAGTCACAATCTTCACATTTTTCTTACTATTATAACATTTTGATTTCGAATAGGAAAGTTAACATTTATTAATCTCGCGGCGGTGCTTGTTCGGATTTAACATCCTTATTGTGCCCGCCATCCATTGGTTTTGCTGCAATAAATACGTTTGGAGGCGAGACATCGTCTGGTTGGTGAGAAGCTCCAGAGAGCCTGTCTTTACGAAACATTCTTAAATATGCAATGACGCCAATGATCGCGACCACTATACCGAACCCTAACACCAAATTCGTCACCCAGCCTTGAACCATGTCCTCGCCTCCTTTCCCTTACTACATTTATCGGTATAAAACCGTTAATTATTAATCCTTTCGAAAAGCAATAAACTTTCCATATATTAGGTATTATCATTATAACGAATCAGAAGCAGGCAAGCAACTTGAGCATGAGTCTGCCTAAATAATGCGGTATGCGCCGGTTCCGATACCCAGCAGCCTGCCGCTGTCATCCTTGACCCTCGCCTCCAGCGTCAGTGTTCGATCTGTGCGATGCACCAGCTCCGCCTCGCAAAGCAGTACGCCTCCCTTGCTGCTGGCGAGAAACTGCGTATTAAGATTCGCGGTTACCGCACGCTCATCCGGTACGGCCAGCATCACAACGAGTCCCATTGCATTATCGAGAAGCGACATCAGCACGCCGCCGTGAACGATGCCGAGCAAATTACTGTGCCGCTCCGAAGCATCGAGGCAAATCGTCGCTTTGCTTGCATTTGCCTGCACCACCTCGCAGCCGAGCACGCCCCAAAACGTTGCTTGCGCACGCTCGGCAAGCCTTGTCAGGTGACCAGCCTGATCAGCCTGCTGCACAAACCAATCCTCATCCATGCCGTTCACTCTCCCTTATCCTCCTTGGCCTGCTTCTGCTCCGCCGCCGCAGCCGCTTCCTCCTCCTGAAGCTTGCGACGAAGCACTTTGCCAATAATCGTTTTTGGAAGCGTTTCCCTAAAGGAATAGTGATGCGGCACCTTGTAAGCTGCTAATCGTTCTCGGCACCAACGGTCAAGCTGGCTTCGCGATACCTGCCAGCCTTCCTTGAATACGATAAACGCTTTTACCGATTCCCCCCTATATTCATCCTTCACACCGATGACAGCCGCTTCTCTAACGGCAGGATGCTCGAACAGCACCTCTTCCACCTCTCGTGGATAAATATTAAACCCTCCAGCGATAATGACATCCTTAATCCGATCCATGATCGTAAAATATCCGTCCTCATCCATCGTCGCAAGATCGCCTGTATACAGCCAGCCATCACGCAGCACTTGATCGGTTTCTGCCTGTTTGTTCCAGTAGCCTTTCATGACCTGCGGACCGCGCACGATAAGCTCTCCAAGCTCGCCAACAGGCAATCGCGCTCCTGTTTCCGGGTCGATCACTGCTGCTTCCGTATCGGGAAAAGGTACACCGATTGTACCGATTTTGCGCTTCCCCCATATCGGATTGGCATGCGTGACCGGCGATGCCTCCGACAAGCCGTAGCCTTCGATGAGCCGGCCTCCCGTTAAAGCCTCGAACTTCTCCTGTACCTCGAGCGGCAAAGCGGCCGATCCGCTTATGCACACATTAATAGAGGAGAGATCTGTTTTGGCAGCCAGCTTATGATGGATAAGTGCCACATACATCGTAGGCGCCCCTGGAAAAATGGTAGGCTTCTGCTGGCTGATCGTCTGCAGCACCGTTTCAACCTCGAACCGCGGCAATAAAATAAGCGTGCCTGACCGGAGCACCGACATATTCATTAATACCGTTAATCCAAACACATGAAACAGAGGCAGCGCCGCAAGAAACCGCTCCTTCGCATCCTCCGCCTTATAGCACCAAGCCGAGGTTTGCATCGTATTGGCAACCAGATTGCGATGAGTCAGCATGACGCCTTTAGGCGTCCCGGTCGTGCCCCCGGTATATTGAAGCGCTGCAAGGTCAGCCCCCTTAGCAGGCTCGGGCAGCCGGTCAGCCAAGCTCTTCCCTGCCAGCAGTTTTTTATAGGCGATAACACCAATGCTTCCGTAAGGAATCTCTGCGCGGAAGCCTTCTTTTCGCTGCTTAAGCGGATAAAGCAGACTCTTCGGAAACGGAAGTCCATCCTTAATCGACGTGACGATTGCATGGCGCAGCTGCGGCAGAGGACCTGTCTCCGGCCGTTCGCCCCGTACCCGTGCTAGGCGCGGATAAAGCAGGTCAACGGTTATGATCGCGACGGCTCCGCTATCCGTAAGCTGAAGCTCCAGCTCACGCTCCACGTACAGCGGGTTCGTCTGTACCACAACACCGCCTGCAAGCAGCACGCCGTAATAAGCGATGACGGTCTGGGGACAATTCGGCAGCATGATTGCCACGCGGTCTCCTTTGGAGATGCCAAGGGAAAGGAGACCGGAGGCCAGGCGTATGGCAGATTCATACAGCTCGCGGTAGGTTACTATTTTTCCAAGAAAATGTACGGCAGGATGGTTCGGATGATTCAAGGCGGCGTTGATTAGGAATTGGACGATGCTCTGATCGGGATAGCTCTGCGAAGGAGAAACCTCCTTCGGATAATGACGAAGCCATGGGCGTGCGAGCTCTTCGGCTTCGCCGGAGGGCTGCCCTTGTAAAGACGGGTCTTCCGGTCTGAGCGGTTCCATTCATGCTCTCCCCCTTCACACGACATAATGCTCATTGCGAATGACACGAGCGGCAATGGACCGCTTCAAAGCAACCGTATCCGAAAGCGGAGCGCGCATCAGCTTCTTCAGAATGGAGAGCTGCATTTGCAGCCCGTCTCCCTGCTCCAGTGCGGTGAGCGCAAGCTTCGCCAGCGAATCGACCCGCTCCATCGTCTCCTGCACGAACACCGTAGTCATCGCAATCACATTTTCCGTCTTATCCGAGTTGACGCCGCCGCTGGCCTTGCATATTTTTTGTGAGCGCAGCAGCGCGCTTTCCATTGCAAAAATATTAATCATGAGATCGGCAAGCGAGCACAGCACCTCCTGCTCCTGTTCGAGCCGTAATCCCAGCTTCTGAACTGCAAGCCCGCCGATGGCAAGAAAGGTTTTCTTCGCTTGCGCAACGCGGAACGCTTCCTTGCTTAGCGGCTTTTCGAGCGGCGGAATCGGCATCGGCTGCACCAGCTCCGCTTGCAGCGAGCGCACCTTGCGCAGCAGCGGCAGCTCTCCTTTTAGCGCTTTTTTCATCAGCGTGCCCGGAATGAGCATCCGGTTAATTTCATTCGTTCCTTCAAAAATCCGGTTAATCCGCGAATCCCGATATATTCTCTCCACTTTATAATCGCGGATGTAGCCGTAGCCGCCGTGAATCTGCACCCCTTCATCCGCCACAAAATCCAAGGCCTCGGATGCAAAAACCTTAATAATCGAGCATTCTATGGCATACTCTCCAATCGCCTTCGCCATTGTCACGCCATCTCCGGCTGTTCCGTCTGCGGCTTCCGTTGACCGCAGCATCGCATCGATCCAGCCGGCAGTCCGATATACCATGCTCTCCAGCACGTACGTGCGAATGTTCATATCGGCAAGCTTGGCGCCAATGAGCGGATACGAGGAAATCGCCCGCCCAAACTGTTTTCGCGTGTTCGCGTAGGACGAAGCGAGCTCAATCGTCTCCTTGGATGAACCGAGGCAGGCAGCACCAAGCTTGAAGCGGCCAATGTTCAAAATATTAAAGGCAATCTGATGCCCTTTCCCAACCTCCCCAAGCACGTTTTCAACCGGCACCGCTACATCTTCAAAAAACAAAGGGCGTGTTGAAGAACCCTTGATGCCCATCTTATGCTCCTCCGGTCCGATACTGAACCCCGGCATCCCCTTCTCGACGATAAAAGCAGTAAAATATTCTCCGTCTACCTTTGCGTATACGATAAACACATCCGCAAAACCGGCGTTTGTAATATACAATTTCGAGCCGTTAAGTACATAATGCTTCCCGTTCGGCGACAATCTGGCTGTGGTCTTCGCCCCTAAAGCATCGGAGCCGGAGGCTGGCTCGGTTAAGCAGTATGCGGCAATCCGCTCCCCGGTAGCAAGCGCAGGCAGGTAGGCCTGCTTTTGCGCGGGTGTACCGAAAAATACGATAGGCAGCGTCCCGATGCCTGTATGTGCGCCAACCGATAGCGCAAACGACGAGGCGCGGGCCAAGGTTTCCGCGAGCAGCGTCGTACTTACCTTATCCAGCCCAAGACCGCCGTAAGCCTCGGGCACATCGGCTCCAAGCAGGCCAAGCTCACCAGCCTTGCGCATCAGCTCTACCGTCAAATCGTAGTTCAGCGCTTCCAGCTCCGCATCGCGCGGCGTAATTTCCGCATCCATGAACTGCTGAGCCGCTTCTCCCATCATCCGCTGCTCTTCCGTAAAATCCTCAGGCGTCACGACCGATTCCGGCGCACTATCCTCCACGACAAACCGACCGCCAAAACGTATCGTTTCCGTCATGCCGCAGGTCTCCCTTCAGTCAAACGATTATTAGGAACATTAACTTTATCCGTCATAAACCATTAATGCCGTGCAGCTATCCTCATAGACTAGCTGCCGTATACCTCAATTACTCCAGCTGCTCCCATTCCTCCGCCTACGCACATCGTGACAACGCCGATTCCGCCTCCTCGTCTTCCCAGCTCATGAATAAGCGACACCGTCAGCTTGGTTCCCGTGCAGCCAAGCGGATGCCCTAGCGCAATGGCTCCGCCGTTCACATTGACCCGTTCGGGATCGATGCCAAGCTCTCTAATAATGGGCACGCACTGGGCGGCGAAAGCTTCATTCAGTTCAAACAAATCTACCTGTTCTATCGTGATACCCGCTTTCCGCAGCGCCTTAGGGACTGCTTCAATCGGACCGATGCCCATGACCTCGGGAGCGACACCTGCAACGCAAAAGCTGCGAAATGCAGCAAGCGGACGCAGCCCCAGCTCCTCAGCCCGCGCTCGGCTCATTACGATTACAGCCGCTGCGCCATCGCTCATTTGCGAGGTATTGCCTGCCGTGACCGTCCCTTCGCGTGCAAAGGAAGGCTTAAGCGGCGCCAAGGTTTGAACGGTCGTCTCCGGCCGCACTCCCTCATCCGTATCAAATTGAAACACCTTCGACCAGGGGCGTCCCGCATCGTTTACACCGGAACGGCTTGCCGTGATCGGTACGATCTCCGCTTTGAAACGCCCTGCCTCAATCGCCGCTGCCGCCTTGCGGTGACTGGACGCCGCGAACGCATCCTGCTCCCCGCGCGATACGCCATAGCGGCGGGCCACCTCCTCGGCGGTATGCCCCATGCCCATATATACTTCTGGCCGTGCGTCTACAATAGCGGGATGCGGCGACAGCTTGAATCCGGTCATCGGCACATGACTCATGCTCTCTACTCCGCCGGCGGCGATAATTTCCGCATCCCCAAGCCGGATGCGCTCCGCAGCGTAAGCGATCGCTTGCAGCCCCGATGCGCAAAAGCGGTTAATCGTAACGGCCGGCGTCGTCACCGGCAGCCCCGCGTAAAGTGAAATGGTCCGGGCCATGTTGAGTCCCTGTTCGCCTTCGGGCATCGCGCAGCCGATAATCACATCCTCAACGAGCTCTGGCGCTAAGCCCGGCACGCGTTCAAGCGCGCCTTGCAGAACAGCCCGCCCCAGATCCTCCGCCCTCGTCTCGGCCAAGCTGCCCTTCGATGCTTTGCCGACCGCCGTCCTCACCGCAGCAACGATAACGGCATCGCGATCGTGACTCTCAAACGGTGATGAAGCTGACATTTCGCTCTCCTCCTTCGGATAATAATAGCGTTTAGTTACGCAGCGGCTTGCCTGTTGCAAGCATATGGCTCATGCGCTCCTGCGTTTTGCGTTCGCCGCACAGGCTGAGGAACGCTTCGCATTCCAAATCGAGTAAATATTGCTCGCTTACCTCCGCGCCTGCCTGAATATCGCCGCCGGCAAGCACGGCACCGAGCTTACCGGCAATAAGCGCGTCATGCTCGCTAATATGGCCGCCTAGCTGCATGGCCTGCACCGCGACCTTCAGCACCGCTTTGCCTTCTCGGCCAGCGACGCGAATGCGCCCCTCCGCCTGCGGCGCATAACCCGCGCGGTCCAGCTCAAGCACTGCCCGCTTCGCTTCGGCGATGCGCGCCTCCTGACGCATAATGACGCGGTCCTGAGGCCTCATAAGCCCTAATCGGCTGACCTCGAAGCCGCTGGAGGATGCTTTGGCCAGCGCTATCGTCTCAAACAACAAATTTAAATGCGGCTGCAGGTCTCCGCCCGGCTTGCCGCTGCTGGCGGCTAAGGCCCGCTCGGCCGCCATTGCAGCAGCTTCCTTGCAGCCTCCGCCCGCAGGAATCAGGCCAACCCCCGTTTCCACGAGTCCAAAATAAGTTTCCGGCGAATAAATAATTTGATCCGCAGGCAAGCAGGCCTCCACGCCGCCGCCAAGCGTCATGCGATGCGGTGCCGCCACGACGGGCCGGTCAAGCCGCTTCAGCTGCAGCATGCTGCTTTGGAAGAAGCGGATGATATCTTCAACCTCATCCCATTCGCCGCTCTGCGCCTCCATAAGCAGCAGCATTAAATTCGCGCCGACGCAAAAGTTTCGTCCTTCGTTTGCGAGCACCAGCCCGCGCCAATTTTGCGATACCTCCTTCGCGCTTTGCGTAATGGCGGATAAAATATCGCCTCCGATGGCATTGTTCTGCGAATGAAATTCGAGCAGCGCCACATCGTCGCCGATATCGATCAGACTCGCTCCTGGAGTGGAGAACACGGTTTTCCCAGAAGCCTTTAACGCCGCAATCGAGATCGAATCCGCCTCTGCTTCTTCCAGCTTATAGGCTCCGCTCGCTGCGTAGACCCGTTCATTGCCCTGCGACTTATAGAAGCTTTCGTTACCCGCGGCAAGTAAGGCCGATACCCATGCCGGTATCGTATCTCCCTCCTTCTGCATGCGCTGCACCGAATCGCGCAGCCCAATCGCATCCCACAGCTCAAATGGACCCAGCTCCCAGTTAAAGCCCCAGCGCATCGCGCGGTCGATATCCGAGATGGAATCCGCGATTACCCCTACCTGAGCGGCTGCGTAAAGCAAGGTTTTTTTGATCGTTGACCAAGCGAATTTCGCGTAACGGTCACGAGGATCGGTGCGCAGCAGCGCATTCACCTTGCCGGCAGCACCTTTGGCAGCCTTTGAAGCGTCGATGACGGGAGAGCTCACTGGACGCTTTGGCCCGTATTCGAGCGTATCGAGCCGGAGCGACTCGATTTCGCTGCCTCCTTTTCCCTTCACCTTCCGGTAAAACCCAGCCCCCGTTTTCTCGCCGAGCCGTCCCGACGCAGCGAGCTGCTCGAGCAGCGGCGGCCTTGCAAATATCGCCTGCTCCGCAGGATCGCTGCTCCGCTCGCGCACATTTTCCACAACATGCAGCAGCGTATCCAGGCCAACCAGATCAAGCATGCGCAGCGTCGCCGTCTTTGGCCTGCCCATCGCCGGGCCGGTCAAGGCATCCGCCTCCTCCACCGTCAGCCCGAATGCCAGCGTATCTTCAAGCGTGATCAGCATGCCATAGGTGCCGATTCGGTTTGCGATGAAGTTCGGCGTGTCCTTCGCCAGCACGACGCCTTTGCCCAGCCGTTTCTCGCAAATCTCCGTTAAGAGCCTCACGACCTCGGGCGACGTATCCTTCGTGCCTACAATTTCAACAAGCTTCATATAGCGGGGCGGGTTAAAAAAATGCGTCACTCCAAAATGCTGCCGAAACTCCTCGCTCCGCCCTTCAACCATCGAAGCTGCGGATAAGCCCGACGTGTTTGTCGACACGATGGTTCCCGGGCTGCGGGCAGCTTCGATTTTGGCCAACACCTCCCGTTTAATGTCCAGCCGCTCGACCACGGCTTCAACAATCCAGTCCGCCTCGCTAATCGCAGCAAAATGATCATCTAAGTTACCTGGCGTAATTCGCGACGTCCAGCTCGGATCGTAGAGCTGTGCCGGCGATGCTTTGCTCATTCGGGCTACCGCGGCGGCAGCAAGCCTATTTCGCACCTTTGCATCCGCCAGCGTCAAACCTTGCCGTTCCTCCTCCGCTGTCAGTTTTTGCGGAACAACGTCCAGCAGCACGACGCGCATGCCCGCATTGGCCAGGTGAGCCGCAATACCCGCACCCATTACGCCGGAGCCGATCACTGCGGCTTTGCGTATGCCGCTTGCATTTTTTTGCGACGATTGTATCGCCATATACAGCCTCCTTTTTTGAGTCATCCACATGCTAAACGGCTTAGACCGTTCTCTGCGGCAAACGCTCATTTCCCGTCACGTTCCCCGTTTTCCCCGTTACTCGCCAAATACGCTCTCGGCCAGCAGCTCCGCCACATCACGTGCAATAACCTTCTCCTCTGCGGATAAGGCTTTCAAGCCGTCCTCTAACATCGTTAGGCAGTACGGGCAGGCCGAGCTGATGACAGACGGCTTTACCTCTAATGCCTGCGCGGTTCTTGCATGGTTGACGCGGGTGCCCGAATGCTCCTCCATCCACATCAGTCCGCCGCCCGCGCCGCAGCACATTCCGTTGGAGCGCGAACGCTCCATCTCTTCGATCGTTACGCCCGGAATGGCTCGCAGCAGACTGCGCGGCGCTTCATAGGTATCGTTGTAGCGGCCTAAATAGCAGGAATCATGTACGGTTACCCGCTCATCAATCGTATGCAGCGGCTTCAAGGAGCCGTCCGCCAGCAGACGCGCCAGCAGCTCGGTATGATGCTCGACGAGGATGTCTTGGCGCAGGCCAAAGTCAGGATATTCATTTTTGAGCGTGTTATAGGTATGCGGGCACGCCGTCACGATATGAGCAATCTCATATTTGTTGATGGTCTCGATATTTTCGCGGCACAGCTCTTGGAAAAGCAATTCATTGCCAATCCGCCTTGCGGTATCGCCGGAGCTTTTTTCCTCCAGGCCAAGCGTTGCAAAGCTTACGCCCGCATGATTCAGCAGCCGCACCACATCGTACAGCACACGCCTGCTGCGCATATCGTATGCCCCCATCGAGCCTGCCCATAGCAGCACGTCAGCCTTTTTGCCCTGCTGTCTCAGCTCCTGCATCGTGGAAACCCGAATGCCTGTGCGGCTCTCGCATTCGCTAATCCAAGCCGCTCGTTCAGCGCGCGGCAGGCCCCACGGGTTGCTCTGACGCTCAATGTTCTGCAGTGCGCGCTGTCCATCTGACGGAAGCCTGCCCTCCATCAGGACAAGGTAGCGGCGCATATCGATGATTTTATCGACATGCTCGTTGCCGACCGGGCATTGCTCCTCGCAGTTGCGGCAGGTCGTGCACGCCCATAGCTCCTCCTCCGTCAATACCTCGCCAATAAGCTCCACCTCCTCCGGCTTAACACCTTCCTTAATACTCCATGCTCCTGCTTGCGCAGCCATCGTCGGCTCAATGTTGGTTATCCCATCAGATGAAGCCTCCCAGGCTGGAATCACCCCTCCCATTACATGGGCGTTAGGCCCATTTGCTTTGGATTGCCACAGACTGGCAGGAAGCCAAGGCGACTTGGATGTGATCGCTGCGCCTTTTTCCGTTAAATGATCCCTCAGCTTCACGATGAGATGCATCGGTGAGAGCAGCTTGCCGGTGCTTGCAGCCGGGCAGACATTCGTACAACGGCCGCATTCGACGCAGGCATACAAATCGAGCATCTGCTTTTGCGTGAAATGCTCCACCTTCCCTGCGCCGAAGGTTTCTGCCTCCTCATCCTCCAGATTAAGCGGCGTAAGCCGTCCTGGGGGCGTGCTGCGCCTAAACCAAAGATTGACCGGGGCCGTCAACAAATGAAAATGCTTCGACTGCGGCACGTACACCAGAAAGCTCAGCAGCACCAAGAGATGCAGCCACCAAAATAATTCAAAGCCGGCATGCGCCGCCGCGCTTTCCGGTCGTATGCCAGCGCTTTGAAGCAGCTGGACCAGCAAAACGCTTACCGGTGCGTAGCCTGCTTCAACCAGATGAACGGCAGGATCCGCTTTTGCCGCAGCCAGCCGCTCGAAAGCCAAAGAAAATAAAATCGTGAGCATCAGCGAGCCGATAAACCACATGACAAGTGACGGCTTCCACCCGCGCTTAAGCCGCGGCAGCCTCTCCCCATAACGGCGAAAAGCACCGTACAGCACAGCTGCAAAGACGAGCGTAACAGTCATTTCCTGCGTCAATGAAAACCAGCTATAATAGGGCAGCGGCAGCGGAGCGCCGTCATTCAGCCCCTTCCAAATCAAATCCGCTGCACCAAACTGAAGCACAATAAAGCCGTAAAAATAAACCAAATGCATAATACCGCTTCTCACATCGTTCAGCAGCTTGCGATGACCGAGCACTTGAGCGCTGAAGCTGGATTTGCTTTTAAGCTTACGTTGATAACGCGCAAAAACAGCAGGCACCCCAAGCCTCATATACAAAATGCGCCTCTGCACGACCATCGCGAACATTGAAACGGCAATCAGCACAACGGCCGCAAACAATGCCCATCTTCCCCAAAATAACCATTGACCGACAGATCCAGCTGCCAATAACGATGGCATACGCCCCGCCCCCCTTAAATGCCCGCTCCTTAATCAGAGCAGCTGTGCGCAAAGCAGTCGGACAAGCATTAAAGCGCTTCCAAAAATAGCCGCGGTGATTCCATGTATATGTCCTTTTTAACGCGAACATGCCGCACGCCGGGCGATAGAAAACGGTCTAATCCTTTTAGAAAAAACATATCGTAGCAATGATGGACAGTATCTTCAACATGTCTTCAAAATGTCGGTATAAGTGAGGGAGCTTCTATGCTGAAAATAGTGGTGCTTCTCAAGCAAACGTTTGATACCGAGGAGAAAATCATAGTAACTGCTGCTGGCGTCGACGAGAAAGACGCCAAATTCGTCATTAATCCTTACGATGAATATGCGCTCGAGGAGGCGCTCCGCCAGCGGGAACGGCTGGGGGGCGAGGTCATTGCCGTCACTTGCGGCCCAGAGCGTTCCCAGGATGCGCTCCGCACCGCGCTCGCTATCGGTGCGGATGAAGCGATACGGCTCGACAGCGGGTCCTTGCCGGATGACGGAAGCGCGGTTGCCGCTGCGCTCGCTGCCATCATCAAGCCGCTCTCCCCTGACCTGCTGCTGGCCGGCTTATTTGCGGTAGACAGCGGCGCTGGCAGCGTCGCTTTGCAGATCGCGGAGCGGCTGGGTCTGCCCCATGCCTCCTCCGCCGTTAAACTCACGATCCTGACCGCTGACGAGCTCAGCTCTCTGCCAAAGGAGGGCTTACTGCTTGAAGCTAGCGCATCAAGCGCCATGCGTTATGCGCTCGTTGAGCGTGATATCGAAGGCGATACCGAAACCGTATCGCTCCCGCTGCCTGCGCTCGTTACGGCCCAGCAGGGCTTAAACGAGCCGCGCTATCCGTCTCTGCCGGGCATCATGAAAGCGAAACGAAAGCCGCTTCGCACCGTCACGCTCCAAGAGCTGGTGAGCAGCGGCGCGCTCTCCGCGGAAAGCGTCTCGCCACGCACCTCTCGCTCGCAGCTGCTCCCGCCTCCGCCGCGCGCAGCAGGCAAACGCCTGCCAGGCGCACCAGCGGAGCAGGCCGCATCGCTGGTGTCGCTGCTGCGGGAGGAAGCGAAGCTTCCTCTTTGAGCGGAGGAGTGATAGGAGCTGGCGGGGCTCGGCGAGTGGGATAGAACTGAAAAACACACTAATGCTGAGCTGGGCTAATATCAGCGCTTTTGCACACCGGTCAGCTTCCCCACATTCTACACTGCAGTTTGTGCAATAGAATGCCCCTAAGGACCGGAAGAAACGCGCTACGCTGCAGTTTGTACAGTAGAATCAGCAGCAAATCGGCTCCAACGGCGCTTATTAGGCTATTCCGTTGTATAAACTGCAATGTAGCTCACCATTGGGCCTCGAATGTAAGGTTTCTGTTGCATAAAATGCAGCGCAGGCAAAGAACACGGTAGGTAGTTAAGGGACTTAACTACCTACCAGGAGCGAAAGTACGGAAAAACACACTAATATTGGTTTGTTAGAGGCTTCTGCAAACCCGACAGCTTATCCATACTCTACTCTGCAGTTTGAGCAACAGAATGACATCTTGAGCGAATACGCAGCCCTAAACTGCCGTTTGTGCAACAAAATGACATAAGGAGAAAAAGAGCAGCGCTACGCTGCAGTTTGTGCAATAGAATGCCCCTAAGGACCGGAAGAAACGCGCTACGCTGCAGTTTGTGCAATAGAATCAGCAGCTAATCGGCTCCGACGGCACTTATTGGGCTATCCCATTGTATAAACTGCAATGTAACTCACCATTGGTGCTCGAATGTAAGGTTTCTGTTGCACAATATGCAGCGTACTCAATGAACACTGATGGTAGTTAAGGGACTTAACTACCTACCAGGAGCGAAAGTACGGAAAAACACACTAATATTGGTTTGTTAGAGGCTTCTGCAAACCCGACAGCTTATCCATACTCTACAATGCAGTTTGTGCAATAGAATGACATCTTGAGCGAAAGTGCAGCGCTACGCTGCAGTTTGTGCAATAGAATGCCCATAAGGACCGGAAGAACCGCGCTACACTGCAGTTTGTACAGCAGAATCAGCAGCTAATCGGCTACAACGGCGCTAAATTGGCTATACGTTGTATAAACTGCAATGTAGCTCACCATTGGAGCTCTTATGTAAGGTTTCTGTTGCACAATATGCAGCGTAGGCACGGAACACTGATGGTAGTTAAGGGACTTAACTACCAGGAGCGATAGCACATCGAATGATAGTTAAGATACTTAAATATAAGGAGTTAGTCTAACCGTGCTAGCTGAGTGAGTTTTTTTCGCGAGGCTATGATACAACTCAGACGAAGCCGCCGCAGCCAACCTCAACTACTGAGGCCTTCCCATTACAGTAGGCAAAAGAAGACGCACAGCAACATAGTCTAACGTATTTTCCTGCTGCAAGCTGCCTAGTTACTGGTTCGTGGATATAGTTACGGCAGCGGGCATCCCTCCTTTCGATGAGTTGGTGTCGTGCAGTACAGCAGAGGTTGAATTAGTTGTAATGAGCAAGCTTGGTTTGTCGTAAAAGTAACGGGAGAGGAGCAGCATCCAATGTCCAAAACCATTCTTGTTTTTGCCGAAAGCCGGAACGGTACGCTCCGCCGGGTGGCGCTGGAGGCACTCGGCGCAGCTCGGCGGCTTGCAGGCAAGGACGGCGCTGTCCATGCCGTCCTTGCCTGCTCCGGCGGCGCGGCGGAAGAAGCCGCCGCGCTAATCGCGCGGGGGGCGGCCGTCGTGCATATCGCCGACGACCCTTCCCTCCGCGCCTTTGCGCCCGAGGCGTACATCGCCGCCCTCGGCGCAGCCATGGCTGCGGTGCAGCCTGACGCGCTATTGCTCGGCCACACCGCTATGGGGCGCGAGCTCGCGCCCCGAGTGGCCGCAGCCATTGGCGCCGGCCACATCGCCGACGTCATCGCCATCGAAGCATCTGACGATGGCGACGACGTCGGCTTCACCCGCCCGCTCTACGCCGGCAAGGCGTTCGAGCGGCGCAGCTTTGTGCCGGGCCATCCGTGGGTCATCACGGTGCGCCCGAACAATTTGCCGGCGGCAGAGCCTTTGGACGCCGCCGAAGCTGCAGGTACCGTCGCGGAGCTTCCGTTCACGGTGCCGCCGCTCTACACCGCCGTGCGCAGCCTCGTGCGCCGCGCCGGCGGCCAGCTTGATCTGGCCGAAGCCGACGTCGTCGTTTCCGGCGGGCGAGGCGTGCGCAGCGCAGCCGGCTTCGAGCCGCTGCAAGCTATGGCCGCAGCACTCGGGGGCGCGGTTGGAGCCTCGCGCGGTGCCTGCGATGCCGGCTATTGTGATTATGCGCTGCAAATTGGGCAAACCGGGAAAGTCGTCACTCCGCAGCTTTATATTGCATGCGGAATAAGCGGCGCCATCCAGCATCTGGCTGGCATGAGCCAATCCCGCGTCATTGTCGCGATCAACAAAGATCCCGAGGCCCCTATTTTCGGTATTGCCGACTATGGAATCGTAGGCGATTTATTCGAGGTCGTTCCCTTGTTAACGACAGAACTTCAGCGCGAACGCGCTTGATCTTCAATTCGGAGCTGTAAGCTCACGAATAAGCATGAACGCAAAGTGACCCCATCAAAAAAGGTGCCTGTGTTGTAGAAAATACAACACCGGCACCTTTTTACGTAAATGTATGCTTCTAGGATTCGCATCTCCAGCTCGACGCCGGGAAGTCTTCTCTAAGCAAAATCAGGACGGATCTCACGGATGCAATCCGGCGACTCGAACAGATCGTCATGCACAGCATTCGTAACCGGATACGCGCGCATCAGATAGGAATCCATGGCCTCTAAATGCTTGCGCAGTCCGCTGAATTCCGTAATTCGAGGATTGAGCCAGTCCTCAATGCCCTCCTCGTCCAAAATAACCGGAACACGCGGCTGCCACACCGACATCGCTCCCGTCGAAGCTGCGGTAATCATCGTGAAGGCACGCACCTCTTTGCCGCTCACGTTTCTCCAGCAATCATAAATCCCGGCAATGCCGAACAGCTGCTGGCTTGGAACGACGATGTGCATCGCTCTCGGGTCGCGTTCTTTTCCAAATTGCTTTTGGCCAAAAAAACCGCTGCAAGGCAGCACGCATCTTTGTCTCCGCAGCATACGTGCCAAAAACGGCTTATCGGACAGTGTCTTGTGATCAGCATTTACGGCATCCTTCGCCCAGAAAGGAAACAAGCCCCATCGTGACTCCTGAATCGTCCTTTGATCAAATCGATCATTCATGACAATCGACACCGTCTGCGTAGGTGCTACATTAAATCGGTTTGTATGCCCCTGAATAACCTTTCCTACTTGAAACATTTCAACAATATCACCAATTTCTGCCGTTAACGAAAACCGTTCAATCATCGCGACCACCCTTTACACGTTGTTTGAATCCAGTTTCTGTTAAAGACAATAAAATTATGCAATGTCCTGAGCAAAATAAACAAATGGCGGGAAATGAAGCCTTAGCTCCGTTTCCCGCCATTTTGTCCTGCTATGGCCTACATCGTAAATCTTTTGCGGAATTTCAGCGGCGGCATACCAGTATGCGACGCAAAAAGTCTCGAGAAATGCGGCGTCTGCCGGAAGCCTGTTTCCTCCGCTACCCGCGCGATCGTCCAATCGGTTTTGATGAGCAGAAGCTTTGCCTGATCTAATCTGTAATAAAGTAAATATTGCTGCGGCGTACAATCGAATACCTCCGTCATACAGCGCGTGATGTAATTAGTATGAAGTTGAAGAACATCGCTGAGCATCGTGTTGCTGATCGGGCTCCGATAATTCAGCTTCAAATAGGCGGCTGCCCGCTCCGCGACCGATACAGCTGCTTTGGCAGCATCCGAGCGCCAACCCTCGTCCAGCATTTGCAGCAAATGCAAAAACCGCTGCTGACGATCCCAGAATGCGCCATGCGACGAGCTTTTAGCCGCTTCATGCAGCTGGGAGAAGATCAGCTTGGCTTCATCCGGATAGGTAAGCTTCATCTGCTTGGGTAAACGTATAGCATACGTATAATAATCGCCTCGCAGCGAGCCGCTTTGGTTGCCGACCGTTTCCTCCCAAGCTCCGACCGTTTGGAAATGAATCCAGTCAAAAACCGTATCCACCTCGCACGGACGCGTGGAATAATGCCAACGGTCTGGTCTCAGAATCAGGACATCGCCCGGACCGAGTGTCCATCTTCGGTTATCCTCAGCCACATGCAGCGACCCTTCATTCACAAACAGCAAATCAAAAACGCCTAGATTCGTCCGATTCGGATGCTCCTCGCCAGCGCGATAGGTTAAACGGTTTGATTCTATGAAAAACGGCAGCGGCGGTGAACGGAATGTTAGTAATAGCTCCTCTGACAATCGAATCTCTCTCCTTCTAAAGTTTTGCGAAGCAAAACTTACTTCGTAAGCATAAGCTTTGTTTTGCGAAGCAAAACTTACTTCGTAAGCATAAGCTTTGTTTTGCGAAGCAACACTGACTTCGTAAGCAGATGCTTAATCTCGTGAAGCAAAACTCACTTCGTTGCCTATGTTTTTTTGCTCAACAAAATTAGATTCCCATGTGTAAATATGCAAAAAATGACTACTGCCCATGTTACTTGAAAACCGTTTCATTTGTCTACAACAAAACAAAACCCCCAACTCTTCCGCAATCGGAAATCATTTGGGGCTTAACGTAAATTCTATTCATTTATTAGTCTATTCACATTACGAATTGGACCGCCGACCCTGGATTGACCTTGAAAAAGTCGACCTCAGGCAGCAGGCTTTTTATCAAATACATATAATCATAGGAACGTTCCAGCGATTCCTCATCAGGCACATAGACAATCCTTTTACCGCTGAGAAGGGATAGCACTTCAATTCGTGTCGGAAGCTTCTCAAAGGCGCTCATGCAAAACACCGATGTCATATGAAAGAGCAAATCGAGAGAATCCTCATCCACATCGACCGCCAGCTTCTGCACGATATAATCATCTGCGGCGCCTTCTTGGTCCACGGAAACCAAATGGAAAATTTGCGATATTTCCAAATCAAGCTCATCCACGTAAGCAGTTAGCTGTTCATAAAAAATAATAGGCATGCTCGGGCATGAACCGCCAAGTAAAAAAACGGTCAATTGCTCCTTAACGGTCTGCTTCATTTGTAAAAAATGCTCATCAGAATGGAACTTATAATTCCGATTCGTCCACCAATGCTCAACGGATGCTTCAATCGTCGCTTGCGTACGAGCCCCTTCAGGAAGTCCGTAGAAATCATTTACGCTGTGGCTGGCTGCGTATTGTACCATTTGTCTCCAGTTGACGTCGCTTTCCCGCTTGCGGCCCTTCTTGCTGCTCGCAAAACGGTCGGGGCAGCGCAGCAGCTCTTCCAGCTTATAATCTTCAACTCTTAATACCGTGGGAATCTGCTCCATTATAAAGGCCGCCCCTCTCTCATGATTATCCTGCTACCGCTACAAGTCCCGCAATTTGACGCCCAAGGCTTCGGCCTTGCTCTTTCTCATCTTCAGACGCATTGTATTCAAACTTAATGCATTCAGCGGAAATGGCTGCGCCAAGCCCCTTGAGCTTCGTCTCAATCATATCCACCGCGGCGCAATAAATCGGATACGAGGTATCTCCCGAACCAAAAGCGGCAGCTATCTTTCCGCTAAGATTAAGCGAGCTCATCTCGTCGTAAAAATCAATAAATTCATCCGGCAGCTCGCCGTCTCCCCATGTGTATGCTCCAATGATGATGCCATCATAATCATTAAGCTCCGCTGCGCTAGCATCAAAGGCTTCTTTTAGAACAACCTCCGCTCCCGCTTGCTTAACCCCCTCTGCAATGGCCTCTGCCATTTCTTCCGTATTTCCCGTCATGCTTGCATAAACGACAAGTACTTTCGGCATCTGTCATTCCTCCGCTTCCTGCTTTTATATTTTTAAATATTCATGGTTTGAATACCTTCGAAGAGTGTCGCCATGTACAGGTTGCCGCCCTGCATATCGATGTCTGTCACCGGGCATCCCAGCTTAATAGACAGCAGCGTGATTTGATTGCAGATGTAGGCGAGTTGGAACAGTCCGCGGTCCGTGCATACATAAATATCATTTCCTTTGGCAAGCACCGAAAAAATAAACGGCTTGCCGAATCGGATTCGATCGAATCTGCCTTTCTTATCTCCAATGAGGAGCTCGCCTTTGTCACTCGTGCCGATCAAATGACCTCTGAAAACAGCTAAGCTCGTAACACTCGTTTCCAGTTCAAAATGCGCCCAGTCATCCATAAAACGATCATAGAGCGAAATACCGCTCTCATGCGCGATGATTAAATACTGAGGCAAATTGATAAAATCGTAGACCTTCTTGTCTTCGCATGCGATTTGCTCCCATTTGCTACCCGATTTGGACCAAAGTCCATATTCAGTAGCCGCATAGCTGGTCCCGCCGATTTTGCGATATTGATAGCATGGGATCGATAAACCGTCATTGTCCCATGCTTCGCCATTCCATTCGTAAAGCCCGCTGCTTGTGCAGGCATGCAGCAAGTCATGCTGCAGCTGCAAGCGATTCACATTGGTGTTATCGTCCAACCCAAGGCTCAGCTTCTCCCAGCTTCCTTCTGCATCGATTTGATAAATACCGTGACCGACTGAAGCGGCAAACAAGCAGTCAGGTCCTGCCTTTACCGATGAGAAGGGAAAGAGCAGCCAATTCCAAGGTTTACTTTTTTCAATTTGCATATCTCTTGCTCCTTCAAAAAGATTTTTTAGTCTGTTGTATGTTGAAGCTGCTGTGCAATATATTTGCTCCCGTGCTCGGGCATTATTTGGCGTATGTTTTCATTTAGAAGCTGATTTCTTTTACTTTGTTTTTGTAAAAGGAACGCCGATTTCCGTTTTTTTAAAACCATTTCATAAAGCAAGCCCATAAGCTTTGCCTCCCGCTTTAGGTCAATATGTAATTGCCTCTTCATAAGTGATAATGATTATCACTTTCGAATATATGATAACTATTCTCAATACGAATGTCAATTCATTTATTCATCTCCTTCTTTCCTGCAAATTCTTTAAGTTTTAAAATATTCCAAATATCCACTTCCGAATCGATTCACATATTTACTAAAATATAGTTGATATTTCAAAGTTAAACCTGTTAATTACCCAATCAATAGATAGAGTACAAACATAGGATGACGTATCAAACAACAGCAGCCGGTATATCGTTAATAAATACAGCTACAGGCTATCCAAGCGTCAAAAACAACGAGAAAACGGCAGGCCAAGGTTTATACCTTGACCTGCCGTTTCTTATCTGCCTCTATTCCAAACTATAAACGTAATTCCAATTGCAGCTTAAACAGTACCTTAATCTGATCCTTCAAAAACTGCATATCCCGCACCGTGACAATGTCCTGAGCAGGCAAATCAAGCGGAACGTTAATGGTCTCTAGCATGTTGACGGGCAAGCTAGTATTTTTTAAGGATAACGACTGCGGCTTTAGTACAATGTTTGGAGACTGCCATTCCAGTGAATATTCCGCTTCAAGCGCTGCAGGAATTCGCCCCATATAGGTAACGTTCATGTGCGCGATCAGCTTCTTCTCTTCCAGCTCGAAGCTGGCTCCGTCCAGCTGAGTATCCTGCGCGATTACCACGGATGATGATCCCGCTTCCCCGCTTGCGTACTTTTCTTTCAGATGCTTTTTGATCAAATCGTTAATATCTGCCTCCGTAAGGACAAGTTCAGGCTTTAATTTCTTGACCATAGCAAGCACCTTTTCGTTTACATCAATCGGCTCATAGCTTAGATCAAGCTGCTCATCCGGCGCAATATAGGACAGCATCCACCAGGCAGTGCCACCAAGCAGCAAAAGAATGACAATAAAGAGCAGAAGCAGTCTTTTTATAATTCTCCCCATTTCTTACCCCTCCTTGCAATATTAATTAGTGATTTTCGATACGTTTACTTGCGATGATAATGCTATAATGAATCCATTCATTTATGTTGCTGATCCACGAAAGCCGAAAGGAAGGTCACCTATGAACACGAACAATTTACCGCTGCAACGTATTGGACTTGAAGATATCGTGCAAGCGCAGATGCACTTAAAGGATGTCATAACGCGTACGCCGCTTCAATATAACCGCGTGCTGTCCGAGCGCTACAACTGCAATTTGCTTTTAAAACGAGAGGATCTGCAAATCGTTCGCTCGTTCAAAATACGCGGCGCCTATCACTTGATGCGTTCACTCGGACAAGAAACCTTAGCCAAAGGCGTTGTATGCGCAAGCGCAGGCAACCACGCGCAGGGCGTAGCTTACTCCTGCCAAACGCTCGGTATTCCCGGTAAAATCTATATGCCCAGCACGACCCCACGCCAAAAGGTGACGCAGGTCAGCTTCTTTGGCGGCTCTCAGGTTGAGGTCATTCTGACCGGCGATACCTTTGACGATGCTTATGCGGAAGCTGTGGCCGAGAGCAATCGCAGCGGCATGGCCTTTATTCATCCGTTCGACGATCCCAAAATCATCGCAGGAAACGGTACAGTAGGTCAAGAGCTCATGGAAGCGGCCGATTCTGTACCCGATTTCGTATTCGTCACCGTCGGCGGCGGAGGACTTGCAGCAGGCGTTTCTTCCTATACCAAAATCGTCTCGCCGTCCACAAAGGTGATCGGCGTAGAGCCCGAAGGCGCTCAGTCGTTAAGAGCTTCGCTCGACGCAGGCGAAGTCACCCCGCTCGACCAAATCGATAAGTTCGTAGACGGCGCAGCCGTTAAGCGAATCGGCGATTTGACGTTTGAGATCTGCCGGGAGCTCCTCGACGATGTAATAGCCGTGCCAGAAGGAAAAGTATGTACAACCATGCTGGACCTGTACAATGAGAATGCGATTGTAGCCGAGCCGGCCGGTGCGCTGCCGATTGCCGCGCTGGAAGCCTACCGCGACCAAATTAAAGGAAAAACAGTCGTCTGCGTGGTGAGCGGCGGCAACAACGATGTCGACCGTATGCAGGAAATCAAAGAACGCTCCCTCATTTACGAAGGCTACAAGCACTACTTTATGGTGAGCTTTCCTCAACGTGCAGGAGCGCTCCGGGAATTTCTCGACCGCGTGCTCGGGCCTAATGATGATATTACACGCTTTGAGTATACAAAGAAATCGAACAAGGACAACGGCCCCGCACTCGTTGGCATCGAGCTCAAGCACAGAGAGGATTACACTCCGCTCGTCGATCGGATGACCAAGAAGGGCTTTCAATTTCTAGAGCTGAACAAGGACCCCGTGCTGTTTAATTTATTGATTTGATCCGCTGCTTAATCGAATACGCCCCGCTTCCACTTATGGAAACGGGGCGTTTTACATTTACCAGGCGTAAGCGCGAGGCGCGTCTCCGCCGGGGCCGGGGAATATTTCATCGATACGTTTGAGAGCCGATTCATCCAAGGAAATTTCTACTGCGCGAAGAGAACGCTCGAATTGATCCAGCGTACGAACGCCGATAATTGGTGCCGTCACAGCCGGATTGGCGAGAAGCCATGCCAGCGATACAAGATCCTCGGGCTCGCCAAGCTCATCGCAAAACGCCGCGTAAGCATCGAGCTGATCACGGTGCTGCTCCAGACGCTTTGAATCGCCGCTGCGGCGGCCTCCGTCCTTGCGGCGATGATTGCCCGCAAGCAAACCGCCGTCTAGCGGGCTCCATGGGATTACGCCAAGACCCAGCTCCTTCGAAGCCGGCAGCACTTCAAGCTCCGGCAAACGGCATAACAGGTTGTATTTATGCTGCTCGGACACAAGGCCAATGGAGCCCCTTGCCTTGGCTTCGCCCTGTGCAACCGCAATATCCCAACCTGCAAAATTACTTGAGCCTATGTAGCCGACCTTCCCTTGCGAAACAGCCGTTTCAAAAGCTCCCCAAAGCTCACTCCAATTTACGCTGCGGTCAACGTGATGCATTTGATATAGTTCTATATGATCCGTTTGAAGGCGCTTAAGCGAACCTTCCAAATGTCTGCGAATTTTGTAAGCGGATAAGCCTGCGTCGCGGTTAGGTCCGTCATGAGCGTCATGCATATCACCATATACTTTTGTAGCCAAAACCGTACGTTCGCGGCGTCCGTCACCTTTTTGAAACCATTTTCCGATGATTTCTTCGGTACGGCCTGCATTTTCGCCCCATCCGTAAATATTTGCGGTATCGATAAAATTAATGCCTGCATCCAATGCTGCATCTAAAATACGAAATGATTCCTTTTCGTCTGTGTCTACGCCAAAATTCATCGTACCCAGACATAATCGACTTACTCGAAGACCTGATCTTCCCAATTTCGTATACTGCACTCTAATCATCGCTCCTTCAATTTTGAAATAGGATGGATTGCTTATCTATTATACAAAAATTACACAAAGTAACCAAATTCCGTTCACGTTCGCATAACAATCATCCGCTACACTACCTTCAGGAGGTGTATCCATGATTCGTTTCGAAAGCAATCCACAGCCGAAATGCCTAATTTTGTATGCATCTTACGGTGAAGGCCACCTGCAGGTTGCCCGTGCGATTAAGAGCTCCTTGGAGGAGCATGGCAATCATCGTACGGTAATGGTCGATCTCATGGCGGAATCGCATCCTTGGCTGAACGAGGTCACCAGACGTTTTTATTTAAAGAGCTATACGCATATGCCCTCGCTCTATGGCTGGATGTATGATTTCACAAAGCCGATGAAGCATAACTCTTGGTTTGGCGGCTTGCTGCACTCCTTTGGGAGAGAAAAAATAAGACGCATTCTCCAGACGGAGCAGCCGGATATCGTCGTTCATACCTTTCCGGGTTTCGCGCTGCCGGAGCTTAAACGTCGGAAGGACTCCCATCCCCCCTGCTTTACCGTGATCACGGACTTCGATCTGCATGGCCGATGGGTACATCCAAGCATTGATCGCTATTATGTCGCGACGGACGATTTAAAACGCGAGCTTACCCAGCTCGGCATTCCGAATCACGCCGTTCAAGTTACCGGCATCCCGCTTAAGAGCGGCTTCCGTGCGACCGCCGCTTCAAGCGAACTCTACGAACGTTACAATCTTAACCCCAATCAACCGATCATCCTGATCATGACAGGTGCGCAAGGTGTCATGCCTGATGTGGCCCAAATGTGCAGCAGATTGCTGAATGACCCTAACGTCCAAGTCGCGCTCGTATGCGGACGCAATCTACTTATGAAGGAAAGCATCGAAAAACAATTCCAAGACCATTCCTGTTTCTCCCGCTTGCATCTATATGGTTTTATTGAACCGATTCATGAGCTCATGGCCATTTCGGATTGCCTCATTACGAAGCCTGGCGGCGTTACCCTCTCAGAAGGCATTACCGCGGGTCTGCCCTTATTCATCTACCGTCCGGTTCCTGGACAAGAAAAGCAAAACGCGCGATATCTCGCTTCCAAGGGGGCGGCTGTTATCGCTGATGATGTAAATGAGTTGACGGACCAAATTTTGAAACTCGTCCATGATCCGTTACGTCTAACTATTAGCAAGCTCTCTACCAAACAGCTTCAAACCTCGCAAACAGCGGCTGACAGCATTGTTTTGGATATTTTATCCACTATAAGTATAATGGAGAAAGCATCGACTCTATAAGAGATAAGGAGCCTGACTTTGCGTACAAATCTAAGCTACTCATTTGGAGCGGAGATGCGCCTTATCTCCGTTATTTTGTTCGTTGTGGAATTTGTTAGAGGTGCTGTGCTCGTCAGTTTGTTACCCATATACGGCGCAAAAACATTAGGGCTCACACCCGATGTCATCGGGGCTGCCATTTCTGCACACTATTTGGTCGACACGCTGCTCAAAATGGTAACCGGCTATCTGTTAGACCGTTTTTCCACCCGGATCGTGGTGCAAGCAGGGCTTGTGATTTCCCTGATCGGCGTTTATTGCCTGCAATTTGCCGAGCTCCCTTGGATGTTTATTGGCGCTGCGGCTTTATACGGCATTGGGATGTCACCGATTTGGATTGTGTGCCTGACAAAGGTGAGCAAACAACGCCGCGCTGCCCAAATGGGTCTTCTTTACACGATCTGGATGGCTGGACTCGGAAGCGGTCCGATCGTATGTAATATTTTACTTGATGTCAGCGTATCGTTTACGTACAACCTGCTTGTCAGCTTGTCCGTGGCAGCATGCCTGCTGACGCTCTTTATGAGCAAAGAAAGGGCTGATACGCCTATCCGATTGCCGCTGCGCAAACAGCTGGCCATTCTTAAGGGAAGACTGCGCGCGATGCGGCTTCTGCTGCCGGGAATGATTTTGCAGACGACCGGAGCAAGCATGCTGGTTCCCATATTGCCAAGCTTCGCGGAGCAAGAGCTCGGACTGACTGGCACACAATACTCGGTTCTTCTTACCGTGGGAGGTATTCTTGCTGCTGCCGGTCTCATTCCGATGGGAAAGCTCTCTGACAAAATGAACGGCAAAAAGTGGTTTCTTGTCTCCGGCTTCGGTGCGTTCGCACTAGGCTTATGTATGCTGGCTTCGGGTCTCGGGTTCTGGTATTGTTTACTTATATCGGCAGTCCTTGGATTGTCCTATTCCGCTATTTTGCCTGCATGGAATGCGCTGCTTGCCTCTTACGTGCCACCTAAGCAAGAAGGGCTAGGCTGGGGGGTTTTTTCCACCTTCGAAGGAATCGGTGTCATGATAGGTCCGGCTGCCGGCGGCCTGATTGCCGCATGGAACGGAGAAGTCGCTGTATTTTGGACTAGCGCCGTCCTCTTTGGGCTCATTGGATTGTTTTATTTATGTTTCCCATTCCATGCGTTTGCTGCAAGTAAAAAAGCTATAAACAAGTAGAACGGAGTTAAATTTATGGATGATTGGCGCAATTGGCTCGAATACATAAAGCATTTGGATCTGGATTCGATCCAGTGGACGCTGGAGAGCTACTCGCAGTGGGGCCCGTTTCCGGGCATTCTGCTTCCAATGATTGAATCGTTTCTCCCTTTCCTTCCGTTAATTCTCATCATTGCCGCTAACGCCAACATATATGGCCTTGGCTTCGGGTTTCTATTCTCATGGATCGGCGTAACTGTCGGTGCGATCACTGTATTCTGGATCAGCCGAAAGCTTGGCCGCAATGTAAAAGGCCGTTTGGAGCGTCGCTTTCCAAAATCGGAACGGTTCTTCAACTGGGTTGAGCGGAAGGGCTTCACGCCGCTGTTTCTGCTCGCTTGCTTTCCTTTTACGCCGTCTGTCATCATTACGGTCGTCTCCGGTTTAAGCAAGGTGCCCTTCCATACGTTTTTGCTTGCGACGCTGCTCGGAAAAGCAGTTATGATTTTTTGTATCTCGCTAATCAGCTTCGATATTGGCAATCTCGTCGATGAACCTTGGCGTATTTTCGTCTCGATCACCGCTGTGCTTGTTATGTGGTTCGGCGGCAAACGGCTTGAATCCCGTTATCAGGTAAATGGGTGAGGTGACGGCGTATGACAAAAATGATTAGCTTGGCGGCTTCTATGCCGCCTCTGCTCCTGTCTTGGTTTGACATTGGCGCGACCGCGATCGTGCTTATTATTGCCGGCGTATTGCTCGCCGGCATGTTTATGTTTGTGCGGATTGCTTCAGACGATTCGGACAAATATAAGGATCTAAAGGAGATGGTGGAGACGATTTTCGGCACGCCCGCCCACCTTCGGCCCCAATCACAATCAGATGATTCCTCCATTAGCCAAAAAGGGAAGGACTCTGCCAAAGAGATTGCCCCGGGTAACCTTGCACCCTTTTCCGAGCCTTGCCCTGCCTGCAGCGAAACCGTCACGGAACGTGATTCAAGCTGCCCCTCCTGCGGGCTGCAGCTGCAATAAAACCCGCTTTAACTGAGCCGAATGCCTGAACTCATACATTTCTTTCGTTTGTGGCACACTGTAGAGGATCTTCTTGTGAAGACAAGCGAAACGGCGGAAACCGCTTCGGCGGCAGCGCCCGTTTCGCGGCAACGAATACCAATGAAATTCTCAGGAGGGTGATCTCATGTCAGGCGAACAGCCATCCGATCAACAGAAAGCGGCAAGCAAAGCGCAATCGAAAGCAGACCGCAACCTAGCGAGCAAACAATCAGCGAGCGAGCTGCAGTCAGATGCCGATCGCGCAGCGGTGCCCAAGCACGGATTATAAGTATAGGAAGGTTGGTTGACACTATATGAGCAATTCTAATGATCATCATGAGATGAACCCCATGTCAGGCGAACCTGTAGAAGTAAAAGGCACGTATCGCAATGAGTGGGGACGTGAGGAGCAGCTGGAACGCGGAGATGTATTCCCTGCTGATCCCATGCTTGGATCGACAGAGTGGCAGCTGGTTGAGCTCTTCTTTAATAATCATCATGAAGGACATACCGATCCGCGATTGGTGCCGCATGATAATGCCAATAATCCAGAAGCTCATATGCAGCATCCTCGCCGCCATGAGGGAAGCAACAAAACGGATGACGATCAGTAGCCGATAGGCATCATACTGCTGAAAGCTCCGTGTGGAGATAGGCGTAGAAATTTATCCCTGCGCATTCAACCTCCATATAAAAAACAGCAGGTTGGAGCGCCCGATAGCGTTTTCCAGCCTGCTGTTTTTATTTGTTAAGACTTCTGTTGTACATTCTACAATAGAAACCATAAATTTAAGCCCCGCGAGCAACCTACAATGCAGAAAATACAATAGAATGAGCTCATTGAGGCAGGCCATAAGCGAGCTTAGGCTGCCCTATTGCAGAAACTGCAACGCTGGGTAGACGTTAAGTGGTATATCGATGGTTCTATTGTGTAAACTACAGCGTAAGGCGGTTATATCTTGAATGGGTTTTGTATGCTGCCTACTCACCCGCAGCCGGCTTAGAGCCGGCGTGTGCTGTTCACACACAATTGCGGAAGATGAACATGTGATGGTGCGAGGAGCAGCTTAGTCCTCCTCCGGTTCATCCTCACTGCGTTTTGCATTCTCTTCCCGCTGCTGCACTTGATCGAGCAGCTTCTCCAGGCGCCGCAGGTGGTAAGCATACTCGAATAATCCCGAGGCGACGAAGATGAGCCGCTTATGCTCATCCGGATCCTCCATGACATAGGCCGTGAGCTCTTTCACGAATCTGGCTTCACGTTCTTCCTCGGGCTCGATCAGCGCATTCGGCTTCATCTTATCCTCGGCCTTTAGCAGAATATGCTCGTGATACTTCGATAAATCCTCGATTTGCCGATCGAAACGAAGCGCCCATTCGCCTGCGCTCGGAGAAGCAAAATAATGCTCCTCTACCACATCGAGAAGATCTGCCCCTTTCTGCAGCGCCTTTATCATTTGCTTAGACACAAGAAGCTGCCGAGCATGGCTCGTCTTCGCCCTTGCAAGCACCTTGCGCTCCTCCTCGAAAACCGTATGGCGCTCCTCCAGCTTGCGCAGCGTTCCGTGAAGCTTGTCCTTCTCTTGCCGGAATACCTGCTCCTTCATTTCATTAGAGACCGCCGTGCGAAGCAGCAGGGAGAGCTGTGTGTAGGCTTGATGCACCTGCTCCGTAAATTGCCGCCTTGGACGTGGCGGAAAAACGAGCACGTTAACCAAAAATGACGAGCCAATGCCGGTCAAAACCATTAGAAATCTCACGATCGCCACATCCCAGCCTTGCCCATTTGCTTCCATGATCGCAACGACAGTAACCAGCGTTAGACTGATTGTGCTCTCCATTTTCAGACGGATGCTGATGAGAATAACAAGGATACAAACGAGTCCTGCCGCAATCGGCGTATGCCCGAATAATCGAACCGCGACAATTGCTATGACAGCGCCGAGCAAATTGGTTTGCACTTGGTCCGCTACGCGCTGCCATGACCGGTAAATGGATGGTTGTATTGTGAAAATCGCTGCTACCGCAGCAATCAACGGAGACGCGAAGCCAAACAAGCTGCTCAAATAAATCGCTAATGCGACGGCCATCCCCGTTTTCAATACCCTTGCCCCTATTGTCATAACGGTTCAGCCTCCGTTACCAACAGGTCCGAAGCGGCTACCTCTCTTCCGTTCACCCACAGTGTCACGCGATGATGACCGCTATAATGCTTACGCGTTGTTAAATCCGCGAATCGGTGAACGCGAATACTGGAAGCGGATGCTCCCCCGGCATATTCGCGATCCGAAAGCAGAAAACGCTTCAGCGACGTTTTGCCGCCGGACTTCACGAATGCAATGCCATATTCGATCCGAAGCTTGGCCGGTTCGCCCTCACGCAGCTGCACACGGTAATGCAAACTCACCTCGCCGCCAATCGCTACCGTACTCGGAGCTACCTCAAGCGCTGCAGCAGCTACGAGCGGACGCACAGCCTCCTCCGCAGGCTCATGCTTCGCATACCCGAACAAAGCCATGATCTGCGGAACGGATTGTTTAATCAACGTGCGGCAGCCGTGCCTCACGATCCAATCCGTTCGGGCATCCTCACCGATCCACGCCGTAGCAAGCGCAATGACTAGGTCTGGATGATCCTTCGCGATATCATTCAAATTGTTCGCAACGCTCTTGCGTACATAGAGAGATTCATCACACTTCAGCTTCTCCAAAATCGGCACGATCGGCGATGGATCCCGTTTGAACAGGGGCAGCGCCTGCGCCCAAGGGAGACGCGGCCTTATCCCTTCACTAGCAAGCCGCCTTACATGCTCGTTCGGATGGTCTGTCCATGCGAGCATTTGCCGAACCATTCGCTCCGGATCGTTCAAAATAAACGCCCTTATGGCAAACTCAGCGGTTGAGCGCTCGGTAAACCGTTCAAGCGCAGCCAATGAACGCTCCCAGTGCAGCGGCTTCATCCCGAATACTTCTACAAAGTCCGAAAAAAATATGTAGGGAAGCCCCGTGCATTTTTCATCTATATGATAGAGCACAGCAAGCGCATCGCCGTAATCCTGAGGTAAAGCAGCACCCAGCGCTTCCGTAATTTTGCGGGCTCGCGCCTTTAGTTCGAGCTGCTCCCAGCTCCCGTCCCTTACCTGCATAACGAATCGATCTTCGTCAAACGGTCTCCACGCCGTCTTCACCAAAGCAGCAAATTGTTCTAGAAATAAGCCGTCATACATGGCTTTTAGCGGTTCTGCCAACGTAAATCCCCTCCTACAGCTATTATACCGAAAAACCCAAGCCGTTTACTCTTTCTCTACCTTTAACCGCAAACATAACGGCTGACACCGTCCTTGACGGCTTACGCTCGTTTCGAAGTGAAGTATAGGCATCGTATAAGATTAAATTTTATACTTTCTTTTATTAAAAAAAAAGCTCGGGAACACTCCCGCAGGCGTGCTTCCGAGCTTTTTCTATTTATTCAGCCGATTAAGCATAACGCGCGATGATGTCGGAAAGCTGATGAGCGATTGCATTCGGTCCTGCTGCCAGCTGCTCGTTCGTAAAGCGGGTGCGGACAAATGACTCATCCATATCCATTGCCTCTGCAAAAAAGCTCGACAACCCGCGTGCGCGCCGGTCAATCTGAAGCACCAGCTCCAGCTCGCGGTCAGATGGGTAAAACATCACTTCCAGCTCGTCAAGCTGCCCGCGGAACTGCGTTGTTGGCACAAACTCCAGTTCCTGGATAAAAGGCATTCTGCCGCCCAGGCGCGAAGAGTATTCGCACTCAGCCTTGCGTAAGCGGAAGCCCAGCAAATTGAGAGCCTCAAGCACCACATTCATTGGAGCCGTCGGAATGACATCAATGCGATCATTATCACCAGGATCCACGCCGCCGCGAACGTCCAGCTCCGTTTTCACCCATACAGGCGCGCGTCCGATAGTGAGCGGAGTCTGATGAGGCAGCTGGAACGAGAACGGTACCTCGCGTTTTTCGTTTGGCTGCAGCGTGAACGGAGCACTTACATGAAAACGGCCAACCTCGCCATGCTGCGTTATTTTGCTGTCATTGCTCTCGCGAATATATTCTGTCATAACCGATAGCTGGATGGCTTCAATCTTCTGCTCTACATTGCCGCCCTGAATTTTCACGATTCCCCGAACCTCTTCACCCGGTGAATAACGAGGCTTCTCCAGCAGCGTATCAATCTTTGCGGAACCAATACCGATACTTGCCAAAAAACGATTGAACATCAAAACGCCTCCACTCAAATAATGATGTTTCCAAACTCTAAAGCATATTACGATGCCTTCAAAAATAGGTTTCACTTCTCATTTGATGTTTTATCCAATGACGCATCGGCTTGTTCCTTGTACGGCAATTGGATGATAAAGGTCGTTCCGATTCCCGTTTTGCTTTCGGCCGTGATTTTCCCATGATGATTGTCGATAATCTTGTAGGTGACCATTAAACCGAGGCCCGTTCCTTTATCCTTTGTCGTATAGAAAGGCTGACCAATTTTTGAAAGCTGCTCCTCGGGTATGCCTGAGCCTTGATCCTTAATCCGTATCAGTACGCCCAGTTCTTCATCGAGAGACATATTAATGGTGACAACACCGCCGTTTTGCATCGCTTCAATGGCATTTTTGAGTACATTTATAAACACTTGCTTTAATTGATTCTCGACGCCCACCACCCATAACGGGCGGTAATCCGAATGAAACTCGATAATGACGCCATGCAGTATGGCCTGCGTTTCCAGCAGATTCACTGTATCCGCCATAATCTGACGCGAGTCCTTATGGACAAATTCATAAATTTGCGGCTTAGAGAGCATCAGCAGTTCACTGACGATGGATTCGATGCGCACGAGCTCGGATTTCATAATTTCGTAAAAGTTATTGATGTTTCCTCGCCCCGAAGTAATGAGCTGCAAGAAGCCTTTCAACGAAGTAAGCGGGTTTCGAATTTCATGCGCGATGCCCGCAGCTAATTGGCCTGCTACATATAATTTCTCTGAATTGATAAGCAGCTCCTCATTCTTCTTTCGCTCGGAGATATCCCGAATAATGACTTGCTCGATCTGTTTTCCCGAGAAGGTCGAGCTTGCCCTTACCATTTCCGTGTGCACCAGCGTACCCTGCATGGACAACCATTGCAGTTCAATCGGCTTCGTGGGCGCATCCCCACCATCTTTCCCCGCTGCAAGCCAAGCGGCCATCTCGCTGTGGTACCTCTCATCGAGCAAGTTGTAGACGCTATTGCCAATGATTTCGTTCTCGGACTTCACCTCGAACATGCAGAGGCCAGCACGGTTCATAAATTCCCAGTTCCCATCGCTGATTAAGGCGATCGTATCCATGGAGTTCTCAACAAGAAGCTTATACCGCTCGTCGATTTGACTGTATTTATTGGCTCCCAGCCAGGTTGTAAGACTGAAGCTAAGAATAATCAAAGTAGACAGTCCAAGCAAAAAAGCAAGAAGCAGCAAATACTCGTTTAATAGATCGGTCGATAAGATATCCTTATATTCAATTTTCAATGCGTGCATGCCAATCTGATGGATCGCCATGTTAGACAAGCCCAGTGACAGGCAGCTTTTAAATTTATACCTAGGCGACTTGGAGTCCAGCCAGTAAAAGGCCAGATAAGCGCCCGCAAAGCCGACTCCAAAGGATAACCAATAGAGCAGCCAATTCATTTTTAATATGATCACAGATTCGGATAGCATCGATATGTATTGAAGCATCGTAGCCCCAAGCGCCATTAACAGGGAACTGAATAGGTACCGCCCACGCGAGAGTTCCTGGTTTTTTAATACAACCAAGGAAGAATAGACGATAACCGCGCATACGACCAAAACAAGCAGCATAGTCCAGTCCATGACCATTCGATAATCGGAGGCCAGCAAGGATACGACATGCATTGTCCATAGGCCGAGACCGAATACCGAGGCTCCGCCAATGATCCAATTGAACCCGTATGAACGTTCTTTTGGCTGCAACTGCTCAATCATATTCAGCATCGTATAGGAGGCAAAGCACATAATGATGATCGATAAAATGATATAATAGGGGTTGCCAGTTATGATCGGATCAGCCATAGGACTCCTCGAATACTGATGAATTTAATTCCAACTATTAAAATTCGACAATTATCCTAAAAATCCTCTGTTTTCTTCGTGAAATTATGCAGTTTTTTGTCAGAAAACCAGAGATAGTTTCTCTTCTCCCCATCTTCGGCTATTATGATAGGATGGCTGTCTTAGAAACGGGCAATACTAGAGACATAGCCGTATGCTAGCTTACTAGTTTTGCTTATACTATTCTTAGCTAGGAATGCCTTATTTACACTTGTAGGAGGAAACGCAATGAAGATCGTCAAGGAATTTAAAGAGTTTGCAATGAAAGGCAATGTCATCGACCTAGCGGTCGGGGTTATCATCGGGGGCGCGTTCGGCAAAATCGTCACTTCGCTCGTCAACGATATAATTATGCCGCCGATTGGACGAATTTTGGGTGAAGTGGATTTTAAGGATTTAAAGGTCACTCTCGTGGACACAAGCAATATGACTCCCGTAGACGCAGCCGCGGCACCCGCCATTGCATACGGCCAATTTATTAATGTCATGCTGGACTTTTTAATTGTAGCTTTTTGTATTTTTCTACTTGTCAAAGTGATCAATGTTCTTCGCCGCAATGAGAAGAAAGAAGCGCCGCCGGTCGAAGTAACCGAAAAGGATTGTCCATACTGCTTGTCCAAGATTCCCCTAAAAGCTACCCGCTGCAAACACTGCACATCCCAGCTTGAGGCAGCTGCCCATGGCTGAGGAGCTGTTCGACATTTATGACGAGCAGCTTCGGCCTCTGGGTACCGCAACACGCGCGGAGACGCATTCTCGCGGCTATTGGCACCGCACCTTCCATTGCTGGCTCACACGGCGCGAGGGAAACCGCAGGTTCGTGCGGTTTCAGCTTCGCCAAGCCAGCAAGGATACGAATCCCGGCTGCTATGATATAACGGCTGCCGGCCATTTGTCCGCAGGAGAAACCATCCGCGAAGCTATACGCGAGCTGGAAGAAGAGCTTGGCGTAGCCGCCTCGTTCGAGCAGCTCATTCCGCTGGGGCAAATTCGCGAGGATGCGAGCGGCGAGGTAAACGGAATGCCGTTTATCGACCGGGAGGTCAGCGACGTTTTTGGCCTCGTGTGCGATGTGCCTTTGTCAGAATTGAAGCTGCAGCCTGAAGAAGTGGCCGGCGTTTACGAGGCAGATCTGGATGAGCTGATTGCCTTGTTTGAAGGCTCTTTATCCAAGGTGGCTGCCATTGGCGTTGAGCTTGGCGATGCGGACGAGCCGCTGACGGCTGTGCAGCGCTCCGTTCAGGCGAAACAATTCGTCCCACGTGAATTTTCTTATTATGCGAGCGTGCTTCGGGCGTTGCGCGGTTGTACCTAACCCGTGCTTCGTCTTCGGCGGCTTGCCCGCGCATTCCCCATGTTCGCTCCCAATTGGTGTACCACTGGTCAATTAGTCCATGGATATTATAAAACTCCGTATGCCGCGGCGCGAGATCAAAGTCATTCAGCTCCGGCTGATTGTAAAGGCGTGCCCCCATCTCATGAAAGCAGCCATGCAAATTGGTCTCGATAAAACTTCCCAGCTGGTCTGCCGATGTAAACGACTGCGGATTGAACTGCACCCTTTGTTCAGCCCCGAAATCGTAGCAAGCGGAACGACGAATGCCTTCAGGCACCTGGGTCCATCCTGCAATCCATCTTCGGTCATACCCCATTGAATCATACCAGCGGTACACCCGGTTGATATAATCGCGGTGAAATCGCAAGAAACGTTCTCCGTAGCCAGGCGGCGGCACTGTCCCGGGTACGAGATGATAGGTATGATGCCAATCACGATGTTCATTTAATAAAGCCTGCGGAAAATTAGGTATTTGCGGCAATTCGTTTCCCTCCTTGCTTGTTCGTTCCTCTCGGTTCTCCCTTCATTATCGTATGCGTCCATCGCTACCCCTGTGATTTCCCATCCTTTCAGAGCGGCAAAAAGGACTGCCCTGTAGCTCAGGCAGCCCTCTTCAGAAAAAAATTAGAAAAAGAAATTGCGGCGGCATTCATCTTGTGCACGTTTGACACAAATATCGAACGTAACCGTTACATCATGATTTCTGCCAAATGCGCAGCAAATTCTTACACAATCTTTGTCACGCGAACAGAAGAAGCAAACAACACGACATTTGCAGTCAAGCAAGCTTTGAACGGCTCTTGCATCACGACAACGAATCGCTCTTACAAGCTTCTCTGCTTTATGCTCATCTTTCAACTGCTTGAAAAAATCGCTTAGCTCTTTTCCTGCATCCTGCATGGCTTCGACTGCCGGATCATTCCTACGGCCGCAGCTGCAGCTTTTGTGATCCTTTTTACATTTACAATCAGATGATATGCGAGCGCGACTAGTTGTTCTTCCAGTAGATTTAACATTGCTAGCTTTCAATTTTAATTTTGCGGACATTTATATTCTCCCTCCCTTTCGAACATACTCTATTCTATGCAAGATTAAGTGAGAGGTATGGACGAGTGGCACCCGCCAAACGTTGAAATTCGACATATCAATTGTTGTATGACCCGCTTCCCTCCTGCATACCTATATGACATACCATTCGAATGGAGGTCTTTGGTTTGGCTGAAAATATGATGAACATGGGCAATATCGGCAATATGGGCAATGTGCCAAACGTTGGCGGCATGGGCAGCATGCCGAATATGGGCAATGTGCCAAACGTTGGCGGCATGGGCAGTATGCCGAATATGGGCAATGCGCCAAACGTGGGCGGCATGGGCAGCATGCCGAATATGGGGCATATGCAGAACGTTGGCGGCATGGGCAGCATGCCGAATATGGGGCATATGCAAAACGTGGGCGGCATGGGCAGCATGCCGAATATGGAGCATATGCAAAACGTGGGCGGCATGGGCAGTATGCCGAATATGGGACATATGGGCGGTATGCCAAGTAAGGTGGCAGGGATGGAGAAAACTAATCCCGTCGTTTATCAAGCAGAGCCGCAGCATACGGAGATGGTAAGGGAAGTGCGGGACCGCGTCATGGGCATGTGCGGCGGCCACATGCATAAGCATGTTTGCGTCCAAACGGTTGATGGCCATATCTACGAGGGAACGATCGTGCATATCGATCATTGTATCTTGTATTTGCAATGTACGATGCGTGACCCGCGCGCCTTTATGAATCCCTATGCTGCTGTTCTTCCGCTCGTCCTTTATGAGCTGCTCGTCATCACCCTGCTCAATACCTAAGCCAAGCAGCAGGTAGGTTTATTCGACAATAGGTTGTCCCTTTTGACATTGACGGTCTATGACTGCGAAAGCTGTCATAGATATGCATAAAATGAATCGTCAATGAAATGAGGTGAGCAAGCTTATGATTGAACGAATAAACAGGCTTCAGGTAGAGCTCCCGCCATCCCCTTATGCGGATGCGAATGCCGCGGCAGCGGTGCAGGAGCTGCTCGGAGGTAAGTTTGGCGAGATGTCTACATTAAACAACTATATGTACCAATCCTTTAATTTTCGGGAGAAAAAGAAGCTCAAGCCTTTTTATGACTTGGTATCAAGCATAACTGCTGAGGAGTTTGGCCATGTCGAGCTCGTTTCCACTGCGATAAACATGGTGCTGACTGGCACCACCAGTCCCGGTGATCCCAATTCGGCACCGCTGAAGGAGGGTGTAAATAAGCGCAATAGCTACTTTTTTATCCAAACCGCTCAAACCTCGCTTCCTGGCGATTCCATGGGCCGTGCATGGACGGGGGATAATGTATTCAGCAGCGGCAATCTGGTGCTCGACCTTCTGCATAATTTTTTCTTGGAATGCGGCGCGAGAACACATAAGATGCGTGTTTACGAGATGACTGATCATCCCACTGCCCGTGCCATGATTGGTTATTTGCTTGTCCGGGGCGGGGTCCATGTGCTTGCTTATGCCAAAGCGCTGGAAATCGCGACTGGCGTTGACGTAAAGAAGCTTATCCCCATACCCGATCTCAGTAACAATAGCTTTGAGACAGCACGCAAATATGAAGCGATGGGGCTCGGCAACAAGCTTTATACGTTCAGCGAGAATGATTATAAGGATATCGTGCTCATTTGGAATGGCCAAAATCCGCTCACAGGAGCTCCGCTCGAGGTTATTCAGGGTGCGCCGCAGGGTGCGCCGATGCCTGATTTGAGCGAGCTGCCAGAGGAATTTGCGCCGGGCATCTCGCAGGAGGATTTCATGCAAATTGCGCGTCGGCTGCAGAAAAATGCCGGCCTCTAGATCAAATCGAACAACGAAGGCCTCCTAACTCGCGTAAAGCGGCTTGGAGGTCTTCCTGCTCCTACCCTCTCGTATTCCTATGCTATACTGGATGAAAAACGAGAGAATGAAGGTGACCAAGCTGCAATTTCTGGCTATGCTAACGATGCTTATTGATCATATCGGTCTCATATGGTTTCCTGAAAACCCTGCATGGAGGGTCATTGGACGGCTCGCACTGCCGTTTTACGCTTTCACAATGGTGCTCGGCTATTTCCGTACGAGTGATATTCATCGTTATTTGAAGAGGACCGCCGGGATCGCCATTCTGTCCCAGCTCCCCTACCAATTTGCTTTTCAACGACTGGAAGTCAATACGGTAGGCTCATTATTCGTCTGCTTGCTGCTTCTGCATCTGCTCGATAAATGGAACGGCAAGCCTATCCTTCAAGTGCTATTAGCTTCCGGCTTTGCCGGGGCGCTCGAGGTTCTCCCTTTCAGCTACGGCGCGTATGTCGTAGTGCTCGTTCTCATTTATCGCTACGCTCAAACACAGTGGTTTACCTTGTTTCACTTTTCGTTGAACGTGGTAAGCTTTTTTATAAAGGGCTGGTTCATTCAAGTCTTTAGCTTGTTCGCTACCCTATTACTCGTATATTGGCCTGATTTTATGCGCGGTGCCGACAAAATTAAGGTTCCTCGCCTCGTATGGCGCAGCTTTTACCCGCTTCATCTTGCCATTATCGCTATCGTCTATTATGTCACGAGCAATCAGAGCTTTAAAGAAATCATTCGCGCTTTATAAGGGACCAGAGGTTTCCTCTAGTGAAACCAAAAGCTGCTGCAGCTCCTGCGAGCAGCTCTTCGCGGATGCCCAGCCCGGTTCGCTGCGCTGAAGCAGCCTGCTCACGAATTGCTTCACGGCATGCGGAAGCTCCAACTCCTCTTGCCAGCTGCGTTCCGCCTGTCCTTCATCATATTCAAAGCCTGCATACATCATGAATAGAAAAAGATGCCCCAGGCCATATAAGTCGCTGGCCGGATCAGGCCTGCGCATACGCTGCTTGGCGCCTGCCCAGCTCATGTCTGACGCATAGTCCTTTGAATCATGGAATGACTCAGGTTCTTTTAACCCCATGCGCAGCGCTTCTGGAAGCTGCTCGCCAATACGGCAGGAAAGCCCAAAATCAATCAGATACAAGCGTTGTCCATCGTCTACCACGTTAGGGATACGAACGTCCCGATGTACGTACCCAGCTTGATGGAGATGCTCCAGAGGCTGCAATAGCTCCATTAGGATGCTTAACGACTCATGTACAGAGTAAAGGCGGCCTTGCTCTATTTTCTGCTCCAAATTTCCACCTGCAACGAGCTCCATGAGAAGCACTTCGTCTTTGCCTTGCTTTTCATACCGGATCCACCTCGGAATCTGCGGATGGTTTAGCTCCTTCAGAATAATGCTTTCCCGCTCCAGCAGCTGTCTCCCGATATCTTTTTTACTTGGCAGATTGCGTTTGAGCAGCACCATGTTACCCATTAAAACATCCGTGCATGCATAGGTTTGACCATAGCTGCCCATCCCGATAAAGCGTTCAATACGGTACCGTTTCATCCATATCACGCCGACACGAAGCGGAAAGTCCTGCCAATGCTTAATAGTTTCCTTATATTTCGAAGAAATGAAAGACCACATGATGCTTCTCCTCCAGCTCCCGCGTGCCCTCCATTGGCGGATATATCCTGTGGAAGGTTCAGCGAATTAGAAACTTTAACGACAAAAATTCGTACAATTACTTATATGAAAGCGTACGCTCTCGCAGCCCGTTTGTTCCATAAAAGCGTACATGCGCATTTTAGCCAAATTTCGACAAAACTATTAAAGGGGGCATCATTATGATAAGACATTTGCTCAAGCGTTTATTATATTCACTTATGGGACGCAAGCATCAAAGCCGTCGTCATTATAGCAGCAGTGACTATAACAACGGGCATTATCGCCCGCATAACCGTCCGCACCGCGGACATGGCTACTACAAGAAAAAGTACAGCAGCTACTCCAGCTAACGAGTGCAGTAAATGTCGAATATGTTAGAAATGTGTAAGTAAAATAAACAAAATCCTGACGGCAGATTCATAAGAGGCTAAAAGGTTTACGTTAGAATAGGGGTAATCGATCGGAGGTGTTATAGGAAATGATGAAAATCGTTACCTTCAAAAGTCGTTCCGTCCCTGTGTACTATCCTAACGAACAATCCGCATCCATAGAACTGCTTAATCATAAATTGTACGAATTGGAATTGGACTTTGATTTCCGCAAAAAATGGAGAAGAATCAAATCCGTTGAAATGGTGCGCGATGTGGCTATTTTCCAATATAACGACGGCACAAAGCTTTATCTTGAAGTATGTTAGAACCTGTTAGAGAAAAGACCTGAAGGCACATCACCCGTGCCCTGTCAGGTCTTTTATATTTTACGCTCCCGTTATCCAATAAAGAAATACCCTGTCAGCTCACATACTGCCAGGGCATCTTATCCGTTCACTGCTTCCTATACTTTAAATTTACTAGAACGCAGAGTATTCCGCGTGGCGAAACATCGACAAATCAAGCACATCCGGCTCCTTCGGCTTACCGAGCAGAAAGCCCTGTACATAGTTGCAGCCCCACTCTTGTAAGAGCTCATACTGCTCCTTGTATTCAACACCTTCGGCAATAATCTCCAGCCCCAGCTTATGCGCAAGATTAATTATGCCTTCCACGATAATTCGCTCCGCGCTTTGAACGTCAATCTTCTTGATGAACGATTTATCGATTTTCAAGCATTGAATCGGTAACTGCTTTAAATTCATAAGAGATGAGAACCCTGTGCCAAAATCGTCCAGAACTATTCGGACACCTGCCCCTCGCAGCCAGCTAAGCGTAGACAATGCCACTGTCGAATCGTAGATGGCATAGCTTTCCGTAATCTCCAGCTCAAATGAAGAGGTCTCCAGCTCATAATCCTTAAGCGCATTCAGTACCATCTGAGAAAAGGCCGCATCCTGCAATTGCAGCGATGAAACATTAATCGACATAATTAAGCTGTTTAGTCCGTATTTGTTCATATTCGTAAGCATCTTGCATGCTTCACGAAGTACCCATTCCCCAATCGGAACGATTAGGCCGTTATGCTCGGCAATGGGTATAAATTCCGCTGGCGAGATTTCACCAAGCTGAGGATGCTCCCATCGAATCAGCGCTTCGAATCCTCTTAGCTTGCCGTCTGCCACAAAGTAGACAGGTTGATAGCTAAGTCGGAATTGACGCAAATATAAAGCAGGTCTAAGCCCTGCCTCGATATCGATTCGCCTATTCAATTGAACGGTATCCTCCGTATTGTAGAACCGCGCGCGATTGCCGCCTAGCTCCTTGGATTGATAAAGAGCCGATTCCGCTCGGTATATTAGCTGTTCACTTGTCCGTCCATCCTGCGGAAACAACGTTGCCCCGATGCTTGAGGTTAAATACAGCTCCGTTCCATCGACATCAATTGGCCGTTCGACTGCGTTTTTGATTGCCTCCACAGCCTGAGTACTTTGGTTATCATCATGATCAAGAGGAATAGCCACCAAGAAGCGATTTCCTCCAACCCGGCTTACGCTCATAGCAACCATTCTAGCTTCTGCCAGTCGCTTCCCGATCATATAGAGCAATTGATTGCCGAACTCCGTACCCTTTGTTTCGTTGACGCGATAAAACCGATCCAAATCTACCAACGCTACGACCATCCGTTTACCTGCCGCACGTACTGCGTTTACCGCCACTTCAAGCTGTGCAAAAGCTTCCTTACGGCAAGGCAAACCGGTTAACGCATCCATTTCGTCCGACCACCGTCCCAATCCATAATTTAACTTTATTGTGTCATACGTTTATTAGATAAATTAGAGAGATATATTTAGGTAAATGTTAGATATTTTAATAACCTTTATCATAAACCTTACATTCAATCCTGCTTACCCCCGATAATCATAAAAAAAGAACCACTCCGCGGCAGCAGAGTGGTTCTCAGCAATATTTAGCATGTGCAATTAAGTTTGGCTCCTGCTCGTGTGCTGAGCCGTATACTTGTAGCCAAATCCCCAAACCGTTCGAATGAGCCTAGGCTCCTTCGGATTCTGTTCAATCTTCTTCCGAAGATTAACAATATGTACATCGATGGCACGGTCTGTCACGAAGGAATCAAAGCCGCGAATCGTATTTATAAGTTCTTCCCTGCTGAACACTTTCCCCGGATAAGCAAGAAACAGCTTCATTAGCTCATACTCCGAGAAGGTGGTTTCGACCAACTGGCCGCGAACAAGCAATAGGCGTCTCTCAAAATCAAGTTGGATCGGATCGCCGTCTTCGACCGCTGCAGCAACCTGCTGCATCGTCTCTGTCTGCATCGAGTTCGAACGGCGGATCAACGCTTCTACCCGAGCTGTCATCTCATGCATACTAAACGGCTTACACATGTAATCATCAGCCCCAGCTTTCAATGCCTGAACCCGTTCCGATACTTCACTCTTCATCGACAAAATCATAATCGGTACGTTAGAGCGTTTTCGAATGAGTGCGCAAACTTCCATGCCGTCTAAGTCGGGTAAAATCAAATCGAGCAGCACCAAATCAGGATTAAAATCTGTCGTAAGCCTCAATCCTTCATCTGCTCTGTAGGCCTGCATGACGGAATAGCCTTCTTCTGATAAATACATAGACAGCATATCACTCATCATGACGTCATCTTCAATAACTAGAACTTTATACATTGTCGTCACCCTTTTTGAGGATAGAAGATTTCTGTCGAATATTTATTGTATCTCTACTATACAATACCGACATTAAAGGGACAACAATTTGTTAGAGAATTGTTAGGAGTTATTGTCGAATACTTCCTTAGCTTGTCGAAGTCCATCGACCAGCTGCTTTAACAAGGCTTCCAACTGAAGAATAGCGGCTTGCAGGCTCTCCGTTTCGAGCTCCGGCAGCTTCACGATACGCTCTACCTCGCAAGCAGCCTCTAACAATTCATGAGCCGACAAGTACCCGGCAGCTCCCTTCAGCGTATGAGCCATTCTTTTGACCACGGTTAGCTCCGATTGTTTGACCATCATTCGAAGCTGATCTGCAAAAGTATCATAATCGAGCACAAACTGCTCCATCATATGAAGCAGGATTGGCAGCTTCCCATTCACCCTTGCAAGTGCGCACTCTATATCCATGCCCGGAATGTTCGGAAGCGAGCTTTCGTTAACTGCTTCCGGTGTCCGAGTACGTTTAGTTTCTACTTGAAGCTCTTGTCCAGCGGCAGGCTTAGAGATAAGCTTGCAGCCCTCCTTGAGCCAATACGAAATGACCGTGTGCAAGCGTTCAGAGGAGATCGGCTTCGTTACCACATCATTCATACCCAGCTTTAAGTAGCGCTCGTGATCATTGCGAAGCACATTTGCGGTAACGGCAATGATCGGAATATCATCATATTTGGCATGGCTTCGGATAAGTCGAACCGCTTCAGAGCCGTCCATTACAGGCATATGAATATCCATTAGAATAAGATCCCAGTGCTCTGCAACGAGCTTTTGCAGCACCTCTTCGCCGTTCTCCGCAAGACCCACCTCGTAGCCCTGCTCCTTCAAGATCTCAATGGCGACAAGCTGGTTGATTTTATTGTCTTCCGCTAGCAATATCCTTGTTTTGACTGCGTTTTTCTTCACCGGCAGAAGCGGAGCCGTTCGCTCTTGCTCATCCGCGTCTGCCCCTTTATGCTCCAGCACGCCTTCTATCGCGCGCAGCATAGCCGTTCTCATGATTGGCTTAATCAACAGTGTTACCGGTCTTTGTTCGGCAGACAGCTGCATCATCTCATCGCGCCCATAAGAGGTTGTCATCGCAATGGTTTTCACGCCGGCCGACTCCGCGTTGCGATGGAACTCGAGCCAGGTTTCCGCGCCGTACATATCCGGCATTTCCATGTCTAAAACAATCAGCTTCGGCAATGCCCCTGCCCCAATGCGGCGAAGTCGGTCTCTTGCTATTTTCCAAGAATGAAAGGGAATGGGAGTCAGGCCGTAGGATTCAATAATATCGCTCCAATGCCCGCGCATTTCGTCATCATCTTCGACAATCCACACAGGCTGCTCCTGGAATTCCTGTCTAACCTGCCAGCGCGTCTCCTCGTACTTATGAGTAACGGTGAACGGCAGCGTAAAGTGAAATTGGCTTCCCACATACGCTTCGCTCGCTACCTCAAGCTGGCCGCCCATCAGCTCCACCAGCGATTGGGAGATCACTAGACCAAGCCCCGTACCGCCGAACTTTCTCGTAGTTGACCCATCCGCTTGTGTGAAGGGCTTAAATAACTTATCTACCTGCTCCGGCTTCATGCCGATGCCCGTATCCGAGACTATGAAACGAAGGCTAATTCCGTTATCTGATTCCTCCGCCACCTCAAGCTGCAGCCTTACTCTTCCGCGGTTCGTAAATTTGATCGCATTCATGCAGATATTCAAGAGCACCTGCTCCAGACGCATCGCATCGCCAATAATGGTCTGCGGCAAAGTCTCCGGCGTATCAACAATGAATTCGAATTGCTCCTTGCCGCCCATAAATACACTTAATTGATCAGTTATACGATGAAGCAGCTCCTCCGGCTGAAATGGCAGCCGTTCGATATCAACCTTACCCGCCTCGATTTTGGAAAAATCCAATATATCATTAATTAGCCGCAGCAGCGTCTCCGAAGACGTGTGCATCTTGTCCATGTAATCCTTCTGCGATGCGGAAAGACCGGTTTTGCGCATCAATTGCGTTAAGCCGATTATGCCATTGAGCGGGGTACGAATCTCATGGCTCATCAGCGCCAGGAATCGGCTCTTCGCTTGATTCGCCTCCTCCGCTTCCAGCGTGGCGCGGACGAGCTCCTCTTGCACCATTTTTTGCTCAGATATATCACGGGCAATGCAGGAGAAAAACAACTCGCCCGTATCTTCATCATTATGCGCAACGACAACCATAGACACATGCAACGGCTCGCCGTTTGTCTTCAGCAGCTGGGCCCCGCTTTCCCAATAGCCAAACTCTCTTGCCAGAGCCGCACCCTTCACGAGCTCTGCGTACATTTCCGGCTCGGAATGCTGCTCCACTGAATGCTCTCCACCTGAAGTGTTAAGCAGGCCCAGCATCTCTCTTCCAGCGCGGTTCATATAAACAAGCTTGCCGGCCGAGCTCACCGAAGCGATTAAATCCTTGGCTGATTCCACAATGTCGAGCAAGCGATTGCGTGCCTTCTCCACATGCTTGCGGTCCGAAATATCCAGCACCATGCCGACGACGCCCGAGAAGCGGCCGTTGCGGTCACGCAAGCCGTTTGAGCTGTGCAGCGTCGGAATGCGCGTACCGTCTTTATGGATAAAGGTGCATTCCCGCTCATACGAGAAGCTCTCGCTGCGAAGCTCCTTGAATACCTCAAGGCCAGGCTGAACCTCCCTTCCCAGCTTGAGCGACAGCTTCTCAGCTTCCAACCGGATCTCATCCAAATCCATGAACAAGAGCGGAGTAGCGACTCCCACCAGTTCCTCGGTCTTATAGCCCAGCATCTCTTCTGCTGTTTTATTGAGATAAGACACTTTGTACTGGTCGTCCAACACGATAAAAGCATATTGATTTTGATTAATTATCGCCTCAAGCCGGTCGAACATCTCCTGCAAATGCTCCATCATGCCGTTTACGGAATGGCCGAGCTGCCCTATCTCATCATGCGGTTCAACCTCGAGATGCTCCGCCTCGAAGCGCCCTGCCGCCGCCTGCTCCGTAACCAACAGAATGCGCTCAAGACGTTTAACGATACGCTCGAAATAGAGAAAGAAAAAGATAACGATAATCGCCTCGGAAACAGCAATTGTACTAAATATGCGCCAAAAGATCGGCCTTATCTTTTCTTGAAACTTTGACGCCGGCTCCTGCAGCGCAAAGCGCCAAGGCGTATCGCTAACCTTCGTATAGAAAATAGAGAAAGGCTTATTCTCTATGGTGATGTTGGATACTCCCTGATAGACATTCAGCATATCTTTCGCGATAGGCTGCATGGGAGACCGCTTGTCGAATAAGCTCACAACTTTCATATCTTCACATGCAGAGCAATAAATGATCCCGCCCTCATCATTAAACAAGCGGATAATCGAATTCTCCCCCTCAAACTCTATAAACGGCCGCAGCGTTGAAAATACGATAGAGGCATAAACGATCCCTTTGAGCTCATTCGTTGCGCCGTACACAGGCACTAAAATAAGAGATTGCCTCGTAGTAGAGAATGAAGGCATGAAGGGATCCGTAATAACAACCTTTCCCGAGGCTGCCTCATTGAAAAAAGATTCCCCGCTCATGTCTCTTTGCGGGCCGTCCGTTCGCAAGCCAAGGCCCGTCTCGCTATCAATATAGCCAATGGCATGGTAAGTGAAGCCTCCCCGCACGAGCTCCCGTCCAAAATAATGAAGACGCTCCTCATCCGTTCCGAACCGGACAACTTCCGTACGACTCATGACCACAACCTCCGCCTTGCGGATCGCCATCCACGAGGCCAGATTATTGGCACGGTTGTCTTGTTTGCTGCTTGTCTTCTCGATCTCCGACTGCAGCATGGCTTTCTTGACTACGGAATAGTTTCCTACACCGGCAAGTAGCAGCGGGATCAAAGAAATGAGCACAATTAGAACTAAGCCTTTTGTCCGCAACGACATTTTTTTCAAGCTGCTTACCCCTTCCGCTGTGCGTTTCCGCAGCTGTCGAACTTTGACACTATTATACCTCGTTTTTCTATTATTTGGAGCAAAAAAAACGCTAGAGCCTGCCTTCCGCATAACTGCGTAAAGCTGCTCTAGCGTTTCATTATTTGGGGTTTCGAATGGGCTTGCTTCTATTCTGCCGAAAGGATCGATTCGATGCGGCTAAGCTCTTCACCGCTGAAATCAAGACGGCTCAAAGCAGCTACATTGTCATCAATTTGCTCCACGCGGCTTGCGCCGATCAGCGCCGATGTTACGCGTCCGCCCCGCAGTACCCATGCAAGAGACATTTGAGCAAGCGATTGCCCGCGTTCCTCGGCAAGGTTATTCAGCTGTTTGATTTTTTCCAGCTTGCTATCCGTAATTTGATCCGCCTTCAGAAATACGCTTGGCCCTCCCGCGCGAGAATCAGCAGGGACGCCGTTCAAATATCGGTTAGTAAGAAGACCTCCGGCAAGCGGAGAAAATACGATTGAGCCGATACCCTCTTTATCAAGCACATCCTGTAGGCCATTCTCGATCCATCGGTTAAACATGGAGTAGGATGGCTGGTGAATGAGGAACGGCGTGCCAAGCTTCTTCAAGATGGCTGCCGCTTGGGCTGTCTGCTCTGCGCTGTAATTCGAAACGCCGACATACAGCGCCTTCCCGCTCCTTACGATATGGTCGAGTGCGCCCATGGTTTCTTCAAGCGGCGTTTCTGCATCCGGACGGTGGTGATAAAAAATATCGACGTAGTCCAGGTTCATCCGCTTCAGGCTCTGATCAAGGCTGGAGATCAGGTATTTACGCGAGCCATAGTCTCCATATGGACCTTCCCACATGTGGTAGCCTGCTTTTGTTGAAATAATAAGTTCATCGCGGTGTGCCGCAAAATCCTGTTTTAAAATCTGGCCGAAGGTTTCCTCCGCCGAGCCTGGAGGCGGTCCGTAGTTATTGGCCAAATCGAAATGGGTAATACCTAAGTCAAAGGCACGGCGCACCATGTCCCGTCCATTCTCAAGGCGGTCAACGCCGCCGAAATTATGCCACAGCCCTAGGGAAATAGCTGGCAGCTTCAAGCCGCTTCGTCCGACGCGATTATACTTCATGCTCTCATACCGATTATTAGCCGCTAAATAAGTCATGATCGAGTTCCCCCAAGCCTTTATTAGAAACGCTTATTCCATGCTTGCAATAAAATGAGCGTATTCCCTGTCTATTGTACTGCTGCAGCTCATAAAATGGAAATCCTGTTACCTTCCGAGCTTCCTATCCAGCTTCAAATGCGGACTGTTTCTGATCGTTTCCTCAAAGAACACGGGCTGCTCCCGGACAAGCCGCTCCCACGCGCTCACGCAATAAGGGTCAAAATGCCGTCCGCTTTCCTTGACGATAATTTCCATTGCCGCTTCATGCGTCATGGCCTTGCGGTAAGAACGCGATGAGGTCAGCGCATCATAGACATCCGCTACAGCCGTCACCCTAGCGAGCAACGGGATCTGCTCCCCTGCCAACTGATCGGGATAGCCGCTACCGTCCCATTTCTCGTGATGGGAACGGATAACAGAAAGCTCCTCCGGCATAAAACCCAGCCTTTTGCACAGATCGTATCCTGATACGGGATGAACCTCAATAATCTTTCGTTCCTCCGGCGTCAGCTTGCCCGGCTTGTTCAGAATCGTATCCGGTATTCGCAGCTTGCCGACATCATGGACAAGCCCGCCCTGCGCAATGGCCCTGAGGTCCGCGGAGGTCAAGCAAAGCTCCTCTCCGAGCTTGAGTGCGTATAGGGCAACCCGGTAATTATGACCTGCCGTATACGAATCACGCGCTTCCGTTGTCATGACCAATTCGCGTACGCTGGTGGACATATACGTATTAATCCAGTCGCGCGGATTGGCGCGAAACATAAGCTTAACGGACGAGGTGATGGATTTGGAGCTGACATATTGATATACGATTCCGGCAACCATAACAATGACGGATGCGAGCAGCAGGAAATGATACAGCCACCAGCTTACATTCCAAGTCTCGCCGCTGACAACAATGATCTGAGCGACAATCATCCAGCCCGCGCTATAAACGATTGCCAGCTGTAAAGGAAAACGTGAAGATAAATAAGTCATTAAATAACGGTATATTGTCCACCCATTCAGGCTCATGATGAATAATGAAGCCGTCCACTTCATCGGTAATTCCTTTAGTTGAAAATAAAGAATCACATCCGGATTGAACCATAGAAAGGCGCAAAACCCAAACAGTAAAAGCGTCCATATCGGAAGGAGCAGCCTCTGCCACTCAGAAAACCATTTAATCAATGGCAGGTCTACAGAAAGGGAAGACAGCCACAGCCATATGACAGCAAGCAAAATGCTAAGCTGTGCCGCGCTGCCGGCAATATTGGGATGATGCATCAAAAAACCAGGAGTCGATAAGCCGTGAAAAACAAACATGGCCGTGAGCGATACATAAGATAACGATAGAAAACTAATCTTAATATTACGAAGTTGTATCGCAACAAAACCGACTGCTATGGCAAGAGCAAGCGAGAGCAATGAAACGAGACTGACGATGTAAAAATGCTCATGCGGCGCATTAATGCTTTTATCGAACTCTGTGCCCCGCACTAGAAGATAACCAGCGAGCGGAATAAGCATCGATACCGCAAAACGTGTGAATACCCCCGTATTTTTACGCAAAATGCTTCCTCCTACATCTTAGTTAAGAATAGTAAATATACCGCCAATGGGGGTGTAAAAGGATTTGAGTCATCTAAAAGCAATCTCGAATTATGTAGGATAATGTTGGATTATTTTATACCCCTATCATATCATCCCTCCCGCTTCGTATAAATAGTGAGTTTATAAGGGAATGAATAATTATGCGTTCGACAAATTATATTTTTATTTTAGATTAAGGTTTTTTCATGTTAGTTTTGTTATAGTAATTGAAGATAGGCAAAACGAAGGGAGTTTATGGAATGAATAACAAGGAATCGCAGCCAAACAAAGACGCAGATAACGAATTGACTGCGAAAGAAGAGCGTTACACGTTCGATGAAAGCAAAGAGCAGGACAAGCTTTCAGAGCAAGATGCGGCCATCGAAGAGGAGCTTCAAAAAGAGTCGAACGATGAGCAGCCAGAAGCAGCAAACGATGAAATACGCGCAGCGGCTTTAAGCGCGGAAAGCGTTAACCAATCACCAAAAGGCGGAAGCGGCAAAGTATGGGCGATCGTATCGGCTGTATTAGCTATTTTGCTAATTATCGTATTGATTAAGCCACCGTTCGGGGGCGCCGGCAACGAAACGGTTGCAACCGTAAATGGTGTCAACATAACGCAAGACAGACTTTATGATGAGCTCGTAACTGCCGGCGGACCGGCTACGCTTGAGAACATCATCACGCAAGAGCTTATTGCACAGGAAGCAAAAGCAGCGAGCATTGAAGTTACCGATGCAGACATCGATTCCGAAATCGCTCTGATCAAGAAGAGCTTCGGTACGGAAGAGGAGTTCACTGCAACGCTTGCTCAATACAATATGACGCTTGAAAGCTTGAAAAAGGATACAAAGACCAATCTGACGATTCGCAAAATTTTGGAGCCAAAAACGGACGTAACGGACGAAGAGGTTCAACAATACTATGATGCAAACAAAGATACGCTCGGAACGCCTGAGCAAATTCAAGCATCGCATATTTTGGTAGCTACCAAAGAAGAAGCGGACGCTATTCTTGCTGAGCTGAAGCAAGGCGGCGATTTCGCAGCGATCGCGAAAGAGAAATCCACTGATACCGGTTCAAAAGAACAAGGCGGCGATCTTGGCTTCTTCGGCAAAGGCGCTATGGTTGCTGAGTTCGAAACGGCTGCATTCGCGCTGAAAGTGAATGAAATCAGCGGCGTTGTGCAATCCGAGCACGGCTTCCACATTATTAAGAAAACAGCGGAGAAAGCTGCTGTCGTTCCAACCTTCGAAGAAAAGAAAGAAGAAATTAAAAAGCAGCTTATTGCTACGGAAGCTAATGAGCTGTCCGAAGCTTGGATGACTGAAATTCGCGCTAAAGCGAAAATCACGAATTCATTGACTCCGGAGGCATCTGCTGACCCAACGGCAACAGAAGCGCCAGCAGCAGAATAACTATTATAAGTTCTGCTATTTGAAAAAGGACAGCGCGACGCAGGCGATTCATTGCCCGCGGGACGCTGTCCCTTTCTTTTACCGAGGCAGAAAAAAGCCCCCCGTCACCAGGAGGGAGGGGCTAGGGGAACTTTAGCTCTACAGGAATGCAGACCGTCATCAACTATTGTTCGTTTGGTCAGCTTCGATTGCTGCATAAGAGTAGATCGGTTTGGCATGTTGGCTTTTGCGTTCATTAGGTCGGCTGTTGAAGAAGCACTACTGGCAATGCCTGCGATTCTCTGAAGCTAATATATACTATTCAACTCTACCAATTTGGTGTAGGTAATTGTTTAGTAGATTCGATCCATTTTATAACCTGCATAAAACGTAAGTTTAATGGACGGACTATTGGCTTGGAGGGCGGTAGCGGTATGACTCTGTAGGCGGGAATCGGTTGATAATAAGTGCAGTTAGGCGCTTTGAGAATATGATATGATGGGGCAATATGACATTCACCTATTATTGGAGGGAATTAAGTGAGCAACCATGAAGTTCGCAGCTATGAGGATACCTTTACTTTGTATGAATTGATCGAGGAAAGTACGCAGTCCCGCGTAATCGTATGTCCGGAGCGAGGCGGCATTGTGATCGGATGTCAGCTGCATGGACTTGAGCTCTTCTATTTGGACAAGGCAACCTTTGAGCACAAAACCGCAAATATTCGGGGAGGAAATCCGATTTTGTTCCCAATATGCGGACAGCTTGAGGAGCAATCCTACGAGTGGAACGGCAAAACCTACAGCATGGCTAACCACGGCGTCGCACGTACTGCCGTATGGGATGTTGTCAGCACTAATGCTGACGGAGAAGCATCGATTACGATTCGCCTGCAAAGCAATGAAGATACGCTGCGCTCATACCCTTTTGCATTCGAGCTGCTGTTTACCTACGTGCTGCAGAATGGAGAACTTCATACACGCCAAACCTACCGCAATCGAAGCGAGGCTGCGGCGATGCCTTTTTATGCTGGCTTCCATCCTTACTTTGCGATCGATTCGGACAAGAAGATCGCCTACGAGATCGATGCGACCCGCTATGTCGATTATAACGATAATATCGAGAAACCATTTGATGGCGTCATCGATTTGGAAGGGCTTGTCGAATCCGTCTGCTTGCTTGATGCGAAGAAAGGCGAAATTTCCTTCCCAGTTGTACAAGGCGCTCGCGTGCGCTTGACTTATGATGACATTTTCAAATATATGGTGCTATGGTCGGTTAAGGACCGTCCCTTCGTGTGCGTTGAGCCCTGGATGGCGATGACGGGAGAGCTTGGCCGCAAAGAGGAGCTTGTCATGCTAAATGCCGGTGAAGAGCTGCATGCCAATCTTACGATCAGCTGCGAGCGCTAATTCAGCCTAGATACAAGCGTAAACGGCTGTCGCCGTCCTCTGTGGCAAAAGCTGTCGTGGCGCGGAGCTATAATTGAAAAAGAGGGACTCCCCCGCTTGCCAGTGATCTAATGATCTAACCATGGCGAACGATGGAGTCCCTTTTTTAAAATTAAAATCTTAGTACCCTTCCCCTTGACCGCCTGTCACGATGGCAATACCCGAGCTTGCGCCGATTCGCGTTGCACCCGCCGCGAACATTTGCAGCGCCGTTTCACGGTCGCGCACGCCGCCGGATGCCTTAACGCCGATATCAGGGCCTACCGTACGGCGCATCAGCGCAATATCCTCGACCGTTGCTCCGCCTTTGCCAAAGCCCGTTGAAGTCTTCACGAAGTCGGCGCCTGCCTTCTTGCAAATCTCGCTTGCCGTAACCTTCTCCTCATCCGTGAGAAGCCCTGTTTCAAGAATGACTTTAAGGACGGCTTGTCCTTTCACTGCCGCGGCAACGCCCTCTACATCACGCCGCACGCCATCCAAGTCGCCCGATTTCAGCAAACCGATGTTCAATACCATATCGACTTCCGTCGCTCCGTCTTCGATGGCAAATTTAGCTTCAGCGGCTTTGGATGCTGTCGTAGTCGCTCCAAGCGGGAAACCGACTACGGTTGTAATACCAACCCCGGAACCCTTCAATTCTGCAGCTGCTGCCGCTACCCAGCCTGCGTTCACGCAAACCGTTGCGAAATGATATTGTTTAGCTTCACGGCAAATTTGCAAAACCTCATCCTTCGTTGCGTCTGCCTTAAGTATCGTATGATCGATCATCGCCGCAATTTCCGCTGGCGAGTAAGTTGTACCGTCGCTCATTATTTATTCCTCCGCTTCATCTTAGTGCTTTCCTATACTCCGGTAATGGCGCAGCCGAAGCGCGTCGTCTCCGTCCTATTCAATAGGTTAAACGAGTACGCAGGTTACGTTTCATTATACGAAGCTTTGTACAAAACAACAACAATGCCAGGTGATAACTGCCATTAGTTTACTTTTGCAAGTTCGATACGCTATGATTGTTATGCTCATCGTACAGCTGCGGCCTAAGTGCCCTGTCTTTCGCTGTGCTTGAATAAACCTTAGGAGGTCATCCATTCATGGAAAACATGCTTAGCAAAATAAATGAAGCTGCGGCTTACATACGCGACCAGCTGCAAAGCCAGCCTCAAATCGGTCTTATTCTTGGCTCTGGTCTTGGCGTTATGGCCGATGAGGTTATCGAATCGATCGTGATCCCTTACGAGCAAATTCCCCACTTTCCGGTTTCCACGGTAGAAGGCCATTCCGGCGAGCTCGTTATCGGGCAGTTGGAAGGTAAAACGGTGCTCGTCATGAAAGGGCGTTTTCATTACTATGAAGGCTACTCCATGAAGGAGGTTGTGTTCCCTGTCTACGTCATGAAGCAGCTCGGCATTCAGACACTGCTTGTAACGAACGCCGCCGGCGGCATGAACCGCTCGTTCGCCGCCGGCGATCTGATGCTGATAACCGACCATATTAACAACACGGGCAGCAACCCGTTAATGGGAGCCAACATCCCTGAGCTCGGCCCCCGCTTCCCGGACATGTCGCAAGCCTACAACCGCGAGCTTCGTGCCATCGTGGCAAGCAAAGCAGAAGAGCTGGACATCAAGCTGCAGCAAGGTGTCTATGTCAGTATTTCGGGTCCTACCTACTGTACACCGGCCGAGCTTTCGATGATGGCAGGCTGGGGGGCAGATGCTGTGGGCATGTCAACGTCTCCTGAAGTCATCGCGGCTAATTACATAGGCATTCGCGTAGTCGGCATTACTTGTATTACCGACATGGCGATCGGCGACGAGTTAGAGCCACTTACGCATGAACAAGTCGTGCGCGTAGCTGAGCAAGCAAGACCCAAGTTCATTGCCCTTGTGAAAGCATCGGTAGGCGCATTCCGCGTGTAACAATTAGAAATCACATTAAGCTGTCCCTAAGTCGATGACTTTCGGGCAGCTTCTTTTTTTTCATACGAAGGGCTGTACTCTATTCTTTACTATATGCTCACAATCTTATCCAGTACATACAGCAGGAGAGATGCGAATTTAGCCACTATAGTCATGACTTATCTTAGCAGCTCATCTCCCTCCGCTCCGTTCACCCGATGCCGGGCTGTGTCTTCAGTTTTCTCTCATACATGAAATATACGACCAGGTAGAAGATAAAAAATACGCTGGATACCAAATACATGGTTGCGTAATTGCTCCATGTCGCAACTAGTCCAAGCAGCATTGCGCCGCTGCCAATTCCTATATCGAAGGCATTGTAGAAGGTCGCTGTCGCCACCCCTCTGCGCTGCGGCTCTACACGGTCAATTACCCATGCCTGCAAGCCTGGAAAAATGGCTCCAAAGCCCGCCCCGTAAAATACGGCCGCAAGCAGCAGCATCCCCGTAGATTTGGTCATGTAGAGAATCACGCAGCCCACGATGCAAAAAACCGCCGCAGGAAAGAGTACCCAAAACCGTCCTTTTGTATCAAAGATCCGTCCGCTCACAAATCGGATAAGAAACTCGCTGAGGGCCAGCACCAAGAAGAAAAATCCGATGTTTTGCACGCCAGTCTCTTTGCCGAACAGTGTTATGAAGCTGATTACCCCTCCAAGAGATAAACCCACAAGCAGCCCGAGCAGTGACGGCATCAGCGCTTTCGGCTCCACAAACCTCAGCATGAGAGGCGTATTGGCCTCTGCAGCCGCCTTTATCTCTGCCCGCTCCGCTCGCGTATCTCCCTTTACGAACGCGGTGAAGACAAGGGCCAGCAGCAGGATACAAGCGCCGACAACAAACAACGCAGTGAAACCGAATTCCTCCATCAGCCAAATGCCGAGGAAGGGCCCCAAAGAGATAGCTACGGCGTTGCCTGTTCCGAAGAACCCCATGCCCTCGCCCCTTCTGGAGGCAGGTATAATGTCTGAGGCAACCGTGCCGTACAGCGTTGTCGAAATACCGAAGCCTACGCCGTGTACGATGCGAAGCATCAGCATCATCGTAATCGTAACCGCAGCGTAATAGCTGGCCGTTCCGATTAAACAGATCGCAACCCCAACGAGGAGCAGCAGCTTTTTGCCGAATTTATCGGAGGCCATGCCGACAAACGGACGCAGCAATACGGCCGAAAAAGTAAATAAGCCAATGATAAGTCCGATCTGGGCGTCGGTTCCGCCTTTGTTTGCCGCAAACATAGGCAGCGTAGGCAGCAGCATTTCCAGTGATAAGAATAAAAATAAATTAGATAAGATCAACAAAACAAACGGTTTAGTCCATAACGTTTCCTTCACAGTGGGTTTCCTCTCGTGCTGCCATCGGCTGCGCGTATTTTTTTATTCACTATCGTTAATATACATTCTAAAAATGCCGATTTATACTATAGGTACTTTGAACTGGCTTATTAGAAATTTTGGAATCGAGGTCTCATCTTATGCATTTACCTAAGAAGCACGAACAAGCAGGAAGCCGTGTCTATACCTCTTTCCTAACTCAGCTCCTTCGCAATTATCTCTTCGGATCTGCGGTTGCCGTAGTCGGAGTCGGCGGCGGCGTTGTTTTTTCCACCTTATCCATCCCCTCCAACGAACGTTTTGTATTAGGTGCAATCATGACCATTTCCCTTGTCATCATGATCGTCTGCGAGCTGTTTGTCTTCTACCAGCATCTAAGGCCGATTCAGGGCATCTTTAAAGCGCAGCAGCCGACGTCCGAGCAGCTGAAAAACGCTTATTTACATACTCACAGATTTCCTGTGTTATCCGTTAGGCGCACCTTCGGCCCCCACTTTCTGGGTTTGCTGCTTCCGGCTGTCAGCATGGCCATCGTCTTTATTAAGCTAAGCTATATGAAACTGCCTTATTTTTATATCGGAATCGCTGCCGCTGTCGCCTTTATGATTGCCAGCATGCATGCGATGATTGAGTTTTTCTTAACAACAAAGGCTATTAGGCCCGTTGTCATGCATATTCGCAATTGGCATAAGGAACTATATAATCAGGATATCACGCTTAGCGGCAAAGTTCTCGTATCAATTCGCACAAAATTCCGCTTAAGCGCCTTCCTTATCGGTACGCTGCCCTTATTGCTGTTTGGCCTGGCCTCGCAAATAAGGCTCGATAATATCCAAGGTGAAGGCAGTTTAGCTTATTGGCAATGGGCAGGCATTATTCTCATTATCGGCATCATTTACTCCCTACTCGGAGCGTCGCTGCTCTCTCGCAACATTGAAGACCCTATTCATACGATACAAAACGGTATGAGCAGCGTCCAAGCGGGCAATTTCGAGACGAGTGCGGCGGATATTTATTCAGATGAATTTTCCAAGCTGGTAGCTGGATTCAATCATATGGTGAACGGCCTGAAGGAGCGCGAGCAGCGCAACAATCAGCTTCTGCATAGCTATTTCATGACTCTTGCGGCAGCGCTTGATGCCCGAGATGCGTATACAGCCGGCCATTCTACCCGGGTAGCCCGCTACTCTGTTCAGATCGGACGATTGGACGGATGGTCCGCAAGCGAAATCGAGCTGCTGCATAAAACTGCGCTGCTGCATGATATTGGGAAAATCGGCGTGCGTGATGCTGTGCTGCTCAAGGAAGGCAGGCTAACCGACGAGGAATTTGATCAAATCAAGCTGCATCCCGTGCTCGGCGAAAATATTTTGAAGCAAATTGAGCCTGCAGATGCGATGGCCGAACTGCTGCCAGGCGTTCGCTCACATCACGAGCGTTATGATGGGAAGGGTTATCCGGACGGTCTTGTCGGTACCGATATTCCGCTGTTTGGGCGTGCAATCGCGATCGCCGATGCTTTTGACGCCATGACCTCCGACCGGCCTTACCGAAAAGGCATGACCTATGAGCGAGCGCTATCCATCCTGGAAGAGGGCAAGGGCACGCAGTGGGATCCGAAGCTCACGCAGCTGTTCATCGATTCGCTAAGATTGAAGGACAACCCTGACGAAAATGTCTCATAAATACATATAAGAGCCATACGGGTAAGGGTTAACCTTCCACGTATGGCTCTTTCTTCGGCTTCGATTGAAGCAATAAGTGCGATTCGATTTAACGTTTAATAAGCTTAAAATCATCATAGTGGAAGCCTGGCGCTACCACGCAGGACACAAGAACAGGCTCATCGCCAAGTGGACGCGCCATTTGCCATTCGTTTGCCGGTACGAGCGCTTGCGGCTGATGGCCTGCCAGCACATCCGGACCGACGATGATTTCTTTCCTCGTCTCCGGTGCTTCTTTCGTTCCCCCGAGCGTCAGCAGCAAAGGACTTCCGGAATGCCACATCCACAGCTCGTCCGAATAGACCGTATGCCAATCCGAGAACTCATCGGGATGCAGCAGAAAATAGATGGATGATGCCGCAAAGCGATTTCCTGAATACGGAGCGCCAAGCACCTCCTGCGGTATAACAAAGCCAGCTTTCCAAATTTCCTTGTACCATCCGCCCTCCACGTGCTGCTTCAAACCAAGCGACTCCACTAGCGGCGACAGCTGTTTTACGGATACTCCCATCCATTTCAACCTTCTTTCTCTCTTTTGCTTGCGTATGATCACTCATTTCGTTTCCTCATTCTATAACGCGTAGATCAGATCGTCAATTCATTAAACAGGTGGGGATAGAAGGAAAAAACGAGTTTTTACTCCGTTAATATATGGAACCAGCTTTGTATTTTTCGATTTATAAGTTATACTTATATTAACGAACATTTGGGAGGTGAACAGATGAACAAAGGTGTACAGGAATTTGGACGCATCAGCCGCAAGCATTTGATGAACTTGCTTATTATTGTTCCGCTGCTGCTCGCAGCGCTGTTCGCCTACCAAGCAGGCAACACGTTCGAGCAAACTGCAGGCGCAAGCCGCATACATGCTTCAGTGAAATATACCGCCTCAGTAAGCGTTGGCAAAATGAACAGCACGACTAAACTCTTTTTGCCAGTAAACGTACTGCTCGTCGCCTATTTGCATTCGCTCTTGCTTCTTTTCAGGCGATCTACAACCCTATTTGCGCTTCGCACGTCAGTTCCTCAGCGAATGCGTGACTTGCTTATGACTCCTATTAAATTCACCTCACATTTTGTGGGCTGCTCTTCTCATTCGGTTTATCAATAACCAACAAATGAGGAGGCATACACAATGAACATTAGAGAATCCGACTTGCCCGGTATTGGCCGTAAATACCAAATTATGACGAGAAGCGGCGACAAGTTTGTCATCATCATTCACGATGACGGACGCCGCGAAATGTACCACTTCGAATACGATGATCCGGACGACAGCATTTCCATGGTTACGCTTGAAGACGAGGAAGCCCGGCAGGTTGCCGCTATCGTGGGCGGCATGACTTATAAGCCGAAGGCGCTTGAAACCATTGAAGTCGCGCTTGATGACTTAACCATCGAATGGTACAAGATTGAACCAAACGCCGCATGCATTGGCAGGTCGATCGGTGAAGCCGATATCCGCCAAACGACGGGGGCGACGATTATCGCTGCTGTCGAGAAGGAAGCAAAGCATATCAATCCTGGCCCCGACTATATTTTCAAAGCGGATACTACACTCATCGTCGCAGGTGAGCGGCAGCATCTAAAGCTTCTTAAGCTGATGCTGCAAAACGGGAGCCGTTAATTATGGATCACATGGTGCTGGAGATCGGTCTTGCCGTTATACTCATTGCCTTAGTCGGGCTGTTAGCTGCAAAAATTCGGTTTTCCGTCATCCCGTTTTACATTTTAATCGGCATGGCCGTAGGTCCTCATGCGCCGCATGTTGGCATATTGGACTTCAGGTTTATTCATAGTGCAGATCTAATCGAATTCATGGGGCGGCTCGGCGTGCTGTTCCTCCTGTTCTATTTAGGTCTGGAGTTTTCTGTGGGTCGGTTAATGAAATCGGGTCGCTCTATTGCGATAGGCGGAACTATTTATATTCTCATCAACTTTTCGCTTGGCTTGTTATTTGGCTGGATCAATGGTTTCCCCATCGAAGAAACGATGGTCATTGCCGGTATTACTACGATTTCCTCAAGCGCCATCGTGGCGAAGGTGCTTGTCGATTTGAAACGGACGGCTAATCCGGAGACGGAGATGATTCTCGGAATCATTATGTTCGAGGATATTTTCCTAGCGGTCTATATCTCCGTGCTTTCCGGACTCGTACTCAGCGATTCTTCATCGCTCGGCGGCGTGCTTTTGTCCGCATCCTATGCGCTCGGCTTCATGCTGCTCTTCTTAATCATAGGCAGGAAGGCTGCCCCGCTTCTGAATAAATTGTTTAATATTCGCTCGAATGAGCTGTTTCTGCTGCTCGTGTTCGGCATGCTGTTTCTCGTCGCCGGCTTCTCCGAAACCATTCATGTAGCCGAAGCAATCGGCGCACTGTTAGTCGGCTTAGTACTGGCTGAAACGGTTCACATGAAGCGGATTGAGCATCTGATCCTGCCCTTCCGTGATTTCTTCGGAGCGCTATTTTTCTTCAGCTTCGGCTTGACGATTGACCCTTTCGCGCTTGGCGGAGCGGTATGGCTGTCGCTTGCAGCGGTTGGCGTAACGCTGTTTGGCAATTTCGTTGCCGGCATGCTCGCAGGAAAAAGCGCGGGCCTGTCGCCGAAGGCGTCGGCAAATATCGGCCTAACGATCGTATCGCGCGGCGAATTCTCCATCATTATGGCGAACCTCGGCAAAGCCGGCGGCCTGCTTGAGCTGCTGCAGCCGTTCGCCGCGTTATATGTCCTCATCCTAGCGATAATGGGGCCGCTTCTGACAAAGGAATCGAAGCTGGTGTTCAAAGGTTTAAACGGGATTTTCAGATGGGAAAAATCAAAGAAAGAGAAAGCAAGGGAGCCGGCAGCGGCCAAGGAACATTCGGGCAGCGGCTGAGCAGCCTATTAAGCAGAAGGCCTAATGAGAGCGAATCTCTTAGGCCTTCTTTTTGCTTATATTCATTGAGATAGGATTATTTCTTTTGTTGCTCCTCTGTTTAACAATAGCTGAGAAATCCTGACCATCCCGAACATGCTGATCCTGAAATCGGAACGATTCGCTCCCTTTTCCCCCCGGGCACAGCCCATGCTGGCTATGCTTCCTCTTTCTCTTCTTAAAAGGTCACAAATCCCATGGAGCGCTTTGCCTGATGCAGCGTAGCTTTCGCGGCCTCGGATGCTTTCAGAGCACCGTCTTTCAAAATGGTGATAAGCTCCTCGGAATCAATGATTTCTTTGTACCTCTCCTGGATCGGGATTAGCTTCTCAACCACAACCTCAGCTAAATCCTTCTTGAAGCTGCCGTAGCCCTGACCCTCATACCGTCTTTCAATGGCAGCAATAGAATCTCCGGAAAACACGGCATAAATCTCAATGAGATTGCTGACAGCAGGCTTAGCCTCCCAATCCAAACGCACGCTTCCCTCCGAATCGGTTACGGCTTTAGAGAATTTTTTCCTGATCTCATCCGGTGAATCTAGCATCAGCACGCAGCTATTGCGGTTCGGGTTGCTTTTGCTCATTTTTTTGCTTGGGTCATCCAGCCCCATAATACGGGAACCGAGGCTTTGAATAATCGGCTCCGGCACGACAAAGGTACTTCCAAAACGGTTATTGAAACGCAGCGCTAAATCTCTGGTCATCTCTAGATGCTGCTTCTGATCGTCACCAACAGGCACATGCGTCGCTTGGTAGAGGAGAATATCCGCTGCCATCAAGGCAGGATAGGTAAACAATGCGGCACTCACCGAATCTTTACCGTCCGACTTTTCTTTAAACTGCGTCATTCTGCTCATCTCGCCGAAATGGGATTGCGTCTCCATCATCCATCCTAGCTCAGCATGCGCAGGCACATGCGATTGAATAAATATGGTGGATTTCTTAGGATCAATTCCCGCGGCAATATAAAAGGCTGCAATATCCTTCGAACGTTGATATAACTCTTTCGGATCTTGAGTGACCGTTATTGCATGAAGATCCGGCACAAAGAAAAAGCATTCATACTCATGTTGAATCGTAATAAATGGCTGCAGCGCTCCCCCATAGCCTCCAATATTCAGCTCGCCGCTAGGTTTAATCCCGGAAATGACTCGTTTCATTTTCGTTCCTCCTTGTTTTTGGGTATACAAGCGTAAACGGCTGTAGCCGTTCTTTGCGGCAAAAGCTCGTTTCGCGGAGATTTATAAGGACATTGATAAGTGAAAACTTATAATGTCCTTATAAATAAAAAAACACCTGTCCGCTAAAAAAGGGACGAAGTGTTTGCTCCGCAATACCACCCGAATTCGGCCGATGGCCGCACTCTTTCATGTCAATTTCTAACACGATTCCCCTAGATAACGGAGGGACTCACCGTCAACGCCTACTGGCTGGTTACCCAGCGTTCGGATTGAAGCGAAAGAAACCATTCACCCGGACAATTGTGCCAGACCTCTCACCAGTCGCTAGCTCGCTTTGACAATTGCGTCAGACTACTATTTTCTTTCATGGCCTTCGGATATAAATGGATAAAAATCACAATACAACAACCGAATCCAATTAGTCAATCTTTTCCTTTTCCATCCAGGCACTGGCTGCTCAGTAGCTTGCATAGGGAGGATCATCCCCCTCGCTTTGGTGAAACGTCATCGAACCGCGCCCCACTCGGTATGAAAAAGACCGAAAATTCGACTCCGTTCCCTTTTTCCAGCTCTCGCTAAAAGTAACGACGTAGACATTTTCCGTCAATGTTTCCGCTTTTGTTTCTCTTTTCACCATATAACCCTCAATAAATCCCTGCCATTGCCCAACTTCATTAGGAAAAGCGTCTATCGTCGTACCTCCCCCCGCTGTGGCAAAGGCTACTGCTTCTTCTATGGTATATGGCGGCATCGGTGGAGAGTTCTGATTAAGCGCTCCCCAAGAAACCACGTAAATCAGGATCGGAATAAGCACACAAAGTGCTGCTTTCTTTTGCTTTAACGCCCTCGCTTTCAGCCACCGATCCAAAATTCCGTATCCTAATGCAATAACTATCCCGCTTAACATATAAAATCCGCTCGGAATCAAAATCCCAATGCCAAGACCAAAAAAACCGTGCAATCCGACAGCAAGCCAAGCTTGCCGCTCAAACCATTTATTGCGCACCCACATTATCCCGATTGAAACCGCGTTTCCATAAATTAAAACAATAGCCCCGATATACATCGCGTATATAAAAGACCATTCCATCAGCTGAGTTCCAAGATGATATTGGACTCCGGAACCGCGGTCTCCAAGCACATGATAACCAGCCATCATAATAGAGGCAACGGCCGTTACGACAAAAGTAGCGGTTAATTTTCGAATGATAAGATCGGTTGCATTCTCCAAGCAAATTCACTCCATCCCTCGTTCGTTCCTTTGCAGCGATGTCCCCATCATAGCTGCGCGGCGAAATGAACAACAGTTCTAACTTTTGTAGAACCCTCGATGCCTTATGCATATTTAATAGAGTCTGATCATATGTTTTCTAGTAAAAGCCGATAGACAAGCGATGTCTCTAGTAGGGGTGATTTCATGAACCAAAGGCTGACTGAGCTTGTTCGATTGTTTCGGACATTTATGATCATCATGGTCATTACGTTCTCGACTACTGTCGTAATAGGGCTGGTCCTAGCTTCATTTAATCCTGATTTTAAGCAAACATCGGGTAAAGCCGTAAAGATGCCAGCTGGTTTTTTTAGCAATCTCTTAAGCTTTGAAATGCCGCATTATCAAGCAGAAGCGCATATCGGGAATACCAATAAAACGGTGAATTTTTTGCTGTCGTATTTGTTGGATGTCGATTTCAATGATCCGAAAGCGCTTATGGGCGGCATCTTGCCAGGAATGAGTACTAATCGATCAACCCTTCTCTACCCTGGAAATGATACCGAGGGAGCCATTGATTATCCTAGCGATGATGAGCATCATGTGCCAGAAACAGGTGAATCAGAAAATAACCATTCCGCCAATCCGGCTCCGGCTCCGACTCCGTCTCCTGACAACGAGCCTTCCGAAGAAGAGGAGAATACCATAGAGCCGCCTGTCAAAACCGTCTCGGCACCCGAAATATTTGTTTATCACTCCCATAATCGCGAATCGTGGCTGCCTGAATTACCGTCCGTCAAAAAGGAATCGCTTGCGTTCGATAAAAAAACAAACGTCACCCTATTGGGCGAACGATTAACGAAGAAATTAAACGAGGCCGGATTTAAAAGCCTGCACGACGCGTCCGATTATCCCTCCATTTATGGTGATCTTTATAATGGACTTGATTCGTACCTATATTCCAGAAAAAAAGTTAAAGAACTCCTTGCTACCAACAAGGAGCTTCACTATTTTTTTGATATCCATCGCGATTCCGGTCCCCGCAAAGCAACCACGGCGGAAATAAATGGTGTGCAGTATGCTCAGCTCTATATCATTATTGGGGCCGAGAATCCGAATTGGGAAAGCAACTATGCTTTTGCCAAAAAATTTATCAAAATCCTAAACGATAAGTACCCCGGCTTATCAAAAGGCATTTTTGCAAAAGACCACTCGCAGGGTAATGGCGTCTACAACCAGGATCTAGCGCTGAACAGCATGATTATTGAGGTCGGAGGCGTTAATAATACGCTCGAAGAATCTTATCGCACGATTGACGCTTTATCGAGTGTCATTGCGAGGCTTTATAAGAATGATAAAGCTTAATTGTTTAGTAGAATTCGCCTAGTTTCAAGCTGATAATGCTTTTTGTCCCTCAATATCATAGCTAACCATTTGCTTGTTTCACCAATCTCTCTTTCGTTTCGCTGAGCCGGTCCTTCGCATTTGTGGAATCCACCGGTTCCACCCAAGCAAAGCCGTCTTCAGCGTAACGAGGAAAGATATGCATATGATAGTGCGTCAAATCATTGAATTTGCCGCCATTCTGAATGACCGTTATTCCATCTGGCTGGAATTCAGCCTTTAGCAGCCTTGCCAGCATGGCAGATGCTTTCATAATTTCGTTCGCTGTTCGTTCGTCCAAATCATCGACGTCAAGAAAATGCTGCTTTGGCAGGATCAGCAGATGTCCTTCATTTAATGGAGCGATATCAAGGAAACAAGTAACCCATTCGTTTTCGTAGACGGTGTATGCCTCTATTCGATGATTGGCAAGCTGGCACCCCAAACACGGCATTTCTGACATTACATTTCCTCCCTCAGCATATTTATTGTATGTTTTTCCAATTATATATCATGATTAAGGCTTTATTGCTGAATTTCTGTTAAATATTTCACCTATGACAACGAAAAAAGGAGCAGTCTTAGCTGCTCCTTTCTCCTATTTCGTGTGTTCCACTCACTTTGATACCGGGATCTTAGCATGCTCTTATTTATGGCCGGCCAGCCATGAAGCAAGCTGTGTGATCTCCTCATCCGTCAGCTGTCCTTTGTAAGCAGGCATTCCGTTCCCGCCATTGTTTATCTGCGTTTTGATTTGTTCAACGGACATTTCCTTGCCGACATGCTGTAAGTTAGGTCCATTCGCGCCAGAGAGGTCAACGGCATGACAGCTTACGCAATTTTTGCCGTAGAAGGACTCCGCTTCTGCCGTATTGACAGTCGTATTGCCAGCGTTGTCAGTGTTGCCAGTGTTCTCTGCCGGTGTTTCGGTATTGGCCCCATTATTGGTTTTATTACCGTTGCCGCAGGCAGATAGTGCAAGGATCAGCGCGAAGGCAGACAGTAATAAAACCCATTTGTTTTTATAAAACATTTTGTTTCCTCCTAATATAGGGAGATTTGTTGTTACTTTTCCCAGAAGCGAATGATGTATGCAGCGTTTCCTAAAGATTTTCAGAAAAGGTAAGACTGCGCATAACAGAAAGTGAACTGGTTATCCTAACAAAATGCATGACGGATTAACAGAAATACGCTTTGATGCGGGGTGATTTTGTGGATATACAAGGAGATCTGGTTAACCACTTAACCGAGCTGAGGAAAAGATTGATTATCGTAATCGCCTGTTTCTTCGTCGCTATGAGCGGAGGGCTTTATGCAGCCCCAAGCATTTTGCGGTACATCAAATCGGGTCTGACCGCCAAATCGGTGGAATGGAACGTCTTCTCGTTCACGGACGGTTTGTTCATCTATTTGCGCTGCGCGTTCCTGTTCGCCATTCTGTTCACACTGCCCGTTCTGCTTTACCATACCTGGGCGTTTGTGCGGCCTGGACTAACGGAAACGGAAGCAAAAGGAACGCTTGCCTATGTACCCTTGTCATTCCTATTGTTTCTTGTTGGTGTATCGTTTAGTTATTTTCTTGTGTTTCCGATGATGCTCGAATTCATGATGGAAATGAACCATAATGTCGGCGCCGTTGAAACGTACGGGATCGATCGGTACTTTTCCTTTCTGTTCAGTGTCGTGTTCCCGCTTGGCATCGCCTTCGAAATGCCGCTCATCATCCTGTTTTTGACGAAAATCGGGCTGCTCACTCCTGAACGGCTGAACGGCTCGCGTAAATATGCCTATGTTGCTCTTGCCGTTGTCGGGGCATGCATCTCCCCGCCGGACTTTGTCTCTCACCTCTCCGTGACCGTGCCACTGCTGCTGCTCTTTGAGATTAGCGTGCTCGTAACCAGAAGGTATGCTAAACGAGTGGCCGCCGTTCCATCACCTACTTGAACCAAAAAGGAGAATAACATATGTTAAATAACATCGGTGTCTCAGGGTTAGTCATTATTCTGCTTATCGCGCTCATCGTTTTTGGGCCGGCTAAGCTTCCGCAGCTCGGCCGGGCATTCGGCGATACGCTGCGCGAATTCCGCAGCTCAACGCGCGGCATAGTGGACGATGATCAAAGCCTTCCATCCACAGACAAAAAGGATGACGTGCAGAAACTGCTGTAGAAAAAAAGAGGGCTGTTCCCGTATTTCTTCGGGAACGGCCCTTTTTTAAAAACTTTCTGCCTTTTTCAAACAAGCAATCCGCCCTTTTCCCTGTACTTCAAGATGCCTTCCGCCGCGCGGTAAGCTAATGCTCCGACCGTATTCGTCGGATTGTAGCCGGCGTTTTGCGGAAATGCGCTGGCACCGACGACAAACACGTTATCCGCATCCCACATTTGGCTGTACGTATTGACCGCTGAATTGTCCGGTTTATTCCCCATGATGACGCCGCCCGTGTTATGGGTCGACTGATAGGTCATAATCTCATAAGGACCGAGTTCCTTTAAATAGTCGACCTTATCCGCACCCATCTCATTCATTATCTTTGAGCAGCGCTCGGCTAGAAACTTCGCCAGCTCGCGGTCCTGTTCTTCGAAATCAAAGGTTATCCGCAAAAGCGGATCGCCGTAGACGTCCTTGTAAGTCGAGTCCAAATCGAGAAAATGATGCTTGTAAGACATCGAAGACCCCTGCGCGCCGACAGCAAGCGTCCGATTTGAGTAATGCACTGACTTCGCCTTGAATTCAGAGCCCCATGCAGCCGTTCCTGACGGAGTCGGATTGTTCTGAATCGGGCGCGCACCAGACTGACCGATCGCAATGACGCCTCCGTGGATAAAATTCAGATCGGAGTGGTCAAAATTGTCGCCGTTGTAGTCATCAATAGATACGCCGAGCGCTCCTGCGCCTGCGAAGCTGTTGAACTGCTGATTTTCGAAGAAGCCAACCGCGCTGCCCTTCGCAACTTGATAAGCATAGTTCTTGCCGATGACGCCCGTTCCTGATGCTGGATCATAAGGCTGCCCCAGCCCTGACATCAGCAGCAGCCGGACATTGTTGAATACATAGCTCGTCACAACGACGATATCTGCGGGCTGTATGATTTCCTCTCCCGTCGTTACGTCCGTGTACATAACGCCTGTCGCCTTACCGCCCTTATGTAATACACGGCGAACGTTTGAATGGGTGCGAATCTCAAACTTCCCCGTTTTGTTAGCTACCGGAATGACCGTCACCACTGGATCGGCCTTGGCCCCGTATTCGCAGCCAAAGCGCTCGCAATATCCGCAATATTGGCAGGCGGCGCGGGCAATGCCATCAGGATTCGTATAGTTTTCTGATAGATTTGCCGAAGGCATCATATACGGATTCAGCTTTAGTCGGGTAGTCGCTTCGACAAACATCTGCATTGCCGGTGTCTTCTTCATTGGCGGGGTCGGGAAAGGGCTGCTGCGTTTGCCACCCAGAGGGTTCGCCTCGCCTGAAATACCCGCCATTTTCTCGAATTTATCGTAATACGGCTCGATCTCGTCGTACGTAATTCCCCAATCCTGGATCGTCATGCCAGCCGGGATTTTATTTTTTCCGTACTTTTCAATCGTCTTGCTTCGAATCTCAAAGTCGTACGGCAAAAAACGATAGGTCTGACCGTTCCAGTGAACGCCCGCTCCGCCGAGTCCGTCCCCTATCAAGAACGAACCGTACTGCCTCATAGGCAGCGCACGGATTTTCTCATTACTGCGAAACGTGATCGTTTCTTTCGACAAATCCTGCATCATTTCGTAACGCAGCGCATAACGCAGCTCGTCATGCACCATGAAATAATCCTCGGTCTTCCGCTCTTTCCCTCGTTCAAGTCCTACCACGTTTAAACCGCTTTTCGTAAGTTCCGCGGCGATGATGCCCCCAGACCAGCCGACCCCTACGATGACAACATCGGTTTTCGGTAATGTTTTGGCCATAATATCCTCCCGATTCGCTAATGAGAAACCAAATGGTCTTGCAGGCTGCTCGGATCAAGTTTTGTAAATTCTTTATCAATGATAGTGACATAGCTCATCTGATTGCCCGGATAGTTGCGCATTTTCCAGCCGTTCATATCCAGATTGCCCCCATAAAGCGGGTCACTGTACGCGCCTTCCAGCGTGCTGCTCCGCAGCATTTTGAAGAAACTGCTCGCAGAAATCGTCGTCAGCTTCACCTCATCCGACTCGAAGCCCTTAAGCAATTCATCTTGCTGCTCACCCGTCAATTCGATGAAGCTCTTCTGAAATTTGGTCATGCTGTAATTCTCCAGCTCTCGCAGGCCGATCTCGAAGATTTCCCTTCTTTTCAGCCGGCCCTGATAGCCCTGTTCCTTCTCCCCCGTGTAGAATGGCGGGTTCATGTAATCTCGGCCATTGAAGCCCCAATCCCCTGCAAGCTGATGGTCAATAAAGAAGGCGACACCTAGCGATTTGGCACCTGGACCAGTCTCATCCTCCGGAAAAATCCGTTCCGTCGCGCTCTCGACTATCCGAAACTGCTCTTGGGTAAAAAACATGAGCGCGCGGTTGTAGTTTTTTGGTTCAGCCGTCTTTCCTTCATCCGTTTTACCCGGTGCCTTCGTTGTGGTCGGTTTCTTTTTGAGTAAGGAGCCAAGCGCCCCGCCCACGGCGATGCCTCCCAAAGCGTAACCCGTATTAATAAGAAACCTGCGGCGGGAGCTTCCGTCGACCGTGCCTTTGTTTGGTTCTTTCTGTTTATCGCTCCGATCCAAAACTTGCACCTCCTGGAAAGTTCAATCTATCCCTTTTATTATTTTCCAACAAGCCATGAATATTCATTTCATGGAAATGGTCATGCTAACATCAAAATGCAACCCTATGGAGGATGATTTTTAGATGACTGCTCTCAGCAAATTGCTCACGCTTTCCGTAGCTGCTTTTGCTCTTCTGTCCGGCTGTGCCAATGGAACGCCGCCCGCCTCGCGTTCCAATTCCTTAACGGAACAGGAAGCCAAGATGCTTCATGATCCGTCCGTCATTCCAAGCGAAGCCGGACCGAAGCTGCATACAACCAATGAGAACGGCAATACCACATATGGGATGGGCATGTCCGTGTACAGCATGATCGGCAGCTCCGGGCTGCACTCGAACGGCTTCTCTGCCCATCTGGAATCTCGGCTGAGCGGAATCGGGATCCCTGACGTGCGTGTATTCGTGTTCGATGATACAGTCGTGCTCGCCACGGAAAAGCTAACCTCCTCCGGTTCGCAATATGATGACGTTCAAAGGAAGGTGCTCAATCAATCCGAAGGACTCTCAGGCAAAGGCTATTCGCCGGATGATGGACTTGGCGGCATGAGCGGAACAGATAAGGGAAGCCATGATAATCTGGCAGTGGCCGCGAGCCAGATCAAGAATTTCATGGGCGGAGATGTGAAGGTGCTCACGGTAACGGGCAAGAATGCTGTGAAAGCCATTGAAAAGATTCGTACGGACGCTTTGGCCGAGAACATCTCCCCAGATAAGTTGGCCGGCGATATCCGCGAGCTGCTCAGACTGGTAAAGGCGGGTCAGAAGTAACAACGTAGAAAAACGGCTGCCGGATTGATTCCGGCAGCCGTTTTTTTCTATTTGTATAGCGAACGACTTACTCCCAATGGATGCACGATGCGCCGGTGCCTCCTCCAAACTAGTTCATGTTGTGTGAAGTGCTCGTATAAAGTGCAGTGTAGCAAAAGCCCGTCAGCAAATCCGTATCTGCTAAACCAAAGGGATGTACAGTACATCAGTTTGTTTAGTCATCCATGTTGTGTGAAGCGCTCTTCTGGAGGGGGAGTGTTGTGAGTGAGTGCTTTGAGTGAGTGTTTTGGTGTAAGTGTTTTTTGGGGGTTTTTTTTGAGTGATGTTTTGGGTGATGTTTTGGGTGATGTTTTGGGTGATGTTTTGGGTGATGTTTTGGGTGATGTTTTGGGTGATGTTTTGGGTGATGTTTTGGGTGATGTTTTGGGTGATGTTTTGGGATTTCAGATTTCTGTTGCATAAAGTGCAGTGTAGCTTAAGCCCGTCAGCAAAATCCGTATCTGCTAAACCAAAGGGATGTACAGTACATCAGTTTGTTTAGTCATCCATGTTCTGTGAAGTGCTCTTCTGGAGGGGGAGTGTTGTGAGTAATTGCTTTGAGTCAGTGCTTTGAGTCAGTACTTTGGTGTGAGTGTTTTTGGGGTGTCTTTGGAATGTCTTTGGAATGTCTTTGGAATGTCTTTGGAATGTCTTTGGAATGTCTTTGGAATGTCTTTGGAATGTCTTTGGAATGTCTTTGGAATGTCTTTGGGATGTTTTTGGGGAGTGTACGTTGTACTTTGTACAACGTACTCCCACTCAAACGCCCGCTTTCGCCGCTACATTGTAGTTTCTACAATAGAATCCTCTACATCCGCAACATTTTGCATCCAAACCTCATTTTCCATTGCATTTTCTGCAGTGTAGCCCCCCGTTTGACGGTTATTTCAGGTTTCTGTTGTATAAAGTGCAATGTAGCATAAGCCCGTCAGCAAAATCCGTATCTGCTAAACCCAAAGGGATGTACGGTACATCAAAGTGTGACAGACTGTTGTCATATTTCTTTTTTTATAATAACAACAGATGCAAAAACATTTCATGACAAGTCAAAAGGAGACAATACGAATTACGAATCATCCAGTAGAAATGTTTAAATACCACACCTGGGCCAACCAAACTATCCTGAGGAGAATCTAGGGTCATTGCCTCTATAATGAAATTAATTACTCTCCATACCTAGAAAGGAGAATGTATTTTATCTATGGAAATTGAAAATCTATTTACAGGAATATCGAGAGAAGATTTGAGGGCGTGGCTGCAGGAGAATTGTACGACTGAAAAATCTTGTTGGGTCGTAGTTAGTATGACGCCAAACCCAGATACGTTGCTATATTTGGACGCGGTCGAAGAATCTTTATGTTTTGGATGGATCGATGGAGTCAAAAAGAAAATATCTGAAACTGGGTTGGCGCAGAGACTGTCTCCTAGAAGCAAAAAAAGTTCTTGGACTGAATTGAATAAAGAACGTGTCCGCCGCCTCGAAAAGTTGGGGTTAATGAGTGATGAAGGAAGAAAGGTACTTCCTGATATGGACCCTGATTCTTTTAAAATAGATAGGGTTATAGAACAAAGGCTAAAAGAGGAAAGGCAAGTATATGAGAATTTCTTGGCATTTCCAGCTCTTTATAAAAGAGTTCGGATCGACACGATACAAAGCAATAAAAATCAGCCAGAATTATTTAAGAGTAGATTAGACAAATTTATAACCAACACTAAAGAAAATAAAATGTACGGTCAATGGCATGATAATGGACGCCTTCTAGATTATTAAGATACGCTAGATCGAATTCTGCGCTGCGCGACTCCCATTTCATTCGAATCTAATCTCTGGCCATAAAAAATCCTCCTCGGATTGGCTTCCGAGGAGGATGATCCCATTGCGAATTTACGATTCGAAGGCAGAAAGAGTTTGACGCTTACCTAATTATCTGCTCCCAAACTGAGCATGGTGCAAGCGGCTGTAAATGCCGCCAGCCGTGACGAGCTCCTCGTGTCGGCCTTGTTCGGTAATCCCTTGCTCTGTTACGACGACAATGCGATCGGCGTTCTTGATTGTTGCCAGTCGATGCGCGATAACAAGCGTGGTCCGGCCAACGGACAGCTCTGCCAGCGACTGCTGGATGGCTGCTTCCGTCTCCGTATCGAGCGCCGACGTCGCTTCGTCGAGAATAAGGATCGGCGGGTTTTTGAGGAACATCCGCGCAATGGCAAGCCGCTGCTTTTGTCCGCCTGACAGCTTCACACCGCGCTCCCCGACCACCGTATCCAGCCCCTGCGGCTGAGCATGGATGAATTCCTCCAGCTTCGCTCTCCGAGCCGCCTGCCAAATATCCTCGTCCGAAGCACCCAGCTTCCCGTAGACAATGTTCTCACGGATAGTACCCGCAAACAGGAAGACGTCCTGCTGGACGATTCCGATCTGCTTCCGCAGCGAATCCAGCTTCAAATCGCGAATATCGTAGCCATCGACGGAAATGCTGCCGCCTTCGATTTCATAGAAACGCGGCAGCAAGCTGCACAGCGTCGTTTTGCCAGCGCCGGAAGGTCCGACAAAAGCAATCGTCTCGCCAGCGCGAATCGATAGATCGATATTTTGCAGCACCTTCGCTTCGCCTTCATAACCAAACGTGACGTCACGGTATTCAATATTGCCGCTTAAACGGTCCACCTCGACCGCATCCGGCTTATCCGCTACGTCTGGTGCCGTCTCCAGCAGCTGCACGTAACGCTTAAATCCGGCAATCCCTTTCGGATAGCTCTCAATGACGGCATTGATTTTTTCGATAGGCTTAAAGAAAATGTTCGTCAGCAAAACAAAGCTAATGAACTCTCCGTATTTCAGATCTCCCTTAATAACAAACCATGTGCCTGCAATCAGCACGAACACAGAAACCAGTCTCATGAGCATGTACGTGATGGACGAGTTCAAGCCGATTATTTTGTATGAAATAAGCTTGGCTTCACGGAAACGCAAGTTATTTACTTTAAACAGCTTTTTCTCGTGGCTTTCATTCGAAAAGGCTTGAACGACGCGAATACCGCCGACCGTATCCTCGACGCGCGCATTGAAATCAGCCATATCTGAGAATAGGCGGTTTGCGGCCCTTGTCATTTTACCGTTGAACATCAATACAAGCCATATAATGATAGGAACAATAACGAAGGTTAGAATAGCCAGCTCCAAATTAATATACGCCATGATGCCGAATGCCCCAACCAGCGTCATTGCAGCAATAAACATATCCTCGGGACCGTGATGGGCAACCTCGCCAATCTCGAACAAATCATTCGTAAGACGCGAAATGAGATGGCCGGTCTTGGTATTATCGAAGAAACGGAACGATAGCTTCTGCACATGATCGAACAGCTTCTTCCGCATGTCCGTCTCGATATTGATACCGAGCATATGCCCCCAGTAGGTAACTACGTAACTCAAAATCGTATTAATAATATAGACGACCAACAAAATCGCGCATGCCGTTACAATCAGCCCCCAATTCTCGTCGGGCAGCAGGGTATCTATGACATAACTAACCGCTAGAGGGAAGCAAAGCTCAAGCACAGCCAGCAATACCGCACAGCAGAAATCCAGCAGAAATAACTTTTTGTAAGGCTTATAGTAGGCAAAAAATCGTAAAAGCATCGTTAGCTCCTTCTTCTCTCGTAGTGATAATCATTTTCAATAAAATGATATACAATCACTACCATACTGTCAATCCGTTGCCAAAATCAATTCGTTCCGGATGCGTATATACGTTCATCTCCCCGCCTCGAATAAAGCCTACACAGGTAATGCCCAAATCCTCAGCGAGACGTAGGGCGAGATCGGTCGGCGCCGATTTGCTGAGCATGATCCCGCAGCCGATTTTTGCGGCTTTCAGCACCGCTTCCGAGGAAAGCCTCCCGCTGAAGGCGATCACCTTATCCGATGTGCGGATCCGATGCAGCAAGCAATAGCCGAACAGCTTATCGAGCGCATTATGGCGTCCGATATCCGTTCTTACGGCGAGCAGTTCGGCAGGCGTTCCAATGGCTGCGTTGTGAACGCCGCCCGTACTGCGGAATTCCGAAGAGCTTTCCTGCAGCTCCTGCATAAAGCGAATACACTGCTCTGCCGATATTCTGGTGCGGGTCATGATGGTCTTCGCCGTTAGCATATCGTTGTGAAAATAAAACTGCCGGCTCTTGCCGCAGCATGACCCGATAAACCGCTTTGCATAATGATCATGGTTCACCGTTTGCTTATTCTCCAGCTCGATATAGGCAAAGCCTGTATCCTCATGAATGTTTAATGATTTCACCTGTCCTGCCTCGCGTATTACGCCTTCGGATGCAAGAAAGCCGATAACGAGCTCCTTCAGGCTGGAAGGTGAGCATACCAGCGTTGCAAACTCTTCGCCGTCCAGCTTCAAGGTAAGCGGGAATTCGGCGGCGATATCATCATCCTTCTCCAAGGGCGCGCGGCCGTCATATTTGAGTATGCGCCACTTTGTCGTGTTTGAAAGCTCCATCAGCTTGCACCTCCTCCACGTCCTCTTATGCACCCAGCACCCTGCATGCTGACCCCGCAGCCTAAGCTGGCGGCTCCGTCTCCAGCTCCACGATCCGTTTCTCCATATATCTCGTGTCTTTAAAAGCATGATAGGTATCGGCACGCTCCACGATAACCGAAGCATTGTACTCGGGGATGCCTGCAAACGGCTCATATACGCCCTTGGCAAATAAACTATTGCCCTCCGGCCAGTACAGCTCGACATTCCCAGGCGCCATATCCTCCCCCTTTGCCCTTCCATGGAAGCTCCCGCTTCGGTTATAGACGACGATCGCATCTCCTTCAGCGATGGCAAGCTTCCTCATATCCGCTCTATTCATCAATACGTCATAACGCCCAGCAGCATTAAAAGCATCCTTCTCCCCATAGATCATCGAATTGAACTGCTTGCCTCGCCTTGTCGTAGCATAAAAATGCCCTTCCGGAATGCGCAGCTCCGGCAGCTCAATCGGCAGCAGCCTGGCTCTGCCATCCTCAGTCGGACAAAAGCCCTCCTCGCACAGCCAAGCGCCGCCCCACTGAAATACATCGCCTTGCTTCCGCAGATGCTGAATACCGTCATATTGCGGGGACGCCAAGGCAATTTCCCGCCTGACGGCATCGGCATCCTTAAATGCGATAGCAGCTTTAAGCTCCGGACGAATTCGCGCAGCCAAATCGGCATAAATCTGCCATTCGGCGCGGGCTTCCCCAATCCGCGGACCAGCTATGGCCGGCGAGTAGTAGACCATCCGCTCTGTGGAGGTTGAAGTGCCGCCGCCCGGCTGTTCGTATCGCGTCATGGCAGGCAGGATGATAACCGCCTCCTCCGCGTCCAGCAGCGTGGAGCTGTTCAGCACAATGTCCTGATGAACCCTTAATTCGACAGCCTCCAAGCAGCGCTTCACAAAATCAGGGTCCGGCATCGTCTCGACAAAATTGCCGCCTGACGTATAGAACAGCTTCAGCTTTCGTTCATGACGCTTTGGCAACAGGGCATTCTCCAGCGATACGCCTACGATATCTCCCTGCCAATCCGGAAGCTTGAAGCCCCACAGCCTCTCCATCCGGCGGATATCCTCGCCCTTGAACTCGCCGCCGGGCAAGCTGAACGGGTCGGCACCCATTTCGCCGGAGCCCTGGACACCGCTGTGGCCGCGTATCGGCATTAGTCCGCAAAACTCGCGTCCTAAGAAGCCCCTCAGCAGCGCTAGATTCGCCACCTGTGAAATATTGTCTGTCCCGAAGCGATGCTGCGTCAGCCCCATGCTCCAGACGAACACGCCGGACTTCGCTTCTGCCAGCAGCGAAGCGAAAGCCCGCATCCGCTCTCTCCCAAGCCCCGAGGATTTCTCCAGCAGCTCCCAGTCCTGCAGCAGCACCTGGGCCTTCAGCTCCTCAAAGCCATTCGTATGCTCGCTCACAAACGCATGATCGATCGCCGAGCCGGGCCGCTCCTCCTCCATCTCAAGCCAACTCTTCATCACGCCGTGCATGAAGGCGATATCGCCGCCGATGTTCACCTGATAGAAATCGTCGGCCAGCTTCGTGCCAAAGAGCGCCGATTCCGGTATCGACGGAATCCAATAGCCCTCCATCGCCGGTTCGCGATAAGGGTTGATGACAATGATTTTGGTCCCCTTGCGCTTCGCCGCGTACATGTACTTGGTCGATACCGGCTGATTATTCGCGGCTACGCTGCCCCAGAATACGAGTACATCCGTACCGATCCAATCCTTATAGTTGCAGGTGGACGCCCCAACGCCAAGCGAGCGCTTCATAGCCGTCTTGGAGGGAGAATGGCAAATGCGTGAAGCGTTATCAATATTATTCGTCCCGATCAGCCTTGCCGCCTTAGCAGCCACATAATAGGATTCATTCGTGATGCCCCGTGCGGTTAAGTAAAAGGCCAGCTGCTTCGGGTCGATTGCCCGTGCTTTTCCGGCAATCCGATCCAATGCTTCATCCCAAGAAATTCTGCGAAAGCTCCGCTCCCCTTTGTTCCGAATAAGCGGATACGGCAGCCGTCCCAGCTTGCGTAATTGCGTGCTGTCCAGCTTGCGCAGCTCATCGATATCTGAATGAAGATCCGCAGCTTTCATCGCAGGCATCGTATTCAGGCGCAGCACATTCAGCCGTGTCGTGCAAAGATGCGGGCCGTCCAGCGTCTGATCATATAAACCGGATACGCCCAGCGCGCAGCCATCGCACACCCCCTGCGTCAAAATCCGATAAGCATAAGGCAGATTGTCCCGGTTGTCCCACGCCACCTTAAGCGTGTCCCTAATATGATGCGGCTTTATGCGTCCCAGACCAAACGGCGCCTTGCTCACCCACAGCTTCGGATCCGGCCGCTTTGGCAGCTTTATCGGTCCTGTATGTAACGTCTTCTTCAACAGACATTCACCCCCGCTAAGGATCATCATGTAAGGATACGAATCTTTCAACTGCGCCATTCTCAAAAGAAAGCGCATTCACGAACTTGTTAGAATATCGCATGAACAGAGCTTAACGGTTTAACTTGATGCTAGCTGCGCGAGCAGATCAATCTACTGCTCGCGGTTCCAGCCGGATCCCTGCATATTAATCCATTCATTCCACTTCACAAAATCGCGAACTGAACTGGCGTTCCTTCTCGATATGCGGCTATAAAGGCAATACCTGCACCGCTGCTTGCTTACCGCTTACTTGAATGCCCGACTGCTTCTTGCCGCTCTCGGCCAAATCCTTCAGCATGCGCTCCAGCAGCTCCTTCGCCTTCGGGCCTTCCTTGCCCTGAATACGAACGACGAACTGAACGCCGCTGCCGGAGCCGAGCAGCTTCGCCGCCTGCCTAAGCTTCGTATCATAATCATGCTCCTCGATATGAGGAGTCAAGCGGAGCTCCTTGATTTTGCTTGGCTGCTCCTTTACCTTATCGCCGCGCTTCTCTTGGCTCGCCTGCTGCTTAGCCTGTCCTTTAGCCACCAGCTTGCATGGCGGAGGGCTGCTCATAAGCGAGGTGCACACCAAGTCCACCTTCAGCTCACGCGCTTTCTCGAGCGCTTCATCACGCGTTACAATGCCTAGATCCTCGCCTCGCAGGCCTGTAAGCCGAACCTCGGAGGCGTGTATTTTTTCATTCATGATTACCATTGATGCCATATCAGCGCATCGCTCCCTTGCCGTGAATATGGAAAACAGCAGCCTTTAGTTGCAAAGCCGCTGTTTTTTTCCTTCTTCTATTATACGCTTTTCTTATACGTCTAGCGCGGTTTGTTTGCGAATGGTTCCGCCGGACCCGCTCTCTGCCGTTATTTTTGCGGTTGCCTCATTCAACTCCGCTTTGCGCAGAAACTTCCTGCCTCTCCAGCGTACAAGCGAAAGGGTGCCGCGAATATATTCATCTAAAATCATACAGGCATAAATCCCGATCAAGCCCCAGCCCAGCTCGATGCCGACAAAATAAGCCAAACCCGTGGCTACCAGCCACATCGAGAATACGGATGTCCACATCGTAAAACGCGTGTCGCCGACGGCATTAAGCGCATTGCCGAGCGCCATATTGACCATTTTGCCTGGCTGCAGCAGCAAATTCATGCCGAGCAACGACACGCCAAGCGCCACGATTTCCTTATTTTCCGTAAACAATCCGAGCAGCTGCCTGCCGAACAGGAAGATGATGAAAGCATTGACCGTCACGACTGCAAGGCCGATCCACATCGCCCGGAAAGCAAGGCCGTACGCCTCCTTCACCCGCCCTGCGCCATATAGATGCGCGATCTGAATTTGGACCGCCAGCGCGATCGAATAGCCGAGCATGAAACAAAACGATTCGAGCGTGTTCATATAGGTTCGCGCAGCCAGCTCATTCGAGCCCAGCATAGCCAAAAAGGTGAAAATCAGCAGCTGCGTAAACACCCAGCATGACAAATTAACGCCAAGCGGCCAGCCGATGCGGATAATTTCTCCGAACAGCTTGCGGTTAAACGCGTTAAGATCACGCAGCCCTATGGTCCGCTCAAAGGAGCTGAGGAACATAATGAACAGCACGATAGTTGCGAGCAAGCGGCAGAGCACGGTTGAGACGGCAACGCCCATCAAGCCCCATTTTGGGAAGCCGAACGCCCCGAAGATGAACGCATAGTTGAAAAAAACATGCACAACGTTCATCCCGATTGCCGTGTACATCGGGCCCTTCGTATTGCCTGTATTCCGAATCGACGTGCTTAGCGCCGACATCAACGCAATCAATACCATACCGCCGCCAACAATCGAGATATAGGTTTTGGCCAGCGGGAGCAAATGCTCCGGAAGCTGAAGCATCGTCGCGATCTCCCCGGGTATCAGAAACAGCAAGGCACTCAGTGCTAGACCGATAACGGCGCTCACTTTGGCTGCCATAATGGCGATTGTACGCGCATCCTCACCATTACGTGAGCCGATCTTTTGGGCAATGAGAATACCCGCTCCGCTGGCTACCGTTATAAATAGAGTCGTAAGCGCTTGAAACAGCTGATTGGAGAAGCCTACCACCGCAACTGCATCATCCGAAATCCGGCTTACCATCAATGTATCCGCCGCACCTAGCAAAAACTGCAGAAACAGCTCAATGAATATCGGCCATGCCAGCATCCATAGTGTTAATTTTTTGTTTGTTAAAGCCATAGTGTGGTCCCCCTGCATCGGCTGTCCAAAGGAAGCCGCATCCGTTGTAAAATCATCAATCGTCATTTCAAATTATAGATGCTATACTGAGCGTGATGTATCACTTTTACAACCGAAACTATAACGATTCCAACTTCATTCTAAAGAGGAGCCCTTAATCCCATGACCACCCTATATATGACCATTCCTCCTCTTCCGCATTATATAATCGGGGGCTACACCATCGCACCGGCAGGACGCAAGCATCCGAGCAGACGCAATATCGAAGTGTTCGACCTGCTGGTCGTGACTCGCGGATGCTTATACATCGGAGAAGAAGAGCAGCACTACGAAGTGAGCGCTGGCCACGCCCTTATATTGCGGCCGGATGCCTATCATTACGCGACGCGTGCTTGTGAGGAGCAAACCGCCTATTACTGGATTCATTTTCAGACGACCGGGAAATGGAGCCTATCCGATCAATCGGAAACGGAGGAGCCCGCCGAGCGAACAAAAGAGAGAACGCTTTCGTCGAGCATTTACACGACACAAACCTTCACAAAGCAGTTGCCCCAGTTCGCGAAGCTGCTTCAGCCGTCCAAAATGGACAGTCTCCTGCGCCAGCTTGTGCAGCTCAATATGAACGATCATATCCCTAGCGTCAGATGGAAGCAGCAGCTGGCGTTCCAAGAGGTCGTTGAGCATCTATCCGCTTCAATGGAAGCGCAGGGCCCTACTCCTTCCGCATTATGCGCAGAGCAGGCCGCTTCATATTTGCGTGAGCATTACCGCGAGAGCATCACTGCTCAGGAGCTTGGCGAGAGCATTAACTTTCATCCTGTCTATATCGCAAGATGCATGCAGAAGGAATTTGGCTGCGCGCCGTTTGATTACCTCATGCGCTTCCGCATCGAACGGGCCAAGCTGCTTCTGCTCCAAACCGACCTGCCGATCGCCCGTATCGGGGAAGAGGTGGGCTTCAACCATGCCGCCTATTTCACCTCCTGCTTCGCCAAATACGAGAGCATTTCGCCGCGGAAGTATCGGCAGAGGTTCTCCCATGGTTGACCTTCCGCAACCGGGCGCATAAGCGTAAACGGCTGACGCCGTTCTTGGCGGCAAAAGCTCGTTTCGCGGAGAAATATAAGCATCGTATAAGGTTGAAACTTATACTTTCTTATATATCAAAAAAGGCCATCGGGATATCCCGACAGCCTGCTTACGCCTCTCATGAGGAGAGGCGGCGTTGCCCTATATCGACGACGAAACTCTCTCGCTGAGGCCGCTGGAGACAGCGACCGGTTTCTTGCCCCAGCCCGTAAGCCGCTTCCCAAGCTTTATGGAAGGTAGCTCTACGAAATAATAGCTCAGCGCTCCCGCTCCGAATGAAGCAATGAATGCAATCATAACAATATAAGGCGTATCGATTTCTCCGCTCAGCAGATGAACGAGCGACAACAAAACGATCATATGGTACAAATAGAGGCTGTACGATATTTTACCGAGAAACAAAAGCGGCTTGCGCTGCAGCTGCCGCGATAACCGAACGGAAGAGACGGCTGCCACGATGAAGATGGAAGCGCCGATCGCCGTCATCCAATCGCCCCAATGCGGCATGAACATATCATGAAAGTCCTCGCCGTAGCCGATCCATTTGAAAGAATAGAAGCAAAGCGCAAGGACAAGCATGATCATTGTCCACCAGCCGTTTAACCGCGAAAATACCTTCTTCAGCTCATTCTGATACTTGGCCAGCAAAGCGCCTACAATAAAGAATGCTGCGTAATGCAGCGAGACGACAAAGTTGGTCATGTAGCGTGTCTCGAAATGATCGAGCATAATTTCAGCGCCATAAGACAAAGCCAGCGCAAGCGGCAGCCCGATTTTCCAGCCGCCTTTTACTATAACAAACATAATAAATGGAAATAATAACGAAATACGCATCTCGTGGACAAGCGTCCACAAAATAGGATCGTACCGCGTCGTATTGTAATTCCCTACAAAGAGCAGATGATGGATGATGGAAGCAAAGTCCGGCGGAATGACCCACAGGTTGTTATAGTAGCTCGTTAAGTCCGTCAGTTTCGATACGTAAACCGCTTCCCTCATGACGATGGCAATAATCAAAGCCACGAGAAACGGGATATAGATGCGGCAAATCCGCTTGATTATATATTTCGTGTAGTTCTGCTGACGGTTGCTGAAGAACGGCAAAGAAAGCACAAAGCCGCTCAGCAGAAAAAACATAATAACAGCCTCATGCCCGCCCCAAATGGCATGCAGCGGCGTATATTTCAACAGGTTCAGCGGATAATCCAGTAATCCGAGACCCGAAGTATTTTGCACAATTGGCGTGAATACCATTAAGAAGTGTCCAACCATCACAGCAAGTGCTGCCAGTCCTCTTAGCGAATCTAGTTGTTCATAGCGCTGCACACTGCAACCCCCCACTTTTACCGAATCTTTATGATAACATTGTCGATTATAAGGGATTGCGGACGCTTTGTCCGCTATTCAGTGAAAATAATAATATTTGGTAGAAAAAAATTCTCTCAAGTCGTAGTATTGTCCAGTTGTTTAACAGGCTTCTCGTAAAACGATATGATACGCTTAAATATTTATAACCATCGACAGTTTATGACAGCTTATGCTTAATAACCCTCCTATAATATGTCTTATACATCCACAGGAGGTAAATTATATGCCAAATTATTATTTTAAAGAGGTATGGTCTCCGTTGAAATTGATAAGTATCCGTTTTTACCGCGATGATGAAGGACAAATGTGGATCAAAATTGGATCTAAATCAAGACGACCTCTTAAAAGAACTTAATTGAATCTACTCAGTGTTCGTACCTTAGGCCATAGTGCGAACCTCCACCTCCCCATATAAAAAGTGCAACACAGAACGGAGCAGACAGTATCTACGACATCGCTCCGTTTTGTCATTTTTGCACAGTATCCTCCAAGCTGCTTAACGAATATCGTAGACTTAATTAATTTTTTATAATACTTTCGACATGTTGTGACAGATTCCCCTCGGAGAAACTAGTATAATAGTCGCGAACTAGTTTAACTGAAAAGGATGACTTACGTGAAAACAATAAGATTACAACATATACATATTCGAAGAATAATACGATATTTTTTAAAAGTTGCTAGTATCGAACAACTCGAACTAATATCAATTATTCTCGATAGATGTATTAAGAAAAGAAAATCACAACTATCACCTGGAAATAATAAAGACCACATTGCTTAATATGTGGTCTTTATTATGAATTTAACTGTCAACGCCCACGGTAACAAAACCAGGCGAGTTATCTATCATAAACGTGTTTTCTTTTATATTCCCATTATTCAAATCGACATTGGCTATACTAAGAAGAACATCACCACGCCACTTTGACTGTCGATAATTGCTCAATTGAGAAAATCTAGTAAACTAAATTTTGACTGCCTATAAACAATAAGCATGCAGGCAGAATACAACGCTAAGCTCCTGAGGAGGAATACAAATGCCTAACTCGACTTTCGTTTATGTAATTTATATCGACGCGACGCCTGAGAAACTGTGGGAAGCTCTAACTGACGGCAGCTATACGAAAAGATACTGGTTCGGGCGCGAAGTCCAGTCGGATTGGGCGGAAGGCTCGGACGTATCATTTTTAGACGAGAATGGGACGGCGGTGGATCAAGGAAAAGTGCTAACGATTGAGCCTTACCGTTTCCTTTCCTACACCTTCAGCTGGCTTGAGGATAAAACCATACGCCAAACCGCTCCGGTTGTAACCTTTGAGCTGCAGCCGATGGATTCCATTGTGAAGCTAACGCTTAAGCATCACCATCTGCTGCCTTCTGATTTCCGTGATGAAAGAGAAGGATTTTATGGCATTAATAACGGCTGGCCAGCCATTCTTAGCAATTTAAAGAGCTTGCTTGAAACCGGACGCACCCTGCCGCCAATCACGGTGTAAACCTGAAGAACAACCGCCTCTACACCTATACCTAAAATAAAACCGCAGCACCACGCAAAAAAAGAGCTGTCGCTCTGCTGTTTTCACAGCTTGAACGACAGCCCTATGGCCCCCTGCTTAGTTGATAAATTTCACATGCTTCAGCATTCTTTGCAGCATCGTTACCGCTTCCGCCCGCGTCGCGGATGCTGAAGGCGCGAATTTACCGCCCTCTAATCCTTCTACGATTTTCGCCTCTACCGCACTAGTTACGGCTTGCTTCGCCCAGTCCGCAATTTGCGCTGAATCGGCGAAGGCCGCAAGTGAATCATTATTGCTCGCTGCAGCGTTCACACCTGCGAAGCCAACAGCTTTCATCACGATAACCGCGATTTCTTGACGAGAAATCTTTTGGCTTGGACGGAAGCTGCCATCCTCATAGCCGCTTATTAATCCGGCTTGAACCGCTGTACCGACCGCCCCAGCATACCATTTATCGCTGCTCACATCGGAGAATGCCGCATCCCCAGCCGCTTCATTAACGCCTAGCGCACGCACGATCAGCGCTGTGAATTCCGCGCGCGTAATCGATTGGTTAGGGTAAAAGTGCTCAGCATCCACGCCGCTTACGATAAGCTTAGAAGCCAGCGACTCGATCGCGCTCTTCGCCCAGTGCGTTTGCACGTCCCCGAATGTTTTGCTTCCGCTTACGACTGCATACGAGCTATTTCCCGTACGTTTAATAACCGCTTGCGTGGTTCCATCTGCACCTTGCGTGAAGAGCGACGGCACGAATACAAGCTGATCCGTTGCATCGTCATAACGGACAGCCGTTGCTTGCTCCGCGTCTACCGCACCCGTTACCGTCATGCTCCGCTGCACATATGTGCCGCCGAAGGACGTGATGCTTACCGTCTTGCCCGTAGAACTCTCCGCAATAAGAGAGAATTCCAGTGCAGATCCGAGCTGCTTAACACCTTGCTCATTTGCTGCTTGTTCGATCGAGCCGCTAACCGCTTTCGTTACAGGCTTCATCTCCAGCCGCAGCGTAAAAGCTTCCGTGCCCAGCGATTGGCTAAGCTCATCCCATTTGATAGCTGCAAGAGGAAGCTCATAAGTCGCTGTGCTACCTTGAATCACTAGGACCAGCTTCGGATGCGACTTCGCTGCTTCCTTCACGGTTGCAGGCAGCTCAACCGCAACTCCCGCGGCGTCCAGCTTGCCTGCATCCAGCTTCAGCTCATTTGACCCTGACGCTAAACCGCTTAGCTGCTTAGCGAATTGATCAGCCGTTACTGCAACCTCTCTTGGCTCAGTCGTCGCCGCTGGAGAAGGCGTCACGACCGGTCCGTTCGGAGGCGAGGTCGGCACAGGCGTTGGTGACGGCGTTACGACCGGCTCTGCCGGATTCGTAATTTCATAGACCGCAATCGTACCTGATACCTCATGCGCAGCTAGCAGAAGCGGCTTGCCTGTCGGACTCTTGCCAGCAGGCACGAACTTCAAACCCTCCGGCGCTACATCCCCTGCTGGCTCCGCCGCTGCTCCAGCCGTGAAATCACGGCTAGTTATGAAGGAAACATACTTAACTTCCGCAGGCTTCGTAATATCGTAAACCATGATGCCGCTTGTGCGTTCAAGTCCGATAAACGCGAAGGTCTGGTCGCCAATTTTGCCAACCTCTACGTATTCGGGCTCCGGCCCCTTATCGTCACTGCGGTTGTCCAACGTATTGTTGCTGTTCGACACGTTGAAATAATCAGGGTTCAGGCCTGCTGTCACCTGCTCGAAGTCGTCTCCGCTGTCAAATACCTGCGCGCCTGTCGCCGCATCCCATATGGAGAAGGAGCGCGCTCCGAAAGCGAACAGGCGGTCATATTTCGACGTTTCCGCATTCCAACCGCTCGCGGTCGTTACATTTAGGCGGCCAAGCTTGCCATCATCAGAGAACGTACCGTCTGTCAGCGTTGTGTCCAGCTGCGCTTGATCGGCATAGCCCTTATAAAACTGCGCATTAAGCGCAATCTTGCTGCTGCGTTTGCTTACACGCTCCACTTCGGTATACGCATCATACTCGCGAACATCACCCTCGTTCGCGGTCAAAATATAGGATTTGCCGCCGCTCTCCATCATCGCCATGCCGTCAGGCATGTACATGCCAAGAACCGGAACAGGCTTAATATCAATGACGCCCGATTTCCTATCAGCGCTGTCTTTATCGGATGCATCGATGCCGTTGCCCGGTAAGGAATGATCCTTATAGCCAAACGAGCGGATCTCCGTAACCTGCTTCGTCGTTAAATCCAGCACGCCCAGCGCATTGTTCTCCTGCAGGGAAACATAAGCCAGCTTGCTGTCCGCTGATACCGTTATAAACTCCGGCTCAAAATGCTGAGCCGGCGTCGACGGCGTTACATTAGGAAATTTGGTTGAAGATGCCGGCAGGCCTTCGAATACCCGCACATCAGCAGGGATCGTCACTCCGCCGAAGCCAGCCGTCGTTACGCTCGCATCCGTCAATGCGCTAATCGCGCCTGAAACGTCTACAATGGACACCGAGCCCTCTGGATCAACCGAATAGTCCGTTGCTGGCTCTCCTTCGTTGGCTACCAGCAGCTGCTTCCCGTCAGGCGTGAAGGTTATCATATCCGGCAATGCTCCAACCGTCACCGAGCTAAGCGGGTTTCCATTCAAATCCATAAATACGATTTTGCCGTTGTCCGTACGCGGCACCGATGGAACCGAAGCAGCTATGTATTGCCCTGAAGGATGTACCGCAACGCTCGTAATGCCGTCAGGCGTAAAGCCTGCAATATTAAATTCGGATACCGTAACACGGTCCAAACGTTGAATATTTTCTTCTGTGCCTATTTTGGATAAATCAATGATATCGATAGCCTTCTCAGCTGAATTGGTCGAATACGCGCGTTTGCCAACCCAGTCGTACGCAACGATTTCGGTTCCTCCCGAATCAAAAGCTGCACCGCTAGTGTAGCCTGCAATTTTCTTCATTTCAAAAGCCGCAGCCCCCGTATCTTCCGCGGATACCGCATTGTATGGAGCGATACAAGATATCATAAGTAAACCGGCTATTAGGACTTGAAACGATTTGCGAGAATTGTTACGTCTGAAGCTCACTTTATTTCCCCCTGAAATCGAGCATGTACCCCACATCACGGCTGTGATGCCTGGCCAAGCTAAATCATACAAAAAGAGTATTAAGGGCATGTAACCAATTCATTTAGATATTGTAAAAAATTACAGTTAACAGTTTATCTTTTTCTTCTCAAAAGCTTAATTACTCCTAATATACACAAACACACTAACAAGCCCGCACAGCCTCCTGCAAAATCAAGCACAACATCCGTCGCGTTTCCTGTTCTTTCATCAGAGCCCAGCTGATTCCACTCGTCCATTGCCGGAACAGCAATGGCGATCAAGAGCGTAATGACTATAGAAAGAAACCAGCGTCCCCGGGTCAGCGAACGCAGGAACATAAACAGCATCGCTGCGAACGTCGCATATACAAACAAATGCGCGCCCTTGCGAAACAGAAACTCGATAAAGCGAAATGGATCTACTTGCGAATGTATGACAGTCGTACGGTATGTAATCGTCATATCCGGCAGCCAGCTCTTAAGCTGATGGTAATTAAAATGGGTCATCAAAAAAGGCAGAATGCTTTGCTCATCATACGACTGCGATGAGAACATGAACAACAAGCTTAACCATCCGGCTAATAGCATTCCCCATAGCAGAGTTGGCAGCCAGCTCTTAGATTTATTCAAATTTCTTGCACCTCCTGCATAGCGTTTTTCTATCTCTCTATCATACTTGAAAAAAAACGCTCAAACAAAGTTTACGAAATGAGGGCGTATAAACAGAAAAGCCAAAGAGTGGTCACACGCAAAAGCGTAGCAACCACTCCAATTAAAAACAGTATAATAGTCCCAATTCACAATAGTCAATAAGCCTAAAGTTTGGTATTATTACTAAAAGAAGCGAAATGAGGCGATCTCGATGTCCAGCTATTTAATGTTTACCGAGCTATCAACACCATTAAAGATACTCGGTATACGAATATTCAAGGATGAGAATGGTCATTATTGGTATAAAATCAAAAATAATAAACGAAAGCGTGTTTTTAAATAGACGGATTTTAGCGTTGATAAAGTTCGGAGCTTTCAACATAGGCCGTATATGCACATTTCGCTTCGTTCCTGCATTCTCTTTCATACCGCACGCAGTCATAGCAATTGAGAATTCGATCCAGCGCTTGACTGGCCCCTAACACCTCATCAGATTGGTAGGATTGGCTCATTAATAGCTTATCAACCATTTCCCGCCGCAACAACTCTATCGTTTGCTCTAGCTTGATTTTTTGCTGAAAAATATCTCTACTAATGATGATCTACTCCTCTCTGAGGAAGCCCATTATTCTCGTTATTTGTGAGTAATACCTCACCAAACATATGTTCAAACCTACGTGCCAGTTGGTTAGCTGCCAAATATTCACCATTACGCCTATAGCTATCAGTCAGTAATTGCGCGAGCTCCAACAGCAGGTATTCCAGCCGGCTACGTTCCTGCAGCGCCCAATCATCGTACAAACCCGGCAGCAGCCCTTCAACTGTATAACTAAGCACTTCTTTAATGAGTCTGATTTTCGTTTCTTCATCATTTTCATTACGGGCCTCTTCAAGCAGCAGCATCCAAGCAATAATGTCGCAGTCTATTTCGCCTTGCAGCTGGACATGGCTGCGGTCCGAAAGAATAGGGCTCACGCCATCCGCTTCGAAGAGCGCCTTTAAATGAGAAAGGCTGACCCTAAGCTGGTTGCTTGCTTTGCTTGCTTCAGCCTGCGGCCATAATGCCTCACAAATTTGCGTGCGTGCAGCGTAAGGGTGAAACAATAAATACACCAATAATCTCTTTGCGCTGCGCTGCTGCCAGCCATTCGAAATTTCCCGGCCATTTATACAAACCCGGAAAATTCCGATAAGCCTAACCTCTATCCGTGGAGCTGCTATGCTTGGAATCTCCGTGCTCACTTGGCTGAGCAGCTCAACAATGTCGCTGTTCATAATTCCAAGCTGCGGATTGCCTGCATGAACAGTCTCCCTGCCGCTTAACGGATTAGCATAGAAATCCATTATCTTTCGAGCCGTGTAGATGGGGTTATCTACATGAACCATACTGGCCGCGTTTAAAACAGTAACTGAGCGAGCAGTCGGAATAAATGTAGCCGTTATATCTGACATATAGGAAGGATAGAGAGTATCTTTCTCTCCACCTATAACCATGCAAGGTTTTGTTATTGCAGATAAATCATCCAATGGGCTTGTGGCTGTGAAGAGTAACGCTAAATGAAAGTAAACCTTCATATCGCATTGCCGATAAGCCTCATTAATCCATCCTGCTTCCTCACTGTCCAGAGACAGGCAAGTGACTAGACGAGTCATCTGCTCGCCAAGCTCCGCTGCCCCGCCATTCCCCGCGTAGCCCTGTCGCAGGCTTAAGGAGCGCTTAACAAGCCCCGGGGGATAAAACCCTACCGTTGAAATTAGAACGACTGTCTCCACCCGATCTGGGCGTGTTAATTCATATTTCACAGTTAAGCTGCCGCCAAAGCCATGACCAATCATATGCGCTTTTTCAATACCGCATTCGTGATACAGGTCGTCGAGATCATTGCACAGCAGCTCCCACGTTAATTCAGAGCCATCGTTCAAGCTTTTGCCGTGTCCGCGCAAATCATATCGCAAAACATGATACCGTTCGACAAGCATTAAGACGAGCGGCCTCCAGGTGTGAGCATTCAGACCTAATCCATGTATGAGTACTACGACTTCCGCATTTGGGTTAGACGTACATCTATCGAATTGGTAGAACAAATTAAATATGCCCATAGTCCCCCTACATTGTCACTACTGTATGATTCAGGATAGTTTGTAATGATAGTGTAATGTATATTTTAGTTCTATGGTAGGGGTCTACTAGCTAAATGATATAATTTTTTACAATCTATTAACAATTTTATGAAAAGTGTGTCTGGATAGATAAAAGAAGACCAGCAATGCAGTCTATACGACTGCACCGCTGGCCGTTATTCAAACCTTTTTCTTTTGTTGTACTCTACAAAGGATCGGCAGTTAGCTTAAGACATGCTCTCCGCAATCTCTCTTCCTGCTTCAAGTTCTTTGTTAAACGCGGCCCGGTACTCAGCAATAATATCCGTTTTGTAGCCGTTAGTCGTAAGCGAAGTCGTTGTTTCTGACATAATAATCTCAAACTTTGCAGAGCAGTTGTTAACCTCTTGCAGACCTTTTTCCTTAATCTTAGGTTGATCTGCGGCACTTGCTGCAAGGTATTGCAGACCGATATCCATTAAAGTCGCCTGGCAGCTAGCCTTTAGCGCTGCGAGCTTGGCCTCTGCATTTGCCGTAATTTGCTCATATGTAGGCTTCACGATACCTCCGCCATTACCTGTTCCGCCACCCGTTCCCGGAGGGATAACGCCGCCGCCTTGCTCCGCCCGATAAGCAGCAGACTCACCGCTAACCGTTTTTGTAACCGGATCATATCCGATTTGTGTTCCTACCGACTCCGACAAGAAACGAATCGGCACATAAATGGAACCTTTATACCCAAAAATGGATTGGTCTGCTGGCAAAGCTGCTGCCTTCCCGTCAAATACCAGTGAAGCTTTTATAGACTGAATTGTAATTTCAACACTTAGTTGCGGCTTCTGGCTGCCCGCAGCAGCTAATTGCAGCTGCTTCTTCAGCGCAGCAAGCTCTTTCTCCGTCGGCTCGGAGATTGCAGCCTTTGCACCATCCCAATTCACTGACTTTAGCAGCGCATACGAGATATAACGGATAGGCACATAAGTACGTCCTTCATAAATAAACGAATATTGACCATCAGGCAGCTTAAGCGCTTGTCCGTCAAAGGTTAGCTTTATCGGCTGCGTTTTGATTTTGATACTCGTTGCTGCAGCCGATGCAGCGGTTGCAAGAACAGATGACAGCATCATAATGGCTAGAAAAATAGATAATGCGCGTGACTTTTTCATAGGGCCTCCTCTTTCTAATAGGGCGTGCTAGTTGATAGAATTTGCAATAACAGCGAGTGCGTCAGCTCTTGCCCCAGTCTTTGCACTCTCATATTGCGAGCTCCAATCGGGCAAGGCTTGATTGCTTAAATCCGCTGCCTGATATTCGCTCTGAGCATTGCTAATTAATTGATTAAACTTCGCGTCACAAGCTGCCTCCGCAGAAAAAACCTTGTCCAGGTACTTACTTTGAATCGTCGCAAGCGTCGCTTCTTTATCATTGCTTAGCTCATTCGCAATTTGCTTCACTAAGCTGTTGCTGCTTGCCTGGCAAGAGGACTTAAGCTGCTGCAGCTTAGCATTAACAGAAGCATCAATCTTCTTCTTTTTCTGGGCCTTATCTTCCGAAGTAGTAGATTCTTCCCCTGGCTTCTGGCCCTTGTCTACGTTATCAGACGCAGAAACTGGTGTCAAAGTTGCAGTTGGGCTAGGCTGGATGGCGTCCCCAGGCTGAGCTGATGGAACTAGCTCTGACTCGGGTGTTAGTGTCTGTTCAGCATTAGACGTTTGTTCCGGTTGTTCGCTCGGCCGATCGGTATTCGCTGATGCACCCTCTGCGTTATCAAACTCAGCCGCTTCTTCTAATCGACCATTTAACTCGTCCACCTGGTTTAACTTTGAATAAAGGCTCATGCTTCCATAGATGATTATTCCAATAACTACAATGGCACCAGCAATAATAAACCAAATTTTGTTTGTTTTTTTCATTGTTTTGGTTTCATAGGGGGTTGTAATTAATACATTAATCCGCCATGATTCTCCTTAGCCTTATTTTCAAAAAAATAAGCTGACGCTTGATCGTGACCGTCGTCAGCTTGAGCATATTGCATTAAAATTTATAAGCTGTGCTCCACTTTATAGCTTAAGAGAGCCCGATATTTGCTAGTTTATTTTGGTGATAAACCATTTTCAAATAAATCTCCATACGCTTCTCATCACATAAGCAGCCTTCCCAAAGCCTTTCGTGAAACCCAATACAAAGCAGATGCCATTCACGTACAAGTTGAGTGCGTAAGAACATAGAAAGAACCTCCATTTTCCCACATAAACCTCGACGGGAGGCACGATATTCGGTAGCTGGCTGGCAATCTTCATCAGATAAGCCCCTGTAGCTTTGCGTCACCACTTTTCAATGGTTTTGCCTTTATCGTACGGTTTATGTAGTTGATTTGTTAAGGGTATATAAGGATTTTTGTAATTAGATCCTATTTCAATTATTGTTTGAAGATTGATACCATTCTACGAACTTATGAATCCCATCTTCAAAATGCCATTTAGGATTATATCCTAATACCTGTTTGGCCTTACTAACATCGGCAAATGTCCGATTTACATCACCAGGCTGCATAGGCAATTTATTAATTCCAGCCTTTTTTCCAACTGAATTTTCTATTGCTTCGACCATTCTTTTCAGACTGATGGTGTTCGATTCACCTATATTAAACACTTCGTATTTCTTTTCACCTTCATTTACCCATTCTACAGCCTTAGTAATACCATCAATAATATCCTCTATGTAAGTATAATCTCTCTCCGACGATCCATCTCCATAATAAGGGATAGGCTGTCCCTCAGATATTAACTTAGTAAACTTATGAATAGCAAGGTCGGGTCTTTGTCTTGGGCCATATACCGTAAAAAACCTTAAACATGCCATATTAATATTATATAGACTGTGATAAGTGTGGCATAAAAGCTCTCCGGCCTTTTTCGTTGCTGCATAAGGAGAGATCGGATAATCAACAACATCTTCCTCGGAAAATGGAACTTTCGTGTTATTCCCATATACAGAAGATGAAGACGCAAATACAAAGCTTTTCACATTATGCTTTCTGCTCATTTCTAGTAGGTTTACAGTTCCATTAATATTAACATCGGTATAGAGAACCGGATTCTGAATAGAAGGTCTTACTCCTGCACAAGCTGCAAGGTGTACAATTATATCCACTTGATTCTCATCAAATACTCGATTTAAAAATTCGAGATTTCGAAAATCACCTTCTTCTACTTTATAGCTATCATCAACCAGCTTGAGCTTCTCAACTAATTTTAGTGCTTCCTTAACATTGTTTCTTTTGATTGCTGGATCATAATAGTCATTGAAGCAATCAATATTAATAACCTTATGCCCTTTTTGCAATAACGCTTCGCATAGGTGGGAACCGATAAAGCCTGCTCCTCCTGTAACAACAATTGTAGTCAATATCTGCCCACTCCTTCTTGTTAAGGTACTAACAAATTACAAACAATACATTCAACGGTGTTTAGAAATATCTGTGACCATCATTCAGCAGTTGATAGATTATTCCACACAAGAACGAGTTCTATCTTTTCGATGGATAGCACTTTCTTCAAATCTCTCTATTACAATTCTTTAATCTATGATAAATGGTTAAAATAATCGAATGGGTTGTAATCTCCTAAAACGCCGGTGATATATCCAGTAACAAAAGAAACAATAATAACAACGTATTTCAATATAGTTAGAGGCCTATTACTTTTAAATATCGGATACCATACAAGTATAGGTATCAAAAACCATGAGTTAATAGCAATTCTATCGGAATAAGCAACAAAACCAAGGAGCAAAAATAATGAATTGAACATAACATATATTTTAATTAGCTTTATGTAAGTATCATTTCGATATACGAATTGGTAAAATAATGTACTAACTACTATCCAAAAACCACTAAAAACTAAAAAATCAATTCGATTTACTTTGTTTCCATATTCTGACATAGCCCAACTTCCTGTATATGCATCAATATTGGGTATCAAGTTCCAGATAGGAAGTATCAGTAATTTATTAGTGTTTGTGACAAAAGCCGCAGCTAAAATTGTCCAGATACCAATAAACATTCTAAGCTTTAAATTAATCTTTGATGCGAATAACAAAAGCATGGAAAACGGAGTGCACATCCAGTGGAGAAATGGCGTAATTACTAGAATCGTGTAGTATGTTTTCCCCTTTTCACCTTTCAGCCAGAGCGTAATTGCATACAATAAAAGTGCTATAGCTACTCCCTGTCTGATCGTATTTTGTGTATAGTATATAAAAAAAGGGAAATTTACATACGTAAAAAATACTACAGCAACCTGCCAAGGCAAAAATAACTTGTATAAGCTTTTTATAAATGGAATAGCAAAGAGAACCCAAATAATAAGTAAGAAAATGTAAACATTTTCAGTAAATTGAGCAGTTGTCCATACAATAATATTAAAGAGTTTTTCTCCTCCAAAGTATTGAAATGCATCCATAAAACCAATGTACCGCATTTCCGAGAACACTTTTGTGTACACCATGGTATCACTGTAATCAGTATCTCGAAAAGCGATGTTGACTGAAACTGAAATTAGAAGAAGAAAAAATACAAGTTTGGTGTTAATGTTATTATTAAGCAGCGTTTTTTTGTTTGAATGCGCGAGAAAAAGTACTAGTACCATGGTACAAAGGTTGAAAATCACTGAAACCATTCCCATTCGTTTTTCATTAGTATATCTATACGGTTGCATGTTTAATAGATTACAAATTTAACATCGTTGTCCCAAGAACAATCTTATAACAATCATTTGTCATTATATTAATGGGCACCCTATGCTTTATTAATTAAAGCATGACGTTATACGTTAACGATCAAGATGTCTTAAACGGTGCTTAAAATAAGCTTATCAATTGCGCATTGATTTTAGTACGCGTATTACTGCTAAATGATCCGTTTGACCACCTAACTCACACCATCGAATCAAACCATTCGGTATCTATCGATTAGGGTTGGGTATTCTAGTAAATTTTTTTAATATTTTTGACATTGGTTTAACTACCAACTCTTTCTCGTATGTATTCATCCCTAGATACCACATCGATAAACAAAATATCCCAAAATAAGCTGTTCCACACACTATAAACCATCCGATATTATACAAATCCACATACATAAATAATAATACTCCAAATAATATTGGCGGTAACAATGAAGGTATGAACTTTAATATCTGTTTCCAGAAGTACAACATATCCAGTCCTATTTTTTTATGATAGTACCAATTCATCATTAAACCATTCCCTAACAACAAAGAAAACGCCGTCCCCATCGCGCATCCAACTCCTCCATAAAGTTGACCTAATGGAATACTAACGCAAACATTAACTATTGCAATACATAAATAAACCACTGATCGAAACTTGTGCATATTTTTGGCTTTTTGAATTTCAAGTCCTAGGTTTTGTATTAGTGGTATTGTAACAGGAACTATCAAAAATAATGCTATGTAGTATGAATCACTATAATTGTGTCCAGCCCACATCTGAATAAAAAATTTTCCAAAAAAGATAAGACCAATACAAATAAGTGAAAGCAACATAAACTGTAATCGTCCTACTTTGGCAAGCAAATACGTTAATTGTTTATTATCATTAGTTGAAGCAACCATTCTATTTACCCTAGGTATTAGCACACTAGAGATTGAAGACGCTAATGATAAATAGTAACCATTTAATTGGCCTGCTAGACCATATACCGCAACCGCTACCGTTCCTTGAATCTTGCCTAGGATTAACTTATCTACATTCCAATTAATTTGGTCAATAACCATATTCATAAATATATATGATGAGAATATTGTCATTTCCTTCATTAAACTAAAATCGAATTTCCGAAAAGAAAATTGAATTTTTAATATTTTAAAACAAAAAATGGCATTGCTTATCTCTACAATAAGAATAAGAATTGTTGTCACTACAACCATTCCAATGGACTTATATCCTAACAACAATACTGGAACCATGATAAATGGTGTGACAACTACCTTTATCATATTTAGCGTTTTTTGAAATATATACTTTTCATTCGCAGTAATATGAGAGTTGAAGATACTAAATGGAAATGTAATTGCAACATTAAATACCATTATTGAAATAAGTATTTTTGCTGTAACAAGCTCATTTGCAGTTAGTTTCCCTCCCAATACTAAGTCAATATTTAAAATCATTATAGTACCCGCAATCAATGCTATAAACCCGATAACGGAAAATATAATTAAAAACATACCATTTAACTTAGCAATGTTCAGTTGATCATTACTAACCTTATAACGTGAATAATATCTCATATACGCACTACCGAAACCAAAACTCAATAGCCCTAAATAGCTTACAACTGAGAGTACTAAACTATATAATCCATACTCACTTTGGCCTAATAAGCGTAACATGATAGGTGTATATATTAAAGAAATTGCATATCCTAAAAACATAGAGCTGTACGATATTATTACGCCTGCTTTTAATTGGTTTACTTTTTTTTTTTCTTTCTCTACCAACTTATTCACCCTACTTTTGGTTAACTATTAGTCTTTTAATCTCTTCTCCTGCTTTCCAAGCCTTCTCAATATAATTAGGCATGAATCCCTGTAGATATGCCCTTATCTCGTCCTCACGATTATATATTTTTTTAAATGCAACTACTAAATCATCATTACTTTTAAGGTTTTGGGTTTCAACAACATACCCCTCTTCTGAACCAAAAATATCGCGAGCAATTCCACGTGCTTTAACAGAATAGCCCATAACAAGTGTTGGAACAGAACTTGAATATGCTGCAATAGTAGAATGCGTTCTAGCTCCTACAAAAAATCTGCACTTAGAAATTAAATATTTCATTTCTTTACAATTTGGGCCCCATTTTAACATCCCAACCCGCTCAGTATCTTTAAAACTCTCAAACAATGTTTTCATGGCATTAATATCGCTGTTTTTCCCTTTCTCAACATGCGGTATTAACAATACATTCATATCAGAATTGTCTAGGATCCACTGAATCAAATTCATGTAGTTTTCTTTTGCCATATTACCTGAGACGGAATATTTCATTGCATGAGGACTTAAATTTATTCCAATTGTATTATTTTCAAGAAACACAGTAGGTAATTCGCACTCTTGTTTATCTAATACAAATGCAGGATCAGGGTACAATCTTACATTTTCTACATTAGCTTGTTTTAGGGCATTATAAGTGATACTTTCACGTGCTGTAATTAAATCGTATCTTTTTAAGTCTTTAATTACCACTCGATCTAAGTAGGATGGCTCTATTGAACAGCCCCATAAAACTGATAGACCATTATCCTTTTTAACTTTTTTATTGAACAAACCTAATAACTCTGGTGAACCTTTATAGCAATAGTTGTCACCGCCTATTGAGAATGCTAATGTCTTCAAATAATTTTTTTCATTAAATGATTCATGGTACAGAAAATAATTCAAATGTTGTGAACGAAAAGCTCTATATAGTGCACGTGAAACGGTAGTAATTAAAACATTGTAATTTTTATTATTTTTCCCTTGTTCTAAACTACATATTTCATTAAGACCGACTTCTTTGTCTTCCTCTACTTCATGGGATAGTAAGATTTTTTCCGCATCAAATTTATCCAATATCTTAAAAGTAGATCTTACAATGGCCTCACAACCCCTATTACCGCTACCACCATGCATGTAAAAATAAAATTTCTTCATATAAAACACCATCCGTATTTTCAGAATATCTAACTAATATATTAAATTTACTTACTTCCTATAAAATTCATGGGTTAAATTCATTTAAATGAGCTACCTATTTATCCGTAAATATGTTCAACCACTTTGATTACTTCGTGTATATCATATCCATTTGAACTTAATGATTCTAAAGTATTGGTTCGTTTGTATCCGTTATAATATTTCATTACCTGCTCCGCCCACAGCTGAGAACTCTGTATTAACGATACTTTGTCCACTAAATTAGTTATCACAACTTCCGATGGCACTGAATCAGAAATAATACATTGCAATCCAGCAGCTTGCGCTTCAATTACAGCGATCCCCAGTCCTTCATATTTCGAAGGGAATAAAAAAACATCCATAACTTGTAGTAGCCTCTCTACATCATTACGCGAACCCATAAACTTAACATCGTCAATTAAACCTAGTCTTTCTACTTTTAATCTCAGTTGTTTTTCTGTTTCTCCTTCACCAACTAACATTAATAGAGCATTTTCATGTTTATTCTTTATTATTTTAAATATATCTAGTATAAACTCCTGGTTTTTCACATCTGACAATCTACCCACATGTCCAATGACGAACTTTCCATTCAAAACAAGTTCTTCTCTCACTTCATCTCTAATTTCACCATTATACAGATATTTTTCTGTATCAATCCCATTTTTTATAACACAACCATCCTTATAAAAATACTTTTCGTCAAACAAATAATTTCCTGCAGCATTACTACATGCCACTAGTCTAGTTGAGTATCTACGAATTCTATATTTCATAAATAAAGCATAAAATTTCTTTGCAAGTGGTACATTTACGTTACTTCTAGCGCTATGTGCGTGAGATATCCTTTTAGGAACTTTTTCATGATATGCAGCCTTAACAATAATACCTGAGTTAAATAGTGGGTGTGAATGTACAATATCATACGGCCCATATTCCCTAAGTACTTTACGAACATTCTTCACAAACTCTGAGTATGAACGTCTTGGTGATGGAATATGAATGACCTTTCCACCTAAACGATATACTTCTTCTTCTAAACCACCAATATCATCGCCATAAACAAGATAATGGAACTCAAACAGGCTTTTATTTATATATTTATAATAATTCACTGCAACAGTTTCCGCACCGCCAACTCTCAAGGAACCGATAACCTGTAGTACTTTTTTCTTCTCCATATTTCTCCTTCAAATTCATTTTAAAATTTCAAGTGGAATTAATATCAATACAACTCTCCATTAAATTTTAAATTTCCACTTAATTGCGATTTGCAAAAATAAAGAACATCTATACTTCATCATTATGTACAATGCCTTGTGTTGAATAGGTAGCATTGATAGGTTAACATCACTAAAGGCTTGTTTAGCTTCATTTCTTTTCAACAAGTTATTAAGGGATTTCATCTTTTCAAAAAAACTTTGATTATTCCCTTTTGATACAATGACTCTCGCTACCCAAAATACATTATGCCTTTTTGATTGATTAATTCTTTTTTCAATAGAATTGCTATATATGCCGTTCTCTTTAATCACTTTAATAATATCGTTTTTTAATGCAATTAAACGATCATATCTATCCTCTGTATAACCTTTTGAGAGAGTAATACCAATATCATTTCTATAATGATATAAAAACTCATCTATAATAACCATACTGTTCGCTTTACATGTTGCTTCAATAGAAAACAAAGCATCTTGACCATTTTTATGATTTCTAAACTTAATTTGATTATTTATTAATAATTCCTTTTTGAATATACGGCACCACATAGGTAAGAGAAGTTTTTTCCCTATTTCATTCTCCTTTTCTGGCGCTATCATTAATGGTAGAACCTCATTTTTAATAATATCTTTGTCTAATAACTCACCTGAATCAAAAGAGTTGTAACTGTACGATACTCTTCCGCCATTATCATGTGAAATTGCTTGACACATAGCTATTTCAGCATTAACTTTTGTGATAGCAGTGTATAATTTCTCAAACATAGTTTCTACTATGTAATCGTCTGCATCGACAAACCCAATATAATTGCCATTAGCGATTTTCAAACCCGTATTTCTTGCACTCCAAGCCCCCATATTTTCTTGCGTTAATAACTTTATTCTCCTATCTTTATTTAAATATTCTTCACATATATTATAAGAAGAATCAGTAGATCCATCGTCAACTAATATTAACTCAAAGTCCCTTAGCGTTTGTCTAAGAATCGAGTCCAGACATAACCTTAAGTACTGTTCACAATTATATATTGGTACTATTATACTTATAGTAATCATAAATACTCCTTATTAAATGTGGTATTTTTTATGATATCTCTTATAATTACACACTAGTTCTTTGTCTATATTGTCAAATACTAATACCAATCACCAACCCTAATTACTTTGAGCTAATGCTAATACATGCGTATTTATTCATATTAAGAATTATGAATCATAGTAATTAGAATAATTCTTTTATTAGCTTAAATAACTTACTTACCTAGAAGCGAATGACACTCCTTAAGGAACTTCTACGCACATCATAAAACAAGCATATTTTTTATGCTGCTGTGCCAAGAACTTATCTAACCACTTACTATATCAACTTTGGTTGCTACATTGTCTTTGTAAATGTTAAAATAAAATAATCATGCAAGAACCATCTCATATTGTTTTTACTTTTAGTTGCATCACAGCCCTAGTTTTTACATTAAACCGTGGGCTTTACTCCTCATTATTTCATTTACATTTCTCGTAATTTTAAATAAAATCATGAATTTTAAACACATTGTTGATATATTGATTCTTATTTATTTGATTACTAGCTTTTTGTCAGGTAATACAAACTGCTCTCCTAATATATAGTCAAAGACATCTGGCTCGAATGAGGTGTAACCACTCGCATTATAAAATGTTAATTCCCCAAAAATAATCTTTCCGTTGACGTTATAAAAATCAACCCTTACATGTGGAAATTCTTCAGAAAGTTTTGTCGCTATTTCAATCATTTCCTCAAAATTTTCAGGTTTTACTAAATGACTTGTAATATCTCCAAAGTCGGTTCTTCTATATGGCATTTTATTGAATTTTTCATCATAAAATCCTAATTTCCCATTGTCATGGTTATCAACATAATCAATCATAGTATACAAACAAAACACTTTTCCGTTAAAACAAAAAAATTTATAATCTGGTAGATCATTGTTATTATCTCTTTCAATCAATTTTTCAATAATAATTCTAGGAGGGATATTATAGTAACACCACTCTCTTCCAGGTGAGTACCTTTTGGGTTCTAGCCATATTTGCAATTGTTTTTTTACTGCATTAATATCCATTAATCTCTTATCCTGTATAAAAATATTAGTTCCTGAAGCATTATTAACCTTTATAGCAAAAGAATTTGGTAATGATTCAAAATCAATTTCATTAGTATTTTTATATACACCATAAATTTCATTTAATATGTTTCCATAACCTTTACTCTCAACATAACTTCTAACCCCATACTTGTCTGAACACTGCGTCATCAATTCGCTACGAAAATTCAGCTTGTACCACTGCAATTTTTCCGTATATCGTTTGGGACTAGTAAGATCTAAACTTCTACCATTTTTTATTCTGTATTGTAGCTTAAGCATTATTTCATCAGGAAAAAAATCAAAAAAACCCAGTAGTTTTAAACGTAAATCCTTATTTTTTATTATTTTTTTATAGTCAATCTTCATTTGTCTCACCTTTTATTATTGATATTTATACCCTATTTATTTTTTCTATCTCACCTATATAAGCATTTACAACTATTTTTCTATCAAATTCATTTTTCACCTTAGCTCTGCCCGCTAATCCCATATCTTTTTTTTGTTCATAAGTTAAGCTAAGGAACTTTTCAATCTTTTCAATTAAATCATTACTGTTTCTTTGTTCTACAAGAAACCCATTTTCACCCAAATCCACAACTTCTCTACATCCACTTCTATTTGTTGTAATAATAGGTCTTCCACTTGCTGCACTTTCAAGCAAAACGTTTGACATTCCTTCAGGATAATATGTTGGATGTATAGTGCAATGGGTTTTCTCTAAAAATATTCTGATGTCCTTTTGCATTCCATGGTATTCTACTATACTTTTCATTGCATTTAATTTTTCCTCATAGGCATCTTCGCAAAACCCAAGAATATGAAATTTTGTATGTGGGTACTTATTCTTAATATGTTCGGCAGCATCTAAGTATTGATCTATTCCCTTTTCTTTCATTATTCGTGATATAAATACAAACTCTATTGTGTCTTCTGGTGGATACTCCAGCAGCTTAAAATGTTCAAGATTAACACCTGAGCCAGGAATTAACCTATGTCTATCTTCTGCTATTTTTTTGTTTTCAAAAAATAACTTGTTCTCGTTATTTTGAAAAAATATGCAATTGACTCTTTTGAATGCGATCTTGTAAAGAATAGTTGCTAGTTTTTGCAATGGGCCCTCATTTTCAACTGCAGTCCCGAGTCCAGTTATATTCGCTATATATGGAATCCCTAAATACCTGCATACCATCCCACCATATATATTGGGCTTAATCGTGTAGGAAAGCATTACATCAGGCTTTATTTTCTTAAGTATTTTTCTATATTTCCACAATAGTTTTATATCTGTGATTGGGTTAGTTCCTCTTCTATCCAGCGGAAGATCAATAAACTCGCAACCCATTTTTTTCAATAGCTCGACTTTTTCACCATAAGGAAGAACAAGATACACTTTAAATCCTTTATCAATTAAGGCCTGAATAATTTCTTTTCGGAAATTGTAGGTGTACGCATCATGGTTTGTTATTATAACTGCCTTTTTCATTCTATGCCTCCGATAATATTATCGACTCCTTTGTAGCCGTTAAACAGTATTCCGACGTATCTTGTTCATAAACCAAATCCCCAAATATTTTACCAAATACATTTATTCTCTTAACAAGTGGGTAAATGAGAAAATTACCTAATTTAGTTAATCTCATTTTCTTTCCATGTGCCTCAGCTATAAGCTTTACCATTTCACTCGTATTTACATATTCAGCGTTTTGAGGCATAAATGCTCCTGATTGATTATCATCAATCACAAGTTTTATAAATTGCGATAAATTATCAATATATATCATACTTCTTTTGTTTTTGATTTCAGGAAAAACAGGTAGAAATAACGCCATCTTCACTAATTTTACATAATTACCTTTACATTTTTCCCCATACACCATTGGTGGTCTAATTCTTATTACATTAAAATTTTTGTCCTGAAATTGTTTAATCATCTCCTCAGCCTGCAATTTTGAAATTCCATAATTGCTCTTTGGACAGGGAATTGTATCTTTACTTATTACGCCACTTTCAATACCATACACACTCATTGAACTGATAAAAATAAACTGCATAACTCCATCATTTTTGGCTTTCACGGCCAATTGAATGGTTAGGTCACGATTTACTTGATAATATAATTCCTTATTTTCGTTAGTCTCATTAACATGAGCAACACCTGCAACATGTAAAATAACATCATAGTTAGAAAATGATAATTGTTTCCAATCATCCGTACGGCAGGAGATGAAGTCGATTGAGTAATTATTATTAGCTTTAACCCAATCAGCAAATGAATTACCAATGTAACTATTTTTAGCTGTAATAAGTATTTTCTTTTTATCTGAAATTGCTTTGTTCATTTCTCATCAAACTCCTGACACTTGCTGTAACAGACTATTTTATACATCACTTAATTTCCTATTCCATTCTTTCCAATCACATTGCCTGTTCCGCCTTCAACAACACCATCACTCTTTAACACGCTTACTATCGTTCCGAAGAAACACTTGGTATCCATAACTAAGCCCATCTTTTCTACATATTCACCATCAAGCCTTGATTTAACATCAATAGGCAATTCATCTCTTCCATTAATTTGAGCCCATCCAGTAAGACCAGGAATAATATTATTGGCACCATATTTGTCTCTCTCTGCTATAAGATCATATTGATTCCATAGAGCAGGACGAGGACCAATGATCGACATTTGACCTGCTAAAATATTCAATATTTGTGGTATCTCATCGAGCGACGTTTTTCTAAGAAATTTTCCAACTCGAGTAATGTATTTTTCAGAGTTGGAGAGCAAATGTGTTGGGGTATCCATTGGTGTATCTACTTGCATGGTTCGAAATTTCAATATATAAAAGTGGCTTTTATTTATGCCTATTCTTTTTTGTTTAAATAGAACAGGTCCCTTTGAATCAATCTTAATAGCTACAATTAGAGCTAAGAAGATAGGAGACAAGACAATTAAACCTATAAGTGATAATGAGCAATCTATTAGTCGCTTTAATTTCAAATAAGCCATCTCTTAAACACCTGCCTCGAAGCTATAGCCTAATTCTTCTAATCTACCACTGGTTTCATGCTCATTGAAATTCTCACCACGTACACTTGGTCTTCCAATAGATGAATATGTAAATCCACGTGCTCTCATCATTTCCGGGTCAAAGCAGTTTCTGCCATCAACAATAATAGGCTTTTTCAACAATTTTTTAACCTGGTCGAGATTCATTGTTTTAATCTGATTCCACTCGGTCAAGATTAAGCAAACATCACAATTAATCACTGTTTCATAGGGGTCATTCTCATATTTAATTTTTTCTCCGAAGTGAATTTTAGCTTCCTTAGTCGCAATCGGATCATAAGCTTTAATTTTGGCACCTTGCTGCAGCAGCTTCGGAATAATAGATAGGGAGGGAGCATCACGCATATCATCGGTGTTTGGTTTAAATGCTAATCCTAAAATTCCAATGGTCTTACCTCTAATGTCTCCGATGAGCTCTTTTATTTTATGTATCACTACAACTCTTTGTTGTTCATTTGTCTCGATGACAGATTTCATTAGCCGGAAGTCATATCCTGCATTTTCGGCAATATGGACAAGCGCATGAGTATCTTTAGGAAAACAAGATCCACCATAACCAATGCCCGCTTGTAGAAATTTAGAGCCAATTCTAGAATCTAGCCCCATACCTGCTGCTACTTCATTTACGTCTGCTCCGACCCGCTCGCAAATATTAGCGATAGAGTTTATAAATGAAATCTTAGTAGCTAGAAAAGTATTTGATGCATATTTGATCATCTCTGCGCTCTCTAAGTCTGTAATGAAGACCGTTGTCTGAAATGGCTCATGAAGTTTTTCAATCAGCTTAGCGGCCCGTTCACTAGTAGCCCCAATAACGGCACGCTCCATATTCATACAGTCCTCAATCGCTGAGCCCTCTTTCAGAAACTCTGGGTTGGACACAACATCAAATGCAATGTTTTCATCCGTTAGATGTTCTTTAATGATTCTCTCAACTAATCTTCCAGTTCCCACCGGTACGGTACTTTTGTTTACAATTACTTTATATCCATTGAGATTAGCACCAATCGTCTGAGCCACTGAAGTCACATAGCGCAAATCTGCTTCTCCCGTAATTGACATCGGAGTCCCTACCGCAATATAAATAATATCAGCTGTTTGGATCGCAGAAGGTATGTCCGTTGTAAACATTAAACGTCCTGCATCTACATTTTCTTTCACTAATTCTTCAAGCCCCGGTTCATATATGGGGATACTTCCATTTTTCAAATTATTTATTTTTTGCTGATCAATATCACAGCAGATTACCGTATTTCCTATATGTGAGAAACAGGTTCCTGAGACTAAGCCTACGTATCCTGTTCCAATAACTGCAATTCTATTCATTGAAGGAACCCCCATTTATGCTGCTTGCTACTTTACATTTGTATGAGTAAGACTTTATTAAAGCTGAATTATCATGTCTTTTTGAGTTAACTGCTTAAGATACTCCAACAGTTCCTCTCGCAATTCTTCACGCTGCAAAGCAAACTCCAGCTGCGTCTTAATAAATCCAATTTTCTCGCCCACATCATATCTCGTTCCTTCGAAATCATACGCATATACTGCTTCTGAACGATTTAATTCCGCTATCGCATCGGTCAATTGAATTTCACCGCCTGCTCCTGGCCTTTGGTTTTCTAGTATTTCAAATATTTTAGGACTTAAAATGTAACGACCCATTATTGCAATGTTAGAAGGAGCCTCTTCTTTCTTTGGTTTTTCCACTAGATTGTGTACGCTAAACAGACGATCATGGATTTCCTTTCCGTCTACAATACCGTAACGAGAAACCTCATTCTCGGAGACACTCTGTACGCCGATAATCGATGAGGTATAACGATCATATTGTTCCATCATCTGTTTCAAGCAGGGTTTATCCGCCTGTACGATATCGTCACCAAGTAAAACAGCAAAAGGTTCATTGCCGATAAACTTTCGGGCACACCATATTGCATGCCCCAAACCCTTGGCTTCCTTTTGACGAATATAGTGTATATCCACCATCTTAGAGGACTTTTGAACCTCATTAAGCAGCTCAATCTTTCCTTTTTCCAGTAAGCTTTGCTCCAGCTCAAAGGAATTATCAAAATGGTCTTCTATCGCTCTTTTCCCTTTGCCCGTTACAATAATTATGTCCTCTATACCCGATGCTACTGCTTCTTCTACTATGTATTGAATAGTAGGTTTATCAACAATAGGAAGCATTTCTTTAGGCATCGCCTTGGTTGCAGGCAAGAATCTCGTTCCAAGCCCTGCAGCCGGAATGATTGCTTTACGAACTTTCAATGTTAACCCTCCCACGAAGTTCCGCTGTGTAGCATATAAGCTTTATTTATCTTTACTAACCTCATCATAAGACTTCCCCTGACTCATCCCATACTTCTTAGCAACCTGAATTAATTCGTCATATTGCTCGGCTGACAACTTATCCAAAATGATACTGCGGGCCTTTTTCTTTTCCTCTAGACTCATACCGCCACTAGTAAGACCCTGAAGTTCTTTAATATCAGACATACTAAGCTCTTTAAGAAAAACAGAGGTAAGCTGCGCTTTTTCTGATACTGTTATTTTCTCTTGAAGATCCTTCGCCTTATCAACGGATACTTCAGCAGTATAGTCTTCTGTTAATTTAGACGGATCATTCGCTGTATCCGACACACCATTTCCAGTAGTATTTTCGCTTTGCTCGGAGTCTACTGCCTCTTTATCCGTGTTTGTTACTGCATCTATGTCGTTTGAAGTGGTTGGTTGATCAGCTTGTTCATCCGGCTTTACGTCGGTATCATTGCTAATCACATCTTCACTCAACAAATCTTTCTCAAGATCTACGGCCAATGTGGAAATAAGCTTATCCATCGCATAGTTCGCTGCAAATAAGCCTCCTATTCCCAATATTACGACGATTGAGACCACCCAAATTAATATCTTATTCCACTTTTTCTTACGCATATGTAATCTCCTCCGGTCTAATTAACTGTTTGTTAAGATACATGTGAATAAAAAGGAACAAGATGCTCAATAACATCTTTAATCGTCGTTTGATCTTCCCCAATAGCCTTCTCAATTCGCTTAAATTGAAGCTCAAGCTCTACTCTATTGATTTGAGTTGGCTTACCGATATAAATGCGTTCATGCTGTGTTGAAGTTACCGCTTCTTCATCAGTTAAAAGCTCCTCGAACAGCTTCTCCCCTTCGCGCATACCGCTAAAGTTAATATCGATATCTACATTAGGCTCATAGCCAGATAATCGTATTAAATCCTGCGCTAAATCAAGTATTCTAACCGGTTTGCCCATATCCAGGACGAAAATTTCTCCACCCTTGGCGAAGGAGCCTGCTTGGATAACCAACTGCACCGCTTCCGGAATCGTCATAAAATATCTAACCATATCCGGATGAGTTACGGTGACGGGTCCGCCTGCTGCAATTTGCTCCTTGAATCTAGGAATAACACTGCCGCGGCTGCCGAGTACATTACCGAAACGGACGGCAACAAACTGTGTAGCACTTGTCGTATTAATACTCTGTATGTACATTTCTGCAATTCTCTTCGTTGCTCCCATAATGCTGGAAGGATTTACGGCTTTATCGGAGGAAATCATAACAAATCGTTCTGCTCTATACTTGTCCGCACAATCCGCTACGTTTCTTGTCCCAAATACATTGTTTTTTACGGCTTCTGATGGATTACGCTCCATTAATGGGACATGCTTATGGGCTGCTGCATGGAACACGACCTGCGGTCTAAACTTTCGGAATACATCATCCATTCGGTTGCGATCCTGAATATCCGCAATGACGGTTTCCAGCTGAACATTCGGGTATTTGCTTCTCAGCTCCATTTCAATGGTGTAAATGCTGTTCTCTCCATGCCCTAGTAGCAGCAAACGCGCAGGACTAAACGAGGAAATTTGTCTGCAAAGCTCTGATCCGATGGAGCCACCTGCGCCCGTTACAAGCACAACTTTATCGGATACATAATTTGCAATTCCCTCTAGGTCTGTCATTACGGGTTCTCGTCCCAGCAAATCTTCGACTTCTACATTCCTTAGTGATTTGACAGCCAAACGTCCTTTAATAAAATCATTAATAGCTGGAATAATCTTCACCTTTGCGCCAGTCAACTTACAAATATTGATAATATCGGATATGTGCGCCCGCTTGGCAGACGGCATTGCGATAATAATGTCATCGATTTGATACTTCTCGACTAGCTCCTCGATATGCATCCGATTCCCAAGAACCGGCAGGCCGCATACCTGCATATTACGTTTATGTAGATCGTCATCAATAAAACCTATGATACGATTGCCAGTGAAGCTGTTGCTCGTCATGATTTCTTTAGCGATTAACGCTCCGCAATCTCCTGCGCCTACGACCAGCAGGTTGTTTGCTAAATCTTTCTTCTTCGTTCTGTTTACTCGGATTAATCGCCAGAGGAACCGCGATCCCCCCATTAATAGCAGCATTAACTCAAGCGTTCTGGAAGTGATGGAGAGCGGCACTCGTTCACCATAAAGCAAATAGGTTGCTACGTAGGATACGATCATTCCGATTATAATCGCCTTAGCAAGCTCAACGATTTCTCCAATACTGGCATATTGCCACATGCGTCTGTACATTCGGAAAAATGCCAAGCTACCGCCGCATATTATAGTAGTTAATAGAGCAAATAAAAGCATCTGTGACTCGTAGAAGGGAGGAATTTTTCCATTAAAACGAAACATGTATGATATTGAGATAGCAACCCATATAATACAAATATCTATTACCAGTATGATTAGCATTCTATTTCTATTGCTAAGCTTGCTCACCTTGCTCATCCCTCCACGACAGCTTTCTTCTACGAAATGACTTTTTTTATTTATCTTGAACACCGTAATAATAGTAATATGCTTCTTCATTGGCTTTGCGTTTTACATTGTTAAGTACTACACCAAGAATACGAGCATTGACGCTCTCTAAATTTTTCACAGCCTTAGCCGCGATTTCACGTTTTACTTTCCCCTGGTCTACTACCATGATCACACCATCGCTCTTTGTAGCGACAATCTGTGCATCGGTAACCGCAAGCAGCGGAGGCGTGTCAATTAAGATAATGTCATATATTTCTCTTAGCTGCGCCATAATTGCAGTCATACGCTTCGAGCCCATCATTTCTGCCGGGTTTGGCGGAATCGCTCCAGAAGTAATAACATCCAAGTTCGGAATATCAGTTACCTGAATCACTTCCTCCAGTGTGCATTGCTGGGATACGACAGACGACAGCCCCCAACGGTTGGAGATAGCGAAAGTATGATGGGCGGTTGGCTTACGAAGATCGGCGTCAATTAGAACAACTTTTTTCTCCGATTGCGCGAATGTGACAGCAAGGTTCGTAATCGTAGTCGATTTCCCTTCGCCCGGACCTGCCGAAGATACCATTAATACCTGAAGCTTCTCATCGATAGAAGAAAACTCAATATTGGTCCGTAGTGCACGATAGGATTCTGATATGGGGGAACGGGGATTCGTTAGGGTAATAATATGACGCTTATTTTTCAATCGAGACACGCTCTAATTCACCTGCCTTGTAGGTTTGTTTGGCATTGCTTGTTTGGCTAGAATTAGCATCCTCCGTATTCATCCTTGAAATCATTGCTAGTGTGGGTTGGCCCAAAAATTGCAGCACATCCGCTTCCGTCTTAATCGTATCGTCCATATATTCCAGCAAGAATGTGATACCTACCGCAATCATGAGGGAAACAACAAAAGCAATCGCAACATTCAATGGAACATTTGGCGCTACGGGGCTTGGCTGTGCATTTACAACCGCTTCATTCAGAATCGATACATTCTCGACTTGGAATATATGCTGGATCTCTTCTCGAAAAACATTAGACACGGCATTCACGACTTGAGCGGCTTGCTTATAGTCCACATCTTGAACAATTAACGTCATAACCTGCGTATTATTTACAGAGCTGACTTGAATTTTGCGCGCAAGCTCGGTTGCCGTTAGTCCAAGCTCCGGATATTGAAGCGCTACCTTATCCAAAATAGCCGGTGTTTTTATGATCTCTTTGTACGTATCGATCATTTTGATGTTGGAGTTAATTTGATTAAGATCGAGCTGACCGGTAGTCATTTGTGCCGATGTTTGGTTCACGATAATTTTCGTCGAAGCTTCATATACAGGGTCTTTAAAAAACATGCTGACAACAGCTGCAGCTGCAGTGCATATAAACACAAATACAATAATAAGTGCTAATCTCTTTTTTATGATCGCCATGTACTGCCTTAAATCTAGTTCGTTAGACACTGATTACTCCTCCGCCGCATATAGTCTTATAGAATCACTTCGATCCTTAAGCACTACCTATCTTTCCATAATAACCTATAATTCTACAGTACCCTACGATTTTTCCCAAAAAAATCTTCCTCTCATCTGCATGAGAGGAAGATTTCAACACTATCAGGAACTAGTTGTCGAAATTTAGTGCTCTGTAAATAATTACAGCAGCTTCTGCGCGCGTTGCGTTGTTCTTAGGCAGGAATTTACCTGCATCGCCGATTACGATTTTGTGAGTAGCGGCAAAAGCAACGCCATCTTTCAATGTGTCACTAATTTTGCTTGCATCCGCGAAGCCCTTAAGCGCTGCGTCAACATTCGTAATATCCGCCGCACCTTTGGAAACCTTCAATGCACGTGCAATCATCGTTGCCATTTCAGCACGAGTAATGGTTGCGCTAGGATCAAACTTCGATGCCGAGCGGCCGTTAATGATTTTAAGTTGAGCCGCAGCAGCAACATACGGTGCAAACCAGTCAGCTGCATCCACATCTGCAAACGCTTCTGTTGCCGAACCATTTTCCAAATCCAGAGCACGGATAAGCATTTTTGCAAACTCAGCGCGAGTTACTTTATCCTGTGGAGCAAACTTACCCGCAGATTTGCCTTCGATTGCGCCTTTAGCGGCTACTACTTGAATTTCGCGGCCAGCCCAAGCCTCAACCTTAGCAATATCAGTGAACGATACTTTATTTTCTACAACAACATAGGATGAGAACGAATCACGAGATTCGATAATCGAATTGCCGGATACACGGCCGCCATGGAATACTAGCTTGCCATCTACGATTTTCGCTACGGAAAGTAGCTCTTTATCAAGGCCTGTCGTGTCTCCAAGCGGAATGCTGATTACGATCGGCTGGTCGAAGGAAGTTTTTGCAGTTCCGCCAACCGTCAGGTTGAAGTCGTAAACTTCCGACACGGATTTCAACGTGCCAACAACTGCTGCACTCGCGTCTGTTTTGTTAATAGTAAGAGAGATAGCAGATGAGAATGTTCCGCCAACGGGAATAGTCACATCAAATCCACCAACAACAAATTTAGCGCCTGATATGCTGCCAGCTGCTGCTGCTTTCACAGCTGCATCAGAAAGATTCAGAACAACATCTTTTTGTGTTACTGTGCCAAGATCAAATTTCAAAGCCGTTTTTGGAAGTGCGGAAGCTGGTGCCAATTCCTTCACTTTCGCTGCAACAGCGTTAATTCCGGCAATCACGGACAATAGGCTGCTTTCGTTTAGCTGAAGAACAGCTTTTCCGTTTATGATACTTACATTCGAAGCAGCGTTAATTGTCGCCAGCTTCTCAATTTCTGCTTTAGCATCGGTAACGAATTTTGTAATAATAGCCACTTTCTCAGCTTCAGTTGCTTTATCTAGCGCTGCTTTCAAATCATTTAGCAATTTGTCCGTTGATTCAGGAAGCGAAGCTGATGGCACTACAGGACCAGGTGTTCCCGGCGTGGTCGTGTTCAGTGATTTATAAGCTGTGAACAACGCGCCAGCCGCTGCAGTAAATTTCGTATCATCAGCAATCGCTGTTCTCGTGCGCGTCAACACTTCTAGCACGTCATCTGTGTTCACTTCATAATGAAGAAATAATTTTTCAACGTTATATTCTTTTGCTGACAATTCATCCAACACATCGTTCATCAATTCTTTTACACTATTTTTATCCGTCAATAGTGCAAGGAGCTCTGTTAAATCCTTAGTCCCAACTTGTTCAACAAGCTCTTTTTGAATATCGAAGAAATAGAGAGCGATATCATCTACTGTAAGAGAAACATCGGCACGCTCAGCAAATGTTTCGAGCAACGGACTGTACTTTGTCCGAAGGGCTTCAAGCTCTGTTACCGAAGGAGAGTAGGACAAATCAACTACATCTAAGAAAAGCTCCTCCAACTCATCTCTTTCTTCACTCGTAGGATTGAGCTTGTCTACGATCGGATCAACGATATCCGCTTGCGTATGTACTTCCAAACCTCTTAATGCAAGTGCAAGCGCTTCAACTTTCTCCAAACCGCCTGTCGCAACAAGTGCGTCATACAACTTTTTCACATCCGTCGCAAGCTGGGAACCTTCAAGGGATGAAGCATAAGCTACACCGTTTACTCCAAGCTTCTCCGCTAGGCCTTTGTTACTAAGCGGAATGCCAGCAAAAGCCGTTAGGGCTACGCTTGCTGCAATCGTAGATACTGCAAGTTTCTTTCTTAATGTCACTTTCTTTCACTCCTAATATATTAAAATAGCGGCACTCATCTAGTAGATGAATGACTAATAACGCCGAATGGGGATTACCCGATATGTACTTGCTGTATTTTCCAATCATTCAAGGGCAGGCTATCTTTTGTAAAATAAGGAAGCGAAACGACGTACGAGGCCCTTGGAGGATGCCGATGCTGCGGGTTGATCTTGGAAAGATATGTCTTCTAATACAGATTTAGCATTTGATTGCAAATAATTAACCCACTGTTCTCCCATCCGCCTCTCAATGGCATCATAAGCTTCGCGAAGTCGAAAACCGCGGCGGACAATATGATGAGCATCAGAAGAAACGATGTGGATACAGCCGGTTTGTAACAGCGACCAAGCGGATTGTTCAATACGTTTGCCAAATCCCCCTAGCAACGAATGGGTCGTTACCTGGGCGAAAGCTCCTGCTTCAATAAGCTCAGCTAATCGTTCCGGGTGCTTTACAACCTCTGCATTCCTTTCGGGGTGAGCAATAATAGGCTTTAGTCCTAGGATATTAAGCTCATGAATGAGCTCGATCATCGCCTTCGGTATACGAGAGGACGGCATTTCTATTAATACATAACTAGAACCGGCTAATGGGAGCAGCTCATTTCTATACCAGGCATCCAGCAAATCATCATGAACACGAATTTCTTGCCCAGTCCGAATAGTAACAGGCACACCCGCAGCCATTAACTTGTCGTTAATACTGTGGGTGTGCTCGGCTACGTCTTGTGCTGTGTTGGTATAGGTCCCATTGGCGTGATGCGGAGTTGCAATAATGGTTGTGATTCCCTCTGAAGCGGCTGCCTTGGCCATGTCCAAAGTATCATTCCAATTCGCTGCACCATCATCCAATCCGGGTAATATATGTGTGTGGATGTCTATCATGCAGATCTCACTTCCTATGTAGAATTTGATCAAAGCTACCTGATAGGCAGGTTTGTAACTATTCTACCACAAGAAGATAGATCTTTCAGCACTTCTCGATACAATTCGACAGTTCTTACGACAAAGATTAGTATAGCCTACGATTACCATAAATGTAAGACAAAATTTGTAAAAATTAATATTTGTTCAGAAATTTTTCAAATGTCTTTTTTACAAAAGCTCTTTACGAAGCTCTGCTGCAGATTTCGGTGATAGGTAGGCATAGGGAATATCAAACACGGTTTTTGCGCCGGTTTGTCCTTGCTTGGCCATCTTGTATGCCGCTCTCGCGTAAGCAACGAGAACACTCGCTGTGAATTCCGGATTGCTGTCAAGCTTCAAACCGAATTCAATAATTTGTGTGCTGTTTTCACCTGTCCTGCCGCTGCGCAGCACCGTGCCGCCGTGAGGCATCGAGGAGTGTTCAGCCTTCATTGTTGCTTCGTCGATAAAATGAACCGTTGTATTGTAATCAGAGAAATAGTTCGGCATGCTGCGAATTTCCTCGGCAATGGCCTCTTGATCAGCACCCTGCTCCGCAACGATGTAGCAATCGCGGATGTGCTTCTCACGAGTGGTCAGCTCCGGGTTCTCACCGCTGCGAACACGATTAACCGCGTCTTCGCTTGGAATGGTGTATTGCACGCCGTGCTTTACGCCTTTTACTCGACGAATCGCATCCGAATGCCCTTGGCTCACGCCTTTGCCCCAGAACGTGTATTCCTTGCCTTCAGGCAGAATGGCTTCTGCAAGCAGACGATTCAAAGAAAACAAGCCTGGATCCCAGCCTGTTGATATCACGCTTACTTTTCCACCTGTGCTTGCTACTGCATCCACTTGCTCAAAATAATCCGGAATACGCGCGTGCGTATCAAAGCTATCTACCGTATGGAACATACGTGCAAAAGCTGGCCCTTGCTCCGGAAGATCCGTAGCCGAGCCGCCGCAAAGAATCATAACGTCGATCTCATTGACGAAACGCTCAGCATCCTCAATGGAATACGCTTGAACAGCCGAAGGAATCGAAGCAGGGTCCCTCCGCGTAAAAATAGCATCCAACTTCATGTCCGGGCTTTGCTTGATTGCCAGCTCTACCCCGCGCCCCAAATTGCCGTAACCCACGATACCAATGCGAATCTGTTCTGTCATGCTGCCGCCACCTCAATTTTATTTTATATCGTGCTTAGATCCAGCCTCTAGCTTCCATTGCCGCTGCAATCCGTTTAATCGAAATCATATAAGCTGCCGTACGAAGATCGGTATGATGCTCTTTAGCAAGGTCGCGAACGGCCACATACGACAGAATCATATTCGTCTCCAGCTTCTCCAGCACCTCTGCTTCGCTCCAGTAGTAGTTCATCAAATTCTGTACCCATTCAAAATAAGAAACCGTCACGCCGCCCGCATTAGCAAGCACGTCAGGAATAACCGTAATGCCGTGGCTTGCAAGCACACGGTCTGCTTCAGGAGTCGTAGGGCCATTAGCTGCTTCTGCGACGATTTTTGCTTTAATACGGTCCGCATTCGCGGCTGTAATTACGTTCTCCAGAGCAGCCGGTACCAAAATATCAACATCCAGCTCAAGCAGCGCTTCGTTAGAGATGATGTAAGCTTCGCCATACTCGCGGATAGACGCTGTGTCTTTGAGCATAGAAATTTTCTCGATATTAATGCCGTTCGGGTCGTAAATACCGCCTTTGGAATCGCTGACCGCTACGATTTTGCAGCCTGCCTCGCTAAGCAAACGCGCAGCAATACGGCCCGCATTACCAAAGCCTTGAATGGCTGCAGTCGCGTTCTGTACAGGAATATTCATATCATTTAGCGCTGCCAAAATCGTATAAACACAGCCTTGCGCCGTCGCTTCGTTGCGCCCCTTCGAGCCGCCAAGAATAAGCGGTTTGCCGGTAATAACGCCTGGTGAGTTCACGCCTTTCAGCCTGCTGTATGTATCCATCATCCAGCCCATAATTTGCGGCGTAGTGTACACATCTGGCGCTGGAATATCTTTATCCGGACCTACAAAATCAGCGATCGCTTCCATAAACGCGCGGCTTACGCGCTCCAGCTCATTTTTGCTAAGAAGACGCGGATCACAAATTACGCCGCCCTTGCCGCCGCCGTATGGCAACCCGACAACCCCGCATTTGAAGCTCATCCACATGGAGAGCGCTTTAACCTCGTCAAGCGTTACATCCGGATGAAAGCGAATACCGCCCTTTGTCGGTCCAATCGCATCATTATGCTGGGCGCGATACCCTTCGAATACGCGGATCGACCCGTCGTCCATACGTACGGGAAAGCTAACCGACAGCACGCGCTTCGGCTGCTTCAAGATTTGCGTAACATGCTCAGGCAATTGCAGATGTGCTGCTGCCGTGTCAATTTGCTGCTGTGCGATTTGGTACGGATTCAATGTTTCTTCCACTAAACTCACTGTCATATCAGGTTCAGTCCTTTTGCGTAGAGTCCGACTCCCAATCCAGGAAAAGCCGCTTTTCTGATTCTACCTTTTTCAATAGTATTTTAAAAGAAAAATTTCGTTAAATAGTGCAAAAAATCTACACATTTATCCATTGTCATGTTAGGTTTCATTGAGTGATAGCAACAGTAACATATAACATGGAATAGAAATATATGTAATTTTTCCATTCATAAAACACACAAAAAGAAAGGAGCAACAGAAGCCAGGCTCCCATCACTCCTTTCTATTAGTATGCACAGCTGCATACAGAAGTATAAATTTTATCAATGCCTCAGCACTCCTCTTTTATTTCATTGCCGGATAGGCTTCTTTAAGCGCGCCATAGCTGTCCACGATTTCCTGATGGAATGCATGTTTGCGTGAAATCCCCATATGCGAGGCGATAACCTCATGAATTCCTGATTGTGCGATTGCCGCTTGAAGAGTAACCGCCTCCTCATCCTTCTCGTAATCGAACAGGAGCGCCGCAGCGATAGCGGATGTCAGATGAGGAACAGGAATTCCGAGCTCGCGCGCCTGCAAGGCCGGCCTGACGAGCCGGTCATTCAAGGACAACTTACGGATCGGCGAGCGGCCGACGCGGATTACACTGTCCGATAAGCGGGGGTTTGTGAATCTTTTCATCATTTTTTGAACATAACGATCATGCTTTTTCTTATCCCAATGGTACTTGGATGTAAGGATACTCCCAGTCTCATTCAGCACCTCTGACAATTCGGATCGAATCCTCGAATCACCCATCGCCTCTTGAATCGTTTCATAACCCTCAAGGTAGCCGTGATAAGCCGCCGTGCAATGACCCGTATTAACGGTAAATAGTTTACGTTCAATGTAAGGTTCAAGCGCGTCTACATACTTTACCCCCTCAATTTCCCGAAAGCCATCCATCATTGCCGAGCGGTCTACAATCCATTCAAAGTAAGGCTCTACCGTGACTTTAAGCGGATCATCATGCTCTTGAACCGGAACGATGCGGTCAACGGCCGTATTCGGAAAAGCTATACAGCTATCCGCTTCTTCATGCCACTCCGCTGGCAAATGCTCATACACACGCCGTTTGAGAAGCGAGCTGCCCGATATCGCATTCTCGCAAGCAATGATATGAAGCGGTTTATGATTCCGGCCTTGAAGACGAAGCTCGATGCCTGCTGCGATGGATTCGGCAATATGCTTCAGCGCCGTAACGCCAACCGCCGTTGTCACGATATCTGCCGTCGCAACGGCTGCTGCCACCGCCGCTCTGTTTTTGCCGTTGATCGCCGTTACGTTGTTCACAACCTCCGTATCCCGCGCCTCGTTCGCAAGCGTGACCGAATATTGTTTGTTCTGCTGCAGCAAATGAATCTTTCTTTCATTCCGAGCTACAAACGTAACCTCGTAGCCCGCATGGGACAGAAGAAGACCGATAAAACCTCTTCCGATATTTCCAGCGCCAAAATGAACAGCCTTCATTGTCCGAACCCCCTTTTACTTGGATGGTATCGTCTCGCCCATAAAATTTCTGAATATTCTGATTTATTTAATTGCGCCAGGACACATTCGTGTTTCATCCTGATTGTTCACTTGATTACCGACTTTAAAGCGCACCTGCTGCCATCGCGTGAAAATCAATATGCGATAAACATTCCGCATGGTAATAACGGTCAGATTTATCAAAGTCCAATGACTTCGTAATCGTATTCGGAACGATAATGCAGGACATGCCCGCAGCCAGAGCCGCTCGCGCCCCGTTAGGTGAATCCTCAATTGCTACCGCCTCGCTCGCCTCAACGCCTAGAGCAGCCAAGGTCTGCATATACAGCTCTGGATCCGGCTTAACCTTTGCCACATCATCCGCTGTCCGAATGGTTTCGAAATAGTGCGCAATTTCAAGCTGCTCCAAATATTTATCAATCCAAGCACGCGGCGAGCTGGAAGCAAGACCGATCCTCATGCCCGAGTCCTGCGCATCATTCAAATAATCCAAGATGCCGGATCGAACCTGTTCGCTTTGCATGAGGGATGTATGCTGGAGATGCACCGATTCGCGGAAGGTATCCTTGTCTATCGGAAGCTTCAAATCCGTCATTAAATATTCATAGGGATTAAAGTTGTGCAAGCTCGTGCCGATACAGCCCGAGTATTGCTCTAACGTGAGCTCAACCCCATGCTCCAAGTAAGCATCGCGAAATGCATGGTACCATGCCGTTTCCGTGTCAATAATCGTCCCGTCAAAATCAAAAATAATAGCTTTAATCATCAATACATCTCCTCCTAAATATCAAAATGTTAGATTACCTAACAAAACCGTAACATTATTTAAAAGCAGGAGTCAAGGAGGCTAACCGCCCAAACGACCGTTTTCAAGGTTGTTCGACTCTCTTCAAAAAGAAGCGGAAACCGTTGATACCACTGGTTTTTTCACGGATCTTGCAAACGCTTCTATAATTTACGAAAAAAATTTTCAGACAATTTCATTCAAACGCTTACATCCTCATTTCTCAGATTTCCTCCTAACCATTCGATACAAAAAGAGCATGCCATGGGAGATTACTTCACCTCCCTGGCATGCCCTATAAACAAGCGTAAACGGCTGTCGCCGTCCTCTGTGGCAAAAGCAGTCGTTTCGCGGAGATATATAAGCACATTTATATGTGAAAACATATAAATTCTTATATATTAACAAAGTGCGCAGCACTTCACATTAAATCATTTGTCCGCCTGTCTTCGAGGAAGGAACCACTTGCTCCGTCCGTTTTTTACGTTCGATGCTGATCCAAATCAATCCTGCCGCCATACAGCCTGCGCCGCACATTTGCAGCAGCGCGATTTTCTCATCGAACATCAAATAGCCTGCAATAACCGCAGCGGCCGGAACCGCATAACGGAAGAAATTAGACCGCGTGGCTCCCACCTTGAACATGCAGGCATTCCAGACAACAAAAGCCAGCACTGTACAAATCAGAACATTGTAACCAATAGATAAGTATTGGCCTGCATTCAATGCGGACCAGTTCGTTTGCCCCCAAGAACCGAACGTAAGCGGCAGCATGAACAGTGATCCGAACGCAATCGTCCAAGTGCTTACCCGAAGGGCTGAATATTTTTTCATAAGCGACATTGAGCTGAGATTGAATAATGGACCGATAATGCTGACGCCAAACGCCATGACATTGCCGAGCATATTTTCGGAGGAAAGACTGAAGCCCTCATCCCCGCCTAAAATGACGAAGCAAACGCCGACTATCGATATCCCGCCGCCAACGATGAGCCGCATCGTAATTGTTTCCTTCATAAACAGCGGTGCGAACAACGCGGCAAAAATCGGCCACGGCGCCACGTTTAAGAGTGAAGCATTCGCTAAAGTCGTGTACTTGATCGAGTACATAACCGTAATTTCGAGCAGCGTAATGCCGATAAGCCCGATTAACGCCAGCCTCGGCACGATGCGCCATGGAATGGCCACGCTGCCCTCGGTTAGCTTAAGGATCAGAAAGAAAAAAGGAACAGCCAAGCCAAATCTCAAAAACGAGAACACGATCGGATTAAACGACTCCATTGCCAATCGAGAAATACCGAAGTTTGCTCCCCATACGACAGCAATTAGAATCAGTCCGCCGTAATTCAACCACTTGTTATTCATTCTTTTCGCCCCATCTATTCGCAATTGTTCTTATACGTAAAAGCCTCATTCATCATAGCATGGGGAATCGCAGAATAATGCACCGTTTTTGGCTCATTTCTTATGCATTTTAAACTCAAGGAACAGCTCGTTGTAATGGGCCAGCATTTTTTTGCCGAGATTGTCATATACCTCCAGCTTCCCTGTCAGCTCCTCATTTGGATAAAAACGTTCGTCGCCGGATATTTCCTCGGGCAGCAAGGCCAGCGCAGCTTTGTTAGGCGTCGAATAGCCCACATATTCCGCGTTCTGAGCAGCTACCTCGGGATCGAGCATAAAATTAATAAACTGATGGGCACCTTCGATGTTTCGAGCCGTCTTCGGTATGACCATATTATCGAACCACAGGTTCGAGCCTTCCTCCGGCACGACGTAATCGAGCTTATCGTTCTCATCCATAATCTCCGAGGCATCCCCTGACCAGACAAGTCCTGCGGCCGCCTCCTCGTTCGCAAGCAGCATCTTAATCTCATCGCCCACTATCGCTTTGACGTTAGGCGTCATTTCCAGCAGCTTCGCTTTCGCCTCCTGCAAATGCGATTCATTCGTATCATTGAGCGAATAGCCTAAACGGTTTAGCCCCATGCCCATAACCTCGCGCGCGCCGTCGAGCAGCAAAATTTGATTGCGCAGACGCTCATCCCACAAGTCATCCCAGCTGGAGAAAGTCAGGCCTCCTACTAGCTCCGGGTTATAAACAATGCCGACCGTTCCCCAGAAATAAGGAATCGAATACGCGTTATCGGGATCAAACGATAGATTCATGAATCTTGGATCAATATATTTCAAATTCGGAAGCTTGGTATGATCGAGCTCTAGCAGCAGGCCTTCCGCATTCATTTTGCTAATCGCATACTCGGAAGGAACGCTTACGTCAAACGTCGTACCGCCCTGCTCAATCTTGGTCATCATCGCTTCATTGGAATCGAAGGTTTGATAAATGACCTTAATGCCGGTTTCCTCTTCAAAACGCTCCAGCAGCTCGGGGTCGACGTAATCGCCCCAATTGTAAATCGTGAGGGTACGGTCGCCGCTGTAGCCCTCGCTTGCATTCAAATAAGCCGTCAAGTACATGAGTCCGAGCGAAACGGCAATAACAACTACGAACATGCGCACAAGCTGCTTCATCCGCGCCCCTCCTTCACCGGCGGCTTCGCGTTCCGCTGATTAATAAAGTAATAACCGACAACCAGAATAATCGTAAACAGGAAAATCAGCGTCGACAGGGCGTTGATCGACAATGATACGCCCTGGCGAGCCCTAGAATAAATCTCAACCGACAGCGTCGAGAACCCATTGCCCGTCACGAAGAACGTCACCGCAAAATCATCAAGCGAATAGGTCAGCGCCATAAAGAATCCAGCGAAGATGCCTGGCTTGATAAATGGCAGCACGACCCGCGAGAGCACCTGCCATGAGCTGGCGCCTAGATCCCGCGCCGCGTCGATGAGGGTGGAGCTCATTTCCTGCAGCTTCGGCAGAACCATGATAACGACGATAGGCACACTGAACGCGATATGCGACAGCAGCACAGACACGAAGCCGAGCTTAATGCCGATCATCGTAAACAGAATCAGGAACGAAGCGCCGATGATGACATCGGGACTGACGATCAGCACGTTGTTGAACGTAAGCAGCGTCTGCTTCGGACGGTTTCCCCTTACGTGATGAATAGCTATCGCCCCCATAACGCCTAAGATCGTCGAGATCGCCGCGGACAACAGCGCGATGACGAATGTATTCAGCACGATGATAAGCAAGCGTGTATCAGCAAATACTTCTTTGTAGTAATCGAGCGTGAAGCTCTCGAAGCTGCGCATCGACCCTCCGCTATTGAACGAATAGAACATTAAATAGAATATCGGCGCATAAAGTACAGCAAATACAAGCACTAAATAGATGTTCGACCATTTATTTTTTCCGCGCATCCGCTGCACCTCGCTTTCGGTTGCCGGTCAGCAGCATCATGGCTGCCATTGCTAAGATGAGAAACACGGCGATCGTCGCCCCCATGCCCCAGTCCTGCGTCACGAGAAAATGCTGCTCGATGGCCGTGCCAAGCGTGATGACGCGATTGCCGGCAATGAGACGAGTAATCATGAACAGGGAAAGTGCCGGAATAAATACAGCCATGCAGCCGGATTTCACGCCGCTGATCGTGAGCGGGAAGATGACGCGGCGGAAGGTCGTCCACGCCGATGCGCCGAGATCCCGCGCCGCGTAAACGAGCGCCTCGTTCATTTCCTCCAGCGCATTGAAGATCGGCAAGATCATGAACGGGATAAAGATATAAACCGATACGAAAATAAAGCTAAAGTCCGTGAACAGGATCTGCTGCTTGCCTACACCGATGGCTTCAAGAACGGAATTGGCAAAACCGTAAGTACCGAATAAGCCGATGAATGCGTAAGCCTTGAGCAGCAGATTGATCCAGCTTGGCAAAATAATAAGCAGCAGCCACAGCTGCTTATGCTTCGTTCTCGTTAATAAATAAGCCGCGGGATAAGCCGTCAGCAAAGAAATAGCCGTAATGAGAAACGCATACCAGAACGAGCTGAGCGTCATGCGCATATAAACCGGCGTAAAAAACTTCGCGTAGTTGCCGAACGTAAAGTTGCCCTCGACATCAAAAAACGAATAATAAGCAACCAGTACAATCGGCGCAACAACAAACAACACGATCCACGCCATATAGGGAATGAGATAAAAGCTGCGTGATTTATTTGACATCCGCGGCCTCACTGTACGCTTCGAGGCGTTTATCGTATTCTTCTTCCGACTCGCCTAGACGCATGACGTGAATGGCTGCCGAATCGAAAGTTAGTCCAATCTGTTCTCCTACCGCTACTTTGCGCGTGGAATGGACGAGCCATTCATTCCCCGCTTCATCATAGCAGCAAATTTCGTAATGAACGCCGCGGAACAGCTGCGAATCCACGCGCACCTGCAATTTGCCATTCTCGGGAGCAGTTATCTCCAAATCCTCTGGCCTAATTACGATATCAACCGCTTCATTGGGACTCAGTCCTTGGTCCACGCAGGCGAAGGCACGCCCGGTAAACTCCACCTCGAAGTCACGCGTCATTCGGCCAGGGACAATGTTGGACTCCCCGATAAAATCGGCAACAAACCGGTTGATCGGCTCATCATAAATATCCGTCGGCGTTCCGCTCTGCTGTATCTTTCCTTCATTAATAACAAAAATTTCGTCAGACATCGCGAGCGCTTCCTCTTGGTCATGCGTGACGAAAATAAAGGTGATGCCCAGGCGGCGCTGCAGCTCGCGCAGCTCGTACTGCATTTCCGTGCGAAGCTTCAGATCAAGCGCGGATAGCGGCTCATCCAGCAAAATAATTTCCGGCTCGTTTACAATCGCGCGGGCAATCGCTACGCGCTGCCGCTGGCCGCCGGACATCTCGGAAATTTCGCGGGATTCGTAGCCGTCCAAGTTAACGAAGCGGAGCGCCTCCTTCACCTTGGCGGTCACATCGGCATTTTTCATTTTTTTGATACGCAGCCCGAAAGCTACATTCTCGAACACGTTCAGATGAGGAAACAGCGCATAGTCCTGAAATACGGTATTCACTTGACGCTCATTCGCAGGCACGCGGTTAATTACCTTCCCGTTAAAATAAATGAGGCCCTCGGACGGCTCGGTAAAGCCGGCGATCAGCCGAAGGATGGTTGTTTTGCCGCAGCCGGATGGGCCAAGCAGCGTATAAAATTTGCCTCTTTCTATCGTAAAGCTGACAGCCTTCAATACAGCGGCAGCATTAGAATCATATTGCTTCGTTACATGCTCAAAGCGAATGATCGTTTGATCTTGCATATCGCATTCCCCTTTTGCCAATTTAGAAGAAACAATAGTGATTATACAGCATCCCCGCAAATCAGCAATAGTAAAAGAAAAATGATGGCAACAGCGTTCATGACGCAACCTGCTTTTCAATTGATTGAACATGAAAGCGCTATACATTACGATTAATTCAGGTTCACAAAGCAAACATTATTACTATTGGAGGTTGAAGCATGAGTAAACTGGCATCCGAAAAACCGGTCTCCGGCGGTGTTAAAGTTTCCATACAACGATTTGGTCGTTTTTTAAGCGGCATGGTCATGCCGAATATTGGTGCATTTATTGCTTGGGGACTCATCACAGCTCTATTCATACCGACAGGCTGGATTCCGAATGAGAGTCTGGCAACGCTGGTCGGACCGATGATCACCTATTTGCTCCCTATACTCATCGGTTATACCGGCGGACAAATGATTCACGGCGTTCGCGGCGGTGTCGTTGGCGCAATCGTCACACTCGGCGTCATAGCCGGAGCCGATATTCCGATGTTCCTCGGTGCGATGATCGTCGGCCCCGCAGCCGCATGGGTGCTCATGAAATTCGATCGGTCGATTGACGGCAAAATTCCAGCAGGCTTCGAGATGCTGATCAACAACTTCTCCTCCGGCATCATCGGCGGCGGACTTGCAATCATCGCATTCAAAGGCATCGGACCCGTCGTTGAAGCATTGAGCAAGATTCTATCCTCTGGCGTGGAATGGCTAATCGACACAGGCTTGCTGCCGCTGGTAAACGTCTTGATCGAGCCAGCCAAGGTATTGTTCCTAAACAACGCCATTAACCATGGCATACTTGGACCGCTCGCACTGGATCAAGCCACGCAAACCGGTAAATCTATTATTTATATGCTGGAATCCAATCCAGGTCCCGGGCTCGGCATACTGCTCGCTTACTGGCTGTTCGGCAAAGGCATGGTTAAGCATTCGGCTCCCGGCGCAGTAGTCATTCATTTCTTCGGCGGTATTCATGAAATTTATTTCCCATATATCTTAATGAATCCGCGTCTCATTCTGGCAGCTATCGCAGGCGGTGTGGCCGGTACCTTCACTTTCTCCTTATTCGGAGCAGGTCTGGTCGCCGCTCCGTCACCGGGAAGCATCATTGCCTACTTCTCCATGACGCCGAAAGGCGGAGTGCTGGCTATGCTCAGCGGCGTATTAGTCGCTACGATTGTTTCCTTCCTTGTGTCCGCCGTATTGCTGAAAACTAGCAAGCAGAGCGAGGACGATAGCAACGAGCTTGAACTCGCATCGCAAAAGGTTCAGCAAATGAAAGCTGAATCCAAAGGAAATGCCGCAGCGCCTGCCGCGCAGCGAGATCAGCTTTCGAAGGAGCAAGTAAACAAGATCGTATTTTCTTGCGATGCCGGCATGGGCTCAAGCGCAATGGGCGCGTCCATCCTGCGCAAAAAAATAAACGCAGCCGAGCTGCCGATTACCGTCATTAATACGGCAATTAACGATATTCCTAGTGATGCGGACATTGTCATCACGCACAAAACACTCACCGACCGCGCGCGTCAGAAGGCGCCTAACGCTGAGCATATCTCTATCGATAACTTTCTCAAAAGTCCGGAGTATGACTTGCTCGTACAAAGACTAAGTTAACAAGAGTAAAAGGTTAAACCTAATTTTCTATTTAAACCATACTTAACGCTGACAGATAACTGTCGGCGTTAAGTCCATTCTTCTGCTAAGGAGGATAACCTATCAAAGCCTCAACTAGGCAACGCCGGATTATTGAGCTGCTGCTTGAGCAGAAGCATGAAATAACCGCAGCGGATATCGCATCTATCGTCGGTACAAGTACGAGGACGATCCATCGCGAGCTGAGCGATATGGAACCTCTTCTTGCGGCCAACGGTATTCTTCTTCACAAAATTGCAGGGCTTGGCATTCGAGTCGAAGCAAGCAACGACGCACTTGAGCGTTTCAAGCAATCGTTTGACCGATCAGACTCACTCGAATATTCGGCCGAAGAACGTAAAATTCTTATCTTTTGCAGCCTGCTGGAGCATGAAGAGCCCGTAAAGCTGTTCTCGCTCGCGCACGAGCTGCGCGTAACAATGCCGACAATCAGCCATGACCTTGATGAGCTGGAAGAGTCCATCGTCAAGCAAGGCTTAACGCTCGTAAGACGCAGAGGCTACGGCGTTGAAATTATCGGACCAGAAGAAGCGAAGCGCCATGCGGTCAGCTTGCTTGCGATAAACCATCTTGACGATTCCGATTTATTCGGACAGTTCACGGACTTGGCAGTTTCGAATCCGATCGCCGCCCAGCTGCTCGATATGATCGGCAAAGAAAATTTCAAGAAGCTCGAGCAGGCCCTATGGGAGCTGAGCGATGATTGGTCGAACACGCTTTCTGAATCTGATTACGCGAGATTGCTAATTAAACTGTCCGTTGCGCTAACGCGAATAGAGCATGGCAACGTGATTCCAGCAAGCCGTTCCATTCGGAGTGAGGTTATTCCTTTGCTTCAAAGCCTGCTGGATCTTTTAAATATACAGCTTCCGATACAGGAACAAGCTTATCTTTCCCATTTGCTCGACCAAGAAGCTTTTCCGGAAAGCAGCCTGCTGATCCATCATGACGATATGCCGACTATCGAGGGAGTTAAGCTGCTCATTCGCCGCGTAGAAGCACAACTGCACATGTCGCTGACCCATGACCGCTCTCTTGAAGAAGGTCTCATCCAACATATAAAGCCGGCTTTCCAGCGAATCAAAGACGGCATCGCCATCCGCAATCCCATGCTTGCTCAAATCAAGAAGGACTACGGCGTGTTGTTTTCCATCGTGCGGAACGGTGTAAAAGAAATCTATCAGACGATCAATGTGCCAGACGAGGAAATCGGCTATATCGTCATGCATTTCGGTGCTTCCTTGGAGAGGTTAAAGCCTTATCCCAGAAAAGTAAGAGCCGTCCTCGTCTGCACGAGCGGCATCGGCTCCTCCAAGCTCCTGGCTGTAAAAATCGCCAAGGAGCTGCCGCAAATCGAATTAATTGGCCATTATTCATGGTTTGAGGCGAGAAGGCTTCCGTCCAATCGCTATGATCTTATTATTTCAACGGTTGATTTACCGCTGGAGCCGGACCAATACATCAAGCTCAGCCCGATGCTATCGACCGAAGAATCCAACAAGCTTCGCGCTTATATTGAGGACACCACATTAAAGAAGATCAGCTCTGCCGCCAAGGAGACCGATGCGTCCGCGTCCGGTCAATCGCCTTTAGATCGTTTGCATCTGCTGCAGCTGTACTCCGGCATCGTCCTGCGGCTGCTTGACGGCTTCCGCGTGCATGACCTGTCCTTGCCGCAAGGCCAAGCGCATTTGGAACAGCAGCTGCCGGCCATGCTTTCCTTAATCGGTGAGCCGTATATCGATACTCATCTAGCGAAAATCAATGAGCAGCTGCTCGAAAGAGAACGACAAGGGAGTATAGTCATTCCCGATACCGAGCTCGCTTTGCTTCATACGCGAAGCGAATGGATCGAAGCGCCTTTGCTCGCCTTATATAGATACGATAGACCTCTGCAGCTTAGCGAGGACGGCGAGTTCCAGGCATTGCAGGTTCTAATGATGCTCGGGCCTCTGAAGCTGGATACGTACAGCTTGGAGCTGCTGAGCGAAATTAGCGCTATGCTGCTGCTGCCTGAGCTGCTTACCGTGCTGGAGCATGGTAATACGGCAAGCATCAAGCTGTTTATCTCCAAAAAGCTGGAGCATTATATAAAAACAAAATTGGATTGGAGAGAATCATAATGACCATTCTATCAACAGACAAAGTTAAGCTAAACGTTAGCGTGAAAGATAAATACGAGGCCATCCGCCTAGTCGGGCATATGCTCGTTGACGCAGGACATGCGCCTGCGGATTATATCGATAAAATGATCGAACGCGAGGAATCGCTGTCCACCTACATCGGCGGAGGACTTGCAATGCCTCATGGCACCAATGCATCGAAGGCGCTCATCCAGTCAACGGGCATGGCCGTTATTATCGTGCCGGCCGGCGTAGATTTTGGCGGCGAGGAGCCTGCTCAATTAGTAATCGGTCTGGCTGCGGTCGGTGATGATCATCTGGATATTTTGACAAGCGTAGCCATGCTCGTATCCGAGGAAGATGACATGCAGCGCATTTTGAACGCTGCTTCGGAAGAAGAGCTGATCGCAATTTTTGAATCGGGGATGGAATCATGAAGGCCGTTCACTTTGGAGCAGGCAATATCGGCAGAGGCTTTATCGGTTCGCTTCTGCATGATGCCGGCTACGAGATTTGCTTTGTGGATGTGAACGACAAGCTCGTCTCGATGCTGCAGGAGAAGGGGCAATATGCGGTGAAGCTTGCCAATGAGCAAGGGGATACGTATCTTGTTGATCATATAACAGCCATTGACGGCAAGGATACCGCATTGGTCGCGCAGACGATCGCAGATGCCGATATCGTTACGACGGCGGTCGGCGTATCGATTCTCAAGCATATTGCAGCTGCAATTGCTAAGGGCATTTCGCTGCGCGCGGCGAGGGGCAAAACCGTTCTTCCCATTATTGCATGCGAGAACGCGCTGGGCGGCAGCACGATTTTGAAACAATTTGTGTATGAGCATCTCTCGGCGGAACAGCAGGCGTATGCTGATCAGCATGCTGCTTTTCCGGACGCAGCCGTAGACCGTATCGTACCGCTGCAGCAGCATGAGGACTCGCTTCAAGTGACGGTTGAGCCCTTTTACGAGTGGACGATTGAGCGCTCTCCCCTGCTGGCTTCACTGACCGAAATTGAGGGCGTACATTACGTCGATCGGCTCGAGCCGTACATTGAACGCAAGCTGTTCACGGTGAATACGGGGCACTGCGTCGCGGCATATCACGGTTATTTGAAGGGCTATGCGACGATACAGGAAGCGATGAAGGACCCGGCAGTTGTTGCCGAGGTAAGAGGCGCACTGCTCGAGTCGGGGGCCGCGCTTGTTCGAGCTTATCAATTCGACGAGAAAGCGCATGCCCAATACGTGGAGCAAATTTTGGAACGCTTTATTAACCCTTATTTGGTAGACGAGATTGCAAGAATCGGCCGCTCGCCGATCCGCAAGCTTTCTCCGAACGACCGCTTGGTGAAACCGGCCGTATCCGCTTACGGATACGGCATACCCGTCACTCATTTGACCGCTGCAATGGCGGCTGCCTTATATTTTGATTTTAAAGATGATCCCGAATCCGCGGAGCTCCAAGCCTCCTTACGCGAGAATGGCCTGCATGCCACGCTTGCAAAATATACCGGTTTAAACGAACAGCATCCGCTTCATATTCAAGCCGCAAAGCAATACGGCGAGCTGGGGCAGCCGCTCAGACACGCAGAGAAAGGAATGAGTAAATGATGTCACTAAAAGGCATAGCAGCATCGCCGGGTATTGCCATCGCTCGCGCTTTTTTCATAGCGGCTGAACGCTTCATCCCAGCTCGGCAAACGATCCAAGACAGCTCGGCCGAGATCGAGCGGTTTCGCCAAGCCGTCGCAGTCGGACGGGATGAAATCGAGGCGATTCGCGCCTCTGCGGAGGAACGCTTCGGAGCCGAAAAAGCTGAAATCTTCGAGGGTCATCTCATGATCCTGGAGGATCCGGATTTTATTGAAGCGATCGAGCAAAAAGTTGCTGATGACGCCATAAACGCCGAGTTCGCGCTGCATGAGGTAGCAGCATCCTTTATCGAGCTGCTACAATCGATGTCCGATGAATTGCTGCGCGGACGCGCGATCGACATCGAGGATGTCTCCGGCAGGATCATGAGTCATTTGCGCGGCGTACCCCATATGGACCTTGCAGGCATGTCGGAGGAATGTATTATTATTGCACGAGATCTGACTCCGTCGGATACTGCGCAGCTCAATTTGGAATATGTGCGCGGCTTCATTACCGAGGTTGGCAGCCGCACCTCCCATTCTGCCATTATGGCGCGGTCACTCGAAGTTCCCGCAATCGTCGGGATCGGCCAAGCGATTGATGACATACCCGAGCAGGCTATCGTTATCCTTGATGCGAATCAAGGCATCGTTGTTGTCGATCCATCTGCGGAAGAGCTGGCTTCCTATCGGGTCAAGAAGCAGACGGATGACCTTCGTAGAAAGGAATTAAGTTTGCTAAAGGATCAGCCTACAGTATCGAAGGATGGCAAACAGGTCGAGCTGGCAGCCAATATCGGCAAGCTTGAGGATATTCAGCGGGCAATCGATAACGGCGCGGAAGGAATCGGACTTTTTCGTACCGAGTTTCTGTACATGGGACGCAGCTCCCTCCCTACCGAGGAGGAGCAGTTCACCAGCTATAAATATGCGCTTGAGAAAATGAACCCGAAGCCCGTCGTGATTAGAACGCTCGATATCGGCGGCGATAAGGAGCTTCCTTACATGGAGCTGCCGAAGGAAAGCAATCCGTTCCTTGGACAGCGCGCGCTGCGTCTATGTCTGGATAGACAGGAGCTGTTCCGCACGCAGCTGCGGGCATTGCTTCGCGCAAGCCGTTATGGGAATTTAAAAATCATGTTTCCCATGATTGCCGTACTGGAAGAGCTGCTCGAGGCTAAACGCCTGCTCGAAGAAGAGAAACAGAAGCTTATTGCCGAGGGCGTTCCGCTTGCCGATAATATCGAAATCGGAATGATGGTCGAAATCCCCGCCGCTGCAGTGGCTGCGGATATGTTCGCGCCTGAGGTCGATTTTTTCAGCATCGGCACGAACGACTTGATTCAATATACGATGGCGGCAGACCGGATGAATGAAAACGTAGCTTACCTGTACCAGCCATGGCATCCCTCCTTACTTCGCCTGATTCGCTTCGTTATTCAAGCGGCGGAGAAGGAAGGCAAATGGGTCGGCATGTGCGGCGAGATGGCAGGCGATGAGACAGCGATACCTCTGCTTCTGGGGCTAGGCCTGCATGAATTCAGCATGAGCGCAAGCTCGATTCTGCAAGCGAGAGAGCTGATCGGCGAGCTGGACCAAGCAGAATGGGCGGAGTTGGCAAATCAAGCCCTGACCATGCGGAGCACGTCGGAAATCACACAATTTGTAGAACGCACAAGAAACGGAGTGATCCATAATGGTAAGTAAAACCTTCACGATTTTAAACCCCACTGGCTTCCACGTACGTCCGTCTAAAACCTTCGTACAAACGGCCAGCACATTCCCTTGCAAGGTATATGTCCTTAATAAAGGCAAGAAAGTAAACGGAAAAAGCTCGCTAAGCATGCTCACGCTGGGCATCGCAGCAAACGAGGAAGTCACCTTGGAGATCGACGGCGAGCAGGAGGAACAGGCACTCGAAGCACTCGGCCAGCTGCTCACGGAAATCCACGAATAAGGAGTAACCCGAAAACCCAAAAGGCTGTCCCGCAGGCAATTTGCCTCACGGTGACAGCCTTTTGGCTTCCTCTCGTACTTTACTCGCTACAGCTGCTCTCACACTTTCGTGCACACTCATAACTACAAAACCAGCCTGAACCACACTCACATCAGCTTTAACAACAACACAAACATCTACATGAATATCCACATCTACATCTACATCAATATCAATCAACATCAATATCTACACCATACTCACATCAACATCAACATCTACATCAACACCTACACCTACACCTACAGCTACATCTACATCTACATCTACATCAACACATACACCAATACTTACATCTACATCTATTCAACACAAACACAAACAGAAACGCCCACACCTAAACCAACACCAACTAACTCTACTGCACTTTCTACAACAGAAACCTGACATGGCACCCGACTAAATTAGCTACGTTGCAGAAAGTACAACAGAATCTCCCCAACACACTACAAAACAGCTCCGAGACATGGTTTCTATTGCAGAAACTGCATTGTAGCGAACTAGTTGGCGATTGAGCACGAGTTACATTGTACAAACTGCAGTGTAGAAAGCGGGAAGATTGGAGCATGATTTGGAATGTAGTTACTTTTACACCGTAAAACTAATTCAGCGTCCACACCCAAACACCGACACCGACACCTGAATATGAATCTACATCAAAACCAACTTCCGCACCCAAACACCATCATCAACATTTATTTCTATATCTACTTCGGCACCATCACCGATACTATAAGCGTTACTATCACCGACACCATACAACGCCACACCAACTAACTCTACTGCACTTTCTACAACAGAAACCTGACATGGCACTCAACTAAATGAGCTACGTTGCAGAAAATACAACAGAATCACTCCAACACGCCAGTAAACTGCTCCGAGACATGGTTTCTATTGCAGAAAATGCATTATAGCAAGATAGATGGTGATTGAGCACGAGTTACATTGTACAAACTGCAGCGTAGGAGATGAGGTGGTGGATTTGCTCTTGGTTTGATATGAAGTTACTTTACATCTCAAGACCCACATAAATATTCCAAACCCACACCTATACCCATATCTACATTAACTTCCACACCTAAATCTACATATATATCTACATCCATATCCACTAATTAAGCTGCACTGCACTCTCTGCAACAGAAACCTGACATGGCAACCGACTTAATGAGCTACATTGCAGAAAGTACAACAGAATCTCCCCAACGCACTACAAAACAGCTCCGAGACATGGATTCTATCGCAGAAACTGCATTGTAGCGAGTTGGTTGGCGACTGAGCACGAGTTACGTTGTACAAACTGCAGTGTAGGAGATGCGGTGGTGGACTTGCTCTAGAGTTGAGATGAAGTTACTTTCACACCTCAAGACCCACATAAATATTCCAAACCTAATATCTAAACCTATTCCTATATCCACACTAACTTCCACATCTACATCTACATTTACATTTACATCTACATCTACACCTACACCCACACCTACACCCACACCCACACCCACACCCACACCCACACCCACATCCACTAATTAAGCTGCACTGCACTTTCTGCAACAGAAACCTGACATGGCAACCGACTTAATTAGCTACGTTGCAGAAAGTACAACAGGATCACCCCATCAAGCCACCAAACTGCTCCGAGACATGCTTTCTATTGCAGAAACTGCATTGTAGCGAACTAATTGGTGATTGAGCACGAGTTACATTGTACAAACTGCAGTGTAGGAGCATAAGGCAGAGCACAGGAGCAGCATGAGGAGAAATGTGTTAGCTCTTGATTTAAATTTGTTTAGTTTTAGCAAGCGTAACGCAGAAGCTGAAATTTTACTCATAAGGCACGAGGTGATCAGCGGGAGCCTAATAAAAAGCCGCATGCATTTTAAAATCACGCAAAAAAAAGAACAGCGAATGCCTTCGCTGTTCTTCTTTATTAAATCCAGCTCTTAAACAGCCGCAGTTGCCGACTGCTCCGCCACGCTGTCACTCTTCATTTTGCGATGAGATAAGGTAAAGTATAGGTAAGATAGCACCGCGAACAGAAACGCGATACCTCCAAGTATCGCAATATATCTGCCCATCGAGCTGTAATCGCCACTGGATATGATATCCCTAAACCCTGCAACGGCATAAGTCATTGGCAGGAAAGGCGATATCTTTTGCAGCCAGCCGGGTACGAGCTCTATCGGGAACGTGCCTGCTGAGCTCGTAAGTTGGAATATCAACAGAATTACTGCGATAAAACGCCCTGGATTGCCCATCGATGCAACCAAAAATTGAATAATCATCATGAACGTAATGCTTGTTAGTATCGAGTAGAACAAGAATAACCCTACACTCTGCACTTCAAGTTTGAGCACGAATAGCAGTGCGGCATCAGCAATGAGCGCCTGTATGACGCCGATAAGCGACAAGGTGAGCGCCTTGCTCCAAAACCAGCTCCAGCCATTTACCGGTTGAACAGCCGGCTCGCGTACAGAATATACGATAGTAAGCAGCATTGCTCCAACAAATAGCCCCAGCGACAAGAAGTAAGGAGCAAGCCCCGTACCATAGTTGTCGACCTTCGTTATTTTCTCCACATCAAGCTTCACGGGATCCGAAAACATATCCACCATGGAATCGGTCAGCTTCAAATCAGCTGTTTTGTCAGATGCCTCACCCAACTTGCCAGACAGCTCTTGCGTGCCGTCCTCCAGCTTCAGTAGCCCCGAAGCAACTTGCTGTGCGCCGTCCTCCAGCTTAACGGAGCCATCTACAAATGGCGTTACGTTAGCAGACAACTGTGAAAGCCCTGCTGCCAGCGTGGATACTCCGCCGTTAAGCTGCTTAGCCCCCGCTGCGAGTTTGGACGCTCCGCCGCTTGCTTCCGTCAGCTTAGCTCCAAACTGCGTCATTCCGCTGGAGAACTTCTCCGCTCCAGCAACTAACTGCTCTCCGCCTGCTCCCAGCTGCTTGCCAGCTTCCGCCGCTTCCTGCGCTTTTTTGTCAAAAGCTCCTAGACCGTCCGAGACTTTCACGAGGCCATCGTTCAGCTTGCCCGCTCCGTCACTCAGCTGTGTCTGGCCAGCCGAGGACTTCTCCAAGCCCGCCGCCAGCTCACGGCTTGCTTTCAATAACGACGCGTAGCTTTCGCTCTCCGCCAGCTCCGGATTCGCCTGACCCAGCTGCGCCAGCCCGTTCGCAAGCTGCGCGGCACCTACTTTCAGCTGCTCCTCACCGGTAGCTGACTCCTTAAGACCGCCCGCCAGCTGCCCTGCAGCCTGCTGCGCGTCCAATGCACCCTCCGCCAGCTGTCCGCTTGCTCCGGCCAGCTGCTGCATGCCGTCGCTCAGCTTCACCGCTCCGGCCCCAAGCGAACCCGCGCCGTCGCCAAGCGATGCTGCTCCTGCACCCAGCTGCTGCTGCGCAGCCTGAAGCTGCGCCAGGCCGCTTGCCAAGCTCGACGTGCCGGCGCTTAGCTCGGCACTTCCCTTGCCTAACGCTGTGCCGCCGTCATTCAGCTTCGCGACACCCTCCTGCAGCGTCAAGGATCCGCTGACGAGCTTCGCAAGATTTTGCTCGATGAGCACCGCTCCATCTTTCGCTTTCGTGGTGCCGTCGGCAATTTCACCTGCACCTTCGCTAGCTTGACCGATTCCGTCCACGAGCTCTTCCATCTGGTCGAAGACTGTTCGCGTATAAGCAGCCGTCACTTCTTGACCAAGCTCGACCTTCATTGTGTCAACGGCTTTGCTGCCGATTTGCGAGGCTAAAAAGTTATAGCTCTCGTTAGCCAAGTATGTCAGCTGCGCAGGCGTTGGATTATCCGAAGTAAGCGATGTTGTTTTCTCCGAGAAATCGGAAGGTATTTCAATCGCCATGTAATAGCTGTGATCCTCAATGCCTGCCTCCGCTTCTTCCTTGCTCACGAAATGCCATTCGAACTTTTCGTTTTCCTTTAACTGTTCCTCAAAATCGTCGCCAATATGCAGCATTTCATCGTTATACTCATAACCCTTATCCGCATTTACGATGGCTACGGGCATTTTATCCAAATGTCCGTAAGGATCCCAGAAGGCTCCCAGAAACATTGAAGAATACATAAGCGGAATCATCAACACGCCGATAACCGAAATTAGCAGCATCTTATTGCGTGCAATCCCGGAAAGCTCCTCACCAAACTGTTTTAATCCTCTGAACTTCAACGCGTCCACTCTCCTCATTACTAATTGACCAATTATGTCATTTGGTCATTTTATGTTGTAAAAAAAGGCATCCAGCCTATTCCGGAGCCAATCCTACTTGCATATAAAATCGCAGCTGTTCCGCCACTTGCTGCTTATCCAGCGGTTCATGCGTCTTTTTCCATTCCACCGTAAGCGCCATATACAGTCTCAGCATAACGAATGCCGTCATTTCCGGATTGCAGGGCTTAATCTCGCCCTTGTCCATAGCCAATTGCACCTGATGCTGAATATAGCCGACAACTGCTTTCTCGATTTGCTGCATGCCCTCTATCGCCATCGGCGTGCCAATCTCCCGCACCTCATGCGATAGCTTAAGCGCCAGCTCATGCTCCTCGCGGAATTCAAGCAGCTGCTCCAGCGCAGCATTCAAATTGTCGAAAAACCGGCGATTCGGATCCACAACCTTCTCCGCAACCTGTTTCATTTCAAGAATGAGTCTCTTCATAATTTCATGAAACAACTCTTCTTTATTCGTAAAGAACGTATAAATTGTCCCTTTACCAACATTCGCTATCTTTGCAACCTGGTCCATCGTAGTTGCCTTGTATCCAAATAAGGCGAACGACTTCGCCGCCGCATCCACAACCTGCTGTCGCCGATCCACTGCCATTTCGACACCTCCGAACCCGTAACTTTCTTGAAAATGACCAAAAAACTAAAATGGTCATTTCGACTGAAGCAATCATAGCACGCCATATATTCGATTGCAATACCTAATTGATAATGGGTCTTGGACTTACTTACTATTGGGTCTTGATACTTTTACATTAATACTATGCATCCTGATACTATTGCACCCATTCCTGTAATTCCGCAGGTAATTCGTATGTAGCTAAGTGAGTATGACTTACCAGCTGGGCGGAAGGCCCAACAGATATCCGGTAGGTTATGCGGTCTCTCCCTACAAGGACACCATGCCCTAAACTAGGCTCAACCTCTATTGTAATTAAAAAAATAAATCCGCGAAAACCATTTACTCTCTGACTGTCAATAACCGTTATATGCCAAGGCTTAATTTCGGGTTTCAACTTTAGGATCCGGGGATAATAATAGTCGCCGACAACTTCATAAATATTAGCTGCCAGAAAGAGCATCAGCATATCCTCTATCCTAAGCTGCATTGAATCCTGAGTTGGTTTTGGCGCAGAGTGGACGATGACCTGCGGCGTAATAAGCATCAGGCTTAACATAAAGGCTATCATCCATTTCTTCATCGTTCGTACTCCCTGCTAATGCGTCTTCCCATATAGACAATACACCATCCTTTTTTATTATTGGATAATGTACCCCTAGACGTATTCATGTAATCGTACTGTTTCATATTTTACGTATCGACGGTCGCGAAAAGTGCCCGCTGCAATTCGACTAAAGATGACTTTACAACGGAAAAAGAGCTATAATACAGATACAGCTGTAACAATCATCTGCACAGCAGAATAAAAGGAGTGTTCCCCTATGTCATACAAAGAAATCACATCCATTGAAGAATGGAACAACGTTTATGATGCTTCTGCTACTCGTCCGCTTGTCGTGTTCAAGCACAGCACAACATGCCCGGTTAGCGCGAACGCTTATACAGAATTCAATCAATACCTTGAAGGCAAACCAAGAGAAGACGTTGATTATGTGCTTGTAAAGGTCATTGAGTCGCGTCCTGTATCGAACCAAATCGCAGAAGACACATCCGTGAAGCATGAGTCGCCGCAAATTATGTTTATCGAGAAAAAAGAAAAGGTATGGTCCGCTTCTCACTGGTCCATTACAAAAGCTCATATCACAGCGGTCCTCGACTAAACATTTAGCCGCATATCCCGTACCAATCGGAGGCTGTTCTAAAGGTTTATAGCCTTTCAGAACAGCCTCTTCATTTTAAATAGGGGGAATCCACTTGGCTGAAATAAAGCTAATGACAACGGATGCAGACATTTCCTTGACCTTTTCGTTAATGAAGCAATTACGTCCCCATCTAGCAGAACAAGATTATTTGACCCTCATAAGAAGACTTCAGCATAATCACGGCTATCAATTAGCAGCTATAATCGAGAATGGACAAGCCAAATCCGCTGCGGGATTTCGCATTACCGAATCCTTGGCATGGGGCAAATATTTATATGTGGATGATCTTATAACTGATGCGCACAGCCGTGCTAAAGGTTTCGCCAAACTGTTATTTGACTGGCTGGAAGCAGAAGCAGCAAAAAATGATTGCCTGCAATTCCACTTGGATTCCGGCGTTCAACGACATGATGCGCATCGCTTCTATCTTAACAAGAAAATGAATATCGCCGGTTACCATTTTCACAAAAATATTTAAGAATTAACTTGACGCTTATTCCATCCAGTTTGGTCACTTAGTAACGAACAAAAGGCTGCCTCCCGGCAGCCTTTTTGCGTTTCAACCGCAGTTAATCACCGCCACCGCTAATGCTAATTCCGCGTCAAAAACCCCATCCACACAAAGACTCCCGGCATTTAGAACTATTTTCCAGAAAACGGCATGCCATTTAGCCCATTCTCAATAACGCATAAATATGGTTATCTAGAGAATGTCGGAATATATCGTTTTTTATAATTTAGGGGGATATTTTATGAAGCGTTTCGCGCTTATCGCAATGGTCATCACCGTTTTTTGGGCAGCACTTTCGGGCTTTCCCGCAAATGATCACGTAACGGCTGCAGCCTCAGCGCCGATATTCAAAGATATTAAAGGTCATTGGGCGGAGAAAACGATCGGTGATATGGTAAAACAAGGGATTTTAGACGGATATCCAGATGGGACCTTCCGCCCACAGGAGCCGGTGAAAGTAGACCAATTTATCAAAATGCTCGTGCTTTCGTACACTGACCTGCATCAAAACGGTTCACGGAGCTGGAACTCGCAGTTCCTTCAATCGCTTTCTGAGGAAAATCAAGCGATTCTGAAGCAGGATTACCGATATTTCGACTTTAAACCAAGTTCGGCCGGGTACTGGGCCAAGCTTTATATTGACGTAGCAAGCGATCTTCATTTCCTTAATAAGAGCAGATACAACGATTTTCAAGCCGATATGACGCGCGAGAACGTGGCTGAGATTATTTATTATACGCTTCAAGAAACGGAATTTCTTGAAGACGGCTTGTTCGGCCAGAAGATGGCCCAAGCCTACGGCGACCTTATGGGCGCCTCCGAGCGTGAACAGAAATTTATTGCCGAGACGCTTGTGAAGGGCATCATGCAGGGGTATCCGAACGGCTTCTTCGGCGTCGGGGATAAGGTAACCCGTGCAGAATCGCTGGTGATCCTGAACCGCCTCACCGACAAATCGAAACGCTTAGCCATAAAAGTATCACCCGAGAAGCTGGAGCGAGTCGTCCCAACTGTTGGCGGAGGCAAAAAAATCATTGTATTCCCGGACAAACGGATGTGGGATGCCTATGAATCCCTCCTGCTCGCGGGACAGCTGCGCGGCTCGAATCATGATCTATACGAAACAACGCTGCGTCTGTTCAAAGATCAAGCAGAGAAGGACAGCGTCCTTAACCGTCCGTCCGGTTCTTCTTCCATTAATGAAGAGGCGTCCGTCTGGCTCGATCCGCAGTACAACACCTACGGCATCACCGTTAGGCTTCGCGAAGGCACGCTCGCCCGCAACAAAGAGGTGGTCGAGCAATTCGCCAACCAACTGTTCGGCTATAACGCATCTGCGTTCAAAGAGCTCTTCAACGATATTTGCAAGCGTGTTGAAGCAGGCGCCAAGGTAGCGTCTCAGCAAATGCTGATTGGCACCGATAATGTCAATATTCAAGTTGACACAGCAGCAAAGACGGTGATTTTCTCGATCGCAACGAAAAAATAAAGCAATCCCATGTTTAAACAAGCTGCTCCTCGGTTAATGACTAGGAGCAGCTTGTTTATTTAGCAATCCTTCTGCAACATTCGATTCGCGGGTGCGTCTATGCAGCTATCGACAATATGAAGAGGAGGAATACGGTATGACACCAATCCAAATCAAACAAAATAAGAGCTTGAAACGAAAAAGAAAGCTTGCAGCAGCACTTGCTGCTTCCATGCTTCTGTCAACGGCGCCAGCGGCAGGCTTGCTCCCCGGAGCAGGATCCGCTGCAGCCGCTGCAGCCATGTTAAATGTCGTCTCCCAGCCATTCTTTATTGACGGTAAGCGCACAGACGTGCCCACAGCTATCGTCGATGGCGAAACCTACATCAGCCTCCGTGCGCTTAATGAAAAGCTGGGCCTTTCAACAAGCTGGGATTCCAAGACAAGATCGGCCGTCGTCACCGGACGCAACCGCGTTCTCATAGCGTCTCCGGTCAATGGCAGCTATGAGCTTAACGGCCAGCGCGTATACGGCAGCCAAGCGATTTTGAATAACGGCTCGACCTTTCTGCCGCTTCGCTTTCTGCTGGAGCGAATGGGCTATGTCATTTCCTATGACGCCAAAACGCGCACGATAACCATTCAGACCATCAACGAGAACAAACTTAACTTTGCTACAAAAACGATCAGCAAAGTAACGGAGAAACAATCTCTGCTCATTCATTACCCCGTCATCTCCGGGTATGAGAACGACGAAGGCCAGAGCAAGGTCAATGCCTTCTTGAAAAAAGAAGCTGAAGCCTTCGCCGTCTCCGGACAGCAGTCCCTTACCCAAGCTACGCAGGAGAGTGAACAATTGCAATCGGATAATCCCGATATCGATTACCCGCCGGTAGCCTATGAAGGGAATTACACCATCACCTATAACGAACAGGATAGGCTCAGCCTCTTTGTCGATTATTATATCGACCTCGGCGGCGCACACGGCACAACCGTACGCATTCCCTATACATTCGATTTAAAAACAGGCGAGACGGTGTATCTGAAGGAAGCCGCTGGCGGCAATGCCGATTACGTAACCATAATAAATCAATCGATTAATGCGCAAATCAAGGCGAGAAAGCTTGATCTCATCAGTCCATTCGAGGGCATCAAGCCGGATCGTCCCTTCTACCTCAGACATGGCGCGATCGTCATCACCTTCGAGCAATATGAGTATACCGCTTACGCACAGGGTATGCCGGAATTCACGATACCTTTCAGGGCGTTTGAATAGCGAGCGCATCAGTTAATAGCAAAATAAACCTAGCAGGCAATCGCCTGCTAGGTTTTGTTTGTTTGTAAGGCGCCCTATTCCTCCGGTTCCAGCTCGCATTCTGACAGCGTGAGCATTCGGGTGCGATGCTTCCATTTGTGTCCGATGAATATAGCAAGAAACAGCGGAATGCCTACATAAGACGCAATAATATAGGCCCAATCGATTCGTCCGTCATGCAGCGCCCCAATGAATTGTCCACCGATCACCACAATGCAAAGAAGCATAGCAAGGATCGGTCCAAAAGGAAACCATTTGGCGAGATAAGCCAAATCCTCCAACTTCCGTCCTTGGTAGACGTACGCTTTACGAAAGCGATAGTGACTAATCGCAATACCGAGCCAGACGATAAAGCCGGACATCCCTGAAGCATTAAGCAGCCACACATATACAACCCCGTCGCCGAAAAAAGAAGCCAAAAACGCAAGCATGCCCAGCGCTCCTGTGGCGATCAGCGAAGCAACCGGTACTCCGCGTTCATTCAGCCGCGCGAGAAAACGCGGCGCCTTGCCTTCCTTCGCAAGCACCCATAGCATGCGCGTGGAAGCATACATACCTGAATTGCCTGCGGACAAAACAGACGTCAGAATCACCGCGTTCATAATGGAGGCAGCAACCGCAAGTCCCGCTTTCTCAAAAATAATCGTAAACGGGCTCGTCGAAATATCCCCGCTTGCCAGTTGTTCGTTCGAATACGGGATCAGCATGCCGATCAGCAGGATAGCCAAGATGTAGAATAAGAGGATGCGCCAAAAAATTGAACGGATCGCACGTGGAATATTTTCGCGCGGGTTCTCGCTTTCCCCAGCCGTAACCCCGATCAGCTCCGTCCCTTGAAATGAGAAGCCCGCCGCCATAAACACGCCTAACGTGGCTAGAAAACCTGCGGGAAACGGATTATCCGTCAGATTGCTTATGCCTACGGCTTGTCCGTTCCAAATGCCGATCACCATCAATAAGCCTATCGCGATAAAGATAATAACCGTGATGATCTTGATCATCGCGAACCAATATTCCGACTCTCCATAGCCCTTAACAGATAGGAGGTTAAGGCCCAGCATTAGTAGCAGAAACAGAGCGCTCCACAAAATAGAGGGACTGTTCGGAAACCAAAATTTCATAATAAGCGTAGCAGCCGACAGCTCCGCGGCGATCGTAATCGCCCAGTTGTACCAATAGTTCCAACCTAGCGCAAAGCCAAGCGAGGGGTCGACAAACCGGGTCGCGTAAGTGCTGAAGGTTCCCGATACCGGCATATAGGTAGCCATTTCCCCCAAGCTCGTCATGAGAAAATACACCATGACTCCAATCAGCGCATAGGCAAGCAGCGCGCCTCCCGGCCCCGCGGAGTGAATAGCACCGCCGCTTGCGAGGAAGAGCCCTGTACCGATAGAGCCTCCCAGCGATATCATCGTCATATGCCGAGCCTTTAGCCCCCTGCGCAGCGAGCTCGAGCCTTCCTGTTGTTTACTCAGAGCGCAACACTCCATTCTCCACCATGATTCGAATCGTAAGCACATTTATTCTTTCCTCAGTTTGCTGAAATTTCCGTTTTTTATCCATTTGGTCTAATCGAAATCCTACAATTGTACTAACATAAATGCCAAATTCTAATATATAATGAGTAAGTATGAAATCGATGCGATTATGAAAGGAATGGTACGATGTTTGGAAAATTAGCTGCAGATGCGCTCGGATTAAGCGATATTGGCGCGATTATTAAGCCTGAAGATTTCAGCAAGGCCGATTCTGACGACTATGTCATGCATGAGGATAACGAGAAGATCTATTTTCTGATCAAATCGAAAACCGATGAATATTGCTTTACGAATCTCGCTCTCATCCATTTGGACGGCACAAGCGCACTGAGCAAGAAGCGCACGCTCAAGCGTTATTCATACAGCGCTAATCAGATTTCGCAGGTTGCGCTCGAAACAGCGGGCACCGTCGATCTTGACGTTGAAATCAAGTTCACGATTGGCTCCGTTCCTTTCTCAATCGATGTAAACAAGAAGCATATCGAAGAGCTTAAGGACCTGTACAAAGCACTTATCAAAATTTCCGAAATTACCCGCGAGAATGAAATCTCGCTTGAATATGCAAGACGCAGCCTTGATCTCGCATCCACTACGCTGCAGCAATTCCACAAAGGCGATTTCAATGTTGTCGAGCAATTCGACGGCCTGAACAAATCCGCTTTCAACTGGCTGGTCAACACGCATAAGCAGTATCGCGTGAAGGACTTTGGCGCGATTTTCGAGCGTTATATTAACAACTAATTTTGTCAACGAATAGGAAATACAATTGAAGCAGATCAGCTGTTATAAGCTGGTCTGCTTTTTTATTTGGGCATGGCAGCGTTTTTATGTTATATAACCTGACATTAATATTGCGCAAACCTAACTTTCACGTATATATTAAATGAAAGAGTGACGTTTATATCCCATGCAAAGAGGTGAAGCGACTTGCCAGGAGAACTCATATTAACCGTAGACGATGAAGTTAGAATCGGCGAGCTGGTCGGCATGTATTTGTCCAAGGACGGCTTTCGCCATTTGAATGCAACAAGCGGAAAACAAGCGATCGAGTTAATTGAAAACGAGGAACCCGCGCTCATCGTGCTTGATGTTTTATTGCCCGATATGGAAGGTTATGAGCTTTGCGCCAGGCTGCGCCAAACGACGGATGTCCCCATTGTATTTCTCACCTGCAAGGACACTGAAATCGACAAGGTGGTCGGGCTAAGCGTAGGCGCGGATGATTACGTCAGCAAGCCCTTCAGTCCGATCGAGCTGGTTGCCCGAATTAAAGCACAGCTGCGCCGCAACCGAATCGTCTATAAACGGCAATCCGACGCCATCCCCTCAACGATCATTTCGTCCGCGCATGTACAGCTGCGCATCGACGCGCATGAGGTTTACGTGGATGGCAAGCGAATCGAGCTTTCCGCGAAGGAGTTCCAGCTTCTCGCTTACCTCATGCAAAACGCACGCCAAGTGCTTACGGCCGAGCGCTTACTGACTCATATTTGGGGATACGAAAGCAACCTTGACACCAAAACCCTTCAAGTGCACATCGGGCATTTACGTAAAAAAATAGAGCTAAACCCTTCTTCTCCATCGCGTATCAAAACCATTCGCGGCATTGGATACAAGTTCGATGAACCCATTAAAGAGCATTAGAGCACTTCTTCGGCCGCGCACCTTTGCTTTCCAGATGCTTGCGGCTATGCTGACCGTCTCCCTGATCCCGCTTTTGCTATTATCCGTATTCGCAGGACAAACGGTAACCTCACAGCTCAATCACTTCAATGAGCTGAATACCGCTTTAATCGAAAAAAATTACATAAGCATGTACGAAGCCAATATTGAAGAGCAGGTCCGCGCCATCGATACCGAGCTTCGGCTTGTCGAGGATGCAGTCCTGCTCTCCAAGGCGCTCGCCGAATCTATTTTTTCAGCAGATAGCAGCAAAGATGTACAGCCCATTGCCTTTAGCTATGACCCGGAGAAGAAAAGGTTTACCGAGGCGCATTCCGATGGCATGGGGGTCATTTCCATTCGAACAGATAACCCGCTCCAGTATCCATCGCCAGAGCAGGCTTACGACCTGGCGCTGAGCAAGGCTTTGTTTCCTCTGTTCCAATCGGAATCCTCGCGGAAGCAAAATATCGTGTCCATGTATTATATCCATCCGAAATCAGGTTCCTTTTATTATCCGGAATATACAGGACAGGATTCCGATGCGCTGCCAAAACCTATCAACGAGCTTACATCGTACAACTTCTATTCAGACGCCCTGAACGTTAGGCCAAAAAAGAATCAGGTGGCATGGACAAAGCCGTACCTCGATATCACGCCAAGAGGCTGGATGTTTACCGCGACAACGCCCGTTTATGATGAGAACCGCGTACTCAGAGGCGTGGTTGCCGCCGATGTGACGATTGAACGTTTCGTAAATAATGTGCTCAATACGAGATTCGGAGATGAGGACGGCATCGCGTTGCTGCTCGATACCGATCATGAGCTCATTGCCGCCCAGCAGCATGGCGCGAATGAAATCGAGCAGCTCGATTTAGCCGTCCTCTTCAGCAAGGACACGTTAAACAGCTTCCGCAGCATGCAGCTCGGTGGGCAGCAGAAGGTCGTATTCAGCCGAGCTATCCCGTCTACGAATTGGATACTCGGCTATATCATTCCGGAAAATAAGCTCCTTGAGCCGATTCATTCCGCTACGGAGCAGCTCTCTTCTCAAACAGGAAAGCAGCTCATCATTCAGTTGTCCCTGCTTGGTTTCGTCGCCGTCGCTCTATGCATCCTGCTTTCTTTCTATTTGCGCTCAAAGGTTTCTAGACCCGTCAATCTGCTCGCTGGCGCATTCGCCGAAATGGGCGAGGGCCAGTTCACTTCTGCCCTCAACGATACACGGACGTTGGAATTCAATCAGCTGCTGCGTTCCTTCAATCGTATGTCGCATAAAATTCGCGAGCTCATGGAGCAGCAGACCGAGCTTAACCAACACCTTGAGCATAAGGTAGAGCTGCGCACGGAAGAGCTGCGTGACATGAATAATGAACTGGAAGCGCGCGTAGATGAGCTCCTGCGATTAGAGCATTGGCGAAAGGAGCTGTTCATGAATATTTCGCATGATTTGAAGACGCCGATTACATTAATCCGCGGTTATATAGAGGCGATAAATGACGGGACGATTAGCGGAGAGGATACGGGTATCTTTTTGCGCAGAATCTATGAGGACATCCAAACCATTAATCAGTTCGTTCGCAACCTAAATGAACTGAGCTTATTGGAGACTCGGCAGTTGGAAGCCCAATTTACCGTTTTTGCAGCGGATGTTTTCTTCCATGACATGGCTAAGAAATGGGAGGCTTACATGAAGCTGGAGCAGCGTCCCTTCCAGACGAGGCAGCTCGCAAACGGCGGCCGATTACGGGGAGATCCCCATCTCATCAGCCGAATTATCGACAACCTAATTGATAATGCCATGAAATATTCAGAGGCCGGCAGCCCCATCAACTTCACGCTGGAACTTACAAATCATGCTGCGGTCTTCCGCGTCATTGATAGCGGAGCAGGCATACCGGAGGATGCGCTGCCTTATGTATTCAACTCCTTTTATCGAGTAGATAAGTCAAGAAACAGCGGCATACCGGGGAGCGGACTCGGCTTATCGATCGCCAAGGAAATTGCCGACATTCATGGCGGCCAGCTTACGGTTATGTCGAGTGATCAGAGCGGCCGCGGCTGTATTTTTTCACTAACATTGCCACTAATGGATGATTTACATTCATGTATATCTAATTCGTAATAGCCGCGGATGTCTGATCAAAGATTATATGAATGAAGCTTAGTTACGGTCAATAACCGAACCGCTCAAATGAAGCTCGGTAGCAACTGTCGGATCGTCGAAGTCCATAATCAGCGTAGTGAGTAATGCTATAAACAATAGAAAGAGACTGCCGGCAGCAATGACTCGGCAGTCTTTTTCTATAATGTAAAGTATTTTAAAAAAACAACTGCATTCAAGCTAATAGACACATAACGCCGCTATTGTTCGGGAATGAAAAAAAAACGTTTTGCATCTTATTATAATTTATGGAAACTTTTACCTCGACAACCGCGTCTAAGTATATACTATGCTTTTGGAATTCATGAAGAATATCCATATGGGAGTGAGTGTTATGAATATCATTAAAAAATCGTTAGGCCTAGCCCTCTCCATTTCGATTGTGCTCGCGACGACTGCAGCATTGGCAGCATGCAGCAATGAGGAAATGCCGAGACCATCAATTACGCCCGAGAGCACTGAACCGCAGAAGGTTGCTGAAGAACCAACAGAAACATCATCAATGGAGGAGGCGCCAACCAATGAAGCTCCATCGCTGGAAAACATCGCTACCAAGGATGCAGAGAAGTACCTCGATGCGCTGAAGAAGGAAGACTTACTATTATTGTCCAGCTTGATGGCGCATGCGGAAAATGAATATACCCCTGAAACGATGAAGATCAGCATCGAAGGATTTCGGCTGCATTTCGACAAATTGACGGACCTGAAGCTATCTTTCGAATCCAATGAGCAGAATGAAGATTATTTTATAGAAAATTTCATGATTACCGGCATGAAGAAAGGGGAAGTACGTTCCGTTCCTTTTCAAATAAAGTACTACAAGAATAACGGAACCCCTGCTGCACAAGATGATGATCATCGCGAGCCTTTGTACGTTTCTCCACTGATCAATCAGTACCCACATGTCATTAGTGAAACAGAAAGGTACTTACAAGCCATACTCCAGGAAGATGCGGAGAGTTTAATTTTGCATCTGGGATTATATAATCAAACAGAGGAAGACAAAACCACAGCTCGCAACTTGCTTAAAGCTTATGGAGAACAATTGGACCTAACAACTACGAAGGTCATACCCGTAAATTATAATGAGAAAACGAAGCTATTTCTATTCGACTTTCAGGATAACAAGGAACACTCACACCGCATTCAAGTGGATGCCGATACCTCGACAATCATAGACGACTGGGCTTCAGATCAATGAGTTAACGACTTCTATGAAACATCGCAATAACCACCAGGATGGCTTCAAATCCGAAAAACAGTCCGTTCATCTGCCACAGCGGCAAATAAACGGACTGTTCTTTTAACTACTTCTTTTACTCTACCTTATTCAAATCCAGCGTCGGTGTCTCGTTAAAGAAATTGAACGGTTTAATCATGGCCGTTACCCACTCCGTAGGCATAATCGGGAATTCCTCTGCCCTCATGACATGCGTTGTTCCTGTCGTCAGCCATACGACCGTATCCTTGTTCTCGATGCTGCGGTTTTGCTGCGTCCAGAGCCCAAGCCCGGTATCTTTATTATGCGTGGTATACTTGCCTTCGGAATATTGCTCTTCCTTCTTGTAAGGCGTTACCCAAATATGATTATTAATAAATTCCGCACGCTTTAAGACATAGTCCGTTTTGGTAAACAGCGGCTCTTCCATAAAGGGATGAGTGCCGCCTGCATAAGGCATGACCTGGTATCCCGTTGCATAGCCCAGCTTGTTTTCCTTGCTCGTATTCGTCACGAGAACAATTTTATCCGGGTCAAACTTCTGAATGGCCTCTTGCTCCAGCTTGTAAGTCTTCTCCACCGTAATCATCTCGCTGCGGGCAAATTCCGGATTTTTAACCGTTATGGCTTTCGGCAAAATCTCCCCGACAGAGTTGGACTCGCCGTCCACGTCCAAATCCAATCTGTAGCTGAAAATATGCTGATGCGTCGGTGCGACAATGTTTGCATCCACCAGCTTGCCATTGCGGGTATCACTTACTGCTGTCTTATCATCCATCGTCTTCGTGGTGACGGCTTTGACCTGAGCAAGACCCGTTGCTCCCGCCATAAGCTTAATCGAACCGTTCTGCAGGAATACCCAGTCAAGCACGTAATCATAGTTGCCGATTGTAGCAATTGCGCGCAGCACCAGCTCGCGGCGTTCTCTCGCTTCGCCGTTATGCGACCATTCCGGGTCGGCGTAACGCTCGAACAAGGCAAATGAATTTTTAATGACCTGTGCCTTACCTTCCGTGTTGTTGATGGCTGCATCGAATAAAGTCGCGTTCTTCGGCACATCGGACCCGATATTAAGCGGCCGAGTCGATAAACCGACGCCGTACTCGCCGGCATCCATAAATATTTTGTACAGCCAAGCCGCGTCCGGGTCACCGTAAGGAACCATCATGCCGCCGAGACCGCCTTCATACATGATTTTGCGTTTGTTCCCGTTCTCCGTATAGGAAACGGTCGAAACCATCGGTCCTACGCGGGGATCAAGGCGGAAGTGGAACTTCCAGTTTTGCCAATCAACCATCGTTCCTTTTACCGAGAAGCTTGCGCCCTTCGGCTGGCTGATGATAAGCGGCTTAATCTCGTCCGTCCGCTTCGTCTTGATCACCTTCGTATAATCATTCGGATCGGTTGGAACCGGCGGATTGCCGGATTCGTAAATTTTAACTACTTTTTTGGCATTCAGATCTACTAGGAAGGCTAGACCGTCCATGGGATGCGCGAAGCTGTTAACAGCCCCTTCAATCTTCGGACGCGGAACCGACATGGCGAGCCGCGAGCCCGGCGGCGTCAGCTCTGGGCCGTAGTCGCCTAGCGGTCCATCCGCAAAGGACACTTTGCTAAGATCCGTAATGCCATGCCTTGCGAGAGCGGCTACCGCCTCCTTATCTTTTTCGACGATCGCTTCCGATTGGCCCCATTCCGTATAGAAAGGCCAGCCCTCTTTCACTTCTTTCCAATACACTACTTTATCCGTATCCAGATTCACCGTTCCTTCGTACGGCTTGTTTCCTTTAATGAGCGTGAAAGTCGCTTCCCTTGTAAGCTTAGCACCGCCCGCATCATCCCAAGCCCACACCTTCTGCTTATCCGGCTCCTCCAGCTTAATTTCAGAGAAGTACATATCCTTGCTGCCATATTGCGATTTGCGGATAATAGCGGCCGCTTCTTCGATCTCTTGCGGGCTTAACGGATTAAGCGGATGGTAAACGATCTTGTCGATCTCTGCCGCACTCAATCGGCCTAGCCCAAGCGCACCCGGAAAAATATTAATAGAAGCGATAACGACAGATGCTGCGATAACGGATACGATCAGCTTTTTCTTTCTCATAGTTTCCCTCCAATTATAATTTCTCTCTAAGTCATTTTCCCTTAGTGATGTTATATACTCTAACATGCGAAGGTAATGAAATAAGGCCGAAAAGGTAAAGGCAAATTAATATATTTCCCTGTTTTGGGTAAAGCTTTTGTACCGGCATAACCTAACAATGCTTATAAAAAAATACCTACCCGAGAAAGTAGAGCTCTCCACTTCCCCCAAGGAAGCCGAGACTCACTTTCGCAGATAGGCATTCGCCAATCGCTTATTAAATTAGATTTTAACGACAAACGGCACCACAACCGTCTTACCCTTGTGCTGAAATTGTCCCCAAATTTTATACAGCCCGTTCACCGGGAAGCTTACGCCAAATACCGCTTGCGGACCCTTAGACGCCCAATTAAGCGGATGGATGTGAATGAACTGCCGCATCGATTGATCAATTGCGACGACATGCCCAACTGCGCCGAGGTACAGCTCCAAATCATCTATCGGCTCCCCCGTTTTCGCATCGGTAAAAGTATAGGTCATGCTTAGCTGCGTCTGCGGCAACGGCTCTTCGGCGAATGTAAGCTCCACCTGCACGCCGTCAACCTGGGCAACCAACGTTTCACTCGGCATCAAGATCGACGGTGCAGGCAGCTCGCCCCGTACACTTACCTCGCCTATGCGCGTCAACTCATTCATCCCTTTAGGCAAAAAATCCGCGTACAGCTTATACGCACCACCTGCAGGAAAGACAATCGGAAGCTCGAATATTCCCTGGCCTTTATACACGGGGTGAACATGCTGGAACTGCTGCAGATCCCCGCTTACGACAATGAGATGAAGAAGCTTCTCGTTTGTGACCTCAAAATCCTCGATCAACTCGCCCTTTCCGCTGCTAACTGTCAAGGCAAGCAGCGACGGAGCACCCGCGACCGGCCCGCCTTGCGGCCAAGCCAGCTGTATCCGCACGTCTTTCTCCGCCGCCGATTCCATTCCCGGACCCGCATGCCGATGCGCAAGTGACAAGGCATACGGATCAAGAAAAGGGTCAGACAAATCACCTGAAGCATTCGAGCGGTTCACTCCTTGCAGCAGGAACGCCGCCATTAAAGCAAGCAGCAATAGCGTCATCATAATGGTCCACTTGTACTTTACCAGCATACCTATGCCCCCACCCTAGTAAATTCACTATGAGGTTATTGTAGCGGTCGCGGGTAAAAGTAAAGCAGCAGCAAAGTAAAGTTAAAGTAAAGTCTTTGTGAAATATACCTACATGCCATAGAAATCCATGGCTGCTTGCAGCCCCTTGCCCGCTTCAAGCTTGTGCCCATGGCGCAGCAGCACGGCCTCCAGAGCACCAAGCGTTAGGAGCACATTTCGTTTGCTGCAGCTGTAACCCATTGTGCCAATACGCCATATTCTCCCCTTCAAGGGCCCGAAGGAGCTGGCGATTTCGATGCCGTAATGGTCCAGCAGCATGGAGCGAACCGATTCTCCGTCTACTCCGGCAGGTATTTCAACGCAGGTAACGACGGTCATTTTGCAGGAAGGGTCACCGTATAGCTGCAGGCCCATCGCCTCTAAACCAGCGATCAACGCACCCTCATGTTCGCGGTGCCGGGCAAAACGCGTTTCAAGTCCCTCTTCCAGCACGAGGCGCAGACCCTCGCGCAGCGCATAAAGCATCGAGGTCGCTTCCGTATGATGATTCAACCGCGCTGGGCTCCAATAGTCCTGAAGCTGGCTCAAATCGAGGTAGTTGCTCTGAATCGGGCGAAGCAGCGGATCATCATCATCAGCGAGCAGCAGCCCTCTTTCGATTCTTTTGCGGCTTTGCAGCTTGGCCTCCGCCCGCTTATTGTACGTAATCGGAGCCATGCCTGCCGGTACGGACAAGCATTTCTGCGTGCCGCCGATTACCGCATCAATAAGCAGCCGGTCCGTCGCTACTTCAATTCCGCCAATCGTGGCAACAGCATCCACAACGAACAGCGCATCCGCCTCTCTGCAAGCCTGCCCAATCCCATCGAGCGGCTGCATGCGTCCGGTCGATGTCTCGCCATGAACAAGAGCCACCAGCTTAGGCTGATGCTCCCTTATTGCACTCACAATTTCCTCCGCTGAGAACACGCTGCCCCATTCCTTTTCCAGCGTTACAACGACCGCTCCGCAGCGTTTAGCGATTTCCGTCAATAAATGCCCGAATCTGCCGTAAATAGGCACAAGCACCTTATCCCCCGGCTCAATTAATCCAACGAGTACAGCTTCGATGCCAGATCTCGACGTCCCGTCCACCGGAAATGCCCATTCGTTCTCCGTCTTGAAGAGCAGCCGCAGCATGCTCATAGTTTCATTCATTAAGGCCGTGAATTCCGGATCAAATTGTCCAAGTATCGGATAAGACATCGCCCGCAGCACGCGCGGATCTACTTCAACCGGCCCCGGCGTCATAATCGTGCGCGGCGATGGCGTTAGATCCTTATAAATCTTCATAATTCTTCCCCCTCATAGCCTAGTCGATAAAGCAGCTCCGTCAGAACAAGCACCCCAACCGCAAGCTCTTGCGGCTCCGTATATTCCTCGGGCGAATGCGAAATTCCGCGCCTGCTCGGCACGAACAGCATGGCAGTCGGACAAATATGCTCGAACATCTGGGCATCATGCCCCGCACCGCTGATCATGCGTTTGGAGGAAATAGACAGGCCTCCACATATATCATCCAGATGTCCTTTAAGACTTTCATTCATCGGCACCGGTTCTTCCCGAAACCATTCCGTGCCCTGCAGCTCCAGCTGGCGCTCACCCGCAATTGACGCAAACTCCTGAAGCACCCAGCGGCAAAAGCTATCCAGCGCTTGCTCGTTGGCATGACGCGCATCTACCGTAAAAATCACTTTGCCCGGCACGACATTCGGCACATTAGGCTGCACCTGCAGTCTGCCGACCGTCGCCACAAGCGGTGAGCCCAGACGAATCGTCTCCTGGCGGAGTGCTTGAATCATCATACTCACACCCTCAAGCGCATCTCTTCGCATATGCATCGGGGTCGTTCCCGCATGATTGGATTCACCGATCACCTCAAACTTCAGCCTACGCTGGCCGGCAATCGTGTCGACCACACCGATCGCGATCCCCTCTTTCTCCAGCACGGCCCCTTGCTCAATATGAACTTCGATAAAGGCGCCGATATCATGGCGGCGACTGTCTCTGCCCGTCCCTTCGCCAAAGCCGCAGCGATGCATCGCATCCGCAAAAAAAACTTCATTCAAATCCTGAAGATGGACAATTTGCTCAAAATTCCGTTTGCCGGCAACACTGCCCGAGCCCCAATAAGCCATCGGAAACCGGCTTCCTTCCTCTTCGCAGAGCGACACGATTTCTAGCGTTCGCTTCGGCTTACCGTAAGTCTTCTGCAAATAATCCAGCGCGAGCATGCCCGCCGCAATGCCATAGGCCCCGTCATAAATCCCGCCCTGCACGACGGTATCGATATGAGAGCCCGTTATAATAGAAGGCGCATCCAAATCCTCACCTTGTAATTTCCCAAATAAGTTGCCTACGTTATCAAATTCCGTGGATAACCCATAGCTCGCCATTTTAGCGGAAAGCGCCTGCTGCGTCTCCAGCCATCCTTCCGTATAAAGCAGCCGCGTAATGCCGCCTTCCTCATCCGGACTAAACGAGGCCAGCCAGTTCAAAACCTGCATAACCTGCGTTTCAAAATGCGATAACATCCGCTCCTTCTCTTGCGGTGAGAGACGCAAACCTCGCTCCATAGCTGTTCCTCCTGTCTTGCCTGCAGAATCTACCTCACCCATCGGCCTCGCTTCACTTCAACTAAACCGCCAGCTTCTCCGTATACCTTATGGCCGCGCAAATAAGTTTCTTTTATCCGGCAATGCAGCTCTTCCCCAATATATGGACTGTGCTTATGCTTCTGATACAAATGCTCTTTCTCCAATATATAAGACCGGTTTAAATCAATCAGCACGAGATCGGCATCTGCGCCTATCCGTATCTCACCTTTAGAATCATGAAGACCAAATCGTCTTGCAGGCCCACCCGAGAGCAAGTCGCTGAGCAGCGTAAGCGGCAAGCCGCGCTTTACATGGCCTTCTCCAATAATGAGCTCTACCGAGCTTTGCGCACCGGCAATGCCGCCCCAAGCATCAAAGAAGTTGTCCGCTTCCTTCATGGAGGCGGGACAAGGCGAATGATCCGATGAGATCATATCGACCGCACCCTCCGCAACGACTCCCCAAAGCTTCTCCCGCTCCGCAAAATCCCGCAGCGGCGGCGAGCATTTGGCAACCGCTCCCTTGTCGTCCAAATCAGCCGACGTCAACATCAAATAGTGGGGACAAGTCTCCACCGTCACATTGATCCCACGTTCACGCGCCTGCAAAATAGAGCGAACGCCCGCCTCGCTGCTTATATGCACGAAATGAAGCGCACAGCCCGTCTGCTCCGCATAAAAGAGAGCCCGGTTAATGGCTTCAAGCTCGGCTATAACGGGCCGCGAGGCTATATAATCAGCAGGTGTCAGCCGTCCTTCCAGCCGCATGTCCCGGCCAAGCTTCGATACGATCGGCTCGCTCTCGGCGTGCAGGGCGAGCACCTTATTCATGCCCGCAATGATTTTCATGCCTTCGAGCAGCGTGTAATCATCTACCTCGCGGAACGCATCCTCGCTCGGATCGCCTGGCGATGACATAAACGCCTTGAACCCGACGACTCCTGCCTCATGCAGCGGTATAAGCTCCTGCAGCTTCCCAGGCACCAATCCGCCCCAAATGGCGTAATCCACATACGACCTATCCTTTGCCGCGGCAAGCTTTTGCTGCAGCGCGCTCACGGTAACCGTAGGCGGAATGCCATTCAGCGGCATATCCACATAAGTCGTGCATCCGCCGGCAGCGAGCGCGGCAGAGCCTGTCTCAAAGCCTTCCCAATCACCTAAGCCAGGCTCATTCAAGTGGACGTGAACATCAATCATGCCCGCCATGACCGTTAGCCCGGATGCATCCGCAATCTGAGCGGCATGTCCTGCGTCAAGCGCTTCGCCAAGCTGAACAATCCGCCCCGCTTTAATGCCGATATCAAGCACCCGGACCTCATTCTTCAATACCACGCTGCCGTTTTTTATGATTAAATCGAGCTTATCCATTCCCGCCATCTCATTCTCCGCCTTTCTCGGTACATGGGTTAAATCTGTGTACCCCACACCTAATTCCATCCCCTGTTGCAGTTTATGAGCAAGTTCGGCCAAATAGTGAAGCAGCCTCTACTAAATTTTCAACCGCTACGCAGCCCCTAACCGCCAAGCGTAAACGACTGTCTCCGTCCTCTGGCGGCACAAGCTCGTTTCGTGGTGAAATATAGGCTTGGTATAAGTTTCAAACTTATACTTTCCTACATTTTAAACAATCAGGCCGCGGACAACGAGGTCCGCGGCCCGATTAGCTAGCATCGATTATGAGGGAGCAGGCCTGCTATCGGCCTGCGTTTTGTTACCCTTTTTTCTACTTCAGCTCAGTTACGACCAAGCTTGCGTCTACTTCTTTCAACAAGCTAAGATCATGGTAAGATGCCGCTGCCGGAATAGATTTGATGTTGCCAACCGATTTCAGATACTCGCCGACAGCCGGGCCGTTGCTTCCGTTTACGTAAGTATCGCCAACCTCCATGGAATACACGTTGCGGGACATAATTTGCGTCAGCTCTTCTTCCGTCAAGTGAAGCTCGGGAGCCAGTGTCTTGATCGCCTCTTCACGGTTGTCATTAATGTAATCTGTTGCTTTCTTCAAAGCGCGGAGCACAGCCTTCAGCGTGTTCGGGTTTTTCGCCAGAAAATCATCGGATACTTGAATGGTCGTATGCACGCTCATCCAATTCACATCCCCCTGCTTGTCAGGCAGTTCACTCTTCGTTCCGCTGAAGAGGAACTTGCCGCCGCCTTGGATCGCCTTCGTAATGAACGGCTCCCAAGCAGCCAGCGCATCGATATCCCCTTTCTCCAAAGCGACTACCGCATCGCTTGGCGCAAGGTTCACATATTTGATTTTGCTAGCGTCTACACCAAGCTCTTTGGCCATGTTATTGATGGCAATGGTAACGTCAGCACCGCTCGGGATACCGATCGTTTTGCCTTCAAGATCCTTCGCGCTCTTCAGCTCCAGCTTGCTTGAACCGACAACCGCCTGCGTACCGGCAATTTGAGCGAGCGGTGCAATGATTTTGACCGGAATATCCGTTGATTTCAAAATAATATCCATAAAGTTCGTTTGAATGCTTACAGGAGCGCTGCCGCCGGCTACCATCGGACCGATATCCGGACCGCTTTCGATCAGCTGACTCGTTACGTTAAGCCCTTCCTCCTTGAAGTAACCAAGCTTATCTGCAATGATTTGCTGCGAGGAGATTTGAGCGTCACGGACACCGACCAAAGTCAGATCTACCGTTTCCAGCTCCGTTGAGGCTGGCGCATTCGATGCCGCTCCTTCGTTCACGGCTGCCGGCGCAATGTTATTGCCGCCGCAGGCAGCAAGCACAAAGGTTAGCGACGTAAGTACGATTGCAGATTTGAACCAATTTCCGGATTTCTTCATAGGTATTCCCTCCACTTTTCTCTTTGTAGTTACAATTTGCCACGCCATTTCCCTTGTATCACTTGCAAGTTTCACTTGCTTCCCTCTAGTCCGGGTATACAGCGTTACTTCTCGATGGCATCTCGAAGCCCGCCTTTGCGCCAAACCATAACCCTTTTCTCTACAAGCTTCAGCAGGTAGGAGAACAAGCTATATTCCAAGCCGATCAAAATGATGGCAATGAACATGTTCGTGATTTTGAAATAGTTTCTGGCATCCACGATAATGTAGCCTAGACCCGATTTTGCACCCATCATCTCAGAGACGATAAGAGCGGAGAAGGATAGCCCTAGACTCACCTGCGCGCCGACGAGAAAATTCGGAATCGCCGAAGGAAGCATGACTCTTGTAAAGATTTGGCGTTCCGTCGCCCCCAAACTAAGCGCTGAACGAATCAGGGTGGAAGGCACGGACTTGAAGCCATCCAGCGTGTAAACCAGCACCGGGATAAAAGTCGTCCATGCAATGAGCAGCACCTTCGGAAACTCTCCAATGCCGAACCAGATTATGAACAAAGGCAGCAGCGCCAAGGTAGGGATAGGACCAACCAGATTGAGGATCGGCGAGAACCACCGCTCAACGGTTTTGAACTTGCTCATGATGACGCCGAGCCCTACTGCCACTGCGCTTCCGATCACAAAGCCTAATGCGATTCGGATCGTGCTTGAAAGGAGACTGTCTGTAATCATTCCGGTCTTCGCCAGCTCCCAGCCCTCCGACAGCAGCACGGTTGGAGCCGGAAGGAAGTTTGGGTTAAAAAACTTGGCGGTTTCATTCACTCTGGAGAACAACTCCCAGAACACAAAAAACAGAATCGAGGGGAGGATATTATATTTCTGGAAAAATCGGCTGAATGCCGAGGGACGCTTACCCCTCTCCCGCTTGCTGATGACGGGCGGCCCCGATAAAGCCGGCACGCCCGTCCCTGCATCCTTTACCGTAGATAATTTCGCTCCGTTCATTACGATCCCACCTTTGCTTGCGCTAGCTCCACATGCTCTTCATCCATGAGAATCCGTTCAATCCGACTCATCATCTCGCCAAATCCAGCGGAATGAGAAGAACGGGGATGCTTGATACCCACCTCGAAAATTTCCGCAATCTCGCCATGCTTCATCACAACGACCCGATCCGCGAGATAAACCGCTTCACTGATACTGTGCGTGACGAATAGGATGGTCGGCTTGAGCTGACTGCAAATCTTTTGAAGCTCGACGCGCATCGTTTCCCGCGTTAGAACATCCAGCGCGCCAAACGGCTCATCCATGAGCAAAATATCCGGCTTGCTCGCAAGTGCCCTCGCAATCCCTACACGCTGCTTCATCCCTCCCGACAGCTCTCCGGGATAATGAGAGGCATATTGCTCGAGGCCGACCAGCTTCAGAAACTCCATGGCCGTTTCCTTCGCCTGCGCTTTCGGCATCTTCTGCACTTCGGGACCAAAGGCAATATTGTCCTTTATGGTCATCCAGGGAAATAAAGCATGATCCTGAAATACCATCCCTCTAGATTTCGAGGGTCCTTTAATCTCTTCTCCATCTACCGTAATCGAACCGTCATCCGGCAAAAGGTAACCTGCAATCATATTCAAGAGCGTCGATTTGCCGCATCCGCTATGGCCAAGTATGCAAATAAACTCATGTGAGTTAACCGTAAGATCTACATTTTTCAAAATCGTTCTTGATCCAAAGCTCTTTCCAACCTGATTCACTACCAACTTCATTTCCCCAACCCCAATCCATTTTGTTGTTAGCTTATATTACATGTATCGGTGATGTATAACTACATCATAATTCGTATCACTCCCCTTGTCATTGTGCACAATAGCTAAAAATATCGTGGATTCATTGAATACTACACACAATCATACATTTACACCTTGCGGCATAAGTGATATATTGATGTCATGAAACCTAACATAAAATTCATTGGTGGTGCATGCGGTCATGCTTCTTAAAGAACTTATCTCTCTCCCTATTTATGCGAATGCGAAGGTGGTTGCCGGACATGACGGCATGACAAACAGCGTCCAATCGGTCAACATCATGGACGCTCCTGATATTATTAATTATTTAAAACCGCAAGAGCTGCTGCTTACGACAGGTTATGCGATGAAGGACAATCCCGAAGCGCTTCTGTCTCTCGTAACGAGTATGGCCAAGGTCGGCTGTGCCGGGCTTGCGATTAAGACAAAGCGTTTTTTGCAAGAGGTTCCGGAGGATGTGCTGAAATGTGCGGAGAGGCTGCAATTCCCGATTATCGAGCTGTCGCTGGAGCAATCGCTCGGCGATATTTCCAACTACTCGCTCAGTCATATTTTGGAAAAACGGACCGATGAGCTGCATTATGCGTTAACGACGCATAAGCAATTTTCGCAAATGATTATGCAGGGCAAGAGCACGGAGGATGTCATCGAAGCGCTCGCTCTCCTGATTGATTCGCCGGTCATGCTTATGAACGCGCAAGCGGGGCTGCTCTTCCGTTCGAATTCCATGACAGACGAGCTGTATCTCAAGCTCTCATCCGAGCTTCAAACAGAGCTGGCATCACTTTCGCCGCATGGTTCCTTCACCATTCCGCTTTCCCTGCAGCAATCCAGCGGAACACTCTATTCAACTGCAGAACTCCATCCGATCGTAACCTTCCAGCTCGAAGGCTTCTTAATCGCCCTGACGAGCGATATCAGCAAGCATTTCAGCAATCTGACGAAGCATGCCATGGAACAAGCCGCTAATGTCATTGGGCTTGAGCTTATGAAGAAGCAAGCGGTAAAAGAGCGGTCGCGGCGGTACAAAAACGAGTTTTTTTCCGACTTCGTTGATGGATTGATTACTTCGGAGCAGGAACTTATGCACCGCAGCAAAAACTATGACCTGCTTGGCCATTCCGTCTATATTAGCGTTGTCGCCAAACGCGATACTTCCTTCGATTTGCTTCGCTCCGCAAGCACGCTCGAGTCGGACGGCCGCTTCATATCGGAGCGTGATCGCCATTACAACCTGTTGAAAAGCGAATTTTCGAAGCTGGATCTGCGTTTTGTGCTGTTCACCAAAAACGAATATTTTTGCTTCCTTATCGCCCTGCACGCAAGCCAGCACGTGACGGAAGGCAAGGAAAGCAAGTTTATCGAGCAGCTGAAGCATATGGTCGGCACGTTAGGCGAGCTTCATGGCATTCCCATTTCTATCGGCGTTGGCAATCCGGTATCGCAGCTGCCCCATATCCCCTTGTCCTACAAAGAAGCAGTCGAAGCCTTGCAAACGGGCTATGATGCCCGCAAGAAGCAGTTCGTTCAGCCCTACCGCGCCAAAAACTTTAATAACCTGCTTCGTTTGATTCCGAAGGAGGAGCTAAAGGAATATTACGAGGAAACCTTTAAGGATTTGCTGAGCATCGAAGGTAAAGAGCGCAGCGATTTGCTCAAAACGCTCAGCACCTTTTACAATACGCATTGCCAGCTGGCGGAAACCGCTAAACAGCTGTTTGTCCACCGCAACACAGTAACTTATCGCCTTGAAAAATGTGAAAGGCTCACCGGCCGGGATCTGCGGGATCCTGTCGAGAGCCTCCGCTTCCGCACTGCATTCTCCATGGAATCGTTGTTCATGGCCGATTGAACCCACTGAAGCATCGTAGGTATTATCATGTATTACCAAGTATGACTAACACTTCACCCTCGCTGTAAGCACCTAGGTGTGCTTACAGCGAGGGCTTTTCAGCTGCACTCTCTACCTGATTCCTCGTTTTGCCTTTTTACAGTTTAGCCGGTAGGTCTTGCCGTATGCTTTGGCATAACGCACGATCTTTCGCAGCATCGATTGGTCCTCGAGCAGCGTAAACGGACAGGGATCCGGCCGCGTATTCACCTCCAGTATCCAAGGCTTCAACTGCCTGTCAATCGCAAGATCAAGTCCCAGCTCTTTGATTCCCGGATAGACTTTATGGAGACATTTCGCTGTATTAATCGCCAGCTTATCCATTTGCTTCAGCATTTGGGCCCGCTTCACCTTGCTCGCATAGGGCTTCAGCAAATAATCGGTTGGATAAATGGTCCCGCCTTGGCTTCCGTTCGTCACGATTTTGCGAGGATGAGCCGCTCTGCCTAAAGTGCCGGTCGCTTCCCAAATGCCGCGAGGCGTTTGCTGTATAACGAGGCGAATGTCAAAAGGCCGGCCTTTGTGTTTAAGCAAATGAATACCTTTTTGCACAAGATATTCCTTCCCCTTCGTGCTTTTCAGAATGGATAGGTAAGCCTCTTTGTAAGTACGAAAAGTTAACCGCGTCTCCCCAAGCTGGTACGAATAGCTGCGCGCCGCTCGGCCAGATCCCCTTCCCTCATTCAGCTCCACCTTCATAACGCCGTTCCCTAGTGATCCAAGCGTCGGTTTCACGTACACCATTTTCCACTTCAGCAGCATCTCCCGCAGGCCTTTTTCGGTCATCATCCGCGCCGGGGGCAGGTATTTTCTAACCTGCGGATCAACCTGCAGCAAAACTGTCTTCGTCCACTTGCTCGCAACGGTGCTGCGTACTTTTTTCACAGGCGCCGCCTTGGCTTGCTTTTTATTCACAAAATTCCCCTCCCAGTTACTCACTCCTATTAGCATACGGTTCTTCCTCAAATTGGATGTAGGCATTTGTCGTCATAAGCCGAACCTGCTCGTAATCGCGACATATGCTTTGGTAAGTAAATATATGAGGGATTTATCCATAGGAGGCTAACGAATGTCATCCTCATCCCCGCTGCAGCGGCAAATCATGCGTATATGCCAGCTTCACGTCTGGTACGGCGATTTGCTGGCGCAAAGCGAAATACAGCCGCATGCCTGCGAAATATCTGAGCTGCCGCTTATGACCTCTGCGCTGCTCGAAAAGCATTATTACGCGCAGCAAGCGCGTCAAGAAGCCGGATTGTCGGTATTCAAAACCTCCGGTACCTCGACAGGCGTCCGGAAAGCGATCTATTACTCCGAAGAAGATGACGAAAAGTATATCGCAGCAAAAGCGGAATCCTTCCGCGAATGGCTCGCGGCGACCGACAACGCAGACCCTAATTGCCGTCCTGCCGTTATTAAAAAAGCGTTAGCAGACATGGGAACCGGTCACGCCGCCAGCACTGCGCTCACCATATTCAAGCAGCTGGGCTGGCAAGCGGAATCACTGTCCTTCGAGCTGCCCATCGAACAGCATATCGCGAAGCTCGAAGCCTTTCGGCCGGAGCTGCTTTATACAATGCCTTCGATCTTGGATGCTATCGTCGCCGCTTCGGGAGAACCGCATCTGCTGGGCATACAAAAAATCATTCTCGTCGGCGAGATCGCGCCGCCTGAATGGCAAAGCAACATCGCGGCCCGCTTTGGCATTGAACCACAGGATATTTTGGACACCTACGGCTCTATTGAGATCGGCGCAATCGCCGCTTACTCGCATGAGCTCGGCCAATATGTCATCGACAGCGGCATTCACGCCGAGGCTTTGCCTGCCGAGTTGATTGACGACCGGTTCGAGCCTCTTCAAGCCAATGAAGCCGTTCTCATACTGACATCCTACGTACGCACTTTATTCCCAGCCATACGATACGTGACTTACGATGTCGTACGCGATTTTCGAACCGTCACAATCAATGGCAAGGAGCGGCAATGCTTTAGCTGTATCTCAAAACGAATCGGTACGGATTTGAAGCATGGCGAGAAGATTAGCTTGTACGATATCGAAAGCGTCGTGCACCAATTCGTCCATGATGCCGAGCTTCGCGTAAAGCTCATCCAAAATAAGCTGTCCGTCCATATTCGAAGCAAATCTCTAAAAGACGAGATGCTTGTTCATATTCAGCATGCTATCGAGCATAAAATCGGTGATATTGGGCTCATGATTCAAAACCGAATTTTGGAAGGCATTTCGGTCACACGCGCAGCGGAAAACGAACAGCTCGAACGAGGGGCGGTAAAATCCAAAAAAATTTATTTTTAAGGGGTACTCAACCTATGGAAAAAAGCTTGTTGTCGATTATCGGGAACACACCGCTTGTGCAGCTCTCGAAGCTGTTCGCGAACGATCGCGGGATCAAGGTTTTTGCCAAGCTTGAATTGCTTAATCCCGGAGGCAGCGCCAAAGACCGCTCCGCCGCGCGCATTATTCAAAAAGCTTTGGAAGACGGCCTAATCGGCCCCGGCTCCGTCATCATCGAGTCCAGCTCCGGGAATATGGCCATCAGCCTTGCCGCTATTTGCTCCTACTTCGGCATGAGGTTCATTAGCGTCATTGATCCAAAGACGACGCAGCAGAACATTCGGATCATGCGCACCTATGGTGCCGATATTGAGCTCGTGACTGAAACCGACCCCGCAACGGGAGAGTTTCTGCCAGCAAGATTAAATAGGGTGCAGCAGCTCATCGAACGCATTCCGAATAGCTTTTGGCCGAATCAATATGCAAATGAAAACAACTACATGTCCCACTATGAGGGAACCATGCATGAGGTGATAGAGGAGCTGGGCCACGTCGATTACATAGTCGGCGGAGTCAGTACCTGCGGCACGATGCTTGGATGCGCAAAGTATGCTCGCGACCACAATTTGTCGACCAAGGTGGTCGCGGTTGATGCGGAGGGCAGCGTTATTTTTGGCGGTGCTAACAGCAAGCGACGGTTTCCCGGCCTCGGAACAGGGATTATCCCGCCTTTTGGGCAAACGAAATTTATGGACCTTGCCGTCAAGGTAGCTGATCGCGATATGGTTACCGGCTGCAGACTGCTCGTTGCGAAAGAATCCCTACTCGCCGGCCCATCGTCCGGAGCGGTCATTCACGCTTTGAAATCAATAGAACATCAGCTGCCAGACGGCTCCGTATGCGTTGTTATTTTGCATGATCGCGGTGAGCGGTACATGGATACCGTTTATTCCGATGAATGGGTAGAGCAGCAATTTAAATAAAGTACATTAAGCTCAGAAAGGACAATGTCTGTGTTATATCTCGGCGATGAACATATTCGTGCGATTGGTCTGAACTGGAAAGAGCTTGTCGACAGCATGGAGGCGGCCGTAAGAATTATGGATTCGGGGGACTATACGCAGCCAATTAAACCTTACCTGCGGTACCATCATCCAGCTAACCGAATCATAGCCATGCCCGCTTATGTCGGCGGCAGCGTGCAAACCGCCGGCATCAAATGGATCGCCAGCTTCCCGGGCAATATCGACGCCGGCTTGCCGCGCGCGCACAGCATCACCCTGCTAAACGACGCCAAAACCGGCATCCCTTACGCGATGCTTAATACGACGCTGCCAAGCGCCGCCCGAACCGCAGCCGTCAGTGGCCTGCTCATCCGTCACTACTTGCAAGCGCAAAGCAATGAACGGAAAATGACGCTGGGCATTATCGGGTTTGGGCCTGTAGGCAGGTTTCACTATGAAATGTGCTGCCGATTATTCGGAGAACGTCTCGCAAACATTTATCTTTATGATATAAGGGGCTGCGATCTGGAAAGCTCCGATCTCAGCAGCGTGGATGCCGAGCTTCGCAGCCGTACGCATCTCGCCGACAGCTGGCAGCATGTTTATAAGGAGTGCGACCTCGTTATTACCTGCACGGTGAGCAAAGAACGTTATATTGACAGCCCGCCATTAGCAGGCAGCCTTCTGCTCGACATATCCTTACGGGATTTCAAGTCAGAGGCTATAGGCGGTATCCAAGCGATTGTCGTCGATGATTGGGATGAGGTTTGCCGTGAAAATACCGATATCGAGCTGCTGCACCTTCAGTTCGGTTTAACCAAAGACCAAACCATGTCTTTGACTGATGTGGTATGCCGCAGTGCCTTGATGGCCATGCCAAGCGATGAACCCGTATTATTTTGCCCGATGGGGATGGCTGTATTCGACATGGCACTGGCTGAACATTTCGTAAGACGCGCGAAAACGCTCCAAATCGGATTAGAGCTCAGATGACACCGCTCCTCCTCCTCCTCTTAAAAGTTAGCTAATATGACAAAAAGGATGATGCCGCTTAGAAGCAGGCATCATCCTTTTTGCGTTCATGCTATTATGAAGACTCGGTAAACCCGCTTAACGCTTAAGCGGATTGTCCCAGTCGGTTTTTAGGGAATGGATACACTCTCGAACGGTCTCCAGCCTTACCCGCGGCATCACTTGCTTTCAGTGAGTTTGTCAGCTCCATGAACCATTCCTCATCCCATGTATCTAATGCCAAGTCGATTGAATTTTGAAAAACCTGGGCATCATCTAAAGTAATGTCGGAAACGTTTTTGAGCCAAGACGATCTTACGGCAACGATCTTACCAATGACTTCCTCATTATCCGATTTCACGACATTTACGGTCACGAATCCTTGCAAAATATCGACCGTTTCAACAAATCCATGAATAAGCTCGCCATCTTTCGTTTTACCTTGTACCCAGTCGCTTATGTTGAATTTCATCTTCCAACACCACCTATCTCGATTAGTAAGATCACCCGTTAACTGTAACGTTTTTTAATACATTTACGGCAAGCGTAAACGGCTTTCGCCGGCCTAACGTTTGATTCCGTATGACATCTTTGTTCTCGATTCCATACTGTAAGTTTAATAGTTACAGTTACATTTGTCAAGTTCTTCGCCAAAAATTAGACACTTCTCTTCGAAAGGCGGTTTTCTGATAAAATGATGAAGTCCGATACATAGAGGAGGAAAAAAGAAATGGTCAATTTAGCCGAAATTAATTACTGGGGAGTTTTGATTGCGACAGTTACGACAATGGTACTTGGTTTCTTATGGTATTCGCCTGTTTTACTTGGCAATGCGTGGATGAAACATCGGGGCCTATCCATGAACGAAATGTCAGGCGGCGGAGCAATGACTTATGTGTTAACGGCGTTAACAGCGCTCGGCGGATCGTTTATCCTGGCATTAGTGTTGACACTGACAGACGAACCAACCATAGGGACGGGTCTTGTCGTCGGACTGCTGATCGGGATTAGCGTAGCTCTGAAAATCGGGATGAATTACTTATTCGAGGGCCATAAGCTCGGCCTTTACCTGATTACGATAGGTTATCATCTGATCGCTTACGCGATTGCCGGTCTTATTATTGGATGTATGCAGTAATCGATAGGCTATTTAATAGAACGAGGCGTTATTAGCTAAAGCTAAAGACAAGCAGCTTCAGCCTAATCAGCGACATAACGCCCTTCTATTTATTTTGAAGCAAAATTAGCTCCAGCCCCAAAAGAAGCCGTCTCTCTCCCAAGCAGCTTTTCCCTTATGAAGCTTGCGGAATACCTTCTTCACTTCTTTATCGATCGATTGATTGCCGTGTTCATTCACATAGATAAACGATTCGCCAAATTGGCTTCTAATATGCTCCACGGCAGAGCTTTGATGCAGAATGCCTTTTTCCTTCAATTCATTCAGCATCCAATCCGCAACCTCTTCAGCAGTATGGGACATTGCTCTCACACCTCCACTCGAATAAACGCTGTAACTATAGCACATTTAGGCGTCTTTCTACAATATAAGACGAATTCCCCGCTCATTGACAGCATGTTGTTCATTCCACTATATTATATTTATCACAATTTAATTTTATTAAACTTAGCAGTCAAGCCGGAAACCTCAAAAATTCACCTTCCAAACGGAGGATAACAACATGGATAGCAACGACATTTTGAAGCTGGATAACCAACTCTGCTTCGCCTTCTACGCCTGCTCTCGTGAAATCACGAAGCTGTACCGGCCCATGCTGGAGAAAATAGACCTTACCTACACGCAGTATGTTACGATGCTCGCTTTATGGGAGCAGGATCACGTGACGGTAACCGCGCTCGGCAACAAGCTGTATCTTGATTCAGGCACATTAACGCCCCTGCTCAAGAAGCTTGAAGCGGCCGGTCATCTTACGCGCACACGGGATCGCAATGACGAACGAAGCGTGCTGGTCGAGCTGACGGAGCAAGGCAGAGCCCTGAAGGAGCAGGCCCTCGATTTCCCTTATCAGCTGGCCTGTAAGCTTAACGGTACACCGGAAGAAGGGGCTGCCCTGCTTACGCTCATGCATCAGTTTCTTCATAAGATGCAGCAAAGCACGGCCAAGGAGTAACAAGCAAATTTATATCGTCGAACTATGAACAGCCGTCATCACCTACCCGGGAGGAATTAGCCATGACCCTAACTGTTCTCCGGCCCTTTGGCCCGACTAACCTGCAATTGTCTCCGCTTGGCCTTGGCTGCTGGCAATTCAGCAACGGTAAAGGCCTTGTCGGGAAATTTTGGCCCGTTCTTCAAGACAGTCTTATTAATGACATTGTCAAAACAAGCTATGAAGGCGGAATCAACTGGTTCGATACGGCCGAGATTTACGGAAACGGACAATCCGAGCAGCTGCTCGCACGCGCTCTGCGGGAAACGATCCCTGCAGACGATCCTGTTTTTATCGCAACCAAATGGTGGCCGTTATTCCGCACCGCGAGCAGCATCGGAAGCACAATCGAAGAACGTCTAAGACTGCTCGAGGGACGTACGATTCATCTGCATCAGGTGCATCAGCCCTTCTCCCTCTCCTCCGTAAGCAGCGAGATGAAGGAAATGGCCAAGCTGGCGGCGGCGGGGAAAATCCAGCATGTAGGCGTGAGCAATTTCTCTGCCAAGCAAATGCGCGAAGCTGATCGCGTCCTGCGTGAGCATGGCTTGCGGCTCGCTTCCAATCAGGTGAAGTACAGCCTGCTGGATCGACGCATCGAGCGAAATGGCATCCTGGAAACGGCAAAGGAGCTGGGCTGCGCCATTATTGCTTATTCTCCGCTCGAGCAGGGCATATTAAGCGGAAAGTTCCATCACGATCCTGCGCTTATCAAAGCGATCAGCGGTCCGCGCAAATGGAGCCCCGCTTTTCAAGCCAAGGGAATGAACCGCTCAAGACCACTCATTGATTTGCTGGAGCAAATCTCCGTTTCCTATGACGCTACCGCGACGCAAGTCGCGCTTAATTGGCTCATTCATGCTCATGGCGAGACGGTATTTGCCATCCCGGGAGCTTCGAAAATCCATCATGCCGAGCAAAACGTGAAGGCGATGCGTTTTCAGCTGACGGCGGATGAGCTAAGCGAGATCAACGAGGTTTCACGGTTTGCCGCGTCACGCTAAGCTCAGCTGAACAAATGGCATACCAAAGGAATGTCTTATTGCGTCGTCCGTCCGCTTCTCGATTCAAAGCCGTGAGGAAAGGGTATATGAGAATGTAACCTCATATTGGCTAAGAAACGAGAGGAGGGCTCACCATGACGGTGACCATCGGTATTTTCGAGAAGGAAGAAAGCGTCTTGGAAGCAGTCAGAATGTTTCAGGCAGCGAGGACGGATAAACAAAGCCTGCAAATTGTCGTAAAAAACAAGGAGGCTGCTCCGCTGCTGGCCGGTCAAACCGATATTCCGGTTGATGAAGTCTATGATATTAGGGAAGCTCAGGAACGGGGCGGCGACAGAATCGTGTCCGCTATCGGGGCGGCTCCGCTTGTATCTGATGGGTATGTCGCTGGAGGCGCAGGCGTAGTCGGCGGAAACGGAGCCGGAATTGTAGTAGGGACGGGCGATCTGGATCATAATACCCGCACTAAAAACGTCCTGGAGGATATCGGTATTCAAGGTAAGCATGCCGAGATGGCAGGCGACTCCATTGAACAGGGACGCTTTCTGCTGGCAGCCGACACGGATGACGAAGAAGAAGCCAAACGTTTGCTTATCCAAGCCGGCGCCTTCGATGTGATTTATTAATCGATATAAAATAAAATGGAACGAAGGGGTTGTCCGTATTATAGGACAGCTTCTTTTTTTGCGTGATTGACAGCGTAATTTAAATTGTGTACAATTAAATTATAAAAAATATAAAATTCGGTTATTGGAGGTTTTCATCATGTCCTTGTACGATATTGAAGTGAAGACGATCAGAGGAGAAGCACAGACCCTCGCCCCTTACAAAGGAAAGGTCATGCTGATCGTAAACACGGCAACTAAGTGCGGCTTCGCGGGTCAGTTCAAGGGTCTCCAAAAGCTTCATGATACGTATAGCAAACAAGGCTTCGCGGTACTGGGCTTTCCATCCTCTCAGTTCGCCAATCAAGAGCTCAGCGATGACAGCCAGGTCGCCGAAGCCTGTGAAATTAATTTTGGCGTATCGTTTCCGCTTTACGCAAAAATTGATGTAAACGGCAGCACTGCGCATCCGCTGTTCCAGCGCCTTACGAGTGAAGCGCGCGGTTTTCTTGGCTCAAGGTCGATCAAGTGGAATTTCACCAAATTTCTCGTCGATCAGAACGGTAAAGTGCTGAAACGCTTCGGCTCCAAAGATACGCCGGAGAAAATTGAAAGCTATATTCAGAAGCTGCTTAAGGTGCCTACGCACGCTTAAGACAAAACGAACAGCCTAGAACCTTTTGCTTAAGTTCTAGGCTGGTATTTTGTTGATATGAGATGCCCGTTTTAGAAAACTTCCTCCGTTTACGTCTGCTCACTTCAATGCCTCTTGTTCTACCTTTTTCATAAATTGTTGAACGACCGTATTATTGCTTTTGCTGCTGCTAAGCTTCATCATCGCCCTTCCGACAAAATTAACGCCTCGATTTTGGCCCTCATAAATAAATTTCGTATGCGAAGCATCGATTTTAATTAACGTAAAAGCAAGCGTAATTTCGAAAGCCTTTCCTAACACAAAGCTGATTTCCTTCCGCTTCTTGTTCTCGCTGTCTTCATATGCCAATGTTTCAACCATATAGGTTTCCACGCGTTTGCCTTCGCGGTATTTCTGCTGATGCTTTGCCCCGACTTCCCATTCCTCCTTTTCAATTAGCCGGTGCTCCTCTACTTTCGGCATGATTTTCTTAATGTTTTTATCCAAAAATAGCTCCCACACTTTTTCAATATTTGCCTCAATCGTCGTTTCTTCTTTCCACTGGATCACTCGTTATTCTCCTTCCCTGATGCAAGAAATTGTTCGATCTCTTCAGCCCGAAGACGAAGATCTTCGATTTGCTTCTGTATCTTTTCCCTCTTTAATAGCAACATATCTTCTAAATGCGCGAATGACTCGTCCTCCATCACAGCAATCATTTCTTGTATCGTAAAACCAAACCCTCTTAATTTAACTAAAAGAATAGCAAGAAAGTAACTTCCATCATCATAATAGCGATAGCTGTTTTTCGGATCAATGTAAGCAGGCTCAAGCAATTTAACTTCCGCATAATAGCGTAACGTTTCTTTGCTAATTCCGGTCAACTCTGAAAAATCACTAACCTTATACATTTCAGTCCTCCTGCCCCTATCATAAACCGTGGGGTGCACCACAAGGTCAACCCGTTCTTTCTGTATCATTCTTTTATTTCCATTTGCATGAAGGATTAAGACAGCCTGGTCGAATATTGCTCATATGGCAGCCCTAATTGCTTCTCGATGAGGAAGATCGCTTCATCAACACTCACTTCTCTCTCCAGCCGCTCCTCCAGATCCTTCAAACGCACCCGCCCGGCTTTCCATTCCGTTTCTCCCACCAGCAGGGCATACCGAATTCCGCTGCCGGATAACGATACTAGAATGTTTTCCAGCTTTCGTCCGCTCGTATCCAGCTTCACCCGCACACCGTTAGCGCGCAGCTCGTCAGCCGTTTGCAGCAGTTCCGCCGCGGTTACTCCAATAGGAATGAGAACAACAAAATATTCATAGGTCCCCTTCACATTCTGCATCACGATCAATCCCCTCTCGATTTCTTGGAATAAAAAAAACGCGCAGGACCTCTTGGTCCTGCGCGCATCGTATGCTGCAGGGAGGCCAACGCGAGAAGCGCTAGCCCACCCTGAATGTTGTTCAGGGGTGCTAACGCCTAATGAAATAATGAAGCTGATTCAATTGGAATTTGTACATGATACCCAATCCCTTCGACTGAATTAAAGTGATTATAGCGAATCAAAGCGAAACGCGCAATACCTGCCGGTAAAAGAACGGATTCCAGCGCTGTCTCAAAACTCGTTTCTGTTTGTCGAGTTTATCCGCAAACGGCCATAAACCAGCACGATGACCAGCAGCAAGAGGATAGCCGCAAAGATATGGGCATTTTCGAGCAAAAACGAATGGTCATTCCCAGGCACGATCAAGAACAGACCTTGTTCAGCTTCACGGCCTGGAATACCGTAAACGAGACAATACATCACATTTAAGCCCATATGGATCCCCGTATTCATCCAAATAGAGCCCGATCTTAAAAGCACATAACCGAGAGTCAGGCCCAATACAATGGAGAAAATCGTATTTTGAACGCTAAAGCCTACCAACCAAACATCATCCAGTGCATAGATAAATGCAGATATAAACAATAAATATACATTTCGTATTTTCCCCTTGAGATGGGCGAATACATACCCTCTTACAATGAGATCATTAATTAGCGAGCCAAGAAACATACCCGCAAAGGCTTCTAAAATAAAAACAATCGCTTGAGGCGCTTTCTTTATTCCATCGACATGAAAATCCCCAAAAGCCCATAAAAGCAAATACATCGCTGCCCAAATGCCTGCACCGAATAAAAAACCGATTCGCAGGTTTCTTTTCCAGCCGTAATGAGCCCTGACTCCCAAATCGCTTATTCCCCTCAGACCCGTGAGCTTAGCTACGTGATGGGCTAATACAAAAAAGAAGCACGCATACGTCAGCCATAGAAGGGTATTAAGAGGGTATAACAACGGAATCACATTAAAATATAAATCGATAATCATAAAACCAATAATCGCAAATAACATGCCCATTTGATGAACCCTTCCTATGCATGATAGATAGTAACTTCAAAAATATATTCGCTATTTTCCGATTATCCCCTTCTTATTTTCTCACTTTCACCTGTTTGCCTTCCAATACGCAACGTTCCGGCGCTATAATTACTAGCGCATGCCAAAACCCCGGAGGAGATGAGCAAATGCCCATCTCCTCCAGGGTTTATTGTTATACTTCGTTTTGGTTAGGTTTCGTTTACACTGAGCGTGATATCATCCACGTAGACAGCTGAAGTGCCGGAGCCGCTTGTCGGCTCAATCTTAATGCCGATTGACTTCACGGCATCACGGTCTGCTACGCCGCTTAACGAAATCGTTAAGATCTTGAATTCGGACGAATCAACACTGACCGCTGCGCCGCTATCGTACCAGGCCCAGTTCGTGCCAGTCTTTATATATAACCGCACGTTGGCTGATCCTGCAGACAGCTTCACCTTGACGCTGATAGCATCTACTGCCGATACATCAAGCGCCGATACTTTTGTAAGCTCGAAGCCCGTTCCCGTTAAGCTAAAGGAAGAGCTCAACGAATGCGTACCGCTTGCTGCTGCATCCGTCGTAATAATCGGAGCAGCAGCACTTGCTTCGTTAGCTTCTACGATAAAGCCCGAAGCGTCACTTTCAAAGTCGTACAGGGTTCCGGCAGGTGAAGGAGAACTTCCCGCTCCGCCGCCTCCGTTCGGCACTCCGCCAGTTCCATCATTAATGGCCTCAATATCATCGAAATATAAGCTGCTGCTGAGCGCTGCACCCGATACCGCGTTTACGTAGATAGAGAAATCCTGCACGTTCTTAAGGCTAACCTTATTGATTTTTTTGCCGGCGTTGCCTGTATCCCAAGGCGCAACCGCAAATTCATTAAAGTGAAGACTCACCCATTCTCCGGTGGTGCCTGCCAGAGACGGATACGCCTCATAGGAAACACCATCGATCCGAAGCTGAATAACAAGCTTTTGATTCGAGCCATCCGGTACGATCCAGAACTTCAGCTTGTTAAAGGCAGACCAATCCACACCGCCAAGCCCTTTTGTAATGCCGGCATAGCCAGAACCCGCCAGCGTATAGTCGAATTTCATGGCGTAATTGCCGCCGCTCTCATGTGCGGGATCAAGGCCGACTGCAACCGAGTCCCCGCCAGCTTTCACGAACTTCGCCTGCAGCGCAGCGTTTACGCCTTGATATCCCTCAAAATCATCCACTAATGAAGGGATAACAGGCGGTTCAAAGTAACTGTTAATCAACTGAATATTATCGATATAAATCGGACCGTCAAACTGCAGTCCGTTTCCGATGATCGATAACGCAAGTCCCGTTGCCGCAGCCGACTTCTCTGCGTCATTCATATCAACCGCTGCGGAGTAACGAGCGTATTCTACGCCGTTAACCGTTACTTTTTCTAACTCTGCCAGCTTTTCTTCCGTTGTCAGCATGCCGTATTTCCCCTCATCCGACCAGTCCGGAGGGAGCATAACGACCGTACGCAAGCTTGCATTCGCATTGGCAGAGCCTGCCGACACCGGAATCCATGCGTCCAACTTCACTCGATTAACGGAAGCAAGAGGCACGGAGCTTGCAGCATCTGTCAGCTCCAGCTTAAATTCCTGCCAGCTGTCGCTTTGCACCGCACCGGTCACATTAAGCTTAAGCGCGCCGCTCCCGTTAAAGCTCTCCTGTTCCAACGCGAGAGTCATCGTATCCGGCCAAGTGCCGTTATTTTGAATGCCGTTTATTTGATCGTCAAAGGTATATGTCTTCAATGCAATCTCATCGGCTTTGATAAACGTTGAAATCGACTGCTCTAGCACTACGTCATTTTGTTTGTAAACTTTCACGGTAATGGCTGCAGTTTTCCCGTTTTGCTCCCCTGCAGGAGACCAGCTTGCCGAATAAAAACCCTCACTGTCCAAGCTCATCGGCACTTCAGCTGATCTACCCTCTGCAACATACACGACCTTGGAAGGCGACTCGTTCAGAACTCTCGCACGAACAAGCGTCTCCTTGTCTTTTAGGGTGCCTTGATGAACTGGAGTTACAATATGGAGGTAAGGCTGCTCTGCTGCTGCTTTAATTTGTTTGCTGTAAACATCCCCGACCTCAGCCGCAAACGCGGTAAACGGGTCATTATAGTAAGCAACCAAATCGTTTAACAGCTCATGGTCGCCCAGTGCCGGGGCGTTGCGATAAGGGACAAATAAGTTACCGTTTGCACTGAAATTCGCCCATGTCTGCATGTAAGAAATCCGCTTCGCATCGGGATCGGATTTAATCGCGTTCAACACCCTCGTAAACCACTCTGTATCCGCATTCCCTTGCTGCAGCATACCCTGCGGACTGTAGCCAAATTCGGAGAACGTCGCAATTTTCCCCTTCGAATCAGCCAGCTTCGAGATCATCGCCAAATCATCAACCAATAGATTTAAAAATGTCTCGCTCCCTGGGTTTTGCTGATTATCGTACTGATCCATGCCAAGGATGTCCACGTAATCATCGCCGGGGTAAGTCGTTAAATAGTTGGCTTCGCTGCCGGCAAATGTACCGTTAGGCGAATACACGTACAGCAAGCTGTGAACATCTTTCTGGTCGCGTAAATATTCAACCGTATAGCGGTATATTTCTACGTACTCGCTCGATGTGGTCGTTTTGGCGCCCCACCAGAACCAACCGCCGTTTTGCTCATGGAATGGACGGAATAAAATCGGAATCAGCTTACCATCATCATCCTTCAGATTGCCCGCAAGCAAAGCGATTTGATCGAGAAAGGCGTTATACTCCCCGTTCTTGTCGCCGCCCGGCAAAATATGCTGAACGACCGAGCCTGCCGTATCATTAAAGCTGCCGCCCGTTACGAAGTTTGGCATATGGGCGCTTAGCGTAACGATACCGCCGAGCTCATGCGCTTCTTTCATTTTGGCGATGAGATTGATTCTGCTCTGCTCGTAATCATTAAACACGCCCGGCTTTTCTTTGCCCTCAAGACTAAGCGTATCCCAACCGAATACCGCCGGATAATCACCTACCGCGTTTTTGACATCGGACTGCGTTGCTGTCGTGTTCGTAAAGGACAAGCCCTCTGTCGTCGTGTGCTGATGACCAAACAACACCTGCTGTCCGCGCACATCATCCAAATAAGCAAACAAGGATTTCGTATAATCTGTGGCATCCGGATCCACCAGGTTCTCTACCCGCTCTGTGCTGCCGCCGCCGCTGCCTGAGCCGGAGCCTGCGGAAGCCGCTTCTACGACGCCATTTTTTATCGCTGCCTCTCCTTTTTTAAGCTCACTCCCGTTAAGCTTGACGCCGTCGGCTAAAATAGAAGCTTTTTTCACATCGCCCTGGCCTTTAAGCAGCGTACCGCTTGCGCCTGCATTTAACGTAACGCCGTCAATGCGCGTGCCTGCGTTTAGCTCCAACGTAAATTCGCTGTCCGCCGCTAAATGCTGCGCAGTTGAGCCGTTGCTGAAGAGGACGCGAACGGGACCATCCTCCCGGTTAACCTCTACATCCGCCAGCGTAGAATGATCAACCGTAACGCTGTTTACGCCCCCGCCCCATACGAATGTTTTACCTTTCACGGTAACATTCACGAGCTTCGCATCGCCATCGCCAATGGCCGAGGTCAAATACAAATTACCGGAGATCGTCATATCCTTCAGCACGACATCGGTACCGCCGACAACAACATTCCCCCCTGCGGATATACCTGCAAATTCACCTGCTTGCGGGTAATACCCTGTGACAAGCTTATCAATGACTGCTACAAGCTCGGCTCTCGTTAATTTCCCCTTCGGTTTAAAAGAGCCGTCCTCATACCCGCTAAGCACATCGGATAAAGCGTCAACGGCCGTCTTCGCATAGCCGGCTATGTCATCCTCATCTTTAAAGGAAACGCTGCCATTTTCTTTTAGCTGAAAGGCCTTTGCCAGAAGTACTACCGCATCCTGTCGGGTAACGGCATCCAGCGCCTTGGCCTTATTTGAAGGAAATCCCTCATAGTAGCCCGCCGCCCGAGCAGCGGAAACGGATTTAGCGTACCAAGCCGATGCCTCCACATCAGAAAACGGCTGCCCGGATTGCGCTTTGAACCCAAGCACCGCATTAATAATCGTTACAAGCTCCGCGCGCGTAATGTTCTTATTGGGTCCGAAGGAGCCGTCCGAGTATCCCTTCACAACCCCGTTAGCCTGCCATCTCTCAATTGCCGATTGAGCCCAGTGCCCTTGCACATCCGTCGTCGCTGCTTGAGCGAAAGCAGGCATGACAACCGATAAAACAAGTACAGGCGTAACGATCGCTGCTACCCACTTACGTATTTTCTTCATTCTAAGCCTCCTGTAAATTTGTTATTTTTGTTATTGTTTATGACTGGTTTATGTAAGCGCTTAATTATTAGTATATCGCCTGGTTTTATAGAAAAAAATGGTCTGCACTAGCTTTTATAGGCTTAAAATGATTTTTCATTAATTATTTTGTTATTTTGTTATGTTAATAATTAAGCCTGTTAACCGGAAATGCGGCAATCCAAATGAAGGTTCCCCCTCTACGAGATCGCAAGATATTCGCAATTAAATCAAGCAATATGATATTATACAAGTTGGACAAGCGTAAACGGCTGTCGCCATCCTTTGGTGGCATAAGCTCGTTTCGCGTAGATATATAAGCACATTTATATGTGAATATCTTTTTCATTCGCAAATATAAGGAGGATATTGAAATGTTTTTGAAAAACAAACGCCTTGGAATGATGCTGCTCCTTATGCTTATCCTGGTCATTGTAGCAGGCTGCGGCGGAACCAAAACCCCGAATAACGGCGAGACGACCGGTGCGGGCGGCGGCAATACGAACACAACAACGCCTACGGAAGCACCTGCCGAAGATGGTCCTGCGCTCCTGGGCCCGGAAAAGCATCCTGTCGTAACGATTCAGCTGAGCAATGACAAAATCATCAAGCTTGAGCTTTACCCGGAGGTTGCTCCGAATTCTGTAAATAACTTCATTTCTCTCGTTAAGAAAAGCTTCTATGACGGCGTCATTTTTCACCGCGTTATTCCAGGCTTTATGATTCAAGGCGGAGATCCTGACGGAACCGGCATGGGCGGACCAAGCTACAGCATCCCTGGCGAATTCAACAGCAACGGCTTCGAGAACAAGCTGAAGCATACGCGCGGAGTGCTCTCTATGGCCCGCTCAAACGACCCTGATTCAGGCGGCTCGCAGTTTTTCATCATGGTAGCAGATGCTCCATCTCTGGATAATGAATATGCCGCTTTCGGTAAAGTAACGGAAGGCATGGAGGCTGTCGACGAGATCGTTAATCAAGCAAAAGGCGCTAACGATAGACCGGACAACCCGATTTCCATGAAAAAAGTAACAGTGGACACGCTGGGCATGACTTTTGATGAGCCTACAAAAACAAAGTAAGAGGAGAGAAGGGGATAACCCTTCTCTTTTTTTATGACCTATTATATAATAATTTTATTAATCAGTTAATGTTTATATAACTAATATGGTGCAACGAAGGGGGATTAACGAAATTGAGGAAACCGACGATTATTTTGCTCACGGTATGCATGATGACCTTTATGAGCGCATGCAGCGGCGGCAATACAGGAAACCAAGTGAAAAATACAGAGATCGCACAGCCCACTGCGGCAACCGAGAATTCCGGCCACACAAATTCGGAAGCGGTTACAATAGAAGAACCCGCATTTGCCGATGCCTCCGTACATGATCCATCGATTATTAAAGTGGACGATACCTTTTACATTTTCGGTTCACATTTGGCTGTCGCAAAGTCTAAGGACCTAATGTCCTGGGAGCAGCTCAACTCGAGTGTTTATGAAGGAAATCCAATCATTCCTGATGTATTGACGGAAATGAGCGAGGAGCTTGCGTGGGCCGAAACCGATACTTTCTGGGCGGGCGACGTCATCCAGCTGCCGGACGGCAAATTTTATATGTATTACAGCATGTGCAAAGGCGATTCCCCGCGTTCAGTGCTCGGCTATGCTGTCGCCGATAAGGTAGAGGGTCCTTATACGAATAAGGGAGCGATTCTGAAATCCGGCATGTGGAATGAAGCGAGCGAGGAAGGTACCGTATACGATGCGACGATTCATCCAAACGTGGTTGACCCTAATTTATTTTACGATAAAGACGGCATTCTCTGGATGGTTTACGGCTCTTACTCAGGCGGGATTTTCATTATGAAAATGGATCCGAAAACCGGACTGCCCGAGCCCGGCCAAGGCTACGGAAAACGGCTGCTCGGCAACAATCACAGCCGCATCGAGGCGCCGTATATGATGTACAGCAAAGAAACCGACTATTATTATCTGTTTCTCTCCTACGGTGGACTTGATTCAACTGGCGGCTATAATATCCGCGTCGCACGCTCGAAGAAGCCTGACGGTCCATTCCTCGACTCCGAGGGCAAGGATATGATCAACGCATTCGGCGCTGCCGGAACACTGTTCGACGATGTTTCTATCGCACCTTACGGAGTGAAGCTCATGGGCAACTTCCAGATGGACAATGCGGATGGTGAAATCGCGAATATCGGAACGGGATACGCATCGCCCGGCCACAACTCTACTTATATCGATCCGGAGACAGGCAAAATGTTTATCATCTTCCATACCCGCTTCCCTTCGCGCGGCGAAGGCCACGAGGTGAGAGTGCATCAAATGCTTATGAATACGGACGGCTGGCCCGTGATAGCTCCCCATCATTATGCGGGTGAGACGGCCGAGCCCGTAAAAGCCGAGCAAATAATCGGTGAATATAAATACGTGAATCATGGGAAGGACATTACAGCGGATGTGAAACCAGCCAGTCTTATTGCCCTTGGCAAAGACGGCACGATTTCCGGCAGCGTTAACGGTACTTGGAAAAGCACGGGGGACTTTGCGCTTGAGCTAACCATTGACGGTACGTTATATAAAGGCTCGCTGCTGCGCCAGTGGAATGAAGGCACGCTTAGCTATGTCATGACTTTCAGCGCGCTCTCCCAAGAAGGCATTGCGGTTTGGGGCAGCCACATCTCGAAGGAGTAGCCATTTCTTGCGCAGCTGCGCCATCACTTGGATTCGCAGGCATGTTACCGGAATCTCATCATATGGTGGAGTATAAGCCTGCTGCAAAAAAGGATGGTGAAGCTATGTACGGCTACGGCCCTGTCAGTGTGGTAAATTTACCGAATCCGTTAAATAAGTCACTGCAAGGAAAGTATTTTTTGGGCGAGACCGATCAGCTGAATCCGAACGATTCGAACCGGACCTGGGGAGCGCTAATCAATCCTCCTCAATCCGGTGTTAATCTTTATTTGGATCTTTATGTAATGAGCAACCTGTCGGATGATCATCTTGTGTCGCAAATTTGCTTCTGCTCAAACTTGCCCACGCGTGGAATGCAGTCACATGAGGTCTCATCAGCCAATCTTGCCCTGCACCCGGCGCCGCTCCCCCGGGGACAAGTACAATTTGGCAGCGGACTTGATACGACTGCGCTGGCCGCCGTTCCCGTGTCTACCAGAGTTATCCCCTCTTACTCCAGCATTTCCAGCGAGAAAGCAGGCCACTGGATTATCGGACCTGGCAAAGCCATACTATTTACGTTAACGAGCTCCATGAACCGATCCGCCCCTGCGGTCATCTCCGTCGGCTGGTGGGAAGAGGCTCATGGCGTGTATTAACCTTTGTTATAAGCTAACGCCCTCGCAGTAACCTGCTCTTCTGATACCGGAGGAGCGTTTGGGATGTCACAAACCTAGCCGCTGTGAGCTTGGTGCCCATGATCTTATTCCAAGATCATGGGTTTTTCATGCGCTTAGTGAATATCCCAACCCACCTAATTTTAGTCTCGCAAATCCAGGGCATCCTTTTAGCCGCCAGCCGCTCCGGTACACTGCAGTTTCTGCAGCAGAATGCCGGAATACGCATCTATTTTTTAGCTACAATGCATTTAATGCAACAGAATGGGCACCTCCCGTTACTACCCGTTCGAAAATAGGCACTCCCATTGCATAAACTGCATTGTACGCCTCGATCCAACTCGTTTTTTGTCCATACATTGCAGAAACTACAACGTAGAACTCTGACGGAACTTTTATTACTCTTAGCTTCTGCAGGACCGTACGTCCAAAAATTCCAAAAAACATTTTGACCGAGAACCCCCTTATACCCGATAGAAATCGTTCGCGTTGCTGCAGCAATCGCCGCATGCTCAAACTTTAATCGACGCCTTCCGCAAGCTGCTTGGCAACAACTCCAGATCACCAAGAAACCAACTGCATTGTACACCCCGATCCAACTAGTTTTTTGTCCATACATTGCAAAAACTACAACGTAGAACTCTGACCGAACTTTTATTACTCTTAGCTTCTGCAGGACCGTACGTCCAAAAATTTTCAAAGAACATTTTGACCGAGAACCCCCTTACACCCGATAGAAATCGTCCGCGTTGCTGCAGCAATCGCCGCATGCTCAAACTTAAACCGACACCTTCCGCATGCTGCTCGGCAACAACTCCAGATCACCAAGAAACCATTTGTTTTCATGAAAAAAGGGCTGTCTCTCGGGTCATCAGACCTTTTGAGACAGCCCCTTTATTTTAGCTTCAAATGCCTGTTCGATCATGCGAAACACCTGCCAGCAGCCTTCTTCCTATTAGCCAAATGGCCAGGCCCGTTCCCCAAAGAACAATAGAAGAGCCAAAGCCCACGATAGACAGATAGGCATCGATTGGATGCCCGCCTACCGTAATGCTTTCTGGCACAAACAGCCATGTAATCAAGGCAAGCAAGCACAGAAAGGCGCCTGTAAAATAATAAAATTTAACCCGAAAAAGAGAAGCAAGCGGAAAAAAGTGAATACCTACTATAATTGCGATTAATATCGGTATAAGTTCACTGTGCCCGATAGCGTTACAGACCGCAATGGCTATGAATATCGCTATCCCCTCTGCCGCAAAATTAATGTTAAACCAAAACCTCATTCGTTTACCGGTTCGCGCATCTCCCGTGATTGCCTGAACAGGTAATTTTCTTGAAGACCGTATTAAAGAAACTCCGCTCAAAAACAGCGTGCCCCCAATGACAAGCGCAGCAGCTAAAAACAGAGAAGTTCCCCAGCCTTGCAATCCCATCGTGCCTGTATAGGCCCATAATGTACCGAAAAATGACATGAATAGTACACCAGATGCCGTTCCACGCACCGCGGCTCCAGGCACGCTATTTGCAGCTTGTGTCATGTAAATTCTCCCCCTTCCTGAATAATGAATAAACGTTTTTTTCCGTAAAAGGTTGCCTATCTAATCACTTGTACAATCGCATACGATCTACCCTTCGTAGTCAGTAAATAATTGACAGCAATATTTTAGAACTGTATAGTACTAATATGAACACTAAAACAAAAACTTCCAATCGTGAAACTGCACTGCAAACCGCAGCCAGCTTGTTTTTAAGCAAGGGCTACCTTGTAACCAGCATGGACGATATCGTTGCGGAAAGCAAAGTATCAAAAACCAATATTTACTACTATTTTAAAAGCAAAGAGGAACTCTTGTCTACGATTATCGAGCGAATGACAGATCAGTATGAAGAACTTATCACCCATATCGCCAACCAGACGGAACAGCCTGTCATGGATCGTCTCACGAGGCTGATGCAGGTGCTTATTGAACAAGACGTTGATTGCCTGGGGGGCTGCCCCTTCCTGACGCTCTATACGCAAACTCCAAAAGAGGCAGGTGAGATCCGCGAACAAATCAGCCGTTTTTTCAACAGACAGCTAACGGTTCTTGAGCAGCTTATTATGGAGGGTATCACAAACAACGAATTCAGCAGCAAGCTGCCGCCGCAGCAAATGGCAGCCTTAATTTTATCTACAATTGAAGGCGGGCTATTCCTGCAGCACGCCAACCCGGATTCAACCATTTTGCAGCAATCGCTTCATGCTTTAGCTTCCATGCTAAAGTAATTTTTTTAACCAAATTAGTACTGATTAGTACTACTAAAAAACTTTAAGGAGTGGTTTTCGTATGGCTCATATTTTCATTACCGGCGGAACCGGCTTTATCGGTACCCAGATCGTTAGGCATCTCGCAGCAAACGGGCATCACATTACGGCTTTAGTACGCTCACGCAGCCGATTCGCCGAGCTCGCTAAGCAGTTAGGCGAAGAAGCATCCCGCTTCTTATCTGCCGTTGTCGGAGATTTGACACAGCCAGGGCTTGGATTATCGCCAAGTGACCGACATGCCATACAAGCCGTAGACGTCATTATTCATGCAGGCGGCCCCATGGACATTTCGCTTGATGAACAGCAAGCAAAACAGGTGTTTCTAGATGCCGCTGATTACTTAAGCCAACTAGCCTCCGAGCTTTATCAGAACGGCATTTTTCGCCACTTTATTCATGTCGTTGGCTTTAAGAGTCCCGTGACCGATAAGAATAGGAATGAACCCGCAGCGATTATGAAGCTTTTGGAGCATGAATCACCTTATGAACGAATGAAAATAACCGCCGACCTCCACATACGAGAACAAGCCAAGCAATCCGGCTACCCCCTCTCCGTCGTACACCCAAGCGTCGTCATCGGCGATTCCGCTACCGGAAATACAGAACAAACCGGCGGACTAGGCATTCTAATTGCATCCGCCAGGCGTAAGCTGATGGGTACCGTTCCCGGCGGCAGGAAGCATTGGCTCCCGCTCGTTCACGTCGATCACACTGCAGCTTTCATCGCGGCACTAACGAATGAACGACAGCCGGTTAACGAAACCTATTATTTACTGGATGAGCAAGACAAGAGCCCCAGCATGACTGAGCTTATCCGCATCATTAACAAGGAGCTCCGCGTTCCCGCACCAATCGGTTCGATTTCCTTATCGCTTTTAACTAAGCTGTTAAGCACTTCATTAGGCAGCAAGGTCGGCATACCCGCGCAATCGCTCAGCTTTATTGTTAATACGGATTTCCCTACGGAACCGGCAAAACAAATACAGCAAAAATACAGTCTTCCGGCATCAGTGAACACATCCGTTTTGCCCCATGTTATTGCCGATTTGGATTACCGCCTATCGCATGGCAGTCCGGCTCGCGCAGACTTCGTACGCGGCAGACGCGGGCAGCTCGCTACACTGGAGAAGACGGGCGCCGGCAAGCCTATCTTGCTGCTGCCCGGCACCTTTAGCGGTGCAGATTGTCTTCTCCCGCTAGCGTCGGAGCTGCAAGACAACCCCGTATGGGTTGCCGATCTGCCCGGCTTCGGACGCTCGCCGTATCACCACCACCCGGCAAACGTAGTAGAAGGACACATCCAAGCCGTTATTACGGCCATCATTTCACAGCCGGAGCCCGTTACTTTAATCGGCCATTCTTACGGCGCATTGCTTGCAGCCCAGGTGAAGGAGCGGATACCTGAGCGCATCCACGCCTTACATTTGCTGCAGCCTGTCTTTCATCAGGCGAATGCCCTCTACAGCATTCCTAGCATAAATCGCCTACTTTTAACCATGCTTTCAGAAGACACGCTGCGTAATAAACTCGTATCGCAAGGCTGCTTCGAGAGCGTCGAGGAAATTCCGGCCGGCTATATCCAGTTCATGCGAAATGAGCTCAGCTCACCCCGAGTCAGGGCGACACTTGCCGACACCCTTGCGGCTTTGACGAAAGCTTCACACTTCAAACTCCAGCCCGCAAGCTGGCAAAGCAAACCAATCAGCATCATTTGGGGTACACAAGACAAGATGTTCTCATTGCCACAGGCTTACAATCAATTTTCCACTAAGTGGATTGACCGCGGTCACCACTTTCCCATTTCACATCCGGTTGAAACAGCCGAGCTGATACGTCAAGCAGAGCTATCCTTTTCAATAAAATAGCTGCAGCATAGAAAAAGGCGGCTCCAACAGGTCATCATCGACCTTAAGGAACCGCCTTTTCAAGCTTTATTTCGTTCTTATTTACTTTTTGAGCATGTTCATAATTACCGTAATAGCATCCGCTCTCGACGCCGTAGCTTTTGGAGCAAATACATTGCCTGTGCGCCCTTGAATAATACCTTTATCGCTAACTGCTTTAACAGCTCCCATCGCCCATGCCGGAATATCTTCGTTATCGGCAAAGCTTGTTGCTGCGTTCGGATCCAAGGTTAACCTCGCTCCTTTTGCAATCATCGACACCATTTCCATCCTCAAAATATTAGCGCCTGGACGGAAGGTTCCGTCTGGATACCCGCTAATAATTTCCGCTTTGACCGCATGCGCGACGGCTTCCTTCGCCCAAGCAGCAATTTTGGCTTGATCGGTAAAGGTAAGCGCCGCACCCTCGCCCTCTGCTTTTAATGCACCCATCAGCATTACGGAAAATTCCGCGCGCGTAACGGTATTGTTTGGCTTAAAGGTTCCGTCCGTGTAGCCTTTTACAATTCCGGAAGCAATAGCCTCTTTAATAGCAGCCTCCGCCCAGTGACCGGAAATATCCGTAAAGGCTGTATCCGCTTTATCCACTGCAAACACTGCAAACTTTGTAAAATGATCTGTTTTCACAGCAATGGTGCTGCCACTCACAGTTCCGCCCATTTCGATCCACTGTTTCTTCGTCTCATCATAATAGAATACGGAGGCCACTTTGCCTTCCTTAATGAGTGCCGGATCAAATTTAAAGGTTAGCGTGACAGGAACCAAGAAGTTTGACGATATTGTTTTGAGTATTTCAAAAATCGGTGATACCAGCTGGCTTGTTGACTCTACAATACCGCCCGTACCTGTCAGCTTCGTAATGGACAGCTGCATTTGCTCCTTTGTCGCTCCTGCCGGAACAGATACCGTGACGCTGTCATCCAAGCCTAAGGTGCCCGCACTGCCGGCTCCAATGGTAACTTGTCCCGAATTTGTTTCAGTACCGCCAGATCCGCTGCCTCCTCCAGGAACGGTAGGAGTTTCAGCCACGTCTAACGTAATATCCTGCGTGCCCACTGTCTCAAACCAGTTCTTTACCGTATTGAAATCATTCGAGAATGCGAGCGACAGCATCAGCATAATTCTGGCATGCTGCGGGTTCAGGTTGTCCCCGGCAATAATGCCGCTGCCGCCGCCGGTAATGGTACCGGAGCCTGTTCTTGTCGTCGATACGAATGTAACGCCATGATCTTTAATGGCTGCGGAGCGTGCTGCGCTCATTTTGGAAGAAATCCCAGCCGCTCCCGTACCCGCTGTCACGATTCCTTTTGCTCCATCCTCAACCGATGCCCGAATCGCGCCGCCGCCAGCCTCTTGATAGCTGTACACAATCTCAACCTTCGGCAGGCTTTCCTTCGAAATCGTCTTTAAGTTAAACGGCGTAGCCCAGTCGGCATCCCCCGCCTTTAACGCACGGGCATTCAAACGATAAATCCGTACCGCCGGATCATCGACGTAGCCCAAAGCGCCAAACATAGGCGTCTCAAACGTATCCATACGATGCGAATTACTCTTCGTTACCTCGCGAGCCGCATGAATGACGTCATTTAGCATAACGACCGTACCATACCATTTCGTTTTGCCGCTGCCAGCTACCTTAATCGCCTGATAAAGGTTAGCCGGACCGTCTGTACCGATTGCATCCCAAGGTCTCATTGCACCCGTGACGACGACAGGTTTCTCGCTTTGCACCGTCAAATCGAGGAAGTAAGCAATCTCCTCCATCGTGTCAGTACCCGTCGTCACTACTGCGCTGTCATAAATTTCAAGAGCTGCGTCTACGGCAAGCGATAAATCATAAAGCTCTTTCAAGCTGTAGCCGCCTGATCCCTTGTTCCCGAATTGAAAGGTGGAAACATCGGCTATTTTATCTTTTTTCGGAAGCTGTGCAACCATATCCACTATCTTATAAGTGCCCGCTGCATAGCTTTGAAAGTTGGTAGGATCATTATTTCTCACTTGCCCGGCTAATGTACCGCCCGTTGCCACTACTATAACATTGGGCAGTGCCGATGCTTTATGCTCCTGAGACAATGCCGGAATGTCAAAGGTCGGCAGCACCGGCGCTGCTGCCTCTGCACGAACCGATCGGGTATATCCGACCAGAAGCGTACTGAGGAGCGCCGTAATGAGGAGAGGAATGAAAATCTTCTTCGATAATTTCGATTGGCTTATTATAGTCATAACCGTACTCCTCTCCAAAATTATGGCGTCACCGGTGCTGTTGCAGGCGTAGGCTCTATAGTAACAGGCTCTGTACTCGGAGTAGGCTCGGTAACTACAGGCTCTGTACTCGGAGTAGGCTCAGTAACTACAGGCTCCGTTACTACAGGCTCAACAATCGGCTCTTCAACTGAAGTGCTCAGCACGGTATTTTCATCCACTGATATTTCAACATCCTGTGTACCGAAGGTTGTAAACCAGCTTCTAATTTGGCTCACATCATTTGTAAATGCCAGGGATAGCAGCAGCATCATACGGGCATGTGCCGCATTGAGGTTATCGCCGCCAATGACACTGCCGCTTCCGCTGTCATAGATAGAGCCAGAACCGGTTCTCGTCGTTGATACAAAAACTACGCCTTTATCCCTAATAGCTGCTGTACGGGCTGCACCCAGCTGCGAAGAAATACCGCCCGCCCCTGTGCCTGCCGTTACTATTCCTTTTGCGCCGTCCTCTACCAAGCCGCGAATAGAACCGCCGCCAGCCTCTTGGTAGCTATAAACGATCTCAACAATGGGAAGACTATCCTTAGAGATGGTTTTCAAATCGAACGGTGACGACCAAGCTGTCGTACCTGCTTTAGCCGCTCTAGCGGGAGCACGATAAATGCGTACAGCCGGATCATCCACATAACCTAGCGCGCCGAACATAGGAGCGTCAAACGTATCATTGCGGTGTGCATTAGTTTTCGTTACCTCACGAGCCGCATAAATGACATCATTCAGCATAACCACGGTACCGAACCATTTTGTCTTGCTGCTGCCGGCAACCTTAATGGCTTGATAAAGGTTGGCAGGGCCATCCGTACCAATAACATCCCATGGTCTCATTGCACCCGTTACAACAACTGGTTTCTCGCTGCGTACCGTGAGATCTAGGAAGTAAGCAATTTCCTCCATGGTATCGGTACCCGTTGTTACAACCGCGCTGTCATAGATTTCGAGCGCAGCATCAACAGCTAACGATAAATCATAAAGCTCTTTAATGGTATAACCGCCTGAGCCCTTATTCCCGAATTGAAAGGTAGAGACATCTGCTATTTTATCTTTTTTAGGAAGCTGAGCAACCAAATCCGACATCAGATATGTACCCGCTGCATAGTTCTGAAAATTGGTAGGATCATCATTTCTTGCTTTTCCCGCAAGCGTGCCCCCGGTTGCTACAACAATAACATTAGGCAGGCTGGATGTCTGATGCTCAGATGAAAGAGCCGGGATATTAAAGGTTGGCAGTTGAGGCGCTTCCTCAGCCCGAACAAAGCTATTACTCGCCAATACGCCAACCATTGCCGCTAGCAGTGAAATCACTAACAACGGAACAAGTACCTTTTTAGCTAACTCCCTCTTTACAATCTGTGTCATATTTTTCTCCTCCTATGTTATATATTTCTCTACAACTACTTCAATAGTCTATTACATGTTATATAATCTAACAAACACAAAAATAGCCATAAAAGCGCATTCAGCTTGTATTTACTCAATTTTACTTAGGTTTTTACTTAGTTTCTTACTATATTAAAGTTTCTATATGTTAGTTTTAATTACATAAGTTATGGAATTTCGACTTAATGATACCCACTGTTCAGGCAAATGAGATGTTCATTTATTCAAGTTGACACTCCTAGCCCCCAATGCTATGGTGGACGTGAGCAGGCATTCCGCTACTACGGCGGGATGCCTATCTGTTTATTTTTAAAGGGAGGTGACCTCATTATGATTCAGGTTAAAGAATTTATTGATACGGATACGGTTTTTGCCGAGAAGAGAGCAAACGAGTTTTTGGCGGAGCTAAACGACGACCAAGTCATTAACATTTGTTACGGCTCCATGATCAAAACAGCTACATCCGGCAACGCTTATCAACGAAGCACCATCTTAGTCGTCTATAAACAAAATGCAAAAAAGTAATAAAGAAAGAGGTGATCCATCATTAAGCCCCGTCAGGATCATTTTGAAACACAAGAGAGCCAGGGGAACAAGGAACAGGACATTCGAGGCATAAAAAGAGATAAGTGGGAAATTTTTTTCCGCATTCTGTCTTTCACGGCAGCTATCGGTCTAATCGCCACAGCCATCGGTTATACCGTCTATCTATTCATAAAGCAATAGGAGCAGCTGCCTTAAAACCGATATCACTGATTAAGCACGGAGGTTGGCCATGAAATATTTTACGTACAATCGATTGTTTATGTTGAAGAGTGGAATATTCACTAAGCCATAGTCCCCCCCTGTCCCCTACGGATTAAAAAAATAAGCAAGCTGTTATTGCCTTAAAGGCGTTAACAGCTTGCTTATTTGGTTTATATCCGAATTTTCATTTGAAAAGAGTCTACTTTACGCCGATTCTCATGCGATAGCTAAACCTAACATCCAAGATTCTGCCTGCAAAATAATTTTCTACACTGCTCCGGAATTGCCGCAGCTGTTCCTCGAGCCCCGTTGAACCAAGCTTAAACACCGTTTGAACGCCGCCTTGACTGAGCGCAAGGCCAATATAGCGCTGTGCGTCGCAGGATTCTAAATTATGAAATACGATTTCCTTCGAGAAGCGGAACAATCCGCTGCCCGCGATATGGTTTAAATGCTGCTCTTTGTCACGCTTGCTTGCCCGGTCCTTCTCTGCAATATACTTTCCGATAATTTCCTCGGAACGGTCGATGAGCCGTTTGTACTCCGCTTCAACAGACCAATGCAGCGTCGGAGGCCAGTCGCAATCGTAGGCTGCAAATATACCTTCGGGCTTTAGAACACGCGCGAATTCGCGAAGCGTGCTAACTGGCTCCATCCAATGAAAGGATTGCGAGCAGGTAACCACATCGACACTCTCCGGGTCTAAGGCAAGCTTATCCGAATAGCCCTTAACGAAAGAAATAGGCTCCGCATCGGTCAACTCCGATAAATGGGAAATCGCCTTGCTCCTCATATCGTCGTTAGGCTCAAAACCTATTATTTGCCCTGCATGTCCAAGCCACACAAAGGAGGACAAGCCTGTGCCGCAGCCAACATCGGCCACAACATCGGGTTTTCGGCCGAGGTAACTTGTTAAAATATCGATAACTGCTTTCGGTGCCTTAGGACGATGCTGATCATAATCATTTTCAAATCCGGAGAAACGATCTACATTGTTTTGCGAATGGCTTCCTGTAGTCATTGCACAGCCCCCCGTTTCAACTAAAAGGAGTTAGGCTTATTATCGCCCACTGCTCATAATGATAGCATTAAATTCAGTATCTTGCGCAAGGTAAAATGAAGCCGTGTCAGCCAAATTTTTTTCGGGTAGAATGATTTCAATATTGCTAATTGCACTGTAATTCACTACTATTAAATTAAGTAATTCCAATAAGGAAAGTAGGTTTTTAATATGAAGGAAATTCCGATTCCTTACGTTCGCAGCAATCAGACGGGTATCGTTATCGTTCTCCTCCTTGCATTAAGCCTGCAGCTGCCATGGCTCATCGCGGCGTTGTTCATTATTCAGATCGTCGGATTGGCATTGGGTCCAAAGGCAAATATATTCATTCTCGCTGCCCGTCCTTTTCTAACGCGCTTGCTTCCTTCCGCGCAAACGGAAGCAGCCGAGCTGCAGCGCTTTAACAACTCCCTCGGTGTAGGCTTTCTCACCTTATCGTTGCTTAGCTTTGCACTCGGCTGGGCTACAGCGGGCTATATATTCGCAGGCATGATGGGCGCTGCTGCTCTTGCTGCCATCCTCGGCTTTTGCATTGGCTGCACCATCTATTTTCAATTCAATCAATTTCGCGCACGCCGCCGCTTAAAAAAAAGCTGACGCCCTCGTCCGCCGCTCCGTTAACCCGTTTATTCGCTGCGCACCCTTGCACGGCGAAGCAGATATACAAAGTAGGGTGCGCCAATAATCGCGGTCATAATACCGACGGATACCTCTCGCGGAATAATTAACACGCGGCCTAAACAATCCCCAAGGAGCATCATATCCGCACCAATGAGCGCCGCAAGCGGAATCAGCCATTGATGCCTCCCTCCAACCAACAGCCTTGCGGTATGTGGAGCAATCAAGCCGATAAAGCCGATTGCTCCGACTGCCGCTACTGAAATGGCCGTAAGCGCAACGGCAAGCAGCAGCAGCCAGAGCCGTTCCCGCACAAGATTGAGCCCCAGCGCCACACTCCATTCATCCCCGAGCTGAAATACATTTAACTTAGCAAAATTCCACCATGCGACAGGAAGCAGGACAATGATCCACGGCAGCAGCATAAATGCCTCATCCCAGCTTCTTCCCCACAGACTGCCCGACATCCATAAAAGCGCCATATTAATGTCCGATGGATTTTTAACGAGTAAATACTGAATCCCCGCTTGAAATACCGCGCCGATTGCAATGCCGACCAAAGCAAAGGAAGCCGGCGTTAATGTCATTCTTCTGCTTAATAACAGCAGCAGGAGAAACGCGAACAACGCTCCGGCAAATGCGGCTATCGGAAGCGCATAGCTGGGAGCTCCGGAAAAAACAAAGATGACCAGTGTTGCGGCGAAGCCTGCCCCTTTGGTAATGCCAATGACATCGGGACTGGCCAGCGGGTTGCGTATGATGCTTTGCAGGATTACCCCTGCCACTGCCAGTCCGAAGCCGGCCAAGATGCCTACAACAATTCTGGGCATTCGATATTCGCGCACAATGAACGAGAATGAACCGTCCTTCGTCACCAGACTCTCCCACAGCTCTTGAAAAGGAACAGAAACAGCGCCGACCCGTACGGACAGCACGGCAAGCACAATAAGCAGAGCAAAGGCGATGAAGAGCGGCATACTTTTACGCAGCATGTTCTGCACCTCTTTTTCTGCGGGCTAAATAAATAAAAAACGGACCGCCGATCGCAGCCGTTACGATGCCTACCGGCGACTCGTAGGGAAATGCAATAAAACGGCTGATGAAATCCGCATATAGCAGCAGGCTGCCGCCAAGCAGCGCCGTTAGGGGAATGAGCAGCACAAGCTTTCCGCCCACCAATGCGCGCGCAATATGCGGAATGATCAACCCGACAAAACCGATGGGCCCGCAAATCGCAACAGCCGAGCCAGCCAGTACTATAACTAGCAGCATACAGACCGCTTTAATCGCGGCAACGCGCCCCCCAAGGCCGATGGCGACAGCATCATCCATGGCCAGCAGCTTAATGGATGGAATCATGAGCATAAATACGGCAAAGCCTGCCAAGGAGAAGGGCATAATCACCCGCACCTCTGCCCAGGAGGCATGGTCAACGGAGCCAACGAGCCAGAACAGCATACTGTCTGTGGAATGTTGGTTCAAAATCGTGAGCCCCTCCGTTAAGGAGGAGAGCAGAACCGATACCGCAATGCCTGCGAGGGTGAGCTGAACATGCTGCTTCTGCTGCGTCCCTGCTAGCAGCCACACTAGAAACGTTCCGCATGCAGCGCCGATAAAACCAAATAAGACCGAATGGGCCAATGAAAAGCTGGATAATGTAATCAACGCAATTACCACAGCCAAAGAAGCACCTGCATGAATCCCTAATAAATGCGGCGATGCCAGCGGATTTCTAGTAATTAACTGGGTCAGCAAGCCCGCTAGCGCCAATTGCACCCCGATAAAAAGAGCGGTTAGCGTTCGCGGCAAGCGCAGCGTTTGAATATATAGATGTGTTTTGTCGTTTCCTTGCCAGGTTAGCGCTTCCCATAACACCTTCCATGACGTATGGGCTTGCCCCCATTTTAAGCTGCTAAAAAAACCAATGGCTAAAATAATAAATGACAAACAAAAAAGGAAGAGCAGAACCGGCTTGCGGTTCTGCTGTTTGAGACTGGGTCGCTTGTTCATGTCCTTACTCCCCTAAATATTGAACGATATCCTCGGCCATTTTCTCCGATCCGATTAGGCCGCGTGACAAAGCCCAATTGCGTCTTTCCACAGTAAAGACTTGTTCGTTCTGCACAGCGTCAAGTTCTTTCCAGAGCGGATTTACTTCCCACTGGCTGATAATCGTCTCTTCCGTTGCCGGCAGCAGGAAAATCGCTTGCGGGTTGGTCTCAACAAGCTGCTCCAGGCTCAGCTGCGGATAAGAATCCTCGCTTTTCACCGGATCGGTAAAGCCAAGGCTTGCCAAAAATGAACCCGTATACGAATGGTCGGAATGGGCATAAAAGCCTTTGGGATTCACGACTGCAGGAAGGACGGTCAGGCTTACATCTTTGATTTTCGCTTTGGCTTCGGCTATTTTCGCCGTATGCTCCTCCAAGCGCTTCTCGCCTTCCGCTTCCTTGCCAAGCACCTTCGCAATGGTCTTATAGTTCTCCAGCATTTGATTGTAATCCGCTTGATGATCATCCAGCACAAGCGTTGGCGCTATGGCATTCAACTGATCATACACTGTTTTGTGATGATTTAAATCCGCAATAATCAAGTCAGGCTTCAGCGAGCTGATCAACTCGATATTAGGCTCATAACGGGAACCGATGGAAGTGTACTCCTTCAATTGTTCCTTTACGGTATCCATAAACAAAGAGCTGTCGTCATCATCAGCAACACCGACCGGCTGAACGCCCAGCGTCATTAGCGCATCTGTATAGCTAAATTCCAGTACGATAACCCGCTCAGGTGTTTTGTCCAGCTCAATTTTGCCAAGCGCATGCTCGAATACCGTCTTGGATTCTGCTGGCGCATTCGCTGGCGTATTCGAAGCCTGCTCTACTTCCGCCGCTGGTTGTGAATCATTGTTAGCCGCGTTGCCGCAAGCGATCAGGCTTAATAGGACGATGCTTAAAACCGTAAATCCAAGTACACGATTAAAACCTTGAAACATAATGATTGTGCCCCCTATAGATGAATATGATTATTATTCTCATTTACATTCTAAAGGTAACCCTCCCATTCGAACATATCTTATTTTAAGATTGGGCATGTCTTATTTTTAGATTTCTGCAAGACCTTTTTTGAAGGCCATAGGGGAGCAGCCTACCTCCTTCTTGAACATCCGGCTAAAGTAAAAGTAATCCGTAAAGCCTGATTTTTGGGCAATCTCTTTGGCCGTTAAGTCCGTTTGCTGAAAAAGCTGCTTAGCCTTCTCGATGCGAAGACGTCGCATGTAAACGGTCATCGTCTCCCCCGTATATTTTTTGAACAGGACGGTAAAATGGCCCTCGCTTATACCCGCGCGCTTTGCGAGCATCGGCAGGGTCAGCATCAGCATATAGTGCTCGTTCATATAAGAGATCGTATCTTCCAGCGCCTGCTCCGCTGATTTATCTTCCTTCTTCATTCCCGATTCGTACAAATAGATGTACAAAATCCGCTCCAGCATAAGACGCAGCCGAAACCGCAAAGTGACATCCGGTTCCTCCTCGGCAGCAGGCAAATCCGGTACGGTTATGCGCAGCATTTCATCCAGCATATAATGAATTTTCACCTCGCTGAACGTACTGAGCGGACCCGCGAGCGTCCACTCCTTATCCTCGGGAATCATGCGGTAAACAATAATGCCGTACTCCGCTTCCCTTGTCTTTGGCACTTCAATGCTATAGCTGCTCTGTTGAGGATGGCATGCATAGCCTTGGGAGCAGATGACAGCATCCGCCCCGCCCGTTTTCACCGTAACATGCCCCTTCCGAACGATAACCAAGGCATACTGGCCGGCTTGCAGCTTCAATTGCTGCGATGTCTGATAGAGCTGTACATGCTCCATGCTGGGAATAAGCATAATGAGTTGCTGAAAATCCAATTTTCTCTAATCCTTTCTTCTACAGCGTCTTCTATACCTTCTTCTACAACTCCCCTAAAGCTTCACGACCGTCCTGCCCTTGGACTGTCCCTTCAAAAGCAACGCCGTCTGTTCCATTACCTGCTCCAGCCCAATTTCGTTGCATAATTCATTTAGGATTTGCGGCTTATAAGAACCTGCTAACAGCTCCCAAACCTTGCCCCGCTTCTCCATGCCAACCATAACCGAATCAATGCCGATGAGCCGGACTCCTCTGATAATAAACGGAAATACCGTAAGCGAAAGCTCAGAGCCGCCCGTTAAACCGCTCGCCGCGACTACGCCGCCGTATTGCATTTGCGGAAGCAGCGCTGCCAGCGTCTCACCGCCGACACAATCGATAGCCCCTGCCCAAAGCTGCTTGTCCAGCGCCCGCTTCGTGCCTGCCGCAAGCTCCTCTCTGGAGAGGATCCGCTTCACGCCAAGCTCGCGTAAATACGCATGCTTATCCGGCTTGCCCGTGCTTGCCGCCACCTCATAGCCAAGCTTCGCGGCAATAGCGGCAGCCACGCTGCCTACGCCGCCTGTCGCCCCGGTAACCAGAACAGGGCCATCCTCCGGACGCACGCCATTTTGCTGCAGCTCATAAATGGATAAAGCAGCCGTAAAGCCCGCTGTTCCAAGAATCATTGCCTCTTTCATCGATAACCCCGGAGGCAGCTTAAGCGCCCATTCCGCGGGCACTCTTGCATAATCGCTGTAGCCGCCGAAATGGCTGACTCCCAATCCATAGCCGGTCACCACTACCTGATCTCCCGGCCGAAACCGCTCATTTTCACTGGACACGATGGTACCTGCCAAATCAATGCCTGGAATAAACGGATAGCTTTTTATGATTCCGCCGTTTGCCAAGCAGGCTAACGCATCCTTGTAGTTTACGCTGGAATACGACACCTGAATGAGCAGCTCGCCCTCCGGCAGACCCGCTACCTCCATCCGCTTCGTTTCACCAAGGATTTGGCCATCTATTTTATTAATCATAAACGCTTTAAAGGATGACATGCACATTCCTCCATTCATTCCCCATTATTAGGTCTTGGAATACAACGGTTTACATCACTTTCTGATGTAATTAGCTTATCGCTCAGTGCCAATTAACGCCCGTTAAGGCAGAGTATTGCTGCGTCCTAAACGAAAGGGTTCATCTTCTACAGTAGCAGTTTTTCCTTCGAATTGCGATATGGACTCCGAAACGTAAAAAGGGTGCCCGCAGCCCTTATGCCGCGAGACATCCTCAATTTACGATACACTCCAAACATCTGCTAAGCAGCTTCTCTCTTTTGTTCATTTCTTTTGTTCATTTCTTTTGTTCATTTCTTTTGTTCATTCTAAATAACTGGAAATTCTCCTGTTGATTTGGTGAAAATGGCAGCACAGTTATATTTAACAGGAAATTCCCCCTTTAATTTCGGGCAAACCACCGTCTCAACGGGAAACGGACTGAATTAACGGTAATAAATCCTGCTAATTCAAGCCCGAACGTCAAATCGGTTATTTTAACGGTAGAAAATCCCGTTAAACGATGCCGAATTAACAAACGATCCGTCTAGCAGTACGTTTTCCGTTGATTCTTGCGCGTCCTAATGAATTCCAGAGCCTATAAACAAAAAAGAGCATCCGCTAGGATGCTTCATTCTTGTTTTTATGGATAAGTAAGCTCATTAATGCAGGCAGCAGCATCCCTCTAACGAGGAATGTATCCAGCAAAATGCCTGCCGCCATCATAAAGCCGAAGAGAAACAGCTCCTGCAGCGGCTGCGTCATCAGTACGGCAAAAGTCGCCGCAAGAATGATTCCTGCTGATGAGATGACGCCGCCCGTCGATGCCACCGCAAGCTGAATCGCCTTTCGCCACGGATGGCGAGTCGCTTCCTCCTGCACGCGTGAGACGAGCATAATATTATAATCGACGCCCAAGGCAACCATAAAGACAAAGCTGTACATCGGCAGCCGATAGCTGATTGATTCATAGCCAAACAGACTGTGGAACACGCCCCAGCTCATTCCCAGCGTCGCCGCGTAAGATAACAAAATCGTAATCATCATATAGAAGGCCAGCTTAACGGAGCCTGTTTGCCAAGCAAGCATCATGGTGATGAAGAGAATAATCAGCGTGAACACAACCGCCATATCCTGCTTGTTCATTGCACGCACATCAACCTGCGCCGCTGTCTGACCAGCGAACTGCAGCGATTGGAGCGATGGGTCAAAACCGCTCTCGCGGAGTAATGAGCTGCTGTCCTTTTTCCACTGCTCTACCGTATCCAGCGCCTTATTCTCATAGGGATTCGTTCGCAATACCAGCTGAAGCCGCGCCGTGCGCTTATCCTTCGATATGGCCTCTGCAGGCAATGACTCTCCAAGAAGCACATCCGGATTTACGGAAGCTATGCTTCCTTGTCCTTTCATTTTTTGCGTCAAGGCATGCAGCTTATTCGTGAAGGAGCCGTCCGCTTCAATATCAGCTCCATTGTTTACGAGCAGTGTAACAGGGGCCAGCTCTCCCGGCGGATAATGCCGCTCCAACAGCTCAAATCCTTGGCGTGATGCCAGCTTCTCAGGGAAGGATTCCATGAGATTAAAGGAAAAGCTGACCCCAATGCTGTTAATTGCCGCTAACAGCAGCAGTACGAGCAGAATTCCCGCAACCCGCTTCGGCTTACTCGTAACAAAGCTTCCAACGCGGGTCCATAAGCGAGTGCGAGTCCTCGTTCCCAAAGGCTGTGTCTGCGCTTTCGGCACGAAGGGCCAGAAGGCTTTGCGGCCAAGCAGGGCAAATACAGCGGGTACAAGCGTAAGGCCAGCCAGCAAAATAACGGCCACCGCAGCCGAGAATACTGGTGCAAAGCCCCTATAAGGCTGAAAGGTTGCAGCAAACAAAGCCAGCATCGCCAGCAGAACGGTTCCCCCGCTGAATAAAATAGGCTCCGCAGCATGCTTCATGGCCGCTCCCATCGCCTGGTGCTTGCTTTCAGCTTGGAGCAGCTCCTCGCGGTAGCGTGAAAATACGAATAAGCAATAATCGGTGATCACGGCGAATAACAGGATCATCATAATCGATAATGATTGCTTATCGATAACGAACAAGCCCGCTTTGCCCGCGAGTCCAATCAATCGGTCCACCACCGCATAAACGAGGCCTGCAGCCGCTAGCGGTATAATCGCGAGCAGCGGCGAACGGTAGATCGCGATGAGCAAAATAAGAATAAGAACAACCGTCGAGAACATCAGCACCATATCCGCATTCCGAAAGAGCGTAAGCGTGTCAGCGGCTATCGCTGCCGGACCCGTCAGCTCAAGCCGAACCCCCGCAGTCCCAAAATTCTCCCAATTCTCTCTTATCGCCTCCAAGGTTGTCAGCACCTGATCCGATTCCGTGTGTGCCTTCAGCGAAACAGGCAGCAGCAGCGTCGTCCGATCCTCGGATAGTTGCTTGATTTGCACAGGCTCTGGCATGTCATGGAAAGGCATTGCTTTATCCACCTGTACAGGCTTCGAATCCGAGGCAAGCCACTCGCTGAACTGCGAGATGCTCTTTCGTTGCTCGGCTGTGATTGCTTGCTCGTTATGGAACACGAGCAGCACAGGCATCCCGTCCGAGGAGGGAAATTGCTCATCCAGCAAACGCTGCGCTTGCGCAGCCGGATTGCTGCCGCCGGCATTGCCTTCTCCCGCACTTATCGCATACTCCTTCGCGCCCGGGGCTGCCAGGCTGAGCGCAATCGCAAGCAGCACCCAGCAAAGCAAACTTATTTTGGCCCCGCGCGGGCTGCACACATATTGAATTACCTTTTGCAACGGCTTTACATTCATGTTCTTGTCCTCCTGTTCTGTCCTTCTCCCGTATTATCGAACAGGAAGATGAACGAACGATGAACAGAACATTACAAACGCGGAAGCGTTACGATAACCGAGGTGCCTTCTTCAGGCCGGCTGTGAACCGTGATGCTCCCTTGATGGAGAGCCACTATTTTATGCACGATCGAGAGCCCGAGTCCACTGCCTGCCGACTTGTGGCTCCGAGCTTTATCCGCCTTATAAAAACGGTCAAAAATATACGGTAGATCCTCCTCTGGAATGCCGACTCCCTTATCACTTATCTTTACTTCAATAACATCCGATTCTGCGATGGATATAGAAATGGCTTCTCCCGGCTGCGAAAACTTTATGCTATTGGCAATTAGGTTCAACCATACCTCATAAAGTAGCTGCTGATCCGCATGAACGGACGTGTCGGGCAATTCAAGCTCCAATTGGAGAGACTTTTCAGTCCATTGCCATTCCAGCGTAATTAAGATTTGGCGAATTTGTTCATCCAAACGAAAAGCCGTTTTATGCAGCGGCTTGCTCTCTTTATCCAGCGCTGCCAGCATCAGCAGCTGCTTGCTTAAGCCGGATAGGCGCTTGCTTTCCATTTCGATTATGGATAGATAGCTATCCGTTTGCTCCGGCGTGGTCTCCTTATCGAGTACGGCCCGTGCCAAGCCCTGCATCGAAGTTAGCGGCGTTTGAAATTCATGCGACACGTTAGCCACAAATTCTTGGCGCATCTGGTCCAGCTGCTTAATCGCAAGCGTCATCGCCGAGAAATTGCGTGCCAGCTCGCCTATTTCATCCCCTCTTGAGAGCTGAAGGCCCGCATCAAAATTACCGGCAACCATCTGCTGGGTCGCTCTCGTCAGCTCATTAACTGGTTTAACGATCAGCCGCGATAAAATAATGATTAGCACGAGACTAATCACAAAGGTCATGCCGATTAATATGCCGGCAATAATGCGAACCTCTCCAATCTGCTGCTGCAGATCCGGCCGAATAAATAGGGCCGCTTCGCCCTCATCCGTCTGAATAGGTAAACCAACCGTATTCAGGATACTATTTTTAAAATAGGAGAACAGCTGCAGCCGGTCCTTCTGTTTCTCCATGCCGAGGTATACTTCTCCGTCTTGAACAGCCTTTATTTGCTGCTCGTTCAGCTGTCCATGCTTGAATGGCGAACCGTAAATTCGGCCCACCCCGTCCCTATTCACATAATAAATCTGGTAACCAAGCTTAGCCGTATGCGCCAAATAAGTATCCAGATCCAATTGCGGATTCTGCTCATATTGATCGCGAATGCTTTGCGCGGTAGCGAGCATCTTTTGCTCATTGCCGGATTGCTGCTTATATTGATAATACAAGCTCGTTAACAGCAACCCCAGCAGGCCGCTAATCATCGCGACCATCACAAACGTGAAAACAATGCGCACATATAACGATTTCATCCTTCACGCACCTCCAGCTTATAGCCAAGACCCCGAATCGTCGTGATGGTGAAGTCGCCTTGCCGGTCTGCAAAACGCTCACGCAGCCTTTTGATATGAACATCGACGGTGCGGCTGTCGCCCTGAAAGTCCGCGCTCCATATCAGCTGAATCAGCTGCTCGCGCGTATAAATACGGCCCGGATGGCTGGCTAATTGGGATAACAGCTCAAATTCGCGCAGCGGCAGCGTAAGAACGGCTTCGCCTATTTTAATCTCATAGCCTCTTCGGTCGATAACAACGCTGCCCAGCTGAATGACCTCCGAGGACACAAGCCGATATCTGCGCAGCAAAGCTTTCATGCGGAAGAGCAGCTCTTTCGGCTCAAACGGCTTTACGATATAGTCATCCGTTCCGGCGTCGAAGCCCTTTTCTTTATCCTCCATCTCTGCCCTCGCTGTCAGCATTATGACAGGAATATCATAATGAAGCCTAATCTCCTGGCAAAGTTCGAAGCCATCTTTCCCCGGCATCATAATATCTACGACTGCCAAATGGACCTGCTCATTCTCCAGCAGCTGGGATGCAGCTTGTCCATTTTCCGCTTCAAGCACGACATACCCGTCCTTTCGCAGCACAAACCGCAGCAGCTCACGAATAGACGGATCATCATCCACGACTAATACATGCATTCTCATCGACTTTCTCCCTGCAAATGGCCAAATTAATAATCACCATTAATATCAAGCTCGCTATTATAGGTCCATCTTTTACCATCGATTAAATCCATACTGATGATGAGTTCGTATTCATAAGGCTCTTCTACTTCGTCCTCCCCGTCCAGCTGTTCACTGTTAAGAATTCGCGCATGAACAGCAGCATAGGAATCATCCATATAGAGAACTCTTGCTTCTAGCAGTTCTTCCTTTGTCTTTGTATTCTCAAACCGGTTTTTTAAAATCTTTTCATATTTATACCAATCCTGAGCTCTGCTGTTCCAATCCGCTATATACAAAGGTGATGTAAACGACATAGCCTGATCATAATTCTCTTCATTCATCGCTTTATAATAAGCATGTAAATCCTGTAAAACATTCTGCACGGCTGCAGGCTTATTCTCCTCTAGCTCAATAACCGTATTGTTCACATCACTCGGCAGCTCCATTTGAAAATGCCTAGGATTAACCTTGTATATTTTCCAAGCGGTACCGACCTTAATTAGAAAATATTCGGTTTCAACGGATTCATACAGCACCTGCGTTTCTGAACGGTAGCCCGCGGTGACAACCGCTCTCGTGCTTGATGGATATTCGATTACCCCAACCCATGTTTCAAAACTTTGATAAGGACCATACCCCTCGTACAGTTGTTCATCCAAATAAATAAGCTCCTCATAACCGTCAATAAAAACATCCTGCAGCGGCTGCTTCAGGCTGCGTTCCATATAACCTTCCAGAAGCCGCTCGATACTCTTATCCTGTCCAAAGCCGTATTTCGTCAAAGTAACCGTTAGGCTCTTCTTCTCGAAAACCACCTCGTAGCCAAGTACCTCTGCTGCGGACCGAATCGGCAAGTATGTCCGGTTCTGAATAATTCTAACCGGGCTTGATAAATAGTAGCCTTTCTGTTTGTACTCCATTATCTTTTCCCCAGCCCATACCTTCAGCGTCTCTCCGTTCAGCTCGCCAATCAGTGCGTCTGTTTCCGGGTCACTGCCCACTTTGCCGCCAAGCCCTTCAATAAATGCGCGAAATGGCAGCAAGGTTTCACCGTTCTTTAATATCGCTTTGGCATTTGGAAGCTTCGCTCCATTGACAATGACTTGCATATTTTCATTAGAAGCCGTTTCTCCGTAAACTGGAGCTATACCGCATAAAAACACAATAATAGCCGTTAATGCAATCTTGCTAATCTTACTCATATTCACCTCTCCAGTATGTATAAACTACTCAAGTTATACCATTTCACCCTATCTTTGAAAAGGATATGACTAATCAGGAAGGCAAGCAAAACACCCGTAATTGAAGCGGTTCCCGCCTCACCTACAGGTGCTTATTGCACCAATCTGACCTTGCCGCTTTGCTTAATATCTTATTGTACCTGATCCGATTCTCCCCGCGATTCCGATTTGCTCGGCCGCGCTTTCCTCTTCCCACCAAGCATCCCTCATCGAAAGCCCCCGCAAATACTCGAAGTCGGGGTGTACGACCAAGTCCTGCAAATAAGCCGAGATGGTGCTGTTCTCCCTTCTCATCCGATTCAGCGCGTTTATAATTTCCTGGCCGGATTCAATGCCGATGCCGTGCCCAAAATATAAATTATCATCCAGCATGATGACGTTTTCCCCCTGCCACTCAGGTGTTTCCGGGTCATGCTCGGGGTTTTTGAAATACAGCACATCTCCCGGATATGCTTCGTTTTTATTATAGGTCGTAATTAAGTTCAAATCGCGGTCATATTGCCAAGACCGCAGGAACAGGTTTTTAAAATATGCGTTAAATACCGCGTCGCCAACCGTCTCAAGCACCGCTTTATACAAAATAATGATGATGGCGCCCGCGCATTCAAAGCCGTACAAATGCCCGTTTTCAAAAATATCGTTTATCCCAACGGAAGGCAGCACGCCCCCATTAAGCTGAAACCCGCCGTTTTCCGTACGCGTCCAGTATTGCTCATTGCATTTGGACCCTTCAAAGGTTGCAAAGTTTACGCCGCTGGCATAAAGCGCTTTGGCCGCTTCAACAATATGTGTTCGCATCTTGAGCTCAAATTCCAGCGCATCAACGGACGGATACCGATAAACGACCTGGCTGTTCCGCTTAGCTTGCAGCATTCTTCTCTCCAGCTCCGTAAGCGTCAGCGGATTCATCGAAAACTCCGGACTGCCCGATACAATTATCACCCTGATGTTCCTCCCTTTCATCCCACATCTATTGGGTTATTGTACGTGCAAAAAAAACTTTTGTGAGTAGTGATACATAACTATACGGAACTGAAAAAAGAAGAGAGCCGCCAACCCTAGGGTTGGCGGCTCTCTTCTTTTCTAATGACCTATTATTCACGCATATTCCCGCTTGTGGTACCTGTTCCGCCAGAGCTATACGTATCGGAGTACTCCGTATTTGTTTTCTCCCATACATCCTCATAAGCGGAATTCCGCTTGAATTGCGCCAAAGCATACGAGCAGGAAGGAATAATTTTTCTTCCCTTTTCTCTAGCCTCATCAACAACGAAACCAAGCAATTGCTTTCCCAAATCCCGTCCGCGGTATTCTCCATCTACATACGTATGGTCAATTACCCACGTGTCCACGTCAACAAGCGTGTAAGTAATCTTGCCGATCGTTCCCTTTGTCGTTGTTAGAATATAACTGTTTCCTTGTTTTCGCGCCCTAATTTCCTCTTCCACCGCACCATACATGTCCCTGTCTGTACTCATAGCTGCTTGCACCTCCATGAAAGTTACCCAAAAACCCTCTTCGGTCAAGCATTGGGTTTATTGTTACTTACCCCAATGAGCCAGGCTTGAACCTTCATAGGCGGTGCCTGCTTCCCTAGCCGATAGGTTGATGGGAACTTTGGGCGGCGGTATCATTGCCCAGTTTATTGGATTTCGTTATGTGAATTGGGTGTGTCTGGCCGTTGCGATTTTCGCGTTTCTTATCTTACGGAAAACAAAGCAACATGAGAAGAGTGAAATACAGGCAGGAAATACCCATTCCGTATAGTTGGGAGAATGGGGTTCTTATTTATAGCTTGACTTGGAGTTAACTCCAAGGAGTAAACTACATTTGAAAGAAACAATATATCGATTGGAAAGTGAGGAATCCATCAAATGGAATACGTGAAACTTGGAAATACCGGCTTGGATGTGTCCCGCCTTTGTCTTGGCTGTATGGGCTTTGGTGTAGCAGAGCGTTCGTTTCATCAATGGGTACTCAATGAAGAAGGCAGTCGTCCAATTATAAAAAAAGCACTAGAGCTTGGAATCAATTTTTTTGATACGGCGAACGTATATGCCGACGGAACAAGTGAGGAAATTCTTGGCCTCGCACTCAAGGATTATGCCAAACGAGATGAAATTGTCCTAGCGACAAAAGTTAATGGCCGCATGCATGAAGGTCCCAATGGCGCCGGACTTTCCCGAAAGGCAATCATGAGTGAGATTGATAAGAGCCTAAAGCGTCTGGGAACAGATTATGTGGATTTGTACCAGATTCACCGCTGGGATTACAATACGCCAATCGAAGAGACGATGGAAGCCTTGCATGATGTGGTGAAGGCGGGGAAGGTAAGATACATAGGTGCTTCTGCCATGTATGCATGGCAGTTTTTGAAGGCCATTCATGTGGCCGAGAAAAATGGGTGGACCCGGTTTGTATCGATGCAAAATCATTTAAATCTCATATACCGTGAAGAAGAGCGCGAGATGCTGCCGCTCTGTAAGGCTGAGAAAATCGGTGTGATTCCATATAGTCCGCTTGCAGGAGGACGATTGACAAGAGATCCGCAGGAAACAACACATCGTTCCGAAACCGATCAAATAGCGAAACAGAAATACGATAAGACTGCGGATGCCGATCGATTAATCGTAGATCAGGTTGCGGCTATCGCGGAAAAACGTGGCGTACCCCGTGTTCAAATCGCAATTGCCTGGTTGCTGCAGAAAGAACCGGTCACAGCTCCCATTATCGGTGCTACAAAAATATCCCATCTCGAGGATGCGGCGGCTGCTCTTTCAATCACGCTGACACCTGAAGAAGTTACGTCGTTGGAAGAACCTTATGTACCTCATCGGATAGTTGGTCATCAGTGATGAGCAACTGAGTCGGACCACTGAATGAATCAGTGGTCCGTTTTCTCTCCAAGGACTTACTTGTTATCATTATTTTTTTCATTACGGTTATTATGATGTTCTTTCTGTTCCTTAATAATCTCTTCTTTCTTCTCTTTCTTCGTTTCCTTACTCTTTGCTGCGTTAATCTTTTCTTCTTTAATCTTTGTTTCTTTCGTTTTCACTTCCTTGAACTTGGAGTCCAATTCCTGCTTCATTTCCTTGTCTAGAACCTTTTTTTGCTTCGTTTCGTTTTTAAGTGTAGAGGTTACATTAGCGTCACTGGAAACAGCGGTATCCGTTTTTGATTGAGCTGAATCTTCCGCCTGCTTAGTCATGGTCTCAGAGGCTTGCTCTTCTGGAGCCTTGTTTTCGAGCTTCGCAAGCTTTTTCTCCAACTTGCCGAAAGACTTTATAATATTTTTCAAAAGCGATTTCTGGGCTTGCGGGTTTTCAACCTTTTCCAGCGCTGCAGTTAGAGCTAAAATATTATGCTGCAGGTCGGATTTCACCTTTACCGCCTGTTGTGCATCTTTTTCCTCAATTTCATCTTCCGCCTCAGAAGCAACCAATTCTATTGCATTCTGTTGGTTTTCAAAAGACTTCTGAAGAGCTTGCTCCGACTCCGTCGTTTCTCCCTTAGCATGCAAGGCAGCCGCTTCGGAAAGACGCTCCTGAGCGAATTCCGCAAGCAATCCGGCCTCCTTTACATCGTCAGCCTCAATTGATAGTCTGATGTTTTCATATACGACTTTTATAAAATAAAAGAAATCACCCGGCAAAAGGGTTGGCGTTTTTTCTTTGCTTTCCGAAACGGCCTTCTCAGCCGGCAAATCTATTGCCACCGCAGAAGTGGATATCGGAGCGGAGGCCTCCCCCGATGCAAATACACTACCTGTCCCGACGCCTATTACAAGCATGCCAATTAAAGCGCTCTTTGCAACAAAGGCATTTCTTTTTGATTCCATTATTCGTTTTAGATTCAATTCGCTTACCACCCTCGTATAATTTTCTTAGCTGCAGCTATGTATAAACAATACGACATCGTGAGATGTTTTAGGGGGGTAGACGGATCACACCCGTTTGGCAAGCAGTCTCCTATTGGATTCTAATTATTTTCTAATTCGATTGTCATACTTGCTCACAGCCATCCATACGGCAGCGCAGATTAAAGCGGCAGCGGGCAAACCAACCGGACCCGCAATTTTATGGCCGGCAATAGCCGACCAAACGAGTATTGGCGGCAATAGCAGCCAGAACCGCGATAGAACAGCCCCTTTCTGAGCGGCATTCCTAGACCAGGGGAATTGCGTGATAAATGCTTCCGCAAACCATTGCTTCCACTGGAGATGCAGCCAAGACATTCCGATTACCGTTAAAGCAAGCACTAGAAATGCTGCAATCAGTCCAGGGACAAGCGATACCGCAAACGTAGCCACCGAAATAAAGCCAAGCCAGATGCGAATATGCGTCATGCCTCGCAAGAAGGCTTTCAGCCTCATTTCCGCCAGCATCGTCCCCGCATCAGACTTACGGAATATACGCTGGGAAAAACGGAACAAATACGGCCGTTTCACGCGAAGAAGCGGCTTCGATTCGATAACCTGGCTCATTAATAGCTCCGTGCTGCGAAGACGCGCCGCGTTCTCTATTTTTACTTCCGCTTCGAATTGAATAGGCATTCGCAGTCCGAAGCGCAGCAGCAAGAAAAAAACGACAGTGCCCGCAGCCAAGGACATACTCAGCAAACCTATGTCTCTCGCCCACGTAATCATCGGAATCAAATAGGCTGCTATAAACAGCAGCGTGATCAATGTTTCAAGTGACCGCTTTCGCATGCCCATTAGCCTGCCATTTAGCAGCTGTAAGCTAAGCGCCAAAATCATCCCCATCACAATCGTAAAGCCAAAGGCCAATCCAAGCTGAAGCCATGATTGCTCCTCCGCTCTGATTAAGAAAGGCAGCAGCAGCAGATAAGGAATTGCGATTATAATTATTTTCGTAACCAGCGTGTAGCCAATTCCACACCGCTTTAACGTCTGCAGCCACTCCGGACGCTGAAGCAAAAATAACCGGTCAGCTTCCTCCACAAAAACACGAATCTGACCGAATAACAAAAGGAAAAGCAGCAAAATCGGATATAACGCGGTCCAAGGCATCTTGATGGCCCACTCCGGCATATCAAGCAGCGCCTCGCGGTATAGGCCGCCCCCAATAAATAGTCCCGGTATAAGCAAGTAGAGCCATACCGTCCAGTCAAGTACGCTATTCCAAGCACGAAGCTGCTCTCTCTGATTGCGTTTCAACCGTATCCAAAATAATTGACGCGGTGTCATCATCACGTCCCGCCCCCTAGGTCAATGCGTGAAAGCACTCGAACAATGTCGCGTCATCCGCGCAGCCAGCATCATCTCTTACCTGCTCCAAGCCGCCTCGTGCAACGACCGAGCCATTGTTAATGAGAACGAAACGATTGCAGATACGTTCAGCGGTGTCCAGCACGTGAGTGCTCATGAGAACGCCTGCACCGCGCTCCCGCTCGCCCTCAAGCAGCTTTAGAAAATCAGTTGTCGCACGCGGATCAAGTCCGACGAATGGCTCGTCCACAATATAAACATCCGGTTCCAGCAGAAATGCGATAATAAGCATCAGCTTTTGCTGCATACCCTTGGAGAAATGAGCGGGGTAATGATGCTTCTCTTCCAGCAAACGAAAGCGCTCCAGAAGTTCATCCGCTTTGACTGCAAACTGCCGCTCTTCAATACCAAATGCCGATGCCGCTAAATGCAAATGCTCCCACAGCGTCATATATTCATAAAATACCGGCTGCTCCGGAACATAGGCATAACGTTTATTTTTACCGCCAAGCACAATTTCTCCGTTCACATGCGCCATTAAGCCGAGTATCGTTTTGATCGTCGTGCTCTTGCCCGCTCCGTTGGGCCCGATTAATCCTACAAGCTCTCCCGGCGCTACCTCCAGCAAGATCTGACGAATGATCGGTTTGCCTTCCTCGTAGCCGGCCTCCGTTATCGCAGCCCGCAGCACATAGCTTGGCAAGCTTGTATTTTCCTTTTGAGAATCCACCCGTAATCGACCGCCTTTCCTAACCTAGTCATTACTATGCTTCTACGTTTAAATCGTTTAGAGAGTACCACTGTTTTGTATCGGTTCAAGGAAAATTAAGTATTAAACTGACTTATTAAACGACAATCGACAGTCTTGGACTTGATAATAAAGTCACAGACTGCCGATGTTTTATGGCGTGCTAGCTAATATGGATTGGCATGGCTATACTCATAACCTCCCTATGCAATCAGAAGGATTTTTGTATAATAATTCCAATAAACATTGTATCACGGAAACATTAGGAATTGAAATCCGCTGTCCGTTAGTCAAGCGTAAACGGCTGACACCGTCCTTGGCGGCAAAAGCTCGTTTCGCGGTGAAATATAAGCAACGTATAAGGTTGAATTTTATACTTTCTTATATTTCAAAAAAAGCTGACACCGCAGCGTGCGGTATCAGCTTTTTTATAGTTTACATTTTTGCATATTTGCACACAAAATAGAGACGCCGCTTATCGCTCTAAAAGGCCCGCTTCCACAAGCCCGTTACGTATGCCCTGCTCGTCAACATGCGTCGTCACATAGTCGGCAAAGGGCAGCAGCTCGGGATGCGAGTTGCCCATAGCAATGCCAAAGCCAACCGTCTCCAGCATTTCTTTGTCATTCAGGCCATCCCCGAATGCAACGGCATCGGCAGACGTTAAGCCCAGCTTATCAAGCAGTGCTTCGATACCTTGCGCCTTTGAACCCCCAGCCGGAAGGACATCAATAGCCTGCGGATGCCAGCGGATCAGCTTTAATTCGGAATGCAGACCCTCATAGAGATGCTCCTCATGGCTCTCGCAGTGAAGGAAGACTTGATAAATGCCATCTGTTTTCCAAAACTCCGGATTGAAACCAGGCAAATCAACCTTTAAAGAGTTAACGGACTCTATAATAAAAGGATGGTCCTCTTTATCCGCAAAAAAGTTATGCTCGCCCTCAAAGACAAGGCCGTGGTTATGCTCAGCAGCAACCTTAACAAGTGCTTCCAGACGATGCTTTTCGATCTCGCGTTTATATAGCGGCACTCCCTTGTAGACGACATAACCCCCGTTCAAACAGACGAACGATTCGATGCCAAGCTGCTCAGCAAGCGGTTTAATAAAATAAGGCGCGCGCCCCGTGGCAATTACTGGTTCAACTCCGCTTTCCTTCAGCTCCGCAATGGCTTTGACCGTATCTGCAGGGATTTCCTTTTGCTCGTTGATCAACGTGCCGTCAATGTCGAAAAAAACAATTTTATAGCTCATTCTGCTCTCTCCTGTCCGTTGTCGCAGACGTTTTACGCCTGTCCTTTTTTACAGTATAAAGAATCGAGCCCAGAAAAGAAATCGTTACACCCTTTATGCAGCAAAAAAAGAGCATCAACTGCTGCTGATGCCCTCACGAATACGGCTGTGCCTACCAGCCAAACGCTAAACCTTTGCCTGTCTCGATATAAGTTTTCAAATTGCTGAGGATCATCCACCACTGGCTGTCCACCGTTTCCAAAGACGGGTGGTTCTCGGTAAACCGGTCATTAGTAAGGACAAGCTTGGTTGTTTCGCCAACAGCCTCAAGCTTAAAGGTAATGGTCGATTCCAGCTCCGCATGATTGGGGCGATACGAAGGGCCTGGATGCTCTAAAACGCTAAATATTTTATTCTCCTCATATGCTAGAATAGTACCATAAATATGCACCGTCTCATCACCATCCGTACCCGGACCGACATAGCGGAAGGAAGAGCCTTCTTCAAATGTAGAATCGATGACGCAGCCAAAAAAAGTAGCCCGCGTGCCTTCCGGCGATACAAACGCAGCCCACACCTTCTCGGGCGCTGCGCCGATATAAAACTCATATTTAAACTCCATGCGATACACTCCTTCTCATCATAAAATATAGGGTTTGCCGCTGTTAGCGGCTGGCGCTTTCTTTGCTAAGTATAACGTTGTCCAACTGGCCGGTATTGTAAAAACGCGACAAATCGATCAATAGGAGAGATTTATAGATGCCAAATACAACGCAAAAACGCAGCATGGGTATACTTCAGCTAAGCGAGGGCGAAAAAAAATACCAGCTTTCCCGCTTCGCTCCCTCAGAGCCGCTCCGACATTTTGTAAAACACTACTGGGTCGTAAGGTGGGATTTGACCGGCCAGCCTCCTTTTTTGCAGGATGTGATCCCTAATCCATGTGTCAACTTGGTGATGGAGGACCACAGGAGCGGTATTTATGGCGTTGCCAGCCGAATGTATACGAAGAAAATTGAAGGCAAGGGACAAGTATTCGGCATTAAATTTCACCCTGGCGGTTTTTATCCCTTTATACGCACGGCGCTCTCCAACCTGACGGATCAATCGCTAGCTATCGAAGAGATATTTGGCGCGGATGCGGCCGAATATGAGCAGCAGATGAACGCTGAGACTGACCCCGCGGACAGGATCGCACTTACCGACGCTTTGTTAGTAAAGCATCTTCCGCAGCAGGATGGATCGATTACCCTCATCAATCAGATTATCGACCGGATCCTAATCGATCCCGAGCTGACTAAAGTGGAGCAAATTTGCGATTCTTTTCATCTCAACAAAAGAAAGCTGCAGCGCTTATTTAACCAATATGTCGGAATAAGCCCCAAATGGGTCATCAAGCTTTATCGGCTGCAAAACGCGGCAGAGGCTATGGACACAGGCAAACACTATGACACGCTCAAGCTCTCTGTCGATCTCGGCTATTATGATCAATCGCATTTCATTAAGGATTTCAAATCCATTATCGGCAAAACGCCAGATGAGTATGCGAAGCCGGCTGTCTTGTAGATCAATCGCTTGACGGCATTCGGAAGCTTCCTGTATATTAATGGAATCAACAAAATAAGTTCGGCTTACGATGGAAGCACCCGTAAGAGATGGCGTATACCGCCTATCTTACTGGTGCTTTTTTTGTGTTGTATTGCCGAAACCAAAGGAGGCTCCATTGTTCATGAAAACCGCTTCAAGGTTAGCCGTATTCGGTCTCGTCCTCTTGTTCCTGCTAGCCGTTCCGTCCGTCCTTTCAGCCGCATCGTTTGAATTTAGCGCCACCGCCAAAACTGCTTTTGACAAAATGAAAAGCGCGGCAGATAAGACGACAGCCGCCAAGTTAACCTCGCAGTATGCCGAGCTTCAAAGCGTGCAGAAGCAGACCATCGACTGGGATAGCCGCATCGACAAGCTTCATTATCAAAACGAGGAGGCCGTGCTCGCAACCCGCAAACGAATAAAGGAAATTGACGCGAATAAGCTGCTGCAGCTTGAGTCCGCCGTCACGCAAACCAAGAAGAAATACGAGCCTTTATTCAGACTCTACGACTCATTGAATCAGCAGCTAAGCATTGCGAAATCATTTAAGGATAAACTCGCTACGAGCCTCTTGAAGCCGCAGGTCGAAACGACAAGAGCAGCCGTTCAGCTTGCCAAGCTGGATATTCGAAGCAAGGAAGCAGCGCTTAAGGAGGCCAAAGCGAATACGGCTAAGTCGATAAAAAAGCTTCGCGACCAGCTGAGCGGTATCGATGCAATCAAATTGAAAATAAAAGCATCCAAAAGCTCGATCAGCAGCATCAAGAAATATTTCACAACCGAAACCTCCATCTTAAAGCAAGCGGTAAAAAAAGGAGATGCGGCCGCGTCATCCAGCTCTTTAACAAGAATGCTTGCCTATATTAAGCAAATTAACGAGCATAAACAAAAAACCTATGCCTATGAGCAGCAAACGACAAGTATCATTGCCAAGGTCGAGGCTCAGATTTCCAGCTACAAGTAATCGGATGAAAGCAAAAGCGCGCCCCGGATTCCGAAGCGCGCTCCCGCTTGCAACTTAAAGACTTAACGATTCGCACTCACAGCAGCACAAGCGTAAACGGCTGACGCCGTCTTTAGCGGCAGAAGCTCGTTTCGCGATGAAATATAAGCACTGTATAAGGTAAAAATTTATACTTTCTTTTATTTTAAAAAAAGACGGCCCGTCGGCTGAATGCCGATTATAGCCGTCTCTTCTTTCATGAAGCAGGAAACCAAACCTCGACGATCGTCCCTATACCCAGCTCGCTGGATACGACTAGACGCCCATTATGAGAGGATACTATTTTATCCACCATCATCATGCCTAGTCCGTTCCCGTCACGTCTTGTCGTATGAAAGGGCTGCCCGATGCGCTGCTTTACTTCTTCTGTCATGCCAACGCCGTTATCCATAAACTGAATCCGTTGGTAATCATCGACGATATCCAGCAGGACATTTATCTCGCCTCCGAATGGCAAAGCTTCCATCGCGTTTTTCAAAATATTCAAAAACACTTGCTTCACTTGGTCACGATCGCATGGAATCGTCGTCGATTCAATAAATTGTGTACGGATTACAATCCCGTTCATCTCGAATTGCATTTCTAATACGGACAAGACCTCTTGCAGAATTACAGCGCATTGCTCATCCTTGTATTGTATCGCCTGCGGTCTCCCTAATATCAAAAACTCGCCCACAATGGCATTCATTCGCTCCAGCTCCGACATCATCAGGTTGTAATAATGAGGATTGGTGGTCTTGCTTGATAATTGAAGTATGCCCTTTACCGTGGTCATCGGATTACGGATTTCATGTGCGATGCTTACCGCGAGTTGACCTGCAAACCCTAGCTTCTCGCTGTTGCGCAGCAGCTCTTCCGTCATCTTCATTTCGGTAATGTCCCTCAGGCTGCCAACGACCCGAATAAGCTGCTCATTGTCATAGATAGGTACTACATCAAGCATGTAATAATTAAGCTTATTTTCTACCATAATAGAAACTTCTTCACCCACGCATGACTCACCGTGCAGGATAACTCTTTCAAAATACTGCCCAATTCTGCTCATGTGAAAAACGCTTGTACCTACGACGAAACGTTTCTCGTGGATTGCCATGCCCAGTATGAATGTGCTGTTATCATTTATTTCTAGGATGGATCCCCTTGCATCGGTAATAATGACGCCGTAATAATTAGTCTCGAGCAGCACCTGATTCAGGATTTGAAGCTGGGTGTTCTGTTTGTGTAACAGCAGCTCACGCTCAATCGAATCGACGATTGTACATAAGAGGGCAAGTAAATGGGGATGAGCGGATTGTATATCTGTCATGAGCGAAAGCGTTCCAAGGAGCTGACCATTGTCTTCCGCGTGAATAGGAGCCGTGTAGCATGCAAGCTGGTGCAATACCTTATGGTAGTGGTCCTCTCCTAGAAGCTGAACCGGAAGATCGTTACGCAAGCATAAATCAATCGCGTTCGTACTCAGCTCTTCCGAGAAACGAACTCCCTCCGTTATTCCCAATTGACGCACCTTGCTTATAATAGACGGGTTCCCTTTGAATTCAAGAATAAAACCCTTGTCGTCCGTGATAGCAACTAAAAAAGGATCGCCAGGGACAGAGGATAAAAACTTATCTACAAATAGGCTGATAACCTCGATAACGTCTTTGTAGTGTGCTTGCCGGGATTCCAGCTCCTCTTTAGAAAACCATTCTGTATATTTAGGAAGCTCGTACGGGTTTAAGCCCCGCAACCGGCATTGATTATGTGATTCTAGGACCATATTATTATTTATCATTTTGTTTTACCAACTAACCTTTCCAGGACCTTTTGCTTCCATATTGTTGGACATTATCCAAAATTCTAGCTTAACTCCTCACAATCCTTCCCATATTTATTAAAAATCGCTTATAATTGCCGAATTCATGCAATTTCGTATCGGGAACAACAAAAAAAGCGATGCTTAACGGTAAGGAACCCTTAAGCAAACGCTTTTCTATGATTATTTCTATTACGCTTTAGGCAAAAGCTTAATCTTCATATCATCGAGATAAAAGGTCGTCAATCCCTCGTAACCGGAGTCGCTTCCGACAATGACATAAATCTCGCCTTGCTCATTGGATTGGAGCGTTGTGCTGTATTGCATTGCTACCGGCTGAAAACCTTTAAGTGAACTATTGGGCTGTACCATATTTCCGACGATTTTCATATCATCGCCTTCTGTTTGCTGGTTGCCTTTATCAATATTCATGCGGTAGTACGTCTGCCCCTCGGTATCCGACTGTAAGGTTCTAGGCTCTTTGCTCACGAAGCCCGCTTTAATGCTTACCGCTTCCCCAGGCGCTCCGCCAACTCCCACCATGCCGCCTGCTTGGTCCGTATAAAGCTGGAAGGATAATGATGCTTGATACATGGTATGTGGTTCAAGTCCTTCGATTTTCTTCGTCACAAACATAAACAAGTCGTCGCTGCGATTCATTCCGTTAAGCTTTAGACCGTAGTTTGTTTTATTATTAGCCGTGGGCAGCAATTCCCTGGCAAATTTCAAATCATAGATAGACGGATCATAGTCTACAGGCAAATCGGCAAAGGCACCCTTCCAGCCTTCTTCGCCTTGGTTAAAGGTGTAGTGAAAAGACTGCCCCATCTCGCTCGCCTGTATCGTAATTGTTTTTTTCTTCGCTTCCCAGGCCGTTTCCGCCCCAAGCAGCTGCGCTACCATTTTTGCGGGAACAAAGGTTGTGCCTTTCACGACAGCTACCTTTGCAGGCAGCTTCACATTTTTTATATAAGTGCCAACCACCGTATCGCTGTTGATCGTCAAGCTTACGGTTAATCCGTCGCGGCTTAAAGTAATTTTTTTCGTTGCCGCATCCAAATGAATAGCAGCTTGCAATCCCTCCGCCAATGCTCTTACTGGAACCATAGTTATGCCGTTTAGAATATAAGGAGCCGCATCTAACGTATGCTCGCCGCGATAATCTATCGATTTGTTGCTGCCGATCTGAAATTGAAGAGGGGCAGACGGATTACCTGCAGCGCTGTATGAAATTCCTCCTGGAGCTATAGTACTTAGAAGTACGGCTGTCGAGAGTGAAGCTACGATTATTTTTCTGTTCAGCAATTGTTTTAAGGTCATTTTTCTACCGTCCTTTTCTCGCAAGTCATTTAGTATACTTTACTAACGTGACGAGGACGATATATGTTGCGGAGAAAATGATCCTTAGTCCAATCTTAGCTCGGTGAGGGCTATTTGGGTGAGTGGCGCTAAATCAAGCTCTGCTCCAAATCCTCAATCAGGTCCTCGCTATCCTCGATGCCTACCGAGATACGGATTAACCCATCGGTAATGCCGAGTAATGCTCGCCTTTCGCTCGGTATCGACGCATGCGTCATTCGAGCGGGCACGGAAATGAGGCTTTCCACAGCGCCCAGGCTTTCGGCAAGCGTGAAGTATTTCAGCTTTTTGATGACCTCAGCCGCTTTCTCCCCGCTCCCAACGTCAAACGAAATAATGCCCCCGAATCCGCGTGCCTGCCGTTTGGCCAGCTCATGCTGAGGATGGCTCGGCAATCCGGGATAGTGAATATTTTGAATCGCTGTCTGCCCTGATAAATAAGTGACGATTGCCCGTGCATTTTCTTCATGGGCTTCCATTCGCAGGCCCAGCGTCTTTAATCCGCGGATGAGCAGCCATGAATCCTGGGGAGCAAGCACGCCGCCGATTGCATTTTGCACAAAATGCAGCTCTTCGCCCAGCTTATCGTTATTCACGACTGCAAGCCCCGCAACCACGTCGCTATGTCCGCCAATATACTTCGTAGCCGAATGGAGCACAATATCCGCTCCGAGCGCCAGCGGCGTCTGCCAATAGGGCGTGCTAAACGTATTATCTACGATAAAGAGCAGCTGCTTGGTTTTGGCCCATACCGCTACCGCCGCAATATCTGTAACCTTAAGCAGCGGATTTGTCGGTGTTTCTACAAACAGCGCTTTTGTATTGGGCTGGAGAGCCTTTTCCATTTCCTCCAGGCTTGTCGTATCTGCAAAGGTTGCTTCAATACCGAGCCGGCTCAGCACCTTCGTGACGATGCGATACGTTCCTCCATAAACGTCATCGGTCAAAATAATATGGTCGCCAGTGCTCAGCAAGGAGAATACAGCATGGATGGCAGCCATACCCGAGCTGAAAGCAAAACCTCTCGCACCCTCCTCCAAATCAGCAATATATTGCTCCAGCGCATGACGCGTTGGGTTGCCGGTGCGCGAGTATTCATAGCCCTTGTGAACGCCGATATCCTCCTGCTTATAGGTGCTGACCTGATAAATCGGAACGCTTACAGCGCCTGTATGGGGATCAAATGGAATGCCTCCATGAATAAGCTTTGTTTTTCGCTTCAGCTTACTCACCCCCATTATAGATCTGTTTGCTTAAATACCGCTCGCTGCCATCCGGAAAAATGGTAACGATCCGGCTGCCTGGCGCGGCAACCTCCGCCTCCAGCAAAGCCGCATGCAGCGCTGCGCCCGAAGAGCTTCCGACAAGCATGCCTTCAAGCTGCGCCAGCTCCTTCGCCCTTGCAAAAGCATGCTCATCCGATATGGTATGGATGGCATCAAAATACGAGCAGTCCATGAATGGCGCCAGCTTCTCCACACCGATCCCTTCCGTGCGATGCGGTCCCGGTGTTCCGCCGCCTAGTATGGAGCCCTCCGGCTCAACAATGACCGTCTTTACAGCCGGATTTTGCTCCTTCAAGTATCGCGCCGTTCCCATAAAGGTACCTCCAGAGCCCGCGCCGGCCACAAATACGTCAATGGCGCCATTCAATTCATGCCAGAGCTCTGGCCCCAGCGTTTTATAATAGGTTACCGGGTTAGCTTCATTAGAGAATTGCCTAGGGGAATATGAGCCCGGTATTTCCTTCAACAGCTCTTCCGCCTTCTGGACAGCGCCTGTTATACCCAGCTCGGTAGGCGTATTTACGATTTGCGCGCCAAGTGCCCGCATGAGCTGCTGCTTCTCGGTACTAAACTTACTTGGAACGACAAATACCGTAGATACGCCGCGCCCGATTGCCGCAAGGGCGAGTCCGATGCCTGTATTGCCGGCCGTTGCTTCTATTATGGTGCCTCCAGGCGCCAGCTGCCCGGTTGCGAATGCGTGATTCAACAGCTCAATACCGAGTCGGTCCTTGACGCTCCCGCCCGGATTTTTGTACTCTAGCTTGGCGTAAAGCTTAACGCCTTGTGGAAGGGTATAACCCGTAAGCTCAACCAGGGGCGTATTGCCAATCAGCTCATGAATATTTTTATACAAAGCCATCCGCAGTCCCTCCTACGACATTCCATCTCTTCTCATGCCAGTCGGTTTATGGATCCATACCCTTCATCATATGAAGCTGCTTCTGCATGTGTTTCGTTGTTCCGTGATTATTCCCATAGGATGGGCATGTATCTCTACTATTAAAAATAGTTCTATCGTTTAATACAATTATTCAATAATAACTGATAATTCCCATGTGATATGCTGGTTTTATGTTTTTAAGCCCTTTAAATCAGGTTTCCCGTCATGGATAAAGGAGGTTTACGCTTGTTAGCCGGATGGACAGAAAAATTAAGCAAGCCCCTTTTATCTAAAACGTCATTCTGGCCTGCTCTAGCGACCCTCTTTTTCGGTTCTTTTGTTGGCATGTACCATGTTGTTTCGCTTAACGTATCCTTGCCGGGTTTTATGGGCATTTTTCATACCGATCTTGGTAGGGTGCAATGGATCGTTACCGGGTTTTCACTTGCATGCGGCGTTATCGCTCCTGCCGCAGGCTATGCGGAAAATCGCTTCGGCGGAAAAAAGGTTTTTTTATCGTGCCTGCTCGGGATTACAGTCACTTCCTTGCTTTGCGCGCTGTCTTGGAATATTTATGCGCTCATTGCATTTCGCATCCTGCAGGGCTTGTTCTGCGGACTCATCCAGCCTGTATCCCTAGCCTTTATTTATCGGACCGTCCCAGTTGAAAAGCAGCCAATGGCAGTGAGTATCTGGTCGTTTTCAACCATACTCGGAACGGCGCTGGCTCCTTCCGTAAGCGGCTGGCTGCAGGGCTATGATTGGCATTGGATTTTTCTTGTAACCGTACCGATTGGGATACTGGCTTTCATTATCGGTATTCGAATCCTTCCATCCAGCCCGGTCAATAAGGAAACCAAGCTGGACCGCACAGGACTTGCGCTGGCAGCTGTAGGCAGCCTTTCGCTATTGCTGCTGTTTGGAAACATTTACGCATGGGGCTGGCATTCCGCCGCTTTTTGGGTATGCCTGGTCACAGGCCTTGCCTGCGCAGTTCTGTTCGTCATCCATCAGCTGCGCTCGGATGCGCCCCTGCTGCAGCTGCGTCTGTTCCGCAATCGAACGTTTGCGGTAAGCCTGGTCATATCGCTCATTCTCTCCGTAGCGCTGTATTCGGGTATTTATTTCATCCCTCTTTACTTAGCAGAAATTCATGCCCTTAGTTCGTTCCATATCGCTCTTTTGTTTTTGCCGGGGGCGGCATGCCTGACCTGCGCAACCTTCTTCTCGGGGCGCTATTACAATAAACTCGGTCCCGCTGCGCTCGCTATTGCGGGCTGCATTATTCTCATTGCCACAACCTATCTGTTCAGCCGTTTGCAGCTCAGCACAAGCCTGCTGACGATTATGATCATCATTGCGATCCGCAATACCGGAACCGGCCTGGCCCTAACTCCCGTTACCAATGCGGGAATGATGGCAATCCCCAAAGAGCTGAGCGGCCATGCCTCTGCTCTCATTAATTGGCTTAGACAAATTTTCAGTTCGATGGCTTTAGGCTTGTTTACCTCCTTGTTCTATGCAAGGCTTGCCGCTCATCAAGCCCGCATCGGTGAGGGGGAGGAGGTTTTTCCAAAGGCTTATACAATGAGCATTAATGATGCCTTCTTCATCTCCTGTGTGTGCATTTTATCTGCACTGCCGCTCGCCTTCCTGCTGCGCAAACAGCAAGCAGGCTCCAAGGAAGCTGACCCGGCCAAACTCAAAAAGACTGTCCCGACAGAAGGGTAACTTCTGTCGGAGCAGTTTCTTTTGATGCCAATATGCGTCTGTTCAATGCTTTCTTAGCTTTTTTGAAACCCAATTCCCGATGGATTGCATCAGCTGCACGAGTAAAATAAGAATAATGACACATACGTACATGACATCGGGCTCCCAGCGCTGATATCCGTAACGGATGGCCACATCCCCGAGACCGCCGGCCCCCATTACACCTGCCATCGCAGTCGCTCCAATCAAGCCGATTGTGGCAATGGTCAGACTGAGCACGATGCCTGGTCTCGCCTCCTTCAGAATGACCTTCCAAATAATTTGCCGCCTTGATGCGCCCATCGCTTGAAAAGCCTCAATGACACCGGGATTGACTTCGAGCAAGGCCGATTCAATAAGTCTCGCAATATAAGGCGCCGTATAGAATACAAGCGGCACGATAGCTCCTTTTACCCCGATTGTCGTATGCACAATCCATTTTGTAATCGGAATAATAGCAATTAAAATAATAATAAAAGGGACGGAACGAAGGATGTTTATGACCGTGTTGAGCAAATGATACAGCGAAAGGCTGGCGTAGATATGGTTTGGGCGCAGCACAACTAAGCAGATGCCAAGAAATAACCCGATTAAGGTCGAGAAGAGCAATGACCAGCCTACCATGGCTGCCGTTTCTCCCAGAGCCTCCGTATAAAGCACACGATTTTCAATTAGGCTGTCAAAGAAGCTATCCAGCATGATCAAGCACCTCCACCTGCATGCCGTTTTGAATCATATACGCAATTCCTTGCTGGATGACCCCCGAGTTGCCAGTCAGGCTGATAATGAGGAAGCCAAACACGGTGTCTTTTATTTTTGTAATATTCCCGTACAGAATACTTGGCCGCAGCTGGTAGCGCAGCGTTAAGTCCGCTAGAATCGGCTCGCTTACCGTTTCTCCAACGAATGAAATGCGAAGCAGCTGCCCTTCGCCAGCTTGGTGCCCCCCTCTTTCAAGCAGCTCCAGTGGCAAATCGATATCAAACACGCTTTTTGTAAAATTTTTCGTCGTATCCGTGCGCGGATTTATAAATAGCTCCAGAATGGTGCCTTGCTCCACTATGACGCCATCCTCCATGACGGCGACCCGATCACAGATTTTTTTTACAACATTCATCTCATGGGTAATGAGCACGATCGTAATCCCATAGGCACGTTGAATGTCGAGCAGCAGGTTCAATATCGAATCGGTCGTTTGCGGATCAAGCGCCGATGTTGCCTCATCGCATAATAAAATTTCCGGTTCATTGGCAAGCGCTCTTGCAATAGCCACGCGCTGCTTCTGGCCTCCCGACAACTGAGCGGGAAACGCCCCTCTCTTCTCCTCAAGACCGACGAGCGACATTAACTCATTTACCCTCGCTTCGATTTGTTTTTTTGGAAGGCCTGCCAGCACGAGTGGCGATGCAATATTTTGATAAACGGTACTCGACATCAACAAATTGAAGTTTTGAAAAATCATGCCGATTTTACGCCGCATCATTCGAAGCTGCTGCTCGTTCAGCGTTGCAAGCTCCGTTCCGTTCACCCTTACCGTACCTGCTGAAGGCCGCTCCAAATAGTTGATGCACCGCAGCAGCGAGCTCTTTCCTGCGCCGCTGTAGCCGATAATACCGAATATTTCACCTTTGCGGATATGAAGATTAGCGTCTTTTACCGCATGGACTTCCTGCTTGCCCTGTTGATACGTTTTGCTCACATTTTCGATCCAGATCACAATAAAACCACCGCCTCTGCTAAAATGTTAAAAAGGTCCCTTCATCTAAGAAGAGACCTAAGCTTTTATCCAGCTACCTACCAAGATGCAACAATATAAGTGCCGTATTTTTCTTCCACGAATTTCTTGACTTGATCGGAATGATACGCTTTAATCAGCCGTTTGAATACCGGTTTATCCTTGTCTTCTGTTCTTACCGCGATAATGTTAACCCAAGGAGAATCCTTAGGCTCGATAAAAATGGCGTCCTTTGTCGGTACGAAGCCGGCTTCCACCGCATAATTCGTGTTAATGACCGCTGCGGTCAAATCGCCAAGCGCTTTCGGAATAAACGCCGCGTCGAGCTCCTCGAATTTCAAATTGAGCTTATTTTCCGCGATATCGCGTACGGTCGCTTTGATGCCCACGCCTTCCTTCAGCTTGATGAGGCCTGCATTTTCGAACAGAATTAATGCTCTGGCGCCATTTGTCGGATCGTTAGGCAAACCGATAACGTCGCCTTCCTTAATTTCAGAAACCTCTTTAATTTTCTCGGAATAGAAGCCAATTGGAAAATTAAGCGTATTGGCGATCTTTGCGATATCAAGATTGTTATCCTTCTTGAATTGATCGAGATAGGGCTCATGCTGGAACGCATTGGCGTCTAACTCACCTTCAGCCAGCACCTTATTGGGCTGTACATAGTCGTTGAATACGACCAGCTCGATTTCAAGGTCATCCTTCGCCGCGACCTCCTGCACTTGCTTCCAGATCTCCTCCTCTACGCCCGCCGATATTCCTACCTTCAGCTTCGCCTTCTCTCCATCTCCTTCTGCTTCAGTGGAGGCTGGCTTGCTGCTGCATGCCGCAAGCACGGCTGATAATACCAGTGTCAGCACAATCAACACGAATTTTTGCTTCATTTTACTTTCCCCCTGCTTCATGGTTTTTTTCCAGCTCATGAACGGCTAAGAACAAAGAAAAGCCCTTATTCTACAGAAAACGGCCTCCTGCGCCGCCGTTCCGTAAAATAAGAGCTTTTAGTCGTCTAATCAGCTCAATAGCATATAATTCCGATGAAATTACTATAGATTAAATTTCGGCATTCTGTCAACGTATTTATTTGTTATTGTAATGACAGCATTCCCATGAATGACCAATCAAAAAGAACGGCTATGTCATTATCAAAATGAACATAGCCCTTTTCTTATTATTCGCTTATGACTTTGCCAAAATCTCTTCCTTTAGCCGCTTTACGACTTCACGAACAGCTTCCGAACCGAGGTCTCCCCCGCCCCTCTTCCGGATGGCGGCCGTACCCACATTTTTCTCGTTCTCGCCGAGTACCAGCATGTAAGGGACTTTCTCTAGCCCGGCTTCACGGATTTTATAGCCCAGCTTTTCATTGCGTATATCAACCTGCGTGCGTATGCCCGCTTCAGCCAGCTCTTGCTTAACTTGTAGAGCATAGTCAACATACTTCTCCGACACAGGCAGCAGCTTAACCTGAACAGGTGCCAGCCAGAGCGGAAACGCACCCGAGAAATGCTCTGTCAAAATCCCAATAAAGCGGTCTATCGATCCGTATACTGCACGGTGGATGACGACGGGACGATGCTTCTGATTGTCCTCACCGATGTAGGACAAATCAAACTTCTCCGGCATTTGAAAGTCCAGCTGAATCGTCCCGCATTGCCAGCTTCGCTTAAGAGCATCGAGAATGTGGAAGTCAATTTTCGGACCATAAAAAGCGCCGTCGCCCTCATTCACGCGATATTGAATATTGCGGCTGTCCAGCACGCTGCGCAGCGATTGCTCAGCTTCATGCCAAAGCTCCTCCGAGCCCATGGAATCCTCCGGCCTTGTCGACAGCTCGATTTTGAACTCGAAGCCAAAAACCTTGTAAATATGGTCAATCAGCGCGATTGCCCGGCTGATTTCCTCTTCAATTTGATCAGGTCTGACGAAGATATGAGCATCGTCCTGGCAGAATGTACGGACACGCATCATCCCATTCAGCGCCCCCGAATACTCATGCCGGTGCACCTGGCCGAATTCTGCCATACGGATCGGCAGCTCCCTGTAGGAATGCAGACTGTTTTTGAAAATCAGCATATGCCCCGGACAGTTCATTGGTTTAAGCGCATAAGGCGTATCGTCAACATCCGTGAAATACATGTTGTCTTTGTAGTGGTCCCAGTGTCCCGATTGCTCCCATAACCGCCTGTTCATCATGAAGGGCGTGCGTACTTCCTCGTAATCCCGCTGCCGCTGAAGCTCGCGGATCAGATTCTCCAGTTCCGTGCGGACAGTCATGCCGTTAGGCAAATAGAACGGCATGCCCGGCGCTTCCTCGGAGAACATGAAGAGCCCAAGCTCTTTGCCGAGCTTGCGGTGATCGCGTTTCTTCGCTTCCTCAAGCAGATGAAGATGCTCCTCCAGCTGCGTTTTCTTCGGAAATGACGTACCGTATATCCGCTGCAGCATTTTATTGTCGGAATTCCCGCGCCAATAAGCCCCAGCTACATTTTGCAGCTTAAACGCCTTGATGCGTCCAGTGGACGGCAAATGCGGACCTCGGCAAAGATCAACAAATTCGCCTTGCTCGTAGAGCGTAATGTCCGCATCCTCCGGCAAATCGCGGATCAGCTCCAGCTTGAGCGGCTCTTCCTGCTGTACAAAAAACGTAGCCGCTTCCTCACAGCTCACTTCACGGCGCTGGATCGGCAGATCTTCTTGTATGATTCGGTTCATTTCCGCTTCAATGCTGGCAAGATCGTCAAGGGATAACGGCTTTTCGATATCGATGTCATAATAGAAGCCGTCTTCGATTACCGGGCCGATTCCCAGCTTAACTGCCTTATTCCCGTAAATCCGCTTTATGGCTTGTGCCATGACATGGGCTGTACTATGCCTGTAAATCTCCAGCCCGTCTGCTCCGTCAAGCGTTACGACCTCCACCTCGCCATTTGCTTGAATCGCCTCGTGCAAACCGACGAGCTTACCATTCCATTTGCCGGCGACAGCCTTTTTGCTGAGGCCGATGCTGAGCGATTTCGCGATTTGCTCCATGGTCGTGCCCTGCGGATACTCCTTCACTGTTCCATCTGGTAATGTTAATGCAATACTCATTATGCAGCCTCCGATCGAATGGATTGAACGCAAAAAAAACACATCTCTCCCACCAAGGGACGAGTGCGTTCAGCTCGTGGTTCCACCCTCATTCGATCTGCTGCTCTATACTGCTGGCTGACCGCCAGACATTTAGCTCATGCAAGATCCTTATTGAGCATCCGGTAACGGGGATGAAACGGTGCTATTTACAACCGCATAATCAAACTGCGGGTTCAACAGCACGGCTGCAAAGGGGTAATTATACAATCGGTTACTGGGGAGGCTCTCAGCAATCGCCTCTCTCTCTGGACAGCCCGTATTGATAATCATGTCTTTGGTCTAAGCCTATTTCTGGGTAAATTGTAAATCGAACTCGCCAAATAGTCAACTACAATAAATCCCCGCTTTAAACCGTTGAAGAACGCTCATGCAAAAAATCCGAAGGCGAGCTTCCCGTGCTGCGTTTGAAAATGCGATAGAAATAGGAGACGTCATTGTAGCCCAGGTAGTCGGCGATCTCACTGATCATCAGCTGCGATTCCGTCAGCATATAGACCGCCGTTTTCATCCGTTGATTATGAACATATTCGCTGATGGTTTGATTGGTGACGGCTTTGAACAGCGTTGCCGCGTAATTAGGCGTCGTGTTGATGACATCGCCCAGTTCCTCCTTCGTCACCCTCTCACGGTAATGCGTCGAAATATACTGCTTCATGCTGTCCACCCGCCGATGCTTCTCGGAGGTTATGGTCCCTCGGTCCGTCTCTTGATTGATGAAGATTAACGCTTCCGTCAGCAGCGCCTCGGCCATTAATTCGTAATAGGCTGGCCGCTCCTTGTACTGCGTCAAAATCGCCCGAAGCCGCTCCTGTATAACCTCGAAGCAACCGAGCCTCCGCCGTAGCGGCTCTTGCAGCCGAAGGAGCGGAAGCGCGCACTCTGCTGCGGTTTTTCTAAAGTTGATTACGTACTTTGTATGCACGACCGTGGGAATGCTTTTTCCATAATACGGGATATGTCCCGGTATGAGGAGCATATCGCCTTTTTCCAAAATGACCTTCTCCTCGTTCACCCAATATACACATTTCCCGTAGGTAACCAGCAAGAGGTGAAAGGTTAGCTTTCGCCCCTCTCCCTCCTCGTACCAACCCGCCCCATTGTCCTGATGCACATCCAAAATTGCCAGCATAATGAACGCCCCTTAACGCTGTACTATTGTACATCTATTGTACTATAGTTCTTATTACGTTTCGAGCTTCCACGTTACAATGGAAAAAACGAGGAGGCCTACAACATGCTAAAAACAAAAATTATTTGTACAATGGGTCCCGCTTGCGACTCCGTTTCGACGATAAAAGAAATGATCCAGGCAGGAATGACCGTTGGTAGACTGAATATGGCTCACGGCGAATTAGAAGATCACGTCATGCGAATGAATAATATACGGCAGGCTGCGCGCGAGCTAAACACTTTCGTGCCTATTATGATGGATATTAAAGGTCCTGAAGTGCGGATCGGCAAGCTGAAAGAAGCTTCCTGCGAGCTTGTTATCGGCGAGGAGCTTATTCTGACCACTGAAGATGTGCTGGGCGATGCGACCCGTCTGCCTGTTAACTATAACGAGCTTCCTTTGGTCGTAAAACCAGGCGACCGTATTCTTATTGACGATGGGCTCGTCGATCTTACGGTGCTTTCCGTAGAAGGAGCCGATATCCGCTGTAAAATCATCAGCGGCGGTACGCTGAAGCCGCGCAAAGGCGTTAACCTGCCAGGCATCAAAACGACGCTACCAGGCGTAACGGAACGCGATGTCGTGCATATCCATTTCGGCATTGAGCATAATGTCGAGATCATTGCCGCTTCTTTCGTGCGCAAAGCAGAGGATATTTTGGAAATCCGCAACATCCTGGAAGAAGCAAACGCGAGCCATGTACAAATCATTTCCAAGATCGAAAATGAAGAGGGCATGCTCAATCTCGATGCGATTATCGAAGCGTCCGACGGTATCATGGTCGCGCGCGGCGATCTTGGCGTAGAGGTGCCGATTGAGGATGTACCGATGATGCAGCGCGAAATGATCAACAAATGTAACCTTGTAGGCAAGCCGGTTATCGTTGCTACCCATATGCTGGAGTCGATGCAGGTTAACCCGCGCCCTACGAGAGCAGAGGTAAGCGACGTAGCAAATGCCGTTATCCAAGGAGCGGACGTGGTCATGCTCTCAGGCGAGACTGCAGCTGGTAAATATCCGATCGCATCCGTACAGACCATGGCTTCTATCGCGAAAAAAGCGGAATCCATGATCGATTACAAAGAGCAATTCGATAAGAGAAGAGCGCAGCAAAGCACAAACATTACCGAGGTGATCAGCCAAGGCGTTGTGAGCTCCTCGCTTGAGCTGAGTGCTAGGGCGATTCTTACGTCAACAGAAAGCGGCTTTACGGCGCGCATGGTATCCAAATACCGTCCAAAAGCGCCGATTATTGCGATTACCCAGCATGATCATGTCCTGCCGAAAATTTGTTTGCTCTCCGGCGTTATTCCGGTGAAGGGCGATGCAGTTACCACTACCGACGAAATGTTCGAATCCGCTACGCGCAATGCGAAGCTGACTGGGCTTATCGACACAGGCGACATTATCGTTCTGTCGGCTGGCGTTCCAATCGGCCAAGCCGGCGCAACCAACCTGATCAAGGTGACGGTGGTTTAAGCATTTTCAACATACAGAAAATCACAAAAGCTGCACCGTCATCGGACGGTGCAGCTTTTGTTCAATTTTTGCGGATTTTTTCAAGAAGGTTTCACAATAGGCATGCTTTCACATCGCTTTTGGGTCATATTATAATAATAACAATCATTCACTTGGAAGTACGGGAGGAATTGCAATGAAAAAGGAACATACGGTCCATTTCAAAATTATTCATGGCACGGAAACGAGGCTGCTGACCGGCCTGATCTATCTAGAAGAGAATACCCAGCCTACCCTTCAGGACTATGAAGCTTGCCTGAAGCAGTGCGGGCATGATGTACATATCGAGAACCATGAGCAATTTATTTTCCGCTCCAACGATCCGAATAACGATTACATTATCGACGTGCTTGAAAAATACAAAAAAAACGACAAAGATTTACATGCCGACCATCTGGCTCAAAGCTTCGTAAAGAGAACGCCTTTCCTTTAATTAGGATATAACAGCTGCTAAAGTACCTATTCACTAATAAGACCTTGGAAATATTTTCTTAATGAATGTATTATGCTATGCTTTTTATAGAACTAATAAAATGTAAAAGCAGCAAGCAAATATGTTCATTGAGATCCATGAAAGTTGGTGATTTGTGAGTACAGGCGAGAGCATCTCATTAGTGGTCGTCATTCTTATATCCTTGCCTCTTTTCCTGCTCGCCTTCATCGTCATTCGGCAATCGTTCCAGGATAATCGGGAAATCAAACATATTTTAAAGAACGGTGTATCTTTTGATGCGACCGTAAGCTCTATTCGGCAAACCAATACCGAGATTAACGGTCATCCTGAGGTTTTCATAGGCTTAACGATTCCGAGAGAGCATGCGGAGCCCTACCGCACCATAATTAAGGCCGTCGTGTTTATGGTCAATATCCCCCAGTATCAGCCGGGCCGCAAAGTAAAGGTGAAAGTGCTGGAGACGAACGGAAAAATCAAGGTAGCGCTCGAAGGCGTACATGTATTTTAATCATGAATATAAACGGAAAGAGCGCCGCAATGGGCGCTCTTTCTTATGTTGTCGCAACTGCTTTCGGTTTCCGAAGCAGCAGGGTGAGCGGTAAAGAAACGATGATAATCATTGTCCCCACATGAAAGACATCCTGTACGCTAAGTGACAAAGCAACCGTTTGGGACACGTTCCTCTCCGTCAAATGGGCAATCGTCTGCGATGACAATATCGAGCTGAACAAGCTGATTGACAGCGCGGAGGTTCCTTGCCTAATCCAATTCATCACCGCCGACGCATGGCCCGAGTTCACGCTCGGAACCGCAGACATCGCTGCATTCGTCACCGGCATATTGCTAAACCCGATACCCATGTAACGAATTGCGACCCATACCGTGATAAATAAAGCGCTCGTGGCTACACCCGCGTGACTAAGCTCCCATGTCGCTATTCCCATAAGAATCAGGCCGATAAAGATTAACCGCGAAGGACCGATTTTGCCATAAAGCTTGCCGGCTGCAAGCGACACCAGCACCATCGCAATCGTACCGGGCAGCATGACGAGGCCCGTTGTAAAGCTCGATTCCCCTTTAATATTTTGCATGAAAATAGGAACCAACAGCGTGCCGGCATATAGAGATATCGTTATGCAGCAGTTTACGATCAAGCCGTACGTAAACCGCGGAATTTTCAGTACGCGCAAATTGAGCAAGGGATTTCTGACCCGCAGCGTCCTTCTTACAAAATACGCGAGAACAACGATCCCTGCCGCAATCATGCCGAGCGTCTGCCAGCCTGCCCAGCCCCAGTTATGCGCTTCGCTAAAAGCAACCAATAACGCGCTGGTCCCGATAAGAACAGCGCCAAACCCAATCCAGTCGAGTTTAATGCCGCTGCTTAAACGATAGTTAGGAATATACTTAGCCGCCACAATGACCGCAATAATGCCAATTGGAATATTCAACAGGAACAAGGATTCCCAACCGTAAATTTCAGCAAGCCAACCTCCGATGGTCGGACCAAGCGCAGGGGCGAGCATCGCAGACACGCTCCAAAAGCTTACGGCGACGGCTTGCCTCGACTTATCAATCGTTTGATAGATGATCGTCATCGTCGTCGGCATAATAATACCGCTGAAGAAGCCTTGGAGAATACGGAACGCGATAAGCGATTCGATGCTCCAAGCAAAGGTACAGAGCACGGAAGCTAAAGTAAAGCCGGCCAAAGCAAATACGTAAAGCTTTTTGTAGCTCCATTTGTCACCCATAAAACCAATAATCGGGGCAATAATGCCCGTAGCCATCATAAAGCCTGATAACATCCACTGCACGGTATTCAAGCTGGCATGAAAATCATCCATAAAAATAGGCAATGCCACATTAATCGTAGTCGTACTCAATGAGGCCATAAAGTTACCGAAAAACACTGCTATCATAACGGTCCAAAATGACGTAGCTGCTTTTTGCGAGGTATCCACTTTTATGCTCCTAATCTTGTAGTTTTTCGAGGGCCTTACTTATTCTAATCTCATAACCGGTCAGTTCTTCTTTGAATTGCTCCATGCGTGAGATTTTCGTGTCGATCATCGCCTTTTCCTTTTGCAAAATCTCACCCATATCGATCAGCTTCAATCTGCGCGCTTCAAGGTCCTCTGTGGTATGGTATTCGCTCTTTTGCTGCTCGATCGCGGTCTGAAACTCAATATACTGCTGAAGCTCAGCAAGCGAGAAGCCAAGTACTTCTTTCGCCAAAATAATTTTATTAATCTTCGCAATATCATCCTCTGAATATAGCCGTATACCGCCCTGCGTTCTTTCCGGCGCAGAAATTAAACCGATATCCTCATAGTAACGAATGGCTCGTTTGGTTAAGCCCGTACGTTTCGCTACCTCTTCAATTTTTAGCAAATGCAATTCGCCGCACCTCCGTAATCTTATAAAATAAGCATACTCTTAGTGACAGTTAACGTCAACGTTAACTTTTGATTTGAAAAAAAGGAGGGCTCCTGCCCTCCTGCATCAACGGAAACTTATACGGAACGTAGTTTTACCACTTTACGGAACTTCATGTACGAGACGATGCTCCACGGCAGTACATAGCTGCGACTTTACACAAAAGATTGCTCGAAGGCCGTGCCAGCCTCGTCATCGCGCATCGGCTGTCGACGATCCAGCAGGCCGACACCATCTATGTGCTGGATAAGGGCGTCATCCTCGAATCCGGCACGCATGACGAGCTGCTTGCAGGGCAAGGCAGAGACAAGCAACTCTACGAGCTTCAGTTCCCACAGAAGGAAGCTGCAGCACCCGTTTCCGAGCAGAAGCTGGAGCAGCCGAAGAAACAATATACAAAGTAGCTGCACTGTTGCATGAGGCGGATCGCAAAGCATGAGATCTATCGAATATTCTTGTAATAACAGCTGGGCTTGAGCCATTTCTGTAACGTAAATTCGAATAAATAATCAGCTCAATTTCGCACCTTTCTTATCCGTGCCTGAAGGGGCGAGCAGAGCGCCATTCACATGTCTTTACTACTAGGCGACCGGCTTTATGAACGCATAACGCGTGTAACGTACAAGTTTAGCCTTTGACGCTGCCAAGAACGAGGCCAGTCGTAAAATATTTTTGCAGAAAAGGATAGATTGCCAAAATCGGTATCGCCCCGAGAAACATTTGGGCGGCGCGACCGGTGCGTACGTTCATCATCGCCAGCAGCTGAGTATAGTCGGTACTTGCTCTCAACATAATTTGTTCAAAGTTGAGAAGCAGCGTCTGCAAATAGCTTTGCAACGGATAATTCGCCGTATCGTTCATATAAATAATACCGTCAAACCAAGAATTCCAATGGCCGACGATGCTGAACAGACCGACTGTGGCCAGCGCCGGCTTCAGAAGCGGCAGCAAGATTTGGACCAATATTTGAATGGGCCCCGCCCCGTCAATTGTTGCCGATTCTTCAATTTCTTCCGGCAGCCCTCTGAGGAAGTTCATCAGAATAATCATGCTGAAGACGGGGATCGCTCCTGGCAAAATCAAAGACCAGATGGAGTCGATCAACCCGGTCTGAACCACGATCAAATAGGTAGGAATCAATCCCCCATTGAACAGCATGGTGAAAACAAAAAAGCCCATGTAAATACCGCGGCCCAACACTTTCTCCTTCGTCTTCGAAAGCGGATATGCCGCGAGCACCATCAAAATAAGGTTAACCAGCGTACCTAATACGACACGTTGGAGCGAAACCCACATTGACCGAAAAAATTCATCGCCTTTAAGCGCGTACTCATAGGCTTTCGTATTGAAGTCGACGGGCCAAAACATGACTTCGCCCGCCGATACCGAGGCGCTGCTGCTGAACGAGACGGCCAACAGGTTAACGAACGGCAGCACGCAGATAAGCGAAACCAAAATCAACACCGTGTAGTTAACGATATGAAACATCTTCCGCCCCAGGCTGTTATCTTGAACCACAATCATCCCTCCTTAGAAGATACGGTATCCTGCGACACGATAAGCCAATATATAGGATAAGACAACTAAAATGCAGGAAACAATCGACTTGAAAAACCCGACGGCAGCGCCTACCGAATATTGCGCCTGTTGAATGCCTAGCCGATACACATAAGTATCGATGATATCGCCTGTCTCATAGACGACGGGCGAATATAAGTTGAATATTTGGTCGAAGCCCGCATTCAAAATATTGCCGAGCGATAGGACTGTCATCAAAATAATCGTAGGCATAAGCAGCGGCAGCGTAATATAGAGCGTCTGCTTCCATCGTTTTGCGCCATCGATCAATGCCGCTTCATACAGTCCCGGGTCAATGCTCGTCAAGGCCGCCAGGTAGATGACAGTGCCGAAACCAAAACCTTTCCAAATGTCCGTCACGATCATAGTCCAAGGAAACATGGAGGGACTTCCCAGAAATGAAATAGGCTCCGCTCCCAAAAAGACGAACAAAGAATTGACGATGCCGTCCGAACCCAAAATATCGATCATAATACCCGCCATAATGACCCACGATAGGAAATTAGGAACATAGACCAGCGTCTGAATCGATCTCTTCAGCGCTGCACGCGCGACTTCGTTCAGCAATAAAGCGAAAATGACCGGTACGACGATGCCTCCGATCAGCTTGAAGACCGACATATACATCGTGTTCCAGATCGTTCGCACAAAATTAGGCTGTCTGAAAACGTGTTCGAAGTTATCCATTCCGACCCAATGCGATTTAAAGCCGAGACCAGGATTATAGTCCTGAAACGCTATAATCATTCCATATAGCGGAAGGTAACTGTAAATAAAAACGAGAATAACGCTCGGAATGAGCATAAGGTGGAATGCTCGTTGCTGTTTTAATTTTGTTAACATGTCCCGCTCCTCCGTTCACGTAAAGGAGGCGAGCGCATCCCCGCCTCCCCGTTTTCAAAATATAGGAAGGTAAAAGTTTCATACTTATACTTAAGCCTATATTTCACCGCGAAACTTTGCTTTTGCCACCAAGGACGGCGTCAGCCGTTTACGCTTTTTCGGATATCTTACTGCTGGCCATACATAGCGTTGACGGCTGCGGTCGCTTCCTCACCGCCGGCTGCATGCCAATTTTTGACGAGCGTATCGAAATAATCGATGCTTTCTGAGCCCATAATGATCTTCGTGAAGCCTTCAGTCAGGATGTCATCCAGTGTGGAGCCGTATTTGGCAAGCTCTTTCGGCGGCGCACCCCACATCGCGGTCTTTATATACTGGTCATTGTCGAGAATGGACTTGGCAAGGCCGTAAGCAGGCTTCTGCGAACCTTGCTGCAGATAGTCGCCGGTAGCCGCAGGAGTCGCATTCGTCATAAATTCAACGCTGTTATTGTATTTTTGCCACATGCCGCTTGTCGTAAATTGACTCGTATCTTTCGATTTCAGCGCTTCGCTCACTCGTTCGTACTGTTCATAATCCGTCATCGGATTAATGATCTTGAAGGCGCCTGTGACATGCGCGATGTCTTTGTCCAACATGGCGGACAGCGTCTCAGGCGTTTCCTTTTCGGTTCCTTCATCGAGAATGTAAGCATAGTAGTTAAGAAGCTTAATGGCTGCTTCCGGGTGTTTCGATTTTTTGTTCACTACCGTGTAAGAGCCGTTAGCGAAGAAGACGGATTGCGTCGCCACTTGGCCATCGACAGTCGGAATCAGATAAGGATAGAACACCGCGTCTTTGCCCTGATTAGTTACGGTATCGACGCCTGGATTATAACCCCACCATTGATAATACGGCTGCATGCCGGACTTGCCGGATACAATCCCGGAGTTCATGGCGCTGAAATCTTTTATCGGAAATTCCGGATCAATAATGCCCAGCTTGAACCATTCGGCCCATGCCGCGAGCGCATCTTTCATTTCCGGCTGCACCGAGCCGTACACCAGTTTGCCGTCATTGCCCGGAATCCACATGTCCGGATGAGCTCCCCAGCCGATTGCGAGCAGATTCAAGTAGTCTAGCGTCTGATCGACCGCAATGCCGTAGCCGCCATACGCCTCCTTGAACTTCAGGGCAATGTTCTTGATATCGTCCATCGTTTTCGGATCCGAAAGGCCCAGCTCTTCTTTCCAATCGTTTCGAATCCAGATATAGTCGGGCTGGTCGATGAACCCCCAGTGCATTTGCGGAATGCCGTACAGCTTGCCATCTTTCTTGCCCGACTCATAACTGGCACTATCGGCCTCCATATAGCCTTTCAACCGGTCGGAACCATAAGTGTCGAGCACTTCCGTCAAATCCATAATCATGTCCGCTTCGATCAACTGCTGCAGCTGCGTTGCGTTGACATGGAACACGTCGGGCAATTGATTAGACGAAATGGCAAGATTAAGCTTCGTATCGTATTCGTCGGTTACCCAATCTGTTACGACATCAATATTGAACCGTTCCTTGTAAGCGCGAGTCCATACGTTACTGGTCATATTATCCCCTTCCGGGAACTGCGCCGAAGAATATTCAGCTCTTACCGTGTGGATGGTGACCGGTTCGGCATAGGCTCCGAACGCGTAATCGACCACGCCTTCTGCATTCACCGACTGCTCAGGTTCTGGCGCCGACTTCGGATCATTTTCCGTATTCCCATTATTTCCGCTGCATGCAGCCAGCAAGACGAGCGACAGCACCATCACGATAGACAATAACTTTTTACTCATACTAACCCCCCATTTATCCATTGGTTGATACGAGTTTATTGTAAAAAAAAATGAGAGTTGGAGCTATCAACTTAATTGACAAGTTCCTGTTCCTTTCTTGACACGTCGAAACCAGACTGCCGCGATGACTGCCCAAAAGTAAAAATAATGCCTGTGGATTAAAAAAAAGTGCAAGAAAATGGGCATCCTTCATGTTACGCACGACAAATAACCCTTCCCGGGCGGGAAGGGTTACAGTCGAACAGGAAAGCTGGTTACGTTTTCGGTTGCGCTTCACGATTCCCGGCTCGGTCAATCGCGAGCTGTATTTTCGCCAATTCGCGGACCAGATCGGCTCCTCTCAGGTACTCATTCAGAGCGTCGATTATTTCCAACTGAAGTGACTCCGTCGACACGATATGCGGCCAATAAATCATCGCTTCCTCGCTGGTAACTAATTCGAAGATGCGGCGGACAATGGGATCATGGAGCAAGGCACCGCTGACGGAGGGAACAGCCATGACTTGATTCGCCAGCTTTTCTTGCATTTCTTGTCCGTTCATATAGGCCAGGAATCGTTTCGCTTCTTCAGGATGCGCACTGTTCGCGCTAATGACTTTGTAGGAGCCAATATTCAGGTTTGGTACGGTGCGCTCTTCTCCGGGCACCATCATAAAGTCGATTTCCTGTCCGGAATTGTTGGCGTTCAGCTCCGACAGATCCCAGGTGCCGGTAACAATCATGGCGGCTCTGCCATTGCCAATCAGATCTCTTGACTGTTCATACTTCAACTGCTCCCAGCCCTCCGGCACGAAGCCTCGATCGATTATTTCCTTTGTCATCGACATAGCTTTGACAATCATCGGATGATCCGCTCTCACCTTGCCCTGTTCCAGCATAGCCGTCCAGGTTTCGTCCGCTCCAGCATTAGACATGAGCGAGCCAAACAAAAATTGCGGCACCCACCATTCGGAATTAAGCGCGATCGGAATAATCCCTTGATCTTTCAGCTTCTCGCACAATCGAATAAATTCGGTCCACGTCCGAGGGATGGAAAGTCCAAGCTTCTGGAACATCGTCTTGTTATAGAGAAAGCCGTCCGTATGCATCAAGCCGGGAACGCCGTATACATGGCCGTCTTTCGTGACCGGCTCCAAAGTTGCCGGAAGGAAATCGTTCAAAAAATCCTCTTTGCTCAAGTCTAAGTAGACATGATCATCCAGCCGCCGGAGTTCCTCGAACAGACTGGGCGACCAAACGTCGAACACGTCCATTTGCTCGCCCCCGAGCAATCTCGTCTTTAATCCCGCCGTATAATTGATGTTCTGAATATGGTCCACCTCTATGCGTATATCCGGATTCATCTCTTCGAATTTGGCGATAGCTTCAAAATAATGGCTTGCTGTCTCTGACGAATCCAGCATGAAGGTTGTATATCGCAGCACAACAAATTTTGACGACGATGCCGTATCGGGCCGCTCTGCCGAATCGTCCGCGGCACAGCCAGCCAACAGAACGGCAGCGGCCACGCCTATCCACCACAAAAACCTTGCTCCTCCCGCCACCGAGCCCTCCCCCTTTATTTATGCGCCGAGATGCTTCATTTCCTGCGAATTCTCCTCCTCAGGCAAACAAATGCGAAACGTCGTGCCGGCTCCCTGAGCGCTATTGCACTCAATTCCGTACTTATTTCCGTAATAAAGCTGTATGCGGCGCTGCACGTTGTGCAGGCCGATACTCTCTCCATTTTCCACCTCTCCCGCGAGAGAGGCCTTAACGAGCCGAAGCGTTTCCTCGTCCATGCCTTCCCCGTTGTCATGGACGTCAATAATAAACCCGTTTTCACCCCGTGCAATGCGAATCGTGACAATGCCGTCTTCTTCCTTTTCCGCAAGTCCGTGAAAAATCGCGTTTTCGACAATCGGCTGGAGAATTAGCTTTGGCATGCGCTGTTCGATCAGCGTATCATCTGCAAAGACATCCATGCGAATCCGGTTATAGTAACGAACCTTTTGAATGGTCATATAGTTTCGCAAATTATCGAGTTCTTCGCGTACGGACACCATCGCGCCCTCTGCCCGGGCGGCATACCGCAACATCGCAATTAGCGCTTCGGTCATGACCACAATGGTGTCCGCTTGCTGCATGGAGGCGATCCACTTCACAGATCCCAGCGTATTGTAAAGGAAATGCGGGTTGATCTGGGATTGCAGCGCGCGAATTTCAGCGGCAGCTTTCTTCATTTCTTCCTGTTGGATTTGAGAGACAAGCCCTTTCAGTTCGCGGGACATCCGATTGAACCTTGTCGATAACAATCCGATTTCGTCACGTGAATGTATGTCCTCCACCTGCTCGAATTGCCCCTTTTCCACATGCAGAATGTTGGTCATCAGCTTCTTGATCGGCCGCGTAATGACGCTTGATAAGTAAATCGAGATAATAACTAGAAATAGGAGCATCAGGAACGCCAGGAGATAAATGTTTTGCCGCAAAATATCCCCTTCCGCCGACAGCTCGCTCATCGGCATATATAAATAGGTCGTCCATCGTTGCCGGTCAAACCGGCTTTCCACGATGATATGGTCGCGCTTATCCGGTCGAACGGTTTCGGAAAACTTTTTTCCGATCAGACCGGTATTGGCATTGAAGATAATGTTATCCGCCTCGTCCACAATCGTGAACCGCGAACGCAGCGCTCGCTGAAGCCTGCTGTTCACAACTTCGATGACGCTGAGATCGATTCGCACAACCATGATGCCGAGCAACGTTCCACTGTCCATGTCCAATATTTTCCTGGCGTGAGCAATTGCGAGCTTCTTGCTTTTCGTCTGTTGGTCGACATGCGTATCGAGCGTCATCATCTTGCTGTTCGACACCTGAAAAAACTTGAACCATTCTTCTTCCTTCGCCTTATAACTGTAATCGTAAGGGAGATCGGTACCGACGAACAGATCTTGTCCGCCGTTCAGGTTATAGATATAAAAAGAAATTTCACGGTCTTTCATCATGATATAGTTCATCAGCATGCCATAAGCCGTGTTCTCATTTTCTTCGTTATCGTCGCGCAAATATTCCTGAAGAGGATAATTGTCTTCGGCTGTCGCTTTTACACTGCTGTTCATACCAAAGCTGGCCACCAGCGATATTTTCTCTACTTCTTTCAAATATGCGTCGATGCTCACGTTCGTCTGATTAGAGATGTCCATCAGCAGCTCCGTATATTTTTGTTCCAGCAGCTGCTGGGAAGAGGCGTAAGAAATGACCGTCATAACGAAAATCGGCACGATCACGACGGTCAGGCATATAATCAACATTTTCGCTTTGATACTAATAAATGTAATTTTTCTCCGCATACATCGTCTCCATTCCAAGGCCGTGCCTTGCCTCATTACCCTCGATATTCTTCCGGGCTGACTCCGACGACCTTCTTGAAAATTTTGCTAAAATATGTGTAATTATGATAGCCTACTTTGTCCGCCACTTCGTACACTTTATATTTACGGCTCTCTAAAAACGACTTCGCCCGGTCAATCCGGACGCGGGTTAAACATGAAATAAAATTTTCACCCTTCTCTTGCTTGAACAGTCGGCTGAGATAAGACGGATTGACGTTGATTTGACTGGCTACGCTCTGGAGGGAGAGATCTTCCGCATAGTATCGGTGTATCATTTCGACAGCCATATCCGCATAGCTTCTCTGCTCTGCCGACCGACCTTCCGCCGCCAAGCAAAGCCTCGCATAATCAAGCACAATACCATGAACATCATCCCACGTCTCTGCAGAAAGGACCGCTTCGTAAGGCAGTTTGTCCGAAACCTGCAGGCGGGACCTAACCATATAGGACATGTATGCGCCTACAATTTCAGTCATCCCAATATACGCCTCGCGGATCATTCGTTCATTCGCCCTGTTAGCCGCCAATTCGCCTCGAAAAGCGTCGAAGAAGTCCGTAAGCTTTGCTTCATTGTTGCTGTCAAGGACGTGGCTCAATGCATGAGCGTTTGCTTCATTCGCCTCTTTTGGCGCAGGTTCCGCAATCTCGTCCCTCGGATAGTCCTCCGTGTCTTCAAAGAATATAATACGTCCGCCCCCTGCAAAAAAACTGCGCCTGAGTGCGTAATCCGCTTCCCGGTATGCCGCTTTCATCAATCGAAATCCCGAAACGACGGAGCTTACGCCGATAGTAATGGACATATTCATAAAATCTTTCATCGTTCGCTGAATGCCGCCGCAGAGCTCTGCGATCTCCGAGCGAGCGCTCAACATACCGTCTCCCTTGGTATTGGCAATAAGTAAATATTCGGATGAGCTTTCGACGACTAGTTCTTTGTTCCACTTGCCCGGTATAATTTCCTCCAGAATATTGAGAACGGAGAACCTTAACAACTTCTCATCTTTCTCCACATACTTCTGACGCACTTTCGCAAAACCGTCGAGGCGAAGTTTGATGACCGTCAGATTTTCCGAACGCACACATGCCTGCAATTGCTCCACCTTCGCAGCCGCTTCCCTCTCACCCAACAAGCCGCTGATCAGGTCTTTGAACAAGCTTTCCTTCAGATGGGAGAGGCTTTGTGAAATGTGCGCGGTCAACATCACGGTCTGGCTCCCGCTGCCGCCGAGCTCCCTTTTCCGCCTGATGCCGGCAAGCAGTTCAGCTAGAACTTCCGGCGTTATCTCGCTTTTGATCAAGTAATCGATTGCGCCAAGCTGCAACGCTTCCTTCACGTACCGGAACTCGTCAAAGTTGCTCAGTATCACGTATTTGCAGTCGGTGAAAGTTTTCGACGCTTCGCGGATCAACTGCAGTCCGTCCATGACGGGCATCTTGATATCTGTAATGATTAAATCCGGCTTCACCGATTGAGCCATTTCGATTGCTTCCCTGCCGTTCGCAGCCTCGGCGGCGATCCGGAATCCGTGCGCTTCCCAATCGATCATGGAACGAATGCCAATACGCATTAATAATTCGTCATCCACTATCATCAGCTTAAACATTTCGATCCCTCTTCGTGTGTTTGAGATACATTCTGAAATCGCTTTCAAAAAATAATAATATAATAACCTAACTTGATCTTTGATCACTAATATATTCACTATCACTATACACCCTGTTCCTTATGCAGTAAATTATTCTCTCTCAAAATAGAAAACGGGATGGATCAGATATAGCAACTGAACCATCCCATTTTCATTTATAATCTGATTATCCTCGCGAATCTCGTAGTTGGTTGTCCATATCAGCGGAATCGATAGAGCTTTTATAAATTGGCTTTCAGCTTCTGCAAAACCCAGTCCAGCAGCATTTGGCTGCCCTTTTCCGAGCGCAGAGAGCCGTTGACCACCATATCCGCATACCACCTGGTGGGTTCCACGTACACATCATGCCTATGTCTAACTAGATCCAAATATTCGTTTACCACTTCTTCTTGCGAGTAGCGGCCGGCTTTAAATTTGCTCAATCTCCTTGCGAGCCTTTCGTCCGACGGGCAATCCACATAAACTTTATAGTCGAGTCGTTCTCTAAGCCCAGAGAGATGAAACAGCAAGAAACCTTCAATAATTACAATGTCTTCCGTTAAGATAGCCTGATTAAAATCATCCATCAGCTTATCCATGTCTATAGCATCGGGATGATTAAAATCTTCATATTCCTTCCCGGAGATCGGATCTGTCGTTATCGGACGAATCGCCTTATAATACTTGTCCATATGGATGGATTTCACCTTATGCCCGCTCAGTCCACTTGCCAAAAATTTGCTTAATGTCGTTTTGCCGCTGCCAGACCCGCCAGCGATGCCGATTGAAAGCATGGAACGTATGACCAACCTTTCTATTCTATGATTTACTTTTTAGTATATTTCGTTCATTTGGGTGAAATTCCCTCTAAAAAAACCGCCACATATTTTGGCGGTTATTATTTTGTGATTTTGCTATCGCTTATTTATCGGGACCCAGCTTTTCACCCCGTCATCCTCAATAATGCCTAGAATAGCATCCGTAATATCTGTGTCCCGAAGAAGCATATCGCGCACTTTAAATTTAATGTCGTCCGCATCTGCAAGCGATAATCCTTGCCTTAACTCCATAAGAGCTTCTACATGATAATAACGCCCTTCTTGCAAAATACGCATTTGATAAATATCGGTAACGAGCGGCTCAGAAAAAATGATTTTCGAAACCTTTTCTTCCACTTCTTTCGGAGCGGAAACGCCGATAAGACCGATCATGTTATCATACCCCACCCGAAAAGCGACACCGACCATCAACAGCCCAATCAGCACCGTTACGACGCCATCCATCTGATTAAATGCCGTAAATGAGACAACGATGACTGCAATCATGGCTAGAAGCGCTCCCGTTACGGCCACGATATCCTCGTAAAAGACCAGTCGAGTGGCCGGTGCTGAACGTCCTACATTTTTAAAAGCAGCCGAAAAAAGCTTAAACCCCTGCGCTTCAGCTTTTGCTTCATGCAAAATTTCTTTCATCGCTTTTATTAATATGAACCCGTCCACAATCAAATTAACAATTAACACAATGATATTAAGCCAAATGCCTTCACTTTCAACAGGATGGTTAATTAAATGCCAGCCTTCATGTATGGTTTCATAAGCCATGATGGTTACGACAATAACGGCAACCATGCAAAAAATATTAATGACACGTCCAAAGCCGGTTGGAAATCGCGGGGTGGGTCTCTTCTCGGAGAGAATGCTTCCAACAAAAACAAACCCCTGATTAATCGCATCCGCCAAGGAATGCATGGCAGAAGCGAACATAGCGCCGCTGCCGCTGAATGCAGCTGCGAATGCTTTGATAGCAGCAATAATCGCATTACCTATCATCGCAATTGCGGAAGACTTATTGCCCTTCTTGATTAGTGCCATAAGACCTTGTCGCTCTAGTTTAGACTCCATATGCTCCTCCTGAGGTACAGTTTTTACAGTTACCTTACCACCATTATCCAACTTTGATTCACGTCATGTTAATATAACAGGCTTTTTCTGCTTAGAGCTGCTGATACTCTTTTTTGTATAACCTTTAATTTGTCTATTTACAGGTTATATATTAACTGCTATCATTGCATTATATAACCACTATAAATCGATTATACAGGTTTGAAACTCAAGCGAGAGGATGATTTTCAAATGGACATTCAACGTTTGCCGTGGGCAGGAATTCGGGTTTTAACAGGAACTACAACGATTGTTATTGATCCCATTTCGCGTATTCCTCAAAAGTTTGGACAATCGCTGGAGCCTATGTATCCGCTTGATCAGTTTGGGAATATGGACGCCGTCTTCATTACACATCTGCATGATGATCATTTCGATCCAGACGCCATTATTCAAGCATACGGCGCATCAATTCCCGTCTATGTACCGGAGGAGATGGCTGAAGCCGCTAAGGCCTCCGGCCTAAAGAAGATCATCGGCGCAAAAATCGGTGTGCCCTATGAGATTGGAGCAGATGTGACGGCAACCGCGGTTCCATCCGTTGACGGAGTAGGCGATATTCAGGTAGCATGGGTGATAAAGGGTGAGGGACGAACCCTCATTCATTGCGGAGACACTCTCTGGCATGGCTATTGGTGGAACATTGCAAAGTCTTACGGTCCTTTTGATGCAGCTTGCTTACCGGTCAACGGCGCTGTACTAGAGCTGCCCGGAAGAATTCCAAGCGCTCAACCCATCTGCCTGACACCTGAGCAGGCGGTCTCGGCAGCGTCTGTTCTTCAATCCGGTACACTCATACCGATCCATTATGGCGCTATCCATCATCCGCCAATCTACAACGAAACAGCGGATATTATAAATCGTCTTACAACTGCCGCCAATGGCAAAGTAAAGCTGGAAATCTTGAAAGCACTCGAAAGTATAACCTTGTAATACACATGGATATGACTTCATTGATCAAGGGGATTTTATCATGGAAAGACATCGGTTTACGATTGGCGGAACTATGTGGATTAATCTTGCTAATACCATCATGATGCGCGACAAACAAAAGACCGATATGCTTGAAGAGCTTGATTATATTAAGCAGTGGCTGAGTGAAAACGATTTGGCTCTGGAGGGAAGTCTGTCTCCCTCAGATTTAAGGCTCCTGCAGCTTGAATTATTTTCACTCAGGGCGTTCTGCATCGATGCGTTAGCCGATCTGCTTCAGGAAGGCCAGCTATCCGTACAAACCTACACCCTGATCGCGAAAAAGACGGCAGATATAACCGTGGATGTCCGAATGGAACAACAGGAGGGCCGACCGGTAATGATTTATGACGGTCATGGCCCTCTTGACCGAATACGGTATGCGGTACTAAGCTCTCTCGCGGATACACTCGGCAAGCATTCGCCGGAGCGTATCCGAAAGTGCGAGCATGATGCTTGCATTCTGCATTTTTTGGATACCTCAAAAAGCGGAAAACGCCGCTGGTGCAGTATGGACCAATGCGGCAACCGGCAAAAAGCCGCGGAGTTTTATGCAAAGAAAAAGAAAAAAACGGGAGAGGATCCTGATGCAGAGGATTGAAAACCGTATCCATCAACAAAAAAAACAGCGGCAGCTTTGGACTGAAATATAGTCTGAACTGCCGCTGTTTTTTTTGAAATATCATATGCCACCCACGTTATTCCAAGCTGCATGCTGCGCAGCAAAAGCTGTTCAGAAACACCAAACAAGCCTAAATTAAGAAGCAATAGGCACCTTTTTTTCTTACGTTCATAATTTAAATAGTCAAATGACCATACACAATTGGAGGTTTATTATGAATCGCGCATTTATTCCACAGGGCGGGGCTGGATTCCGTCGACCTTTCCGACCGATCCCTCATCCATTTTTCCCACGACGTTTTTTATTTCCGTTTTTCTTCTTTTCCCCGTTTTTCTTTCCTTTTTTCCGGGAGGATGGTGAAGGGGATCGTAACGACATGTACTTTGCTCAACACCAAATGCAGGCAGGAGATACCATGGATAAGGTCGCTCACATGTATAATATGCCCCTCCCTATTCTTGAGGAGGCAAATCCGCACATAAACCCACAACAAATGCAGCCAGGCTCAACCGTCTACATTCCGCGCATCTCCCATATGTATTGTCACAAGACATATATGGAAAATGAAGTTGAGACACAGGCACCTAGGTACCCAGGTCAACAAATGCCGTATTAATAAGCATCTTATTACGCGGATCCTATAAAAACAGAATCGGCAGCCTAGGATATGAAAATCATGTCCTAAGCTGCCGATTTCATTTATTGTTCTCCAAAAAAACTGTCACTAAGGTTCATGTTTTTTATTTCATTTACAGGGTAATTTAATGGAACAGGTAGTTTAATAACAATAAATGCGGAGAGAACGGAGTGAAACCAATGACTTCTTTAAAAAGATTTTTAATCGGTCGACCATTAAAATCAAATGAATTAGGCGAGCAGAAACTTAATAAAACGAAAGCTCTTGCCATTCTTTCTTCAGACGCATTATCTTCAGTTGCCTATGGTCCTGAGCAAATATTGATCGTTTTAATTACAGTCAGTGCCGCTGCGTTTTGGTATTCGATACCGATCGCAATCGGGGTATTAATTTTATTATTAGCGCTTATTTTATCATATAGGCAAATTATCTTTGCATATCCGCATGGCGGAGGCGCTTATGTGGTGTCAAAAGAAAATCTAGGTAAGTACCCTGGCTTAGTAGCCGGAGGCTCCTTGTTGGTTGATTATATTTTAACCGTGGCAGTAAGTGTATCCGCCGGTACGGATGCCATAACTTCCGCTTTTCCAAGTCTGCATGAACATACGGTAATCATCGCTGTGATATTTGTCGTTTTCATAACTATTCTGAACCTGCGGGGAGTAACCGAGTCCGCTTCGATTTTGGCTTATCCGGTATATTTGTTTGTTATAGCCTTATTCATTTTAATTGGAGCAGGTCTCTACAACATAATAACTGGTTATGTTTCTCATGAATTACATACTCCAATCGGTACGCCAGTAGCTGGTATCAGCTTATTTTTGCTCTTAAAAGCATTTGCCTCGGGCAGCTCTGCATTAACAGGAGTCGAGGCCATTTCGAATGCCATCCCGAACTTCAAAAATCCAGCTCCTAATAACGCTGCTAAAACATTAATGGCGATGGGAATCTTGCTGGCTTTGTTATTTTCGGGAATCGTATATTTAGCCTATTATTACGGGATAACACCTAACCTCGAGGTAACCGTAGTCTCCCAAATCGCCGAACAGACCTTTGGGCGAAATTTTATGTATTTCTTCATTCAAGGAACAACAGCTCTGATCCTTATCCTAGCCGCCAACACGGGATATTCGGCTTTCCCTTTGCTTGCAGTTAATCTTGCCAACGATAAGTTCATACCAAGAATGTTTACGATTAGAGGAGATCGGCTTGGTTATTCCAATGGCATTATCATATTAGGCATTTTATCCATCATCTTAATTATTGTGTTTAAAGGTCAAACCGAACATTTAATCCCGCTTTATGCTGTAGGGGTTTTCATTCCCTTCACCCTGTCCCAGACAGGAATGATATTAAAATGGATTCGCCAAAAGCCTACCGGGTGGATTTCAAAACTGATCATTAATGCAACAGGGGCTCTTATAAGCTTTATTGTCACCCTGATGTTTTTCTTAACGAAATTCGTTCAGGTTTGGTCGGTCCTCATCTTTTTACCGCTTATCATTTATGCTTTTCATCGAATTAGAAAGCATTATGAAGCGATAGCCGACCAACTAAGAATAACAACTTGTGAGCCAGCCATTCCGATTGAGGGGAATGTAATTATTCTTCCTGTGGCCGGAATAACGCATGTGGTGGAGAACTCACTGAATTATGCAAAATCGCTATCCGCCCACCAGATTATTGCGGTTCATATTCCTTTTGAAAGAGAAGATGATGAGTTGTTTCAAGAAAAATGGAGCCAGTGGCAGCCTGACGTGAGGCTGGTAACTCTGCATTCTCCTTATAGAAGCATCATTCATCCGTTGACTAAATTTATTGATACCGTTCAACGCAAAGCGAGTGAATCCAATTACCAGGTTACTGTTATTATCCCGCAGTTCATTCCAAAGAAAGGTTGGCATAACATCCTGCACAACCAATCCAGTTTACTGATCCGTGCACACCTGCTATATCGGAGAAATGTGATTATCACGACGGTGCCGTACCATTTGAAGAAATGATTTAGCTTATTTGTTATATAGTTATTTGTGAAAATAGAAAATGAAATCGAGGCTGTCCCTAAGATCATCACTGATTTAGGAACAAGCCTCGATATCTTCACTTTACAAAAAGGAGAAAAAAGAACGCAAACGGCTTTTCTTCTTTGATGGAGCTTGAAGTTTGGCGACAGCAGCTGGGTGAATTTCATCGCGTGGCGGGTAGGCTTTGCTGCTTGAAATCTGAATAGATTCTAAGGACGCGGCTAATTGTCCGACCATTTGGCGCAGCTCCTCGAGTTCCTCGCGCTGCTGGAGCAGCTGAATCGAGACAACTTCGTCGGCTTTCTGATCAAGCGACCGTTCGACATGCTCGACGCGGGCCAGCATATCTTCCATAGATGGATCATGTGCGTGCAGGAGAAGCTCATCTTGCAGAGGTTCTGATGACTCCTTGTTAGTCATGAGAACAATGCGATCCAATGTTTCCCCATTATTGATTCGGTCTTTAATGTGATTGAGCAGGCCAAGATCCTGCTCCGAGAATATATAGTGACCAAATCGGTCTTTTTGAAAAAAATCCGGAAAAGCTGAAGCCCAACGTTTGATCGTTGTTTGGCTGACAGAAAGCAGATCTGCGGCATCCTTCGTTTTCGAAATACCCATATCGATCCCTCCGCTTCAGGTGTTCTATTATGGATAATTCGCTACCAATAAGCGACTCCCTGCACGGGTGACAAAGGTAGTGCTGATTCGATAAACAAAGTGTTTTTACGAGTAATCATGCGGCTGATCACTGTCAAAATGCTACCTTAATGAGCTATTGAAACTTGCCTCAATGAGTTCCTCCATTTTAAACAATGAAACAAACGTCAAGCCTGCGTTTTCAAGATTATCTCTTCCTTGCTGTTCCCGTTCTATTACACTTAAAACATGGCTTACATTAGCTCCAAAATCACTCAAATCTTTTGCACTCAATAATATTTGTCCACCCGTTGTGACAACATCCTCAATAATACAAACATTTCTTCCCTCTATCTCAATTCCTTCAGCCAGTTTACATGTACCATATTCCTTGGCCTTTTTTCTAACAAAGGCAACGGGTATGCCTGTTTTTAGCGATAATGCTGTTGCAATAGGGATACCTCCCATTTCGAGCCCCGCCAATATTTCCGTACCTGCCGGGATTAATTTCGATAAATGTTCAGCGACCTCGTTTAACAGCTTTGGATCGGATTCAAACAAATATTTATCAAAATAATCGTTCGATACCTTTCCTGACCTTAATTTAAAGGTTCCTGTTAAATGCGCCGTTTTATAAATTTCATTTGCTAATGCGACTTTATCCATATTTTAACCGCCTCTAATTTTCCCTTAATTTTACCATATGCATTTGTTGAATATAACTGCTAGTTATCTGTGCGGCAGCTAATTTTGAAAGGCTTTTATAATAACCATTATCCGCGAAGATTGAACTGCTAAATATAATCGTGGAAAGCAACGATGCTAGGATAAGTATTTTAAACCACAATGGCTCTATCACAAATTGTCTGTACATTGCTTTTATCCAACGCATAATGGCACTGACCCTTTCTGAATCACTCGTTAGCAGGGGAAAGGCAGCCGACCCATTCGGCCGACTGCCTTTTTCTGTTTTCCACTAAACTTTCGATACTTGTTAATTACCCTTCCAGCACATCCGCCTCTAATTCGCTCGCAACCTCAAACATCTTAGGGATCACAGCTTCATTGGTGCCGGATACGTAAATATCCCCCTGATAATGCCTGAATGGAATCTTTATATCGCCGTAACTCCACATAAAAAAGTCACCCTCAATGGACATGCTGGTAGAGCCTGTAACCGTAAAAACTGATGTATAGGAAAAATCAGGCTTAGACATAAAATACCGTTTGCATTCTTCCAAAGATATAGTTTGCGCCGAATCTCCATTTTCCTGTAATGCTCTTGTAATTCGATAGCGATGACTCATTTATATGCCTCCAATATTTTAAATTTTGTCGAAGCTTGTCTCAGGTTGTTGAACTAAAATTATCCGTTACTTCAACAATCATGCGTTATCAGAAATATTAGTATCAGACTTATTGATGTCTAATTCTGAGACCATGCGTAGGTATCCAATGATCAGCCTTGGTACTATGAAGATCATAACTCATAGAAACCATTATACACTGTAAAATATCCGATTCCCCGACAAAAAAGGTAAGCAGTACTTTGCACATAATCCCGGCATCCGTTCTTGAATCCAAGGATGTACCTCCTCATTTTCCATATGAAAAGCGTAATATCCGAATATAGCCACTAACATAAATCCCTCCAATGTGGCAAAAACATCATCAAGCACTTCGCCAGGACCGTAATACACTGCAAGAAATGATCTTCTATGCTCCGACGGCATCATTAAAGCCCCCATTGCAACATCCAATAAATAATAACCGAATCCGAATAAACCAAAATCTAGAAAGCATATTTTTCCCTTACTAGTTACGATCATATTGCCCATGTTTAAATCCCCGTGAATAATTCCCCAAGAATCTTTTGCCATGCTGCTGCTTTCGAGGCGAGAGTTAATCAACTGGATCGTTTTCTCTACAATATGAAAATCTGAAGAGAGAATTAATCCCTTCCCAACACCGCGTTGAATTTGCAAAAGCATCAGATTATTTCCTTCAATTCCTTGATGGGGTCGTGTGTTAGGATTGATGCGATTATTATGCTTGCGGAAAAATCGGTGAAGCTCTGCCATTTGAACGCCAAGTTTCATGGCAAATTTCTCGGTAGATACGTTTTCCTTTTGCAAATCCGTTCCTTCTACCCATGAAAGCAACGTACAATTTATACCCTTTCCATCAAGCTCTATTTTTGTAATATAATCTCCGTGGCCGTTTCTTACAGGTTGTTGAACGGTAAGCTCCGTTTGGTCTGCAATTTCCTCTAAAAGCTGCAGCTCGCTTAATAACCCCTCGCGGGTATGCTGCAGCCCAGCCATATTTTCCGTAACGGGTTGATGGATTCGAAACAAAAATGACTTTCCTTTGGCTAGATCATTGACTTTGTAAGTCCTATTTTCATTATGTCTAATAAACTTAATATCGGGTTGGTCAATTCCATATTTGGAGAGAACATCGCGAATGGATTCATCCGTCATTGCCGCTTACCTCCACTACATAATTGTATATTTCAACCTTATCATAAATAAATTCTCAAAAACTATATTTGGTCGACCTATTATACATCTTTCTATTGATGTAGTTCGTTCCTGCATGGTAGATAAAAAGCTGTCATCTCTGTAAAATGTGTGTATCTCTCCCCTCTCTGCCACCCTCCATCATGCTATTCCGATATTTAAGTTGAAATCTGTCCACCCTATTTTAAATTATTAGAATTTATAAAGCGCTTTCAGTTCGATATGATTGAACTGTTCCAATCGCCGGACTAGTCGCCGGTAATTATAAAGTCCACCCAGGAGGGGTCCTATGAAAAAAAGGTTGATTACTACATTGGCGCTTATGCTCACATTCGGCTGAAAAATTGAACATCAGGTTCAATTAAATTTCAAAAATCTCAGCCGCTGCCGGGCAGCAGCGGCTAAGGCTTCCGTTCTCCATCCAGGCGGGAGCCCGGATCGTTTTATTTTTTTGTCAGCCTCATGACGAGGAATACCCCTTCAACGATCAAACCTAAGATAAAGCCTGCCGCCACTGCTTCTAAAAAGACAAGGAAGCTGACCAAATCCTCCCAGCCCGTCACATCCCGCGAATAAATGGCCATCAACAGAAGACCTATTACCGTGCCGAGGTTTGAAAGCAGCCAAAGTCTTTTCGCTCCGACCCAGCCCGTAAAGCTGAATAAAAAGGACAGCACAATAGCTAGCACCATAAAGCGAAAAGCGTGCATGCCGGTAAACGGCTGGCCTAGAACAAGAAAACGTATGATCCATAACAAAACGCTGAATAACAATGAGGACGCTCCGGCTAACAGCCACCAGTGGGCGCTTCTTTCTGCGGGAATAAAGCGCATATAAGATAACCCCTCTCTTCTAAAGCCTTCTTGCTTATATAAACGCTTTAAGCGCTTACTTTGTTTCTTTGATTAACGATATAGGGTAAAAGATAGGCGATTCGGAACGACGTCTGTCTTAACATGCTTAAGTGATAGCCGGTTCAATAACACCAAAAGAGAGCACCCGTCGAGGTGCTCTCTTCTTTTTTTTCACATCGGGCATGTGTAATTTACTCTACGCCGTCCTTGAAGTTTTTATTATAGTTTTTATCGCCTTTGTGCTCAAGATCGTTCAGCGTCTTCTCCAGTGTGGCCACAATTTCTTCCTTGACCTGCGTCAGCGTTTCATAGAACAAAGCCTCTTCGGTGCCTACGATTTTGACGCCGCTAATCGCCTGAATGGACTGGAATTTCCTGTGCTGATCAGCAAGATCATCAATCGCCTTAAGCGTATGCTTCGTTTGAAGAAACAAATCTTTGTGATGCTGTTCGGACAGCCTGTCTTCCAGATGTTGCATTCTTGCATTCATGGGCACTATTCCTTTCGTAACCGCATATTTATGAGGCGTTTCCTTACAGCTTCTTCCATCCCATTGTACAATCATTTCCCCGTCAAAAACAAATCGCGCTAAGGTCCGCGTCCTCTCTCGCTTTCCCCGCTTCGCGGCTTTCAGTAAACGTTCAGTCCAGCTTCATATCACCTTAACATTACGATAAGACAATAGCATTATTCGAATGAGCCTTTGCGATACTCCTCGACGCCTACTTATTACTTATTCCCTTTATAGGAGCTGATCAACATTATAAATCTAACGAAAAGAAAAAAAATCTGGCTTGTCCTTACCCTGCTGTTTCTTTTAATCGGCGGTGTGCTGTACTCGCTTGCTGACCGTTATCTCATCGAGCATGTTGAAGTTAAGATTGCCGCTGAGGAAACACCCGTTGCCGACACGAATAATTCCACAGTCGATACCGAACAAGTACAGCAGGATGACTGGAATTACAGCAGCGCGGATACCACTATTCAAATTACGAAAGTAGAAACAGGCTCAGGAAGCGATAAAATCACTTATTACGTCGCGGATGTTCAGCTGGAACAGGCTAGCTTGCTGCAATCCGCTTTTGCTAAAAATGCATTCGGACGAAACATTACGGAAAACACATCGACAATCGCAGAAGCAAACAATGCCATATTTGCCATCAATGGGGACTATTACGGTTTTCGCGACGATGGCGTCATTATTCGTAATGGTACTTTATACCGGGACGAGCCCACACGCGACGCTCTCGCGCTGCTCTCTGACGGCACCATGAAATCGTATAACGAAGAGCAGCTTTCCTCCTCGGATCTGCTCGCTGAAGGCGTGACCCAGACGTATTCGTTTGGCCCCACACTCGTGAAGGACGGAGCCATTGCCGACGATTTCGACAAAGTCGTTATCGACACGAATTTCGGGAATCGCTCCATTCAAGGCTCTAATCCCCGCACAGGCATTGGGATGATTGCCCCTAATCATTACGTATTCGTCGTCGTTGACGGACGCAAAGAAAATTACAGCAAAGGGATGACCCTATCCGAATTTGCTCAGGTATTTCAAGATCTAGGGACAACCGAGGCCTACAACCTCGATGGCGGCGGCTCCTCCACGATGTATTTCATGGGAAGAGTCGTAAACAACCCGCAGGGCAGACAACAGGAACGCGGCGTCAGCGACATCCTTTACATCGCAGAGTAACAAGCTTTTTCAACTTTTACAAAGGAGGCTCACCGCCATGAATATATTAATTCCTTCTTATGAACCGGACGAGCGGCTTCTCTTGCTCATCAAGCAGTTGAGGGATATCGGCTCATTCCCAATCGTCGTTGTCGATGATGGAAGCGGAGAAGCTTACAGCCAGCTGTTTATTACAGCAAGAGAATTAGGCTGCACTGTCATTACCCATAGCGAAAATAAAGGGAAAGGACATGCCTTGAAATCCGGCTTCCGCTATTTTATGCAAAATGGCGTAACCGACGGCATCGTATGCGCTGACAGCGACGGACAGCATCTTCCGCAGGATATTATGAAAATTGCAAGCAGCATAGAGGAGCATAACCATTCTATCGTACTCGGATGCAGACGTTTTACGGGCAAGGTGCCGCTTCGCAGCCGCTTTGGCAATGCTGCCACGAGACTCGTCTATACTTTTGCGACCGGCAAACGCATTTATGATACGCAGACCGGGCTGCGCGGCTATTCCGCCGATATGCTGGACTGGCTGTGCCAAATACCGGGCGAGCGCTTCGAATATGAGATGAACTTGCTGCTGGAAGCGCCCGCGGCAGGCTTCTCCTTTCATGAGGTGCCCATTGATACCGTCTATCTCGATCATAACAAATCATCGCATTTTCGGCCGATTATCGATTCCGCTAGAATCTATGCTCCTTTCCTTAAGTTCAGCATTTCCTCTTTATCATCTGCGGTCATTGACATCCTGCTGCTCGCGCTGATTCATTTCTTTAGCTCAAGCCTCCTGCTCGCTGTCATGGGAGCAAGGCTTACGAGCTCGATCTTCAACTATACAATGAATAAAAGATTCGTATTCGACAGAGGCAAGCCCTCCGCCATCCGCACCTCCATGCCAAAATATTTTGCGCTCGTCATTGTCATTTTTTCATTAAACTATGGTCTCATGCATGTTTTCAATGAACGCTTGGGCGTGCCTTTGCTTATAGCCAAGCTGCTTACGGAAGCCGCGTTATTTGTGTTCAGTTACTGGGCGCAGCGTAAATTCGTATACTGAGCGTATAAGGATAACAATTATACTTTCTTATATTTCAAATAAAAACCGGGCGCCGCCCACCGCGATGATTACATTGCGATGGGCGGCGCCCGGTTTCTTTTTTGGCATAAGATTACACTAGACCGCTGCGGCAGGCTGACTCATTTCCCTCGGAAGCTGAAAGCCAATCCCCTTCGTTAACAGCCTGTCTAGGAGAGCTTTGAACGGTGTGATCGCTATCCAATCGTGGATCAAAATAATCTCATTACCCGCAGGGTTCCGTTCTTGATTCTCCTCGCTAGAGGCTTCCACACCCAAATCAAACGTATCCAGCGTGCATACCAGATGGAGACCCCGCTTCAGATCCGCTTCGTCCTGCGCAGCATAATGAATATTTTCAAAGACGGGCTGCTGATAGCCCAGCTGCTCCAGAACAAACTGAATGCCGGCAAAATGCTCCTGATTTGTCTCGTTCTCCATAAAAGGAAAACGAAAAACCTTAATGGGCCTGACGATATCCGCCCTAGCGTAAAGGTTATCTATAATGCGGTCCGTTTGCTCAATCTGTCCTCGCACGTCCATTAAGGATATTGCCGAGAAGTCTGTATGGTCATAGCCTCGATTTCCGATAACATGGCCCGTTTGGATAGCATATAATGCCTCTTCCGAAAATCTCTCCAGTGCTTCGCCAAGACAAAACCAAATCGCCCGAATGCCTTTTCCGTTCAAATAATTGACTTTTTGCATAAAATCCTCGGCAGGACCTTCATCAATCGTAAGGTACGCCGCTCTTTCCACCGCTAACATAACCAGAAACCTCCGTTTATCTTTTACTGCCAATAATCATCATCTATGTATTATACCTTATATTTAAAATTATGTTCTATCAACAATACTCCCACTCCACCTTCTACAGGCTTCTACAGTAACCATTTTTCACCAACCACATAATTCCACTGCAGAAACTACAATAGAAAGCTCACATTACACACATCCGTACAGGCTACACTGCAGAAAATACAACAGAAACAGCCTCCGATGCGAAAATGAGCCCTAATCCGGGGTTTCTATTGTATAAACTACAACGTAGCTTAAATGACCACCTTTTTTGAGTGTTTACGTTGCACAAACTGCAATGTAGCTTGGTTGCTCGATATTCCTATGCAACTCCGCTATAGAAATCACAATAGCTTGGCTGCCCGATATCCCTATGCAACTCCACTATAGAAATCACAATAGCTTGGTTGCTAACTCTTCCTAAGCAATCACACCGAAGAAACTGTACGCCACATGTGTGCTCGCCCTTGGTGTGGGTTTACGTTGTTAAACTGTACGCAGTCTGTCTGCCGCTCTTCCGATCCATTTACAGCTGCTTGCACAACCGCTAACCCCGCAGTATCCATCTCCTATGACTAGTGGAGGATATACGCACTATCCGAACCGCTTCTTTTTAAAACGGGCGGCCGCCCGAGCAGCGCTATCACTGCTTGAACGGCCGCCCGTTTATATGGTCTTCTCAAGAATTCCTCAAGAAAGCTTTCTTGCGGAGTTCAATTCATTCTCGTTTTGATGCCATTCCTTCAGCATGTTTTGATAGAAGCTGCTCTCCTGCGAGCTTAGCCCTTGCTTGTTTCCCTTAATGATCAAATTCCCAATATTCCGTTTCAAAATAATACTCCGACGTCCTAACATGTCCATGTAAGTCAATGTCATTCACCCTCCAGCTTATGTTTTCCAATCGGTCTATTTAAGTATAACGAATACTAAATCGATTGAAAAACAGCAGCAGGCTGCGCTATTTCGGGTAATTCCGTCTAAGGAGGAGTGAGCGGAAACCACCCCTGCCCGTTCGGAAACATCCTGCCGTATCCTCCATATAACGCCCTTATCATTTCTTGGCAGGTCATTCTTGAGCAGGCTATGGCCCAATTCCCTCGTTTTTAATATGGTTCGTTTTCAATTCGGAGCGGCGAAGCTTAATATTTGCTTTTACGGTTACAGGGGTGTTCGCAAATATTTCATTCCATCTGCCCGCGAGCGGCAAAAATTGTGCATAGTGCTTACGGTACATTTGCTCGCCGAACCCAAACACATCCATCCCAAACTTCTTCTGGATCCGTTTAATTGTTGCCGTCATTTGCTGCTCCAGATATTCGTTGCCGAGCTTCTCCAGCTGCTCGTAGCCCGAAACCTTCGTTATATTAAAGGATTCATCAATGTCCCCAACAAAACCATTCCCCTCCAAGTTAATCCGGATCTTCACCTTTCCCTTATCCATGGAAGCATGAATGTCAGATTTAATATGATTAAGACGAATAGCTACAACGTGCTTATGAACTGGAATAGAGAGCAAAGTTCCCCTAACCTGGTCCCTCGCCATCAACACCATCCTGCTATCCTCCACAGAAATAAAGCCCATCAATTTGTCCTCCGAGAATACACCCGCTCCGGCAATGACTATGGACGCCTTCGGCGTGACCGACTTGATACTGTCCAGCGTATTCGCCTCCTTGAAAGAGCCCTTGAGCGAGATTGAGCCGAGTGTCAGTTCCCTTCCCTCGGCAAGGAGAGCTTGCGATACATCGTACAAACGGGATTCTGGTATTCCTCCCCATGAATCACGGTAGCTTTCCACTTGGGAGATAATTTTCGACGAGGTTCGCGCTCCTCGAGGATAAAGAACCTTCAAGATTTGAGAAGCATGAACACCTTCCGAGATTAGGATTAGCACATCCTCCCGGATGTATCTTGTTCGCTGCAGCGGATCTAAAATATTCTCAAGACCATGACGGGCGAGCCGTTCGTCGACGATTATAACGCCAATGTGTGAGATGAGCATGGATCGATCCATGCTTTCGTTAAAGCGCGTGAAAATTTCAGACAAGGTATTTCCTTCCATTGACTGAACAACAGAGGGCACCGTATCCTTGTTCCCCTCTACTTTGGCAGCGATCATCGTCTCAACGGTTAGACGCAGCAGCTTCCCGTTATTGCCAGGCTCCAAGGCTGCTCCTGTAATCAGAGAAGATTTATTCAACTCCGTACTATCCCAACAGCCGGACAAAGCCAGAGAAAAAGTCCCCAGCAAAAAGCAAAGAACAAGCCTGATCGCTTTATTCACGTTTCCCCCCTCCCTTTTTCCTCATTTGACAAAGGGGTCTGAAAAATCAATAGCGCATCCTTTTGTCGGCCTACACGAAAAGGAACAAACGGAGAAAGGTAAGCAACCCCAAAGGAATGCATTCTGACCAAATGAATCAGCAGAAATACAGCGCCTAATATGACCCCATAGAAACCAAGCAGCGCAGCTAGAAAAATAAAGCCAAATCGGAGAAGCCGAACATTGGCACCAAAGGTGTAGATGGGAGCAACAAACCCTGAAATGGCGGTTAAGGATACTACGATCACGTTGATATTGGAAACAATGCCCGCTTGAACGGCTGCTTCACCTAACACTAAAGCTCCGACAATGGATATCGCCTGGCCAACGACCCGGGGCATCCGAGTGCCAGCCTCACGCAAAATTTCAAACGTGATTTCCATCAATAAAATTTCGATAACTGCTGGAAAGGGGACGCCTTCCCGCTGAGCCATAATGCTTGTTAACAGCACTGTGGGTACCAATTCGGCATGAAAGGTCGTTATCGCTATATAGAGGGAAGGGACAAATAGCGAGAAGAAAAAAGCTAAGTAGCGCAATAAACGCGTAAAGGTGCCAAAAGCAAACCATTGGTAATGATCCTCTGGTGACTTAAAGAAATCGTTCATGACTGCCGGAACAACCAAAACAAACGGACTGCCGTTCACTATAATGGCGGCCTTCGCCTCCATAATCGCAGTGCAAATCGCATCAGGACGCTCGCTGCTGTATACGGTAGGCAGCAAGGAAAAGCGGATCGGTCTAAGCAGCTCAACTAAATTTCCGGAATCAAGCACGCTGGACATGTTGTTCGTTTGCAGTTTTTTTCTGATCTTTCGAAGCACCTCAGTATCTACTGCGCCCTCCAGATAGGCAATATAAACGGGGGTTTGCGATTTATCGCCCACTATGTATTTTTCAAAGCGGAGCTGCTCATTGATCAGACGCCTTCGGATTAAGCTCATATTCGTATCCGCTGATTCCGTAAATCCATCCTTTGGCCCTCTTACAACCGTTTGAGTGGTCGGTTCGGCGACGGATCTGGTATCCAGCTTCTTCACGTCCAGCATGAGCATGAAGGCAGCTCCGTCTAACGCTAGTCCCGCATGACCGGTGGTCAGCTTTTGCGGGATCTCCTTTAAATTGTTTATAAAAACGGCAGACAGCCCTCCGTAATACTTCTCTCTCATATTTTCCAACATTGCAGCGCTGCTAAGCTCCGGGCCCATATTACTATGGGATGCCGGTCTTACGATGTTGTCCATAATAAAGGGGACGCTCGTCATCGTCTCCAAATAGCAGAGCAGCCCAACAGTTTCGCCAACCCGAATCGGCACTACCGCGAGATCCTCCGTATGGCCGAATACTTGCGTCAAATAGGATCGTACATGTTCAAGCGACTGGATAGACAAGTTTTTTGAATCACTCTGTAAAGAATTATTTGTTAGGTTCACCCGCTATCGCCTCTCTTTCGCTTGGTACGAATCCAAATCAATAAACCCGTCATAAGAGGAATGACAAATTGAAACGGAATATGCAGGCAGCGGATAGCCACATGAAGCCCTTCTTCCGTGTGCTCGGCAAAGTTGTGCGTAACCATTAACGACATGGCCCCAATCAACAAGGCCAGAGGGTAGATATAGGTTTTACTTGCCTTTCCGAAGATAACCCAAATCCCTTTGCTTCCTGCATATAAAAAAACAGCACATTTCAGAAAAACGACAACAATGATGATCAGCGCGACAAAAGCGTCCATTCGGTTTATAAAATCCGAAACATTAATGAGCCTTGCTGCATCCAGCAAGGGAAACGTGGAGTACTTCTCATATTCCATTCCCATCGCCCATATCTGAAGCAGGTCGGAGAAGCACAAAATAACGCCTCCGGATATAATCGCTATTACTCCCGCTTTGCGAAAAGGACGCTTTCCCGCCACATGCGGGTACATCACTAGACAAATGACCAATTCTCCATAAGGAACCCACAATGAGCTTGTAAAGCTCGTTTTGATCACGGGAGCAAAGCCTTTCGACAAAAAGGGAAGCATTCTTCCCAGCTCAAGCGACCCGCTCATAAGCAAAAGCACAGCTATGCAAATAAAAAAGAAAAGTAACAGCCCGATGATGGCCTCCGATAATCGTCCTAATGTCTGTGCACCGCCATATGCCGCATAGGCGATAATCAACACAAACAGGATAACAACGACCTCCTGCGGGGTAGTACGCAACAGGGTCGTCATAACCAGCTCCAGCATATCCCGAATGTTACGGGCCGCAGTATAAAGAAAATAAACGGTGTAACATAGCACGAGTGATTTTCCGATCACATTTCCCCATGCGTTGACGAGCAGAGCATACAAGCCTCTCTGCGATTCAGAGGAAACTAAGACCGAATAGAATAGAAACAACAGGATTGCTGGAAGGATCGTAATGAGGGGTGCCAGCCATACATCCGGCACCACCTTTGGTGTCCCAAAGATAATAGACGTCCCTAATAGTATAACCATCATGAGGCTATAGATTTGAAACCCAGTCATTTTATTCGTCATCGCTTGTTCCTACTGCTGAGCGTTCACCGCTTGCGAGCCGTGGCCTTTTACGTACCCGAGCTCGTTTTAGCCCTCGTAAATCTCGAAATAATGCCACAATAAAGGCTGCTGCAATCATGAGATAGGCTGGCCAACCAACATCATTCAGCGACTGCTTGCTGAGAGCAGCTCCAAAATTTCCTTTAAATACATCCATATCCAAAAGAGCAATAAGCAGCGATGCCAAAATAGAAACTGCTAAAACGCCTATAGTCGTCATTTTGAACAGCTCCATTTCGAATTCATTTATTTTCCTTTATACTTTTCACGTTTACAGCTGGAAATATGTAAGGAATACGTTTTTAGACAACAAAAAACCACAACCCTCTTCAGGGCTGTGGTTTATCGTAAAGATTAAGCTTTACCTAAGATCTCATCTATTTCGCTTTTCAGTAATAGATATCTGTGGACGCTGCGATTAATCGCAACCTTAGTCAGGTTATGCTTTAGCACATATACCTTCATCTGGTCCTTTGTTAGGCCTAAAAGATCGCCGGCTTCGGTAACCGTTAATACCTCCTGCTTACTCGTCGCATTAAACGTCTTCTTCACCTTTTGATCCCAGTCTTCAAATACTACCTGCATATTTCCGACTCCTTTATCATAGTCAATGATCGTTATTGACTGCACGACTTAATTATAACACGAACAGCTGTATAATCTTAACCTGACAAAAAATTTAAGGGAAATAAATTAATAAATGACGAATGTTCAGTTCGCCTTCGGGAAAATAAGATTAAACTCCGTTCCCTCCCCAAGCTCACTCTTGATCGTTATTTTGCCATTCATCTTCTTGATAATGCCGAAAGAAACCATCGTTCCAAGGCCTGTCCCTTTCTCCTTCGTGGAATAATATGGCGTACCCAGCCTCTTCATTTGCTCGGTAGACATGCCGCTGCCGTTATCACTCAAGATCACCCACGCATGATTATCGCGAATAATCGTCTTAAGTTCTAGCAGGCCTCCATTTTGCATCGCTTCAATGGCATTTTTGCCGATGTTGATTAATGCCTGGCGAAATTTGTATCGGTCTCCTTGAATATGAAAAACCTGTTCTTCCTCCGTCATGACCTGGATTTGAATATTATTGTAATTCGCATAAGTCATAAGCACGTTCGCTAAATAATGCATTTCCTGATGGATATCAATCGCTTCAACGATCTCAGGATCGGGCTTGGCGAGCGAGAGGTAATCCGCAATGATCGACTCCGCACGATCTAATTCCTCAAAGCAAACTTTTTGGTAAAGTATCCTCTTGTCCTTATCGAGATCAGCCGTAGCAAATAGTTGAATAAAGCCTTTTAAGGTTGTAAGCGGATTTCGTATTTCATGCGCTACGGAAGCCGCCATATCACCGACGATTTTCATTTTCTCGCTTCTTACGATCTCCTCTTGCATCATAAAGAACCGATGCTGCATTTCGATTACATACACGGATACACCAACAATGAACCCTTGTAAAACATAAGTTTGCACAGTGGCCCATGGTTTATACATGAGAAGTTCCAATAACCCCGTAATGGACAGGTAGATGCCAAAGGTCACCATTTTAATGAGCGTGCAATAAATAATAGCTACGGCTATTTTTCGCGATAAGCTTAACGAGCTATAGCTTTTGTGAAAAAAGACGAAGACTGCAAAACTTGGCAAAATCGATAGAACATATAACAAATCATTTGGACTGTCTTGAAAAAAACGGCACAGAAGAAGAGTGGCATACAGGAAAATAGAAACCTGGATACCACCAAAAAGGGAGCCAATCGCCAAAGGAATCGACCGGAAATCATAGAGTAAGCCATTTATGTTGATCGGAAACGACATCGTCGTTATGATAGCGAGCGAGAAGGGGATAGCTAAACACAAGCGATACAAAAGCGTGTTGTTCTTGGCTTTGTAGATATAGGGGTACAGAGCTAACGGAGAACAAATAATGAAAATATTCAGCAGTAAATCCTTTAAATATTCCATCCTGTCTGCCCCCAACGATTGGATATAATGCTGTGTAAACTGTAATATCATACGAGCTGCATATCCCCATTAATATATCATAATTAAGAAGATAAAAGACATAAAAACAATTGCTATATCATCTAGCTGCTTCCACAGAAATGCAATGAAAACAACGGAGCGAAGCCCTCGATAAATGATATAATAAGCTGATTCGAAAATAGACCATATTCGTACGGGAGACTTCTTCTTGATGAAATCAATAGAAACCATGAATATCGCGGAGTGGCATGCCCTTTTTGGCTCGCGCACCGCATTCTTGTCCGATCATATCCGAAACTCAGCTTTCGTACAGGCCGCTCTTGCAGCCATTCATCAAATAAAACCAGAGCTTTCGCCTGAGCGCGGCCGCTTGTTCGAGCTGCATGCGCATCTTCATCTCTTATTGCTGCTGCTCAATCTTTCGCCAAATCAAGCACTGCGGCCAGGCGCTTTTATCGGTTTTCACACGCATACCGCGATTTCCGAGGTTCAGCTGAAGATCACGAGTATTTTGCAAAATAAACCTGAAGCAGAGGGCCAGACGGACTACCGGCAGCTCATCAGCGAGACGCTTTCCTTTTTACGCTGGCAAATGCTGATAGAGGCGGGAGACAGAGCGTATTTTTCCGAAGCCTATTTTTGGCTTTGGCACAGCTGGATTGTTCCTAGTCAACAGGATACACGTTTATATTTGGAGGAGCTTCAGCACCTGCAAGCTGCGCCTAATCAGCTCGGCTCCTCGCTTTCCCGCTACCCTTGGCTGCTTGCCCAAGCTTGGATGAGCTTCTTTCTGAACCTTGATCAAGAAGCCCGTGCGGGGCTCACCGAAATAAACAGCCGCTTTGGGCTTCGCTCCGGCGATCTCTTCCCGATCTTTTTCGCGATGACTGAGGCAGAGCAGTGGCAGCGTCTATCGGAATGGCTTGCAGAAACGACGCCGCTAATGGAACGGCAGAAGCCGAACAGCCTAGAATTATTTTATGACTATTGGGACAGGGTCATTGCACATATCCCCCAAGCAGAGCAGCGAATGTGGGAGCCTCTTTTCCAGCTGTCCCCCTCCATTTACGAGAAAAAACTGCTCATTCATGGCAAATGGCAGCAATGGATGGATTATCAGCTCAGCACGGGCACCAATCCTTTCGATTATCGCGTCAGCGTTTTTGCGCCCATTGAGAAACATGCGCCTGAGCTGCTGCTTCCTTTCTACCATCAGGCGGCCGAATCCTATGTGCTGCTCAAAAATAGAGACGGCTACAAATCAGCGGTGAAGCTGCTGAAACGGCTCGCTAAGCTGTATAAAAAAAGAAAGGACGAGGAACGTTGGGATGCGTTTATAGCTGCCTTCTTTTCACGCCATAGCCGGCTTCGCGCACTGCACGAGGAACTTCGGAGAGGAAAGTTAATCCCATGAGCAAGCATATAAAATCCTTCACGGTACATGTTACTTTAACGACGCATGGCGACGCCCTGCTATACGGGGTTAACAGCACGGACGATTACTTAAGCGGCATCAGCTTAAAGCATAGCTTATTCGCCTGGCATGAGGCTTCCTTCTACGGGACAGAACTGGAAATCCAGCAGGTGCAGGGATTGGAGCTGGTGCTGCTTCCCGCCGAGCAGGTCATTCCGTTTTTTGCCGAAAAAAAAGTGCTTGAGCATATTTCATGGCTTTGGGAAGAGCAAGCCGGACTGCTGGTTAAGCTGGCTCCCCTGCTTGCAACTGAAATAGAAGCTAAGCATTATATGCCAAGCTTCTCTGCCTTCCGGGCCGGCAAGCTGCAATGGACATGGGATAACCCCCAGCTGCATAAGCAAATTCAAGCTGAGCTTACCGCTTTAGACGCGGATACCGGCTTCCTAAACGGCCTGCAATCCGCCTTCTCAGCTGCCGTGTTCGATGTCTATTATGGAACGGAAGAAACGTCTGCCGATTTGCGGAGGGAATATCCGCTCCTATTTACGAAGGAGCACGCAACGGCTGCAGGCATGGACGCACAGGCCTGGCTGATCGCAACTGGATGGAAGGCCGACCAGGCCCCCTTCCGTCCAATGCTGCAGCTGGTGGAGCCTGCGGAGATGGATGAATCCTGGCAGCTTAAGCTTATTTTGCAGGACAAGCTTGAACAGGCAGTGCTAACGACTGTGAGATTGACGGAGTCAGGCGAAGCGTTAGGCTCTTGGCCCGCTTCTTGGTCTGCTCCCGTCCGTGAGCGGTCAACCGGCTGGCTGGATCGCCTGCGCGCTTGCTTATCGCCGGAGCGATTCGCCGGCCCACGCGAGGATGTTTTAGACGCCCCCTTGGGCAATGATGCGGCATGGCGCTTCCTAGCCGTAGACAGCCCCCGCTTATTAGACGCAGGCTGGCAGGTACTGCTTCCCGCATGGTGGGAAACGGCCAGCCGCAAGAAGCCTAAGCTGCGCGCCAAGGTCAGCTCGCGTGCGGAGAGCTCCGGCGAATCGTTGTTCGGATTGGATACGCTGATCGACTTTGATTGGCGAATCGCGATCGGCGAGACCGATCTTACCGAATCTGAGTTCAATGAACTCGTGGCCCGCAATGAGCGGCTGGTCCGCTTCCGAGGCCAGTGGATTTCGCTCGATCCCGCCTTACTAGCTCAAATTCGCAAAGCAATGTCAGGCATTGACCGCTCTCAGGGTCTCTCCTTTCAAGATGTACTTCAGCTCCACCTGCTCGGAAGCGGAGATAGCCCGGAAGATGAACAGGCCGAGCAGGAAGCTGAACAAGCACAGCGCATTCAGCTGGAGGTCGAGCTGAACGAGCATCTGATGAAGCTCGTCAGCCAGCTCAGCCAGCGGTCGGAATGGCCGCTCCTTCCTGTGCCGGGAAGTCTAAAAGCCGAGCTTCGCAACTATCAGCATGAAGGCTATGCTTGGTTGTCCTTCCTAAGACGCTTCGGGCTTGGCGCCTGTCTGGCCGATGATATGGGGCTCGGCAAAACCGTCCAGCTGATCGCTTATTTATTGAACCTGAAAGAGAGCTCCGCAAATACGGAGGACCGATCTGCCGCGCTCATCATTTGCCCAACCTCGGTTCTTGGCAACTGGCAGAAAGAGATCAGCCGGTTTGCGCCGTCGCTTAGCGTCATGCTTCATTACGGCAGCAAGCGTTTGGAAGGCGAAACCTTTCATGCAGCAGTCAAACAGGCAGACGTCATTCTGACCTCGTTCGCAACAGCGACGCTGGATCAGGAGCTGCTGCAGGATTTCACCTGGGCAGCGATCTGCTTGGATGAAGCCCAGAATATTAAGAACGCGCAAACCAAGCAATCCGCAGCGGTGCGCAGCTTCACGGCCAAGCACCGTATTGCCTTAACCGGAACGCCTATCGAGAACCGATTGTCGGAGCTTTGGTCCATTTACGATTTTATGAATCCCGGATTCCTCGGAACGGCCCATGGCTTCCAGCACAGATTCAGCAATCCGATCGAGAAAGAGCAGGATAAGAAGCGCACGGCTGATTTGCAAAAGCTGGTGAAGCCGTTTATGCTCCGCCGCAAGAAGAAAGATCCGGCGATCCAGCTCGACTTGCCGGATAAGAACGAAATGAAAACCTACATCCATCTGACTGCCGAGCAGGGTGCGCTCTATAATCAAACCGTCAACCAGCTCATGGATCGTATGCAAAAGCTCGAAGGCATCGAACGCAAAGGCGCCATCTTGTCCGCTATTATGCAGCTTAAGCAAATTTGCGATCATCCGATGTTACTGTCGAAGGAGCCGATTCCTGGCATGGCAACCGCGGATGGCGAACCTTTGGATACAGAGCCGCTCATTAACCGGTCCGCTAAGCTGGAGCGTCTGCTCGCGATGGTGAAGGAGCTGCGCGACGAAGGCGAGCGCTGCCTGATTTTCACGCAGTATATCGGCATGGGGCAGCTGCTTCAGTCTGTGCTGCAGCAGGAGCTTCAGGAGCCTGTCCTCTACTTGAACGGCAGTACCTCCAAGCTGGCGCGCGACCGCATGATCGATAAATTTCAATCGAATGAGCTGCCTCCTGAAGAGCAGCCTAATGTGTTTATTTTGTCGATCAAAGCCGGCGGGGTCGGCTTGAATTTGACCGCGGCTAATCATGTCTTTCATTTTGACCGCTGGTGGAACCCCGCTGTTGAGAACCAAGCAACGGACCGCGCGTACCGAATGGGGCAGACCCGCGACGTGCAGGTGCATAAATTCATTTCGCTTGGCACGTTGGAGGAGCGTATCGATGAGATGCTAGAAAATAAGCAGCAGCTTAGTGAAAATGTGATTTCCAGCTCGGAAGGCTGGATCACGGAGCTTTCCACGGAAGCGCTGAAGGAGCTTTTTACCCTGCGGCATGACTTTAGCCAATCCTAAGCTTTGACATTTTTGCGACTTGCCGGAAGAAGCGATGTTGTGCTACACTGGTGCTAATTTAGAGGAACGGAGGGTTACGTGTGATAGACTTTATCCGAGTTAGGTCTTTGCGCAGCTGCTAATTGAATAGCGCCAAAGCTCTGCCTGTGTGCAGAGGACTCAGGATAGGTCTGCCATTTTGAAGGTAACCCATAATTGAACGAATACGGCGACAGGGTTAGAATGAACCCTTCTCGCGTATTCACCTTTAGAACGGAAGCTCCATAAGTGCATAGGAACGGATATATTGCAGCTATTATGTCGGATGGGCTTTGTCTCATCTCTTCATGACGGCTCCGCTTTCTTTGCCTTAGGAAGACCATCAATCCATCAAGCGTAAACGGCTGCCGCCATCCATTGGCGGCAAAAGCTCGTCTCGCGGTGAATATAAGGAGCTTTGTTCCTTATGGATTTTTCTGATATCCTCTTACCTATTACGGTAAACACAGGCAGCGCTGCCTGTGTTTTTTTGTTTTTATAAATAACCTTTAGAGGATGATGAATAATGGAACAACCGAAGCAAAAAGCGGTCATCGTAGGTGTTCAGCTTCAAAATCAAACCGACTTTGCGTACTCCATGGAGGAGCTTCGCAACCTTGCAGCCGCCTGCTATATCGAGGTGGCAGATGAGCTGAGTCAAAAGGCTTCACGGATAAACCCTTCCCATTACATCGGGACCGGGAAAATTCAAGAGCTGCTCGCGCTGCTCGAAGCGCATGACGCGCAGGTCGTTATTTTCAACGATGAGCTGTCTCCCTCCCAAATTCGAAATTTGGAGGCCGCATTAGAACGAACGGTCATTGACCGGACGATTCTGATCTTGGATATCTTCGCGGAACGCGCCAAAACAAGAGAAGCCCAGCTGCAGGTCGAAGTCGCTCGGCTCCAATATATGCTGCCCCGGCTCGTCGGCCTGCGCGCATCATTAGGCAGGCAGGGCGGCGGTGCCGGCCTCAAGAACAGAGGCGCCGGCGAGACAAAGCTCGAGCTCGATCGGAGACGGATTGAGGAAAGAATAACCGCCTTGCAAGCCGAGCTGGATAAGCTTGTGGCGAGGCGCCAAATTCAGCGAAAACAGCGTCAAAAGAATGAGGTCCCCGTCGTCTGTCTAGTAGGCTATACCAACACGGGGAAGTCCAGCTTGATGAACGCTTTGCTCGAGAAATACAATCCCGAGACGACAAAGCAGGTGTTTGCGCAGGATATGCTGTTTGCGACGCTGGAGACGTCGGTTAGAAGCATTGATCTGCCCGACAAAAAATCATTTTTGCTGACAGATACCGTCGGCTTCGTAAGCCAGCTACCCCATCATCTCGTGAAAGCCTTTCGTTCCACCTTGGAGGAAGTAACCGAGGCTGATTTGCTGGTTCATGTCGTCGATTACTCCCATGAAGAGTATGAGCAGCTCGTATCTGTGACGAATGATACCCTGAAGGAGCTGCGCGCTTATGATATTCCTACGATCTACGCTTACAATAAATGCGATTTGACGGAGCATCCCTATCCTGCAGTGACGGGCGACGATGTCTACCTGTCAGCGAGAAATAGAAGCGGATTGGATGAGCTGATCCAGGTCATACGCGATCATATCTTCGATGATTATATGAAATGCGAGCTGCTGATTCCATTTAGCCAAGGGCGCCTTGTCGCCTACTTCAATGAGCATGCTCATGTTGAAGCGACGGAATATGAACCGGAGGGCACGCGAATGAAGCTGGAATGCCGCGTGTCTGATTTTGAGAAATACCGCGAGGATGTAACCGTGCTGTAGCTCGGTAAAATGCCGAAAAGATGCATCAGCACAAGCATAAACGGCAGCTTGGGACTTGTAATTACAGTCCTAGGCTGCCGTTTTTTATTACATGTTATTTTCTCCGACTTGCTGCCTTACCGGGTTATGTCCTGCGGATGAGGCTCCGTAACCAGCTCCGCCGCTTTTGCATTTGCTTCAACCTGTTCGGGATCCTTGCAGCCGGGAATGACTGCCGTTACCGCAGGATGCTTCAAGCACCACGCCAGCGCCCAGCTAGCCATCGTTACCCCTTGCGGGACCTCCTCGCGCTGAATATGCTCCACCTCCAGCAGTCTAAGCCGCGTGATTTCCTTATCATGCCGATGGCGCACATCGTTATCGCTAAAGACAGCTCCCGGCTTATATTTTCCGCTTAGGTAGCCGCTCGCCAAAGGAACACGTGCCAGTACGCCCAGATCCTGCTGCTGACAAGAAGGGAACACCCGCTCCTCCGGCGCGCGATCGAGCCGATTATAGACAACCTGAATGGCACACGAATTTACCTTCGATGATGCTTCGGTTTGATGAAGATTGTCATTACTGCCGATTGAGGTGCCTAGAAAACGGATTTTGCCCGCTGCGATTTGCTTATCCAGTGTAGTCCAAAGCTCATCGTTGTCAAATGCTTGATCCGGGCCCGAATGGAATTGATAAAGATCGATGTAATCTGTCTTCAGTGCTTTCAGCGAAGCATCGAGCTGCGCCACAACGCCTTGAGCGTCGAATACATCGGTACGCGTGAAGCGTTCGTGGAAATGATGGCCGAACTTCGTCGCAATGATCCAATCTTCACGGTTGCGGCGGCTGATATAATCTCCGATGAGGGACTCCGAGAGATGATCGCCGTAGCATTCCGCAGTATCGATCAGATTAATGCCGAGCTCTTGGCCCTTGTCGAGAACCGCATCCGCTTCCTCCTGCGTATACTCTCTTCCCCACTCGCCTCCAAATTGCCAGGTTCCAAGACCGATTACCGATACATTCAGCTCCGTGCTTCCAAGTCTCCGATATTTCATGATCAACACTCCTTCCAATTGCGTTATCGCTTGTCTACTTCATTTTACCTTTTGAAGCCATAAATAGGAAATAGCCCGTCAGTCCTTTTGCACTCCGCTCGTATATTTACCACCGTATTTTCTTGATCAGGTCGATCAAGAACTGCTTATTGTTTTGTTCGATTGGCCATTGAGACACTTCCTGAGAAATACGCTCCAAATTCGTATAACCCTTCGCCAATCCGTTCAAACGCGCGGCCAGAGTGGAGTTCCGTAAATCCGGTTCCGTCTGGTATAGGGTGCTTAGCTTTTCAATCGCATCGGGAAACCTCTTGAGATAATATTTTTGATGCTTATCCTCGGCAAGAGTGAAGGGAGCGGAAGGGACAATTTCAGTCGCTGGCTCGCCCTTCCCTTGCTCCTTCCGTTTTTTCAGAACATGCTGTATCGTATCTTTTTGCCGCTCATCGGAATAGAACAACAGCGACTTGTACTGCTGTCCTTTATAATCATTGATATTAAACGGGTTATGGCTGTTCCAAAACATGTCCAAAACTTCTTCAAAGGTAATGCGGCCCGGGTTAAATACAAGTTGGACCGTTTCCGTATGATCGCCCATTTGCCGGTAGGTCGGATTGGGAGCTGTGCCGCCCGCATAACCGACGCATGTTTTGATGACGCCGGGCAAATGGCCGAATAAGGCCTCCGGACCCCAAAAACACCCCATGCCAAACGTGGCAAGCTGAAGCTCTCCTTCGGAATAAGACGGTTCAATCGAGGTGGCTTGATTGACTTGAAGGTCCACCTTGACGCCTCCCTTCTAAATATAGGAATAATTGTACTGACGAGATGAAAAAATGTGAATGCTATGCTACAATACTAAAATTGCACAGGCAACAACATAGGGAGGTTTACTGCAGCGCCATGCTTATTATTGGAATCGCCGGCGGCACCGGATCCGGCAAAACAACGGTTGCCCGCTCCGTCATAGATCGTCTTGGATCAGACAAAGTGACTTTCATATCCCAGGATAATTATTATAAAAATCCCACACATCTTAGCTTTGCCGATCGTGAGCTTATCAATTACGATCATCCGCTTGCTTTCGATATTGATCTTCTTGCAAGTGATCTTCTTTTGCTCAAAGCAGGAAAAACGGCATACGCGCCGGTCTACGACTTTACCATCCATGCTCGCTCATCGGAGAAAACGGTAGAGCTTAAGCCGAATAAAATCGTTATTCTTGAAGGACTTCATGTGCTATCCGAGGAAAGCATACGACAGGTGCTCGATATTAAGGTATTTGTTGATACGGATCCCGATGTGCGTATTCTACGCAGAGTGCTCCGAGATATCGAGGAGCGCGGGCGGACCATTCAATCCGTACATGACCAATACCTGAACACCGTAAAGCCCATGCACGAAGCGTTTATCGAGCCTTCCAAAAAATACGCCGACTTGATCATCCCAGAAGGCGGGCATAACGAGGTGGGTATTCAGCTTCTGTCTATATTGACAGAGAAATATTTGACGGACGGCCCGGGTCCGTTCGATTTGTAACGCATGTGTCTTGCAAAATGAAGAAGAGCACCCTTCGCGGCGCTCTTCTTCATTTTTTCGAACCCATATTTATGTTTTTGCAAACTGGAGTATGGCTATCGCTGCCCGTTCTCTTCGTTCCGTATCTCCGCTGCTCATCGCTTCATTTAATATATCCAGCGCTCTTGCAATCGTCTCTTCGTCAACAAGTACAGATTGAAGCGCTCCCTGCTCCTGCTTGACAGCGTTCCTCATCCAACACTCCAATTGCTCCTGCGTTACGGACTGTTCAAGCTTCGCGACCTTCACCTGGCGATTGAGAAATGACTTCAGCTCTGAATGAACATCCGCCTTTAGCATGCTCTTCAACCAAGTAACGCCGCGTCGATGACTAAGGCTGTCCTCGTCCGTGTCTGAACTCTCTACATAGTAATAGTCACCCAAATCCCCAAGATGAACAATTTCCCCATCCGTTACAAAGAGATAATCCCCATCCTGCATTCCGTAGACGAAACAGCCGATCTCCGCTAAACGTTCAAGCAGCACCTGGCCCTCATCCTTGTAGGCTTGAACGACTTTATTATGCCAATCGGCCTGGCTTACATCCTCCAAGTCTGCAATACCCGGCCAAGAAAAGCCCACGTAATTATCCTTTAAAAACATCGGTATATGCCTTAATCCATGATGATCTGGATTCAATAAAAATACATTCATTCAGGATGCCTCCAATCGCTTGCGTTTACCAGGCCTATTATGCATTTCACTGCAGTTCGCATTAAGCAAGACCAGTAATCAACAGCTGCCAGACAGCTTCAAAGTCTTCATCTATCGTTTCCGATGACCATTCCTTAGCATGAGAAGGATGATGGAAGCGCGAGGTTGCCAGGAAAATCGCTTTCGCATGCGATGCCGACTGTCCCGGCTTGAACTCTGCCGTCGCCATTCCTTGTTCAATGATTTGTGCAATCTGTTGAATAAGGCGGTTAACATGCACGGTAATCATATCCACTTCAATAATAGTCACTGCTGCGTACATGTTGAACATCTCCGCATCCTCGACGGCAAATTTACGCTTCGTATGAATGAGCGTTTCCAGCCACAAACGGAGGCGCCGGGTGGCGGTGCCGTCCGAATTGCCTGCAACTTCTTCTAACGGGGATGCAATGCTATTATGAAGCCATCTCTCCGTGACTGCTTCCCGCAGCGCGGCTTTGCTGGCAAAATGCCGATACAGCGTACCATGGCTGACTTGAAGGACCTTGGCGATATCTATAACCGAAGTTTTCTCCGGCCCAAAACGCCGAAGCACTTGTTCAGCAGCGTCCAAAATCATTTCTTTCGTTAATGGCATATCATTTGTCGTCATACCCATACCCGTCTCCCCTCCCTTTTAAATAAACCCGCCGTTCACGCGAATCGTCTGTCCGGTTACCCACTGCGATTCCGAGCTCGCCAAGAACAATACGACTCTCGAGATATCCTCTGGCTCGCCCAGACGGCCGAACGAATTCATATTGCCGACCGCTTTAATTTGCTCCTCCGATTTCCCGACAGTAAAGAGCTCTGTATTGATCGGTCCCGGTGCAACGGCATTTATCGTAATCCCCTTAGGCCCAAGCTCTTTGGCCAACTGACGAGTGAACTGCTCCACGGCGCCTTTGGTACCAGCATACGAGCTGTATGCGGGAAACATTTGACCTGTCACCGAAGTGGAGAAGTTGATGATGCGTCCGTTTTCCTTCATGTGTATTGCCGCTTGCTGGATCGCAAAGAAAGTCCCTTTGACATTAATGTTAAACTGCTTGTCGAAATCTTCCTCTGTCGTTTGAAGAAGCGGCTTGGTAATCATAATGCCCGCATTATTGACCAAAATGTCGACTCGTCCATAAGCCTCTAGCGTTTTGTGGAATAGCTGCTCGACTTCCGCCACTTTGCTGATATCCGCTTGAATGGCAATGGCTTCTCCGCCAAGCGCTCTAATGCCGGCCACGACTTCCTCTGCCTTACCTGGACTGCTCGCAAAGTTTATGACAACCCGTGCCCCTTGCTGTGCCAGCGCCTCCGCAATCTTCTGGCCTATGCCTCTTGAAGCACCTGTTACCAACGCTACTCTTCCCGCCAATTGGTTTTCCATGTTGATCCCGCCTATTTGTTTATTTTATTTGTTCGTTATCATTTCAATTGATGACGATCGTTCACGCTTAAGCTGAGAATGCTAACTGCAGCAACTCCCCAAGACCATGTCCCGTTTGTCTGCTCTCGTTGTACTTATTGATTTGATTATATGATGACATAAAACAAATGTCAAATGACAGATTAATTATTTTGTCATTCTTTTTTAGGCAATCGTGTGACCTGTCTAATCGGACAAATAAATAAAAGACACCCGTGATAAATTCATCACTAGGTGCCTTATTGCTTACGAAGAAAAACCGGGCCTAATCGGTCGGGTTTTCCATTATGCGTTTTCCTGCTCATTTGAGTCTAATGAAGTTGCCTGTTGAGCCATCATTACCCTCCAAAATCGTGACACAGCAACCACTTCAATACGCCGCTGAGTGTAATTCTAATTCATCTTTGCTTATTATATAATGTAAAATATTATAATTTCTTATTGAATATATCAGATCATTCACGGACGGACAAGCAAATTACAGCTCTCGACAAGAGGAATTTCGCCATTAATACGTGCCAAATCGATCATGTATACCAACTATTCCCTTGTTTCTCCTGTGTTCCCTATGACCAGTGGAATTCTGCTGAGCTCGCTGCCGTCACACCCGCCACGCCGCATTCCATTCGGGAAGGACATCTTTTTCAACATGCCATGTTTATCGTTAGCGGATGGATTCGCGTCTACAAAATCAGCCCTACGGGCAGAGAAATAACCTTGTATCGCGTGCAAAGCGGCGAGTGCTGCGTACTGATGATGGCAAGCATTTTGGGAGAAATGAAATACGAAGCCTCCGTGTCAATCGAAGCCGAAACGGAAGTGCTGCTACTCCCTGTCGAGTTATTCAAAGACTGGATGGCTGCCTTTAAGCCGATCAGGCAATTCATTTACAAACAGATTATTGAACGCATGACGAAAGTCACCACGCTTCTAGAAAACGTTGCGTTTAACCCTGTGCCTTACCGCATTGCGGAATACTTAATTTTTAAATCGACTTTGCCGTTGCCTGCGTCTTTGAGTATTACCCATGAGCAATTAGCCATCGAATTAGGCACTTCCCGCGAGGTGATAAGCCGTATTCTAAAAGACTTCGCAAACAAAGGAGCAGTTTCTCTTAGCAGAGGACATATCTCTATTTTGAATCATGGGATTTTAAAAACCGTTTTAGAAAACCATGTGTGACAATATCACTGAACCTTCTCCCAAATCCGCTTAAGATTCATTTAGATCCATTATGAAAGGGAGAGGATACTGATGAATCATTATTATGACCGCTCGAATCTAAATCGCATTCCCGAGCTTATGAAGCTTTCTCCGCAAGCCGCTGCCGCTTTTTTATCTTTTGAAAATGAAATTTATCATACCTCGGAAGTACTGCCGTTAAAAACGAAGGAACTCATTGCCCTAGCCGTTGCCCACGTTACGGGATGCCCCTACTGCATTGATGTACATGTGAAGAGATATACGGGCATTGGAGGAACGCGCGAAGAAATTTTTGAAGCCGTTCTCGTTGCTGCTTCCACCAGAGCCGGTGCCGTTCTCAGCCATGCAACGCACGCCCTGTTAGCGATTGAGGATACGAAACAGCCGCCTATAAATGGAAACGAGCAGCAATCCGCTTCGCCTGATTGTTTTTGCTGATAGGCCCGATATCGGAGTATCCGTAACATCATTAAAGGACACACAAAAAAGCGACCTCGAAAAGCCGCTTTTTTATGTGTGGTTTCTGTCCCCTGCAAAAGAAAACCCCGATCACATAGGATCGGGGTTTTACTGATTATACGCCATTACTAAAGCACGCGGTCAGTCCTCAAATAAGCTTACCGTAACACTCTCTATACTAACCTCGCCATTTCCTCCTGCCAGCTTAATGCTGTTATTGTTGCCTGGCTCTAACAGAACCGTGATGCGGGCTTCTCCGCTAAAATCGGACAGACTGCCGGTTGAGAGCGCATTAAGCAAGGAATAATCGCTGCCATTAACGGTCAAATTCAGCTTGGCCAGACGCTCTTCCGCTGCATAACGGATACGAAGCGCTGCCCGGCCGCCCTTTTCCCCGTCAATATGGTCAAACTGACAGTAGGAGCCTGTGAGGCGCAGCTCTCGAACGCTGCTTTTCCCCAGCTCGCTCATTTCAAGTACCGCTCCTCCACCAACGCTGCAGGCTTCAACTGAATAGGTTTTCTGATTCAGGTTTGCAATCGGTGCATCCCCTACGGAAGAAACGCCCTCTTTCGTCTGAATGACCGTCCGAATAGTTCCATCTTCATTGAAATGTAAATAATCGATACATACGCTTCTCAAATTGCCCTCGTCCGAAATGTCCTGGTTATGGTAGAACAAATACCATTGCCCCTTGAATTCGGCGACGGAGCCGTGCGTCGTCGAGCAGCTGGTCGGCTCAAGGAAAATACCGCGGTACGTCCACGGACCAAGCGGATTTATGCTGGTCGCATATCTCATGCGGTTATTGCCTTCCAAGTTATCCGCGTAGGTCAAGTAATATAAGCCTTCCCGTTTAAAAACCCAAGCCGCTTCGTGAAAGTCCTCCAGGCCCTCCATTTCCCGCATCTCGCCTTTAATGGATACCATATCGTCATTCAGCTCGCCGCCCTCGCATCTGCTGCCGCCGCCATAGTACATATAAGCACGCTCGTCCTCATCGACGAACACACACGGATCAATCAGGGCAAATCCGCCAAGTCCTTCGATATAACCCTGATCCGTAAAGCCGCTTGCCGGCTTCCCGCTCGTCGCTACTCCGATTTTCCATGTATCGTTCCAGTCCGAACCGCTCGGATGCGGGTAATAGAAATAGTAGGTCCCGTTCTTATACGCACAATCCGGCGCCCACATAAAACCGCCTTCCGGTCTGCCCCAGGCCACGTCGTCCGAGCGGAGAATCTCGCCCTCATCCACCCAATTCACCATATCTGCCGACGAAAATACATGATACCTGTCCATCAGGTCGCAGCCTCTTGCCGGATCCATGTCATGGGAAGCGTAAATATAAACCTTGCCGTCCCCCCACACATGCGCGGATGGATCAGCTGTATAAATCGTAGTAATAACCGGATTCTGCGAGGTGAGCTTAATCGAATCTGCAGAAATGCTTTTATTCATTATAATATCCCTCCCATAAATAACGTTTCATTCGAAGTTTGGCTTCTCTCAGCATAACCTGACCCCCTCTTCGCTGCCATGAGGCAATCGTAAACATTATAGGGAGTTCATAAACATCAGGAATGCGCCGATAAAGCTGAGCTACGTATGATTTGAAAATCGGGAAGGTGAAATTTTATGAAAGCGTTTAAATATTTTTGAAAACGTATAGGGATCGGAAAAGCCTAGCTGATAAGCGATTTCTTTGACCGTCAGCTTTCTATCCATAAGCAGCTCCCGAGCCCGGTTCATTCTCATTTTGGTGATGTAGCTTTGCGGCGTTAATCCGATATTGGATTTGAAAAAAGCATAAAAATATTTCGGGGACATGCTGATCATGTCAGCCAAAAGCGATGCCGGAATAGGTTCGCCTAGATGCTCGTTGATATATTGAAGCACCGGCTTCAGCTTGGCGTAATGTACCGTCCGCTCTACTGACATATCGGCGACTAAAGAATTATTTTTTGGAATAGCTAAAAGCTTTGCAAGCAGAACGAGAAAATAACCTTTCAGCAGCAATGCAGACATCGGTTCTTTATTCTTGTAGGCGTCGAAGGTGCTGCGAAATAACGGTCCTTCCGTCTTAAAATAATGCTGAGGAATCGTGCCCATTAAATCAAAATCGTTCAAAAAATTGATCCTCTGGCCTAATGGGAAGTCAAAATGGGTGAAAATATGGCTGCAGGGCGAATCTATGCAATAGGCGGAGTAGATAACGCCAGGATTGAAGAATACGATATCGCCTTCACGAGCCGTAGATCTCCCGCCCTCGTAGTCAATCGTGACCTCACCGCTTGTCACATACCATAAATCATAGTCCGGGTGCTTCTTCTTCTCCGACCAGCCAATTTCATGATCGGAATACCCGCTATTGTTAAATCTCAGCTCGATATCTTCGATTAATGCGTCCATGATATTTCGATCCAGCATCGGCAATCATTCCTTAGTAAGGATTACTCACAGCCATCAAACCATACTTGTAACCATTTTATTTGATCCATCCTCTTTGTACAATGAAATCAATTTTCAAATCGCTGTATAGGAGGCATAGGCTATGAATAAAATTGGCTGGTGCATGGGCATTGAACAAGCGGGTCTGCTGGCAAGCAAAGGCTTCGATTATATCGAATGCCCCTTATCTTCCCTGCCGCTTGAGGACGAGCATGCTCTAAAAGAGAAACTGCCTCAATATCTGGACTCCCCGTTACGGGTGCAGGCCATGAACCTGTTCTTCCCGCAGGGTATGATGGTCGTCGGCCCGCAAGCGGATCGGGAGCGGATTCGTCGATATGTACACAGGGCAGGCGAAGCAGCAAGCCAGATCGGCGCGAAGATAGTTGTGCTTGGCAGCGGCAGGCAGCGTATGATTCCAGAGGAATGGGCAAGACAGAAGGCGGAGGAGCAGATGCTGGAAGCACTGCAATGGATATCGGAGGAATGGTCCGGAAATGGCGTTACATTGGCACTCGAGCCGTTAAACCGTAAGGAATCCAATTTCATCAATAGCGTGCATGACGCTGTGCAGCTGGTAAAACAAATCAATAGCCCGATTGTGCAAGCGCTGGCTGATTTTTATCATATGGACGAAGAAAATGAACCGCTGGAAACATTAATGGAAAATAAAGACTGGATTGCCCACATTCATATTGCGGATACCGGAAGGCTTGCGCCCGGGACGGGAACGTATCCCTATAAACGGTTTACCGAGATGCTGCGAGCAATAAACTATACGGGAATGATTTCTGCGGAATGCACTCTCCTCGAGACAAACAAAGAACTAGAGGAAAGCTTCGATTTTATGCAAAAAATGAGTAATGCTATACAATCGGATGCCGGATAGGCAAGAGGAAGGCAGGTATCCGCCTCCCTCCGTACATGAAAAGAAAGACAAGCCAGGGATATCGCATCCGCCAGCTTGTCTTTTTGATGATCATGATTATTCTTCAGGCAATAAGCTGAGCTCAAATGGCTCGTTGCGGTCGCATACCAGCACGCCGTCAATCACGTCCAATCTTGCTGCTTGCACGGAAGAGCGCCTGCTTTCATAACGTTTCTCCTGACCTTCATGGTCAAGCGCCCCGTCTCTGCCAGGATGCGTAAAATAGAAAATATATGCGCTGTCGCCTTGCACAACTACGTCGGCATGCAGCCCGATGGTCCCGTCATCCTCGCGCGTTCCCGGCTGATCCAGAATAAGACCGTTGCGCTCCCAGGTATCCAAATCCTCGGACCGATACACGCCTTGTCCTCTCCACTCGTCTACGATCATCCAATAGGCACCTTTTAACCAAAACACATTCGGTCCTTCATGGCCGCGGCCCGTAATAACCGGACCAACCACGTTCCACTCGAATAAATCCTTGCTGTCTGCCGCATAAGTAAAGGAATGATTGCCTTCATCCTTGTACCACATCCGGAAGCCGCCGCCTGGCAGTTCGTGGATACAGGAATCGATGACCCGGCTTGAGCTTAACGCAAGCTTGGAGCGGAAAGTCCAGTCGAGCAAATTCGTGCTGGTATAATGCATAATATCGCGTCGATGGTCAGGCCAATCAACGGGTACGCCTTGAATGTAGCTGACATACATGTGGTATAGGCCGTCATGCCAGTAAATTTCCGGCGCCCAGAACGTATTCCGGCCCCATTCAATGTCGAGTCCCTGAATCGTGCCCCGGTAAAGCCAGGTTTTCCCGCCATCACGCGAAGAGGCCACACCTAAATCGGTTCCGTGTACCCAAGCGAATTTTGGTCCTTCTGCCGTCGCTCTGCGATTCGTATAGATCATCCACCATTCTTTGGCCTCACGGTTCCATATGACAACCGGATCAGCTGCGCCGTCATAGATCGGATCTCGAAATAAAGGTGCGTCCATGATTATCATCGTCTCCCTAGATTGAGTATTCATTCCAGCGTACCGACATGCCGGCAGCGGTACAAGTAAGCTGAGCTTAACCCTTCACAGCGCCGCCGACTATGCCTTTAACGATTTGCTTTTGCATGAGAATAAAGAAAATAAAGATCGGAATAAGGACGATAACCGTCAGTGTCATGAACAATGGCCAGTCGACTGCGAACTCTCCCTTTGCTTTGTAAACCTGCAGGACAAGAGTGGCATTATCAGATGAATTAAGAAACAGCATCGGCGCAAGAAAATCATTCCACACCCACATCGTCTGATAAATAATAGCCGTGACGGTAATCGGCTTAAGCAGCGGGAAAATGATACGCCAGAAGATACCCCATATCGTGCAGCCGTCAATAATGGCCGCTTCCGGCAGCTCCTTCGGTATGGTCCTCATATAACCCATCATTAGAAAGAAGACAAAAACCGAGCCTCCCATATAAATAAACATCAGCCCGTACAGCTTGTCAATTAGTTGAAACTGCGTCATCAGCTCAAAGAGCGGAATAAGCGTCGTTTGGAACGGAATCAGGAAGCCGGCGAGCAAATAACCCATAATGATCTTATTAGTTTTTCCCGGATTAAATACAACAGGATAAGCAGCCATAGCCCCAATCAGCACCATAAGCAGTACGGAAACGACCGTGATGAGCAAGCTGTTCCCGAAGCTCTGCAGAAGCGGTACCTCTTTAAACACGCGGACATAATTATCGAAATTAAGCGTTGTCGGCAAGCTCATTGGATTCATCGCTGTTTGAGCAGGCGTCTTTAAGGTGTTCACAATGATCAAGTAAAAAGGAAAAAACGTAATGAGCCCGACAGGCAGCATCAGAATATCAAGCAGCCAATTTTTACGGTTCGTTTCTGTCATAGCATTTTCTCCTCTCGCCGCTGCATGACGGTCACTTGGAAATAGGTGAGCGCCAGCACAATAAGGAAGAAGACGATGGACATGGCTGAAGCCAGTCCGAACTGCACCTCGGAGATACCGCGCAGTACGATAACCTGGGTAATCGTATGCGTCTCGAAGCCCGGTCCGCCCTTGGTAAGCGCGAACGGAATTTCAAATACTTTAAGCCCTCCCGTTAAGAGCAGCATCACGCTAATCGTCATAGCCGGAGCAAGCAGCGGCAGCGTAATATTGCGAATTTGCTGCCAGCGAGTTGCTCCGTCAATCGAGGCCGCCTCGTAATAATCCTTGGAGATGCCCTGCAGGAATGCCAGATAGAGAACGGCATGCCAGCCTGCCCCTGCCCATACCGCGACGAGAATGGTGGAAAGCTTGGCAAGCATAGGCTCGGACAGCCAAGGCTGCGGGCCCGCACCAAACAGATCATGGAGTACGCTGTTCAACACGCCGGATCCGATTGGCGACAGGATGAAGCCCCATACATAAGCCAGTATCAGACCGCTCGGTATGGACGGAAAGAAGAAGATGGCACGATGAATATTTTTTGTATAAAAATTCCGATCCAGCACTAACGCGAGCACGATGGCAAGCAGCGTGGTCAGAATCGTTGTCGATATGGCAAAAAGCAAGGTATAGGATATACCCGATACGATAGCGGCATCCTTGAAAATTTTAATATAATTCGTTATCCCTACGAAATCGTAATCTTTGGAATAACCGTTAAAGTTCGTCAAGCTAAAAAAGAAAGATTTGATAAGCGGGTAAATCGTAAATATCGTATAAAAAAGTAAAATCGGTATGAGAAAAACTTGGTATTGGAAAGATCTCAGCAGTTTCATCCCGTATGCTCCCTCCTTTGTAAAACAGCAGGAGGGGATTGCCCCTCGCTGCCGCTTACCGTCTCTTTTTATTTGCTTTCCATCTCTTTAAGCTTCTGATCCATCGCTTTCGTTACGTCCTCTACCGTTCCTTTGCCAACAAGCAAATCCTGAACGGACACGACCAGTTGATTTCTCAGAGCTTCCTGATGTCTAGGCCAAGAAACCATTGGGAGATAAAATTTCCCTGCAAGCAAACCGTCTTTGTATGCATTCTCTAGAGCAGGATGAACCTTGCTTTCGTAGCCGGGAATCGTAATGATTTGGCCTGTACCCTGCTCAAATTGCTGCAAGCCTTCCGGCGTAGACAGGTATTCAACGAACTTAATGGCTGCATCCTGATTTTTGGATTTGCTATTAACCGCAAAACCTACGTTTGGAGCACCTGCATAATATTCCTGTCCTTCCTCGGCGCCGGGAACCGCCATCATGCTAAACTTCAATTCCGGGTTTGCTTTCTCAATAGCCGGGATATTCCACGGTCCGCCTTGGATCATGGCCACATTGCCTACCGCAAATTCATTAACCATCTGGTCGCCGGTAAGACCGATCATGTTTGAAGTGATGATTTGATTATCGATCAAGCCTTCCTTCCAGAGCTTAAGCGGCTCTGCCCATCCGTCAGCAAAGGTGGCTTCGCCCGCAAACAGCTTGGTATCGTATTCAGGATCCTTCGACAAGGTCATGCTCGCAACCAATGCCCCTTGAATGGTAGAAATATCACCTGCGTTGTCATAGAGAGGAACAATACCTGCATCCTTCAGCTTGATGCAAAGGTCGATAAATTCCTGCCAGGTTTTTGGCTCCGTCGTTACGCCGACCTTAGCGAACAAATCCTTATTGTAGTAAATGCCGCCTACCCAGCCCGCTTGGGAGAATGCATACGTTTTGCCATCGCGGGTGAACATGCCTTTGCTCGCATCGGTCATTTTCGACATAAATGCTTGGTCCGTCAGATCAAGCGCGTAGCCGCCGTCGATCAGCTCATTCCGATTTTCCGCTGCCATAATAAATACGTCCGTCGCCGAATTGGAGAGCAGCATCGTTTGCAGCTTGGCGATATAATCCTTAACTGGCGGTGCCGTCTGGAAATCGATCGTGATATTCGGGTACTTTGCCGTAAAGCCGTCAATAACCGGCTTCATCTCGGTTTCGTTGTTCCACGAAAGCAGGCTTAGTTTTATCTTTTTCTCTGAACCCGTTCCCTCGCCGTCTGCACTGCCGGCTTGGTTGCCATTGTTCCCGTTTCCGCCGCAAGCGGACAGAATAAGTGTAACGGCCATCATTGCAATTAGAAGCATGTAGCTTGATTTACGCATGCTGTGTTCCCCCTGTATTTCATTTTTTGTAAGCACTTTCACCATTATGATAACGCTTTACCGGGGGCTCGAGAATTTACATCGTTGCGTGATTTATTGTACATTGTTGCACGCTTACATAGAGGAGGGAGCTTGCTTGCCCGCTCGAAACTCCTTCGGAGAAACCCCATTATGCTTTTTAAAGGTTTTGCTAAAATGGCTTTCATCCACAAAACCTGTCATTTCTGCAATCGCGCTATTTTTCAAACTCGTGCCTGCAAGCAGCTCAGCGGCCTTGTCCATCCGAATCTGCGTCACATACTGCCAGTAGTTGATTCCAAATTGCTGCTTGAATATCCGGCTAAGCTGATACTTGTCGAGGCCAAAGGCATCAGCGACGCACTGAAGCGACAAATCCTCCGCATAATGCAGCTCAACATGCGATTTGATCCTACTGATCGTTTCTTCTGTCCGGTCGGCAGCGGGGTCTGACTGTTCAATCATGCTGGCAATCTGGGAATGGAAGAACTCCTCCAGCTTATCTGCCGAGCCGTATTTTCTCAGCCTGTCCAGCGTAATCGTTTCATATTCGGCGACGATCCGCTTTGAACGCCTCATCATCTGTTCGGCTATGGATAGATAGTGCACGCATAAGCTGTACACTTTGTCGGGATCCAGCTTCAGCTGTCTAAACACATGAAAAAGACTGTCAACAAGATCCTTCAATGCCCCTTGCGAGAAGACTAGCGAAAACTTCTCCTCGAACGCCTTATCAAATTGCTGATAGTGCTGCAGTGACCATTGCTCCAAGGGCTGCGGCTCCGATTGCAAATAGAAAGTGCCCGCGGCATAAAAGCCGTTAGCTGCCGCTTGTTTACTCTGAATAAGCAGCTGCTGCAGCTGCTCCGGCTGCTCCCCAGCTGCGCTGCTCCCTATTCTCATATGGCTTTCCGGCTGTTTGGCCTGCCATGCAGCAGCTATTCGCTCGCCAAGAAGCGGCAGCTGGTCCTTCCGCTCATTAACCGATAGGCCAAGGAATGCTGAATAGTGCTGCTTATTCAATTGACATATGACGGAAATGACGGCGGGCTCAAGCTGTTGAAATTCGGAGCCTAAGGCCTCCTTGCTCAAAGTCTCGCCTGTCAGCGTCAGCATGATATAGCGATGAATACCTAATGTATGGAATGCCGTCTGGGCAACCGTCAGCCATTCTTCATGCAAGGAATCTTGCCTCAGCAAGCCTGCGAGCACAGCCTCCAGTTTTTTTTCGTGATCGCTTTGCGTCTCTTCTATGAGCTCCTTAACCGCCGCCTCCAACAGATTGGTATCTACCGGCTTAAGCAAATATTGCGATACGCTTAGGCGGAGCGCTTCACGGGCATATTCAAATTCGTCATAAGCGCTTAATATAATAGCTTTCGGTTTATGAGGCAGCTGCTGCAGCTGCTTTAATGCCTCAATCCCGTTTAGATGAGGCATTTGAATATCAATAATGAGCAGATCCGGCAAAAAATGCGCTGCCATTTCTGCTGCTTCCCGCCCATCGTAAGCATGCTTAACTTCCGTTATGCCAAGCGACTCCCAGTTCATCATTTTATCCAAAAAGGTATGGAGTGATTGTTGATCGTCCGCAATTAGCAACTTCATAAAGGTGTCTCCTTTCGTTGAGGCCTTCTTAAATTAATAAATAAGCGGCAGCAAGATGGAAATCTTCGTGCCCGCCGTTTCTCTGCTGCGAATGTGGATCCCATATTCATTTCCATATTTCAGCTTTATGCGCTGGCTCACATTGTATAATCCAATATTATCTGTCTTTTGGTTCGGACTATTGATATGTCGGTTCAGTGTATCTACCTGCGAACTGGCAATGCCTTGCCCATTGTCTGCGATCACGATCAGCAGTCCTTTGCGCCCAGCAACGGCTTTAATCTGAATCGCGCCCTCCCTGACATGATCGCCAAAGCCGTGACGAATGGAGTTTTCCACGATAGGCTGAAGCGTCAGCTTCGGAATTTTGCAGCGCAGCACCTCACGGTTCGGTATGAGGAAGGAAACGGCAATGCCGTCATTGTATTTCTTGTTGAGTATGTATAAATAGTCGGATACATTACTCATCTCCCGCTCCAGCTCGACCTCCTCCTCTGAGCGTTTCATAGAATACCGGAACAGGTTGCTGAGCGATAAGACGATATGATTTGACTCTGCCGTATTTCCGCACACGATTTCCGTCTGCAGCTGCTGCAGCGTATTAAAAAGAAAATGCGGATTAATCTGCGCTTGGAGCGTCTTAAGCTCCTCTTCCTTCAGACTAATTTGAGTTAAATAGTTTTGCTTGATCAGCAGATCTATACGGCCCATTAAGTCTTTGAATTTGTTCCCAATATGATTAAGCTCCCGGTAGCGGTAATCGCGGGGTTTAACGTACAGCGAATCATCCTCGCCCATGCGATCAAGCGCGGCAAGCAGCCTTCTCACCGGCAGTGATATGCGGAGCGTAATAAGCAGGCTGATCAGCGTATTGGCGATTAGACATACATAAAGAATGCGGCCAAGGTTTGATTTGAGCGGCTGAGATTGGTCTGTAATGTCGGACATCGGAACGGTCGAGAGCATTTTCCAACCGCTGATGGCTGTAGGTTGAAAGATAACCAGCGTTTCAATGCCGTTAATCGTTTCTTTAAAATGTCCCGAGGGCTGCTCATACAGCTTCTCTTCACCCGGAAAATTCAAGGTTTGGCCAATCTGGCTGCTATCCTTGTGAACGATAATCCGGCGATTCTCGTCAATTAGAAAAATGCTGCCTTTATTTTGATAGGTGCTCTGCTCGAACATGCCGTTAATTTTGCGAAGATCCAAATTCCCGATAACAGCTCCAAGCGTTTGGCCCTGATAGCCCTTAACCTGTAAAACAACGGATAATGTCGGCTGATTATAGCGGGTAATATTCGTGGAGAGGTAATAGTCCTGTTTGTGTACGCCGATGCTGAAAAAGCTGCCCTGCGGATTCGTCTGGAACGTTTCTTGTACCCAATCCTGCGACTGAAACGGATAATCCCATTGCAGCGTTTTTCTCCCCTCCAAATTATTGATATAACCGGTTTTGCCCAGCATGAGAACGTCGCTGATTAACGTTTGATAGGAGCTTACGCCCTGTGCGATTTCCGCGATATTCCGCTCATGCTGAAGCCTGTTTCGGATGCCAATCGTATGATGCTCCTTCATCATCGTAATCACCGAATAGTTCCCGGCCAACATAACGAGCGAACGCTTAGATTCCTCCAGATTAAAGCTAAGGCCTAGCGCCGCCTGTTCCATGACCTTATTGCTGGAGTTTACGATTTCTTCGGTAATCATTTTCGTGGAATCCCGAATGGACAAATAGCCCAGCAGCAGCAATAAGAGCACATTAACCAACAGATACGATATCAGAATCGTTCGCATAATCGTTCGGTCTAGAAAATTGTGCCGCAGAAATAAAATGACTTTGTTCATGATGTCTCCCTCGCCCCGCAATCAGCTTCTCGTCTTCCGTGTTTTCTTAGAGGGTATTATAGCATGAGTTTGATTACGTTCAACTTCAGAGGGGCTTGAAGGCTGCGATAAAATAAAGACCTGTGATCCGCGGCTTCGCAAGGAAGCACGCCGTTTCACAGGCCACTAAGGTTTATTTACCTCATTTTCATTTTCATTTTCATTTTCCGGCATTACGTTTTAAGTACTTCACCATCGTACTCATTCGTAAACGGTTTGACCCCTTAATCAGAATCGTGACGCCCGGCTCCAGCTTTCGAAGCAAAGCCTTTTGCAGCTGATGCTTGCTCGCGAAACTCTTTATCCGATTTGCGGGAAAACCCGCTCCCCTCGCACCGACCGCAATCTGCTTCGCTGTACCGCCCAGCGTATACAGATGGCTGACATTTTTAGCGGCGGCATACCTTCCAACCTCTTGATGGCCTTTGGTTGTATGCTTGCCTAATTCGAGCATAGAGCCGAGTACGGCTATTTTGGAATTTGCCCCTATGGTCGAAAGCACATCGATGGCTGCTTTGGATGCATCGGGATTCGAGCTGTAAGCGTCATCGATTACTTTAACGTTTCTGCCCAAACGATGAACAATTAATCGGCTCTTTGATCTGATGAACGATTTAAGCCCGCCTTGTATTTGCTGCTGCGTAAAACCCAAACCATGGGCAATCGCTATGGCAAACAAGGCGTTGTAAATATTATGCTCTCCGAGAATAGGGATATAAAAAGAATGCTCCACGCCGTCCAGCTCAACCTTAAAGCTCATCCCGCCGTTTTTATAATAGACATGGGTGGCTTTAACATCCGCTTTATTCCGTATGCCTACCGTAATGATTTTACCCTTGAACCCTTTGGTATGGAGCAAAGAGGAAGAAGGATCGTCTGCATTCAGCAATAAAGTGCCGCTCGGTTTCATGAAATGGATCAGCTCTGATTTCGCCTTGGCTACCCCGGCAATGCGCCCGCCAAAGTTGCCTACGTGAGCCCTTCCTACATTCGTAATCACGCCGATACTTGGTTGTAAATATTGACAATGCCTTTTTATGTTTCCATAAAATTGCATGCCGTACTCTACCACCACAGCCCGGTGAATAGGACGAAGCATCCGAGCATGCCGTCTTGTCGCGCTGGGAGCATTGTGATTGCGAGGAGACTTAAAAATTTTCCAACGCCTTTTTAATACGGATGCAATCATTTCTTTGGTAGTCGTCTTACCGGCACTTCCGGTAACCGCGATGACGGGCCTTTGCCGCATGGTTGTTTGCTCCAAAATACTGCCCCCTAAAACATATAATGTCCACCTTTGTTCATTGCCGCTCTATATTTTATGTTAAAGAAACAAAGAACGATTTGGTTGTTAGACCAATTTGGCTGCCCTTTCATCTCTTAGGGGTTACGCACCAGGTATACCAGCACATCATAAAATGAGGCAAAACCTTTTTCTAGGAAAGGATACAGATAACTTGTCCACGGAATTCAAGCTGGCTGCCACCGGAGATATTTTAATGATAGGACCCATCCTAAGAACGGCCAAACATTTAAACAAAAACAGCTATTCATTTGAATCCATATTTCAAAACGTCGCTCCCCTGTTTAAACAAGCCGATTTGGTGATTGGCAATCTGGAGACGCCGCTCGCAGGAGCGGAAGCCCATTATACGCAGTCGAATCGCCGTACAGGCTTCACCATGTTCAATTGCCCCGACGAATTGGCCCCCGCTTTAAAAGAAACAGGCTTCCAAGTCTTGACCACAGCCAATAACCACTGCATGGATCGCGGCACGAAGGGGCTGGTTCGCACGCTGCAGGTTCTGGACGATCACGGGCTTGCGCACACCGGTACGTATTCATCTGATCCCGGATCCGAGAACCATCTGATTTTGGATGTAAAAGGTCTCAAGGTCGGCATAGCCAGCTATTCGAAAGGAACAAACAAAATCCCCTTGCCTTCCGATAAAGCATGGATGGTCAATCAAATCGATCCTTCAAACCATAGAAAAACCGCCGAGCATATACGCAGACTCGCGAGCAAAGTCGATGTTGTCGTCGCCTGCCTCCATATCGGAAAGGAGTGCCGTCATGTCCCCTTGAAGCAATCACAAAAGCTGGTGAACTTGCTGCTGGATAATGGCGCGCATATCATACTCGGCCATCATCCGCATGTCATTCAGCCGTCCTTCGCCACCAAAGATAACCGCTTTGCCATCTACTCGCTTGGCAATTTTATCTCTACCCGCCTATACCATAATCCCGCTACCAACATCGGTGTCGTACTCGAATTAACAGTCAAAAAAGAAACCGACGGAAGAGTTACCGTGACGAAGTCCAACCTAATCCCTACCTGGTCAACCCGGCTTAAAACAGCGAGCGGGATAAAATACCGCATTCTGCAGATTAATCAAACCCTATTGAAGCCGGAGCCCGGCCAATCCGTCTCGGATTGGAAATTGATGCAAAAAGTGTGGAAGCACATGAGGCCGCTGTTAGCCGTCAGGCGCTCTTCGTCTTGAGGAGCGCTTGTTATACGAATAGCTTAAATATAAACATGAGCTGGCTCACAGCTCTCTTTCGGACATTAATGTAAATAATACTTTACATTTAGTTCAGTTAACAATACACTATGTATGAAATGTTTTACTTTTTTATAAATATTAACAAGCAATGGAGGGTTATAAATGACGAGGCTTAACACGGATGCTTCACCGTTTTATTATGCTAGAATTGCAGGTTTCGGGCTGCTGCTTATGGCCGTGCTTGCTATGTTTTCTAATTTCTCCGTTCTTAATGGTCTTATTATTCCGGATGATGCAGCAGCAACTGCAAATAACATCATAACCAATGAGATGTTATTTCGGAGTGGAATTGTTAGCTTTGTCATCGTGCTTATGCTCGATGTGCTGGTGACGTGGGCACTCTATGTTCTTCTCAAGCCCGTTAATAAAAATCTAGCCATGCTTACGGCGTTGTTCAGGTTGGTATATACCGCCATTTTTGGAGTCGCCTTGTATCATTTTTTGAATGTGCTTCAGCTTCTAAGCGGTGCTGAATACTTGAAGGTATTCACTACGGAGCAGTTACACGCACAGGTGATGCTGCTGATCAATGCATTTAACAATGGATGGCTTATTGGATTAGTATTTTTTGGATTTCATTTACTGGTTGTCGGTTATTTAATAATCAAGTCAGGAGGCTACATTCCAAAGCTGATTGGGATCTTCTTAATCCTCTCTGCTGCTGGGTATTTAATCGATAGTTTTGCGCATTTTCTTCTTCCCAACTATGAAGACTACAAAACGATATTCCTATTGGTTGTAGCCATACCTGGAGTGATTGGAGAGCTGTCATTAGCTTTTTGGCTTCTGATCAAGGGTGTAAAGGTTCAATGAGGCTCTAGCGATACGAAGACTCAACGATCTATGCATGCAAAATAAAGCGGAAGCGCTCTAGCCATATGATATCGTTCAATTGAAGAATCCCAACAACGAATTGAAGCTTTTATCCAATTAAAGCTAAACAAGCTGACACCGATAGAGTATCGGTGCCAGCTTACAGCAGTTAAGCTATATTAGCCTTGTGGTTTTGAATTGGCAGCTTAGCTCGAGGACGATGATGAAGCAGGTAGTAAGCGGCAACAGATAACAAAGTAACGAGTCCTGCGACAACATACATCATTCTGTAATCCGTAAAGGAAGCAATCAGTCCCATAAAATAAGAGCCCAATCCGTAGCCTAAGTCAAATAATAAGAAAAAGGTTCCCGCAGCGCTCCCCCTGCGATGTTCGGGGGCCAGCTTCAAAGCAAGCGTTTGAAAGCAAGGCAAGAGGGCCCCGTAGCCTATTCCCATGATGACGCCGGACGCCAAAACCATTGTTCCGGAATGAGCTTGGCTTAATAAGAGCATGCCGATGGCAAACAATAAAATCCCTGGATAATAAAGATAATGTTCTTTGTATTTATCGAATACTTTGCCGATTATAGGACGGAACAAGACTATCATGATCGCAAAGGTAACAAAAAAATAACCCGTGACATGGGATAAATGAATCTCAGCCGTGAAAGAAGAAATAAATCCAGATAACGAGCTGTAAGAAAAGGCAAGAACAAACCCCACCAACGAAATCGGCAGCGCCTTTGGTTCGATAAAGTCACTCCAGCTTAGGCCCTGCTTTCTTTTTATAGGGGCTGCGGTCAGAACAGGCTCAGCAGTGTCCCGCTTCTCCTGAGGCATCTTCATAACCATCGTGAATAGGAGAGAAAGCGCTGCAATGGCACAAACGGCCAACAGCAGTACATTTATGTTCTTATCTTTCCACAGAAAAAGCCCGAGAGCAGGTCCGACAACCATGGCAATGCTCATAAACATGCTGAAGTATCCCATGCCTTCGCCTTGACGTGAATCCGGAACAAGCGCGGAAGCAACCGTGCTCGTAGCCGTCGAGGCTACCGCATAGCTCATTCCGTGAATAAGGCGAATAACTAGGAATAGGAAAATCCCCTTAGAGCCGAAATAACAGATACAGGCGATAAGAAAAATGACCAACCCGATAACCGCCATTTTCTTTTTCCCGAACCGATCTACCCATTGACCCGAAAAAGGCCTGATCAAAACGCCTCCGAGAACATAGATGGTAATGACTAATCCCATTTGTTGTTGATTCCCATTCAAGCTGTCTTTCACATATAACGGGAATGCTGTCGCGAGGATATGAAAAGTAAGAAACATGAAAAAACTGCTCATACATACAACAAAAAAATTCCGCGTCCAGATTCTCTCTCTAACCAACAGAGTCTCTCCCCTATCTTCAAAAACATTTCTTTATGTGGCTATATTATAAGGTTGATACTTTATTAAATATAATACTTATTTTATGATTGAATCATCACATTAAAGTTATGAATGAAGAGAGGGCTTGATATGGAATTTCTTCAGCTCAAATATTTTCAAGCGGTTGCACGCCTAGAGCACATCACGATGGCGGCCAAGGCGTTAAATGTATCCCAGCCTTCACTCAGTAACTCGATCCAGCGATTAGAGAAAAAACTAGGTGTTCCTTTGTTCGAGCGTCAAGGCAGAAAAATCAAATTAAACAAGTGCGGCAAAACCTATCTTCGAAGGGTTGAGCAAGCCTTTCTGGAACTGGAAGAAGGAGAGCGTGAGCTCTCGGATATGGCGGGTCTTGACCATGGAGTCATATCCATATCGGTGACGCTCCCGTATATTTTGCCGACGCTCCTCAAAGATTTTCTCTCCATGCATCCTCACGTACGGATCATACAGCGCCAGTTAGGCTCTGCTTTAGAGATGAGAAACGGCCTGGAAAACGCTGATATTGATTTCTGCATTTCCAGCACTCCGATTACCGGTCCAGACATCGAGTGGCTAACACTGGTTAAAGAGGAATTGTGCTTGACTGTGCCGAAGGACCATCGTTTAGCTTCTAGAAATAGCATTTCTCTAATTGAGGTGGCAGATGAACCCTTTATCTCTGTATCTTCCAGATCTAATTTCCGGGAAATCACAGATGGATTTTGCAGGCAAGCCGGTTTCGAACCCCGTATCGCATTCGAACTCGACGAAATTAGCGCCATACAAACTTTAGTTGAAATGGGACTGGGCATCACCTTCACCCTTCCCCTCACTTTAGGGAGTAAGGCCTCAAACCCGGCAACCGTTCGATTAAGAATAACGGAACCGCATTGTCAGCGAACATTCGGTATCGCATGGAACAGGAATCATTTTTTATCACAAGCTGCCATTCATTTTCGCCAGTTTGCCATTGATTTTTTTAGTAAACTTTAAGAAATTATCAAGTGTCATAAAGTAATACCTACGACACCATATCCCCTGTTGAAAAATGGGTACTATCCTTTACACTTGCGACATCTCGCCAGAATATGATTGTTTAGATAAGAACCGAGAGTGTAACGCAAGTTTTAAAGGGGATGTGGTTTAGTGACACAAAGATTAAGTTCAACGAGATATTCCAAACCTTTGCAACAGTTCTCTAGTCACGCACGCAATTTCATTAAAAAACTAGGCTGCAAGCAGAACGAAAATCTGCATTTTATTTTAGTCTATGACCCTAAGCACAAAAACCAGATTTACAGTAATTCTTCTAATCACCCAGCGATGACGCTGCATAAACCTCTAAAACTGCTGGAAAGAACTACGCCTCGAATCACACTCTTTTCCAAGAACAACGATCTGATCCATGTATTCAGCCAAAATAAAAAAGGTTATGCGGTTTTTTTGGAGATTAATTATCGCGAAAGTAGAAAAAGTGATTTCAAAAAAATTAGAGCACAATTCATCGACGTTGACTTAAACAAGATTTCAGAACATTTTCACACAAGTGAACAAGTCCAGCAGAGGATTGAATCACTCCAATCCGACCCTGCAGAGCAGATTCTATCCATTACAATCAAAAGAAATAAACAAGGTCTATTTCATCTCCTAGCTCAGCGAACAAAAGAGAGAGTAGCGATTTTGAAAAAAGAGTTTATTAAAAAATATAGGCGGCGAATTAAGGATACGATGATTATCGAAACTAAAAACGGATATCACATCTATTGGGTCCTACAAGGCGGGTCTATCAACAAATTCGTTCCCATTCAAAAAGCTTTAGCCCAAAAATTCAGTTCTGATCCCATGATTACAAATTTATCAAGAGTCATGCGTATACCGGGCTTCTACCATATGAAAAATCCTGAAAGTCCCTATATGGTTAGGGCCATACAATGGGGCAGAAAAAAACCGTTCACACAAAATGAACTCATTCGTTCATTAGCATTAAAGCCTCTTTTCACATCAAAGTCCAGACAAAAGCTTCGGTAAGACACTCTTCTTTAAATTTCATTTTCCGGGCCACCTTTTTGGAAAATAGCTATGTACCCGACCTCATCCTGTCGGGTTTTTTATGGTTGGTGAACTCGGGGGGATATGCCACCGTCCGAATCATATATCCCGACACTTCAGCTCCCTTATTTTACCTAATTTAATTAATCGTCCATTAACAAATCATCTCTATACTAACTGTAATGCATCACTTAATACCATATGGAGAGGAATAACATGTCATGGGAATCCATACGTACTTTCAATCGCTTAACGATCTCGAACGTATTATTCGCTGTCCAGGCAAGTTTAAGTTTGAAGAGCACAGCGTAGCCGCTCATTCGTGGAAGGTTGTGCAATACGCCAAAACATTGGCAGATATTGAGGAACGCAATGGTGTCTCGATAGATTGGAAAAAGCTTTACGAGATTACTAGCAGCCATGATTACGGTGAAATATTTATCGGCGATATTAAAACACCCGTTAAGCATTACTCACTGGAACTGCGCGGCATGCTGCAGCAGGTAGAGGAAGGCATGATTACTCTTTTTATAGAGGAAAATATTCCAGAGGAGCTCAAGCCTACTTTTTTCAAGCAACTGCGCGAGGGTAAAGACGATTCTGTCGAAGGCCTCATTCTCGAAGTGGCTGATAAACTTGATCAAGTGTACGAGGCCCTTTCGGAATTGCAAAGAGGCAACACAGAGAAAGAATTTGTAATTATGTATCGCGATGCGCTTATCAAAATCAAAAAAATAAAGCTGCATTGCGTAGATTATTTCTTAAAGCATATTTTGCCTGACATCGTTAAGGAAAGCTCAAATTGTCCTATTGATATCAAAAAAATTACAAAGGAAGCTTTAGAGCTTTAACTGCCATTTCAAACCTCATCACTACTTCCAACCTCCACTCCTCTTTAACTAATTCTACTTATCTACCTGCTTTATTGCCTTCTTTTCGTGAAACGTTCCTAGAGATCGATTAGATCATTAGGAACGTATTTTGCATGAAATGCTTTTCTCAATTAAAGAATAGATAATCACCGTTTCATAGAATTAATAGTCTGGCTTGTGTGAAATCGCCATATTTTATAAAACCTTTCGACGCAATATTTAAAAAATACAGTATGTTCTATAGTTCTTCTAGTCAAACGTTTTTTTGATACACGTTATAATTAAGCTCTGGAAAGGAGAATTAAGCCAAAATTATGTAAGCGCTTAACTTGCTTTACCAAATTTATTTTAGGGGGAATGCAACAAATGAGTAGAACGCTCAAACAGGTTTTCTCGATCTTACTCGCAGCCACTTTGCTCATCCCTTCAGGCTGGCTCGCGCCGGTCGCGGAAGCTGCAGAGCCGGAAATACCTGTTTACCACGAATCCTTTGCAAGCGGCAAAGGTGCTGCAGCGCAATCAGGCAACGCCAGCCTGACGCAATCCACCGATAAAGTATTTACTGGCAATGCTGACGGAGCAGCTTTATCTGTTAGCAACAGAAACAACGACTATGATGCGGTTGATTTCAAATTCGCCGACATCGGTCTGGCAAATGGTAAAACCTACACGGTGACCGTTGCAGGCTATGTAGACGCTGATGCGGTTGTGCCTACCGGCGCGCAAGCTTATCTTCAAACGGTGAGCAGCTACGGCTGGTTGGCAGGCGCGGATTTTGCAGCCGGACAAGCTTTTACTCTATCGAAAGAGTTCACGGTTGATACCAGCAAAGATACGAGCTTACGCGTTCAATCCAACGCTGCTGGGGCCACTGTTCCGTTTTACATTGGAGATGTATTGATCACCGAGAAGGTGGCTCCTGGCGGCGGTGAAGAGGAAACACCTAGGCCTCCAGCACTCGACTTCGCTACAATCACCTTCGAGGATCAAACGGCAAACGGATTTGTAGGCAGGAAAGGAACTGAAACTCTCACCGTCACCAACGAAGCCAATCATACCGACGACGGTTCATACGCTTTGAAAGTAGAGAACAGATCAGATAGCTGGCATGGGCCGACCTTGCACGTGGAGAAATATGTTGATAAGGGCTCCGAATATAAAATTTCGTTCTGGGTCAAGCTGATCGCGCCCACTAGCTCGCAGCTCCAACTGTCCACGCAGGTTGGTGAAAGCAGCCCTAGTTATGTTAGCCTTGCCTCAAAAACAATCAGCACCAGCGACGGCTGGGTTTTGTTCGAAGGAACATACCGTTATACCAATGTAGGCAACGAATTTTTGACCATCTATGTGGAAAGTTCTAATAATAAAACAGCATCTTTCTATATCGATGATATCAGCTTTGAAAGCACAGGCTCGGGCCCGATCGCCATTCAGAAAGATCTAACTCCGCTCAAAAATGCTTATCAGGACGAGTTCCTGATCGGAAACGCAATATCGGCGGGAGATCTGGAAGGCGTTAGGCTTGAGCTTCTCAAGATGCATCACAATGTCGCTACGGCAGAAAACGCAATGAAACCGGATCAGATGCAGCCTGCGAAAGGCAACTTTACCTTTACCGCTGCGGATGCGCTTGTGGATAAGGCTCTGGCTGAGGGACTTCAGATGCATGGGCATGTGCTGGTTTGGCATCAGCAGACGCCTGCGTGGATGAATACGTCAAACGGTTCCCCCTTGGATCGGGATGAAGCTCTCATCAATTTGAGGACCCACATCGAAACGGTTATGGAGCATTACGGCAGCAAGATGATCTCGTGGGACGTCGTCAACGAAGCGATGAACGATAACCCGTCTAACCCTTCGGATTGGAAAGCGTCACTGCGTCAATCCCCTTGGTTAAGTTCCATCGGATCAGATTACGTAGAGCAGGCGTTCTTGGCGGCAAGAGAAGTGCTGGACGCTCATCCAGAATGGGATATCAAGCTTTATTACAATGATTATAACGAAGATAATCAAAATAAAGCCCAAGCCATTTACAGCATGGTCAAAGAAATCAACGATAAGTATGCGCTGACTCACCCTGGCAAACTCCTCATCGACGGCGTCGGCATGCAGGCGCATTACAATGTAAACACGAACCCGGACAATGTTAAACTGTCCTTGGAGAAGTTTATTTCCTTAGGCGTAGAAGTAAGCATAACTGAGCTTGATATTCAGGCCGGAAGCAGCTATCAGCTCCCCGAGCAGCTTGCGAATGCTCAGGGTTACTTATACGCGCAGCTGTTTGAGATCTACAAGGCTCATGCTGCAAATATCAAGCGCGTGACCTTCTGGGGACTGAATGACAGTTCCAGCTGGAGGGCCGCTAACAATCCGTTGTTGTTCGATAAGAATCTGCAGGCCAAACCGGCTTACTACGGCGTAATCGATCCGGATAAATTTATAAAAGAGCATGCGCCTGTTTCAGTAGACGCCAAACAATCAACCGCTAATTTTGCTACGCCTTCAATCGACGGTACCGTTGACGCTGTTTGGAGCGGAGCGGCAGAAATACCGGTTAATCGCTTCCAGATGGCATGGCAAGGAGCAACCGGCGTAGCAAAAACTCTCTGGGATAATCAAAACTTGTATGTCTTGGTCCAAGTTAGCGACGCACAGCTTGACCTAAGTAACGGAAATGCTTGGGAACAGGATTCCGTAGAAATCTTCTTGGACGAAAACAATGCAAAAACATCATTCTATCAAGATGACGATGGACAGTACAGAGTTAACTTTGACAACGACACTTCATTCAATCCGGCAAGCATCGCAGATGGTTTCGTATCGGCAACTAAAGTTTCCGGCACAAGCTATACGGTTGAAGTGAAGATACCGTTTAAAAAGATAACGCCAGGCAGCGACAAGAAACTCGGATTTGATGTACAGATTAATGACGCCAAAGACGGTGCCCGTCAAAGCGTTGCCGCATGGAACGATACGACCGGCAATGGTTACATGGACACTTCCGTGTACGGCGTGCTGACCCTCGTCAGTAATACCGTTAATCCGGGCGGAACCATCGGCAGCGGATCTAACCCGTCGACAGGAAACGTTGAGGTAAAAGACGACAATGTTACGATTCACCCTGAAGTGAAGAACGAGGGCGGCCGCGTAACAGGCACAGTCTCCAACGAAATTCTGAAGAAGGCGCTTGAGCAAGCCGCGCAAGCAGCAAACGGCAAGAAACAAGTCGTAATCGAAGTGCCGAAGCAAACAAACGCAAATTCATATGAAGTGCAATTACCTGCTCAAAGCTTGAAAGGTCAAGAAAACTTCTTGCTTTCGATGCAAACAGAAAATGCAACGCTTGAGCTTCCAAGCAACATGCTGTCCAATGTGACAGACAACGCTGAGCAAGTATCCATCCGTGTAGCCAAGGCTTCTACAGACAACTTGGATGCAGCTGCCCGCGAACGGATCGGTAACCGTCCGGTATTGGATCTGAACATGGTAGTCGGTGGCAAAGTCATCGCTTGGAACAACCCGAATGCGCCTGTGACGATCTCTGTTCCTTATACGCCGACAACAGCAGAGCTCAGCCATCCGGATTCAATTGTGGTTTGGTACATCGCTGAAAATGGCGATGTGACATCGATCCCGAACGGCCGATATGATGCGGCAGCCGGAACGGTTGTTTTCCAAACGACCCACTTCAGTACCTATGCTGTGGCCTCCGTTGTCAAAACCTTCGGAGACCTGAAGAACGTGCCATGGGCAAAGCAGGCAATTGACGTAATGGCAGCGCGCGATGTCATCAAAGGAACCTCCGCTAACAGCTTCTCTCCTGCAGCTTCCATCAAGAGAGCGGATTTCATCGCCCTCCTTGTAAGAGCACTTGGTTTGCAAGGTACAGGCAAGAATGAAGTGATGTTCAGCGATGTCTTAGAAACCGCTTATTATTATGATGAGTTGGTCATCGCGAAGGAACTGGGAATCGCCACTGGCTTTGGAGACCATACGTTTAAACCAAATAGTGATATCTCACGTCAAGATATGATGGTACTGACGACACGTGCGCTTGAGGCGGCCGGCAAGCAGCTTGAACCGAGCGGAGCTTTAGACGCTTATCCTGACGCGGCAAGTATTTCCGATTACGCGAAAGACAGCGCTGCTGGTCTTGTAAAATCCGGTGTTGTGAACGGCAAAAACGGTAGGCTTGCGCCGAATGATTCGCTCACCCGCGCAGAAGCGGCAGTCATCCTGTACCGCATCTGGAATTTGTAATCAAAGACGATCGAGTTGCAGGGGGCGCTTAGCCCCAGCCTCTCACCTATGTAAACACGCAAGTGTTTAAAAAAATATTGTCCCGCTAGTTGCAGTATAAACAACAAAAGAGCCAAGCCATCTTACTGAACTGTGACCCATAAGAAGGACACTTTGAAAAAAAGTGCCCTCTTATGGGTCTTTTGTGTTTTAATCAGAGTAATGGTGAGGGAGCGGATAAGAATATGGGGAAATTAAATCGTACGTTATTTACAGAAGAGATCATGAGGAGATTA